>CAXBCP010000006.1:0-173034 GCA_963974055.1 uncultured Rhodospirillaceae bacterium
GGAACCGTCGCAAATGACGCCTGCAACCGGCAGGCCGGTTATTTTAACGGATCAGGGGGGACGTATATTTAGAGGGACGTATTTTCGGAACGGGACGGTGGCCCGTTGCCCGGCCGCCAGATTACGACCGGTTGTCTGCGGATTCGCAGCGCTTCAGGTGGGATACCGGCACAGCACGTGATGCATGTGGCGCGCGTACGGCGAAATCGCCGTTCGATGTCTCGACCGTTTCTGTGTTTTTGTGGGGCGTCTGGCGGTCGCGAAGGTACTGGTCGTAAGACCGGACGGGGCGAAGCAGGTAGGGGCTCACGGTCACATCGTCTTTTCGTTCAGCTGTGTCGCGCTCAGACATATATTATCCCGTTTTCTTGACGCATTTACGCTGTGTTTCCGCGGCTACATACCGGCATATGCCGTCGAGACTGGCGGGTTTTGACGTCGCGAATTGAAGCGGAGTGAGGTGCAAATCACAAACCGAAATACCGAGTTATCCACAAAGTAAGGGTTTTTCCTGTAGATAACCTGTGGAGACCCGTACGGCTGAATACGTCGGTAGTCAGACTGCCGCGTTCAGTGACCGCAATGACCCGGGTGGGCCCGCTGTCGGTGTTTCTGGGCCTGCAGGCGACATGCATAATGAAACATGTTAACAACGATCTTCGATCGCAATTTCTGTCGATTGCATTTCGGGGGCTTGAATGCTGGCGGGTAAATCAGGGGTGGTGACGGGCGTTTCGGCGATCCGTTCAGTGTCGAATATTTCAGGCTTTCTTACGGGCGAAAACAACAATCCCGATAGTGGGGCCGCTTTCGGGTGATTCTGCGTACATGATTTCTCCGCGAACGATTGGCTTTATCGCGCTTGCCGGCGCGATCGTCGGCTATGGCGGACTGTGGCCGGTTTCGAAGACCGCGCTCGAGTTCATCCCGCCGTTCTGGTATGCGTCGATCCGAGTCCTGAGCGGTGCGGTAATTCTGTCGGCTTTCCTTCTGGTAACCGGTAAACTGCGTCTGCCGACTCGGCACGATCTGCCGCTGGTGCTGAGCGTCGGCATCTTCATGATGGCCATCTACACCCTGCTGATGCATATCGCATTGCTTTACGTCGAGGCGGGCAGGGCGGCGCTGCTGGGATACACGACGCCGATCTGGGTGCTGCCGGCAGCCTATTTCTTTTTGAAGGAGCGGCCGTCGCGGCGGCGGCTTGTCGGGCTGCTCGTCGCAGTCGGGGGATTGCTCGTCCTATTCAATCCGGCGACGTTCGACTGGACCGATACCGATGTCGTGATCGGAAATGCAATGCTGCTCGGCTGCGGGATAAGCTGGTCCGTCTCGATCATTCATATCCGCAAGCACCAGCCGCAGCGTACGCCCTTTCAGCTTGCGCCGTTTCAGCTGACGCTCGCCGGTGTGTTGATCGCAATTATGGCGCTGATCTTCGATCCGTTGCCCCGGTTCACAGGATCGGCGCTGGAAATCGGCGTGTTCGCCTATGGCGGGATTATGGGAACCGCCGTGGCGATGCTGGCCGTGACGACGTGTATCCGTTACCTGCCGACGGTGGTGTCCACTGTCGGGTTGCTCGGCGTGCCGGTATTTGCGCTGACGCTCAGCATCGTCTTCCTTGGCGAGGAACTCACGACCGGGCTTGTCGTCGGCATGGTGCTGATCGTCGCCGGAATCGGGCTGGTCTCGGTGCCCGACCGCAGGCCGCCCGCCGCCTGAATGCCTTCGCGCCGTGAGCGAATGGCGCCGCATCAATCGGGTCTGCGGGGCTATCCCAGTTTCAACAGGCGTTCCAAATTGCCGCTGTATATTTTCGCGCGTGTCCCGGCATCGATGTCGAGGCTGTCGACGGCGTTGATCGTTTCGCGGATCAGCAGCGAGCCGCCTTCCGGATCGAAGGGGGCGTCGGTGGCGAAAAGAGAATGGTCGGGGCCGAAGAATTCCAGGCCGCAGGCCGCCGCCGCCGCCGATCCGTTGGTGGCGGTATCGGCATAGAACATCTTGAAATAGTCCTTGGGCTGCTTCTTCAGCCCGGCCTGTGCCGCCAGCGGGTTGTGATCCTTGTCCTGGCCGAATATCTGCTGGAAGCCGATGCCGATCTTTTCCGCGAAGAACGGAATCATGCCGCCAAAATGGTGGGTGATGATCTTGATGTCGGGCAGTTTGTCGAAGATGCCTGAATAGATCAGCCGGGTCATGCAGGCGCTGGTCTCGTAGGGCCAGCCGAACGTGAACCAGATTTCGAACTCGGACGCGTCTTCCTGGGCGTAATCCGGAAAGTTGGGGCCGCGCATCGGGTGGATCCAGACCGGCAGGTCGTGCTTCGCCATGGTCTCGAAGACCGGATAGAACTCGGGTGCCGAAAGCGGTTTGCCGAGAACGTTGGTGAACAACTGGACGCCGCGGGCGTCCAGCTCCGTGATCGCACGCTCTGCTTCGGCAACGGCGGCATCCGGGTTGTTCATCGGCAGCGACGCGATGAATCCGGCAATGCGGTCCGGGTTCTGTTTCACCCGGGCGGCGAGGCCGTCATTCGCGATGCGCGCCAGGGCAGGGGTCTGTTCAGGACTGCCGAGCATTTCGATCGGCGGATTGGCGAGCGAAACGATCTGGCGGTAATCGTCGAATCCGTCGAGCAGCCGCATATGAGCGTCTTCGTCGTGCAGGGCGGTCAGCGCGCCGAAAAACTTAACGATCCCGGGGTCGGGCGCGATCTCCGCGAATTTGTCGAAATAGGCTTTCGGGATCACGTGGTTATAGGCGTCGATTCGGGCCATGTGCCCTCCCTTGTATTCTTTGCGCCATGATAGTTCGACGGTGGCGTTGTGCAAAACCCCTTCTATGTGGTGAAATTCGCTCCGCCGGAAACGGCAAATAACAAATAAGGGAGAGACGCATCATGGCGGGACCGCTGGACGGCGTGCGAGTTATCGAACTGACGACCATGATAACCGGGTCGCTGTGTGGCCAGATGCTGGCCGATATGGGCGCCGACAGCATAAAGATCGAAAAGATCGAAGGCGGCGACATGTTTCGCGCATGGCGCGGCGGCACCTATTCGGCGCAGTTCGGCGCCTATAACCGGAACAAGCGGTCGGTCACGCTGGACATGCGCTCGGACGAAGGCCGCGAAATCCTGCTGAAGCTGGTCGAGACCGCCGACGTGCTGGTGGAAAATTTCCGCCCCGGCGTGATGAACCGTCTGAAATTGTCGGTGGAGGAACTGCGCGCCCGCAATCCTAAACTGATCGTGTGTTCGATCTCCGGCTTCGGCGAAGACGGGCCGTATGAAAAACGCCCGGCCTACGACGCGGTGGCGCAGTCGCTGTCCGGCATCGCGAGCCTGTTTGTCGACCCGGTCGATCCGAAAACCACGGGCCCGACCATCGGCGACAACATCACCGGCATCAATGCGTGCTACGGTATCCTTGCGGCCCTGTTCGAGCGCGAACGCGGCGGCCCGGCGCGGACGCTGAACGTCAATATGCTCGAAAGCTCGATCTGGTTCCTGCCGGACCCGTTCGCCAACCTGACCCAGCAGGATATTCAGCCGACCCCGACGTCGCGCTCGGAAGCGTCGCAGTCCCACGCCATGACCTGCGCCGACGGGAAGCTGCTGGCGGTGCATCTGTCGTCCCAGGAAAAATTCTGGCAGGGGGTCACGGCGGCGTTCGGGCTCGAACACATGCGTGACGATGCGCGCTATGCCGACCGCATGTCGCGCATTGCCAATTATTTCGACATGAACGCGGAATTCAAAAAGGCGGCGGCGGAACGACCGCGCGACTACTGGATGCCGCGCCTGGAAGAAAACGATGTGCCCTACGCGCCGATCAATACGTTGCAGGAAGTGTTCGAAGATCCGCAGGTCAAACACCTGGATACCTTCTTCGAGATCGAGCACCCGGTCGAAGGCAAACAGACCTTTTCCCGCCGCGCCGTCTATATCGACGGCAGCCGCGACGACCAGCCCATGAACCCGCCGCCGCAGCTCAGCGAACACACCGACGAGGTTCTGGCGGAACTCGGGCTGAATGCCGATGCGGTGAGAGACCTGAGGGCGCGCGGCGTGGTTTAGATCCGACGCAAGAGACGCGACACGGGTTATTCCGGGTCGCGGTACTCGATGTTGTTGATGAATTCCACCACGGACGGCACGATAGGGTTTTCCATTTCCTCGCGAATGTGACCGATGAGCCCGGCGGCGCGTCCGACGGCGGCGACGGCGCGCATGGTTTCGACCGGGAAGTCTACTTCGTTCAGCACCGCGCCCAGCGCGCCGGTGACGTTGAGCGTCAGCGGCTTGCCGCGGGCCTTTTCGATCTCCTCGGCGAGGATTTTCGCAAGCTCGATATATTCGCCGGTCGCGCCGCCCTCCATGGCGATCTGGAACATGCGGTCTGCGCGCGGGTCGGTCGGGAAATAATAGGGATGGCCGTAGCCGGGGATGAATTTCTTCTGCTCCCGGAAACGCTGAACCACCCCGGCGGCCCAGTCGCGCTTGTCGCCGTCATGGGCGGCGCCTTCCCGGAAGATCGCGCCGGCGCCGGCCATTGTGCCGGCGAATTTGTTGCCGACCATCATCGCGCCGGCGATCATCGGCATCTGCACGTCGTCGGGCAGGGAATCGTGAACCATACGGGCGACCAGTGCGGTCGGCGTAATGCCGTGATCCATCAGGATGACCATGCAGGCGTCGAAGGTCCGGACGTGGTTTTCCGGCAGGTCGCGGCCGGTGACGAGAAGATAGAACGTTTCCGCGAAGCTTTTTACGCCGACGACCTCCGTCAGCACGTCCTTGCCGCGCATGCGGAATCGCTTGGTGTCGGATGTCGGCGTTCCGATACGGGTAAATGGCTTGTCGGTCATGGCGCGCTCCCTGGGATATCTTCGGCGGTTTTTGTTGCCTCAATCTAGGCGTCGCCGACGCATTCGTGCAACGGGCGAGGGTGAGGAGAAACTTGCCGGATTGTCTGGGGGGTGGTTAGATAATTATCAAGTGGCGAAGTCACGTTGAATAAAACACATAAGTGGAGGGACGTTATGAGAAAATTTTTGACCACCGGTTTTACGTCAGCACTTGTCGCGATGGTGGCGCTGCCCGCTGCGGCCGCAGATCTGAAACTGCTCACCAGCTGGAACAAGGACAACTGGCCGACCTATGCCGTGCTCGACATGTTCGACAAGAAGGTCAAGTCGATCGGCGCGGGCAAAGTCAATATTTCAATCAGCGGCAAGGAAGTCGTGCCGGCGTTCGAGCAGCTTCAACCGGTCTCGGCCGGGGTGTTCGACATGCTGTATACCCATGGCATCTATCATGCCGGCAGCAAGGGGCTCGCCTTTACGATGGACGCGATCGCACCGGGTGCGGAAAAGCGCCGGGCGGCGGGGCTGATCGACTACATCGACAAGTATTACCAGAAACACAACAACCTGAAGATGCTCGGGCTCGTCGCGAACAGCAATCAGGGCTATCACATTTTCCTCAAGCAGCCGCTGACCAAAGCGGGAAATTTCGAGGGCCGGAAAATCCGGGGTACGCTGAGCTATCACGGCGTTATCCGCCTGCTCGGCGGCTCGCCGGTGGTTCTGCCCGGCGGCCAGATCTACACGGGGCTTGAAAAAGGCGTGATCGACGGGGCCGCCTGGCCCGCCGCCGGGATGCTTAGCATGAAGCATTACGAGGTCGCCAAGTTCAAGGTCCGCCCCACGTTCGGCACGACGAATACGGGATTCTGGATCAACCTTGCGAAATGGAAAACCCTGACCAAGGCGGAACAGGATGTTCTGGTCGAGGCGGCGAAGCAGACCGAAATCGATATGCCTGCAGAAGGCGATCGGATACTGGCCGAGGAATCCGCAACCCTCGCCAAGTTCGGGGTCAAGGAAACCGTCATGACCGACGAGACGGCCGAAAAAGTCAGGAGCACCTTTGCATCCGACATGTGGACGATTGCCCAGAAGTGTTGTTCGGACGGTGCGAACGAACTGCGGGCGCTCGCCAAGAAGGCGGGGCTGACAAACTGAACGGCGTATGACGGCGCCCCGGTAACACAAAGTGCTGCGACCCTTCCTCTGGGTGCATGACAGGCTTACCGATCTGGGTTTCCAGCTCGGTAAGCTCTGTCTCGGCATTATTCTTGTCTCGTACTGTTACGAGGTCGTGGCGCGTTACGCGTTCAACGCTCCCACGTGGTGGGCGGACGAGGCGGTTTCCTATTCACTGTGCATCGGCTGCTTTCTGATGATGCCCCATGTTACCCGGGAAAAAGGGCATGTGGCGGTCACGTTTCTTCTCGAAATGATGCCCGCCGGGAAAACGAAGCCCGCTTACTGGCTGATTTACCTGATCGGTTTCGTGGTGTGCGCGGCGGCTTTCTGGATCAATCTGGACGAAAATATCCGCCAGGTGGTCAATGACGTCCACATGATGAAGGTGAAGCCGTTTCCGAAATACTATATTTCGGTTTTCATCACCTTCGGGTTCGGCATGTCGGCGCTGCATTATCTGCGCATGCTGGATTACCGGAAAATCGATGTTTCCGGCCGCAGCGGGGGCTTCGAGTAATGGTGTGGTGGGCAGTCCTGACGATCGGTCTGACGTTGTTGCTGGCCTGTTTCATGTCGGGCATGCCGATCTTCATCGCGTTTCTGCTGATCAACCTCGTCGGCGTGCTGATCATTCTCGGCCAGCCCGGTTTCGGGATGGTTGCGAATTCGATATTCGAGACGACAAATTTTGCCGACCTGTCGGCGATCCCGCTTTTCATCATGATGGGCGAAATTCTCTTCCGCTCGGGATCGATCGATATTCTCTTCGATTCCGTCGACAAACTGGTCGGCAGGGTGAAGGGCCGCCAGTACGTGCTGTGTATCGCCCTGTCGACGATCTTCGGCGCGCTTTCCGGAGCGGCAATGGGCGTCGCGGCGATGATGGCGCGGACATTGCTGCCCGGCATGCTGGACCGGGGATACGATGCAAAAATGTCGACCGGGGCGATTCTGGCGGGGGCATCTCTTGCGCCGATAATCCCTCCGAGCGTCCTTGTGATCATCATTGGCACGCTCGCCAACGTCTCGATCGCGGGCATGCTGATCGCCGGTATTCTGCCCGGCCTGATGCTGGCGACGATGTTTCTGATCTATACGCTTGCCCGCGTGCGGATTAACCCGGCACTCGCGCCGGAGGACGCGGCGACATCGACGATCAGTGTCGGTCTGGGCGAGAAGGTCATGGCAGTGGTCCGCGTGGCGCCCTTTGCGCTCATCATTTTCTGCGTTATGGGACTGATTCTGCTCGGCATCGCAACGCCGTCCGAATCCGCGGCGACCGGCGTGGTCGGTTCGATGGTGACCGCGGCCTATTACCGCAAACTGAACTGGAAGATGATTTCGGAATCCCTGTCCTCGGCCGCTTTTATAGCGAGCATGATTCTGGTGATCATGGCGAGTTCAAAGATGTTCAGCCAGCTTCTGGCCTTTACCGGGTCGACGCGGGAACTGACGCAGGTTGTCGCGGGGCTGGATCTGTCGGCCTATGTGATGCTGTTCATCATGATGCTCATACCGTTCATACTATGCATGTTCATCGACCAGATTGCGCTGATGCTGGTAGTTATCCCGATTTATCAGCCCTTGATTAAGTCGCTTGAATTCGATCCGGTCTGGTTCTGGCTGCTGATGTTGCTCAATGTCACGGTAGGGGGAATGACGCCGCCGTTCGGTTATACGATATTCGCGTTCAAGGGGGCGACGGACCGGGTATCGCTGCAGCAGGTATTCAGTGCGACATGGCCGTTCGTCGCTATTTTTCTGCTCGGAATGCTGGCCATCGCGGCGTTCCCGCCGATAGCAACATTCCTGCCGGGGTTCATCTGATCGCATTTTTGCATGCGGCCCTGCATCGGGCGGCGGTCGCGAATCCATTTCTTTGGCGTAGCCCGAATTTATGAGTACAATAAGCAACCTAAGTAATTAACGGGAGAAGGGGTTCATGGAACTCCCCACAGGCAACGAACGCTATTTCCGGATGAGTGTCGAGGAATTCGATACCGAGAAACTGCTCCAGAATGCGGCGCGGCAACGGGACCAGCGCAAGTTCGAAGACGTGGTGATCATCGATGTGGATGCGCATCATTACGAAACGGAATCGATGGTGGAAATCGTCGAGTTCATCGAAGACCCCGTTCTTCGCCAGCTTGCCCGTTCGGCGCAACAGATTGCGCATCGCGGATCCATGTTCACCCTGGGACGCACCGGCTATCAGGACATCGGCGGGCGGGTTACGCGCTATCCGCTGCGTGGTCTGGAAGAGACCCCCGACGACGGCAAGCACCGGGACGTCCATCTCAGCCATCGCTGGATGGATGCGATGGGCGTCGATTACGCCTGCGTGTTCCCGACCCCTATGCTGGGACTGGCGATGCATCCCCAGCCCGATGTCGAGGTTTGCCTGGCGCGCGCCTATAACCGCTGGCTGGTCGAAAAGGTTCTGCCGGGTTCGCCGCGGATGAAATCGATGCTGTACCTGCCGTTTAACGACCCCGACGCGGCGCTCAAGATCGTCGAGGATTTCGGCGACGCCGAGGGCGTTATCGGCTTCATGGTTACATCGGTGCGTCACCGGCCGGTACACCATAACGACTACATGAAAATCTACGCGGCGATCCAGGAACGCGGCCTGCCGATCGGGTTCCATTCCGGCTTTAACTGGGACGATCCCATGTTCCGGACCTGCAATCGCTTCCTTGCCGTCCATGCGCTCGGCTTCACCTGGTACAATGTCGTCCATTGCACCAACTGGGTGCTGAACGGCATGAACGAACGCTTCCCGGACATGCCGGTAATCTGGATCGAATCCGGGATATCCTGGGTTCCGTTCCTGATGCAGCGGCTGGATACGCAGTACCGGATGCGGTCGTCGGAGTGCCCGATGCTCAGGAAACTTCCGAGCGATTACATGCGCGACATGTATTACACCACCCAGCCGATGGAAATGCCCGACGATATGGACATGCTTGAGGCGACATTCAAAGCGATGAATGCGGAAACCCAGCTTCTTTGGGCGTCCGACTATCCGCACTGGGACATGGATATTCCGAGTGTCATCTGGGATTTGCCGTTCATAGATGAAGCGGCGAAGCGGAATATCCTCGGTCTGACGGCCCAGAAGATATTCAATCTCGATGTCAGCGAACGCCACCCGAATTTTTCGAATGCGGTGGCAGCCGAATAACAATCACAATCGATGCCGTGCAATGGGCTGCTGCTTGACAGAAAAGAGCGGTCTGATACCACTGCGTCCGTACGCTGGCGTATGTTATTACTGGCGTATGTTAATTTAAGGACCCGCTAAAGGGTCCAACAGGGAGCGCGAAATGGAAGTCGATATGCTGGGAAGCGCCGTATTGGCGTTTAACAACATGATGAGTCTCGAAAGGCTCGGATTCCTGTCTTTCGGGGTGTTGATCGGTCTGGTGCTGGGTGTGATTCCGGGGCTGGGCGGGCTTGTGGGCCTGTCCCTGCTGCTGCCGTTCACATTCAATATGGATCCTTACACGGCGCTGGCTTTCATGATGGGGCTTCAGGCCGTTGTCGTGACGTCGGATACGATTCCTGCCGTATTGTTCGGGGTGCCGGGGACCGTCGGGTCTGCGGCCACGATACTCGACGGGTATCCAATGGCCCGCAAGGGCGAAGCCGGCCGTGCGCTCGGCGCGGCGTTTTCATCGTCCGTTGTCGGCGGGTTGTGGGGGGCGTTGCTGCTTGGCGTCAGTGTCCCGGTTTTGCGGCCGATCGTGCTGGAAATCGGGTCGCCGGAATTGCTGGCCATCTGCGTTTTCGGACTTTCCCTCGTTGCCGTTCTGTCCGGCGGTTCCCCGCTGAAGGGACTCGCCGGCGCCTGTATCGGACTGCTGGTTGCGACGGCGGGTGACGACCCTCAAACGGGCACGCTCCGCTGGACGTTCGATTCACTGTACCTTTGGGACGGATTGCCGGTGGTTCCGCTGGCGCTTGGCCTGTTCGCCATTCCAGAACTCGGCGATATGGCGATAACAAAGCAATCGATCAATGTTAATGCCGACGACGAGAAGCGCGACGCACGGTTCGGGCAGCTTGACGGCATCAAGGATACATTCCGAAACTGGTTCCTGGTGCTCCGCTGTGCATCCATCGGGTCGTTCCTCGGCGCCGTTCCGGGGATCGGCGCGTCGGTCATCGACTGGATCGCCTACGGCCATGCGGCGCGCACCGAAAAAGGCGCTCCCGAGACATTCGGCAAGGGCGATGTCCGCGGTGTAATCGCGTCGGAATCCTCCAACAACGCCAAGGAAGGCGGCGCGCTGGTGCCGACCATTGCCTTCGGCGTCCCGGGTTCTGCGTCCATGGCGCTGATCCTGGGGGCATTCCTGATCCACGGCCTCGTTCCTGGGCCCGAAATGCTGACGAAACGGCTGGACGTCACCTATACGCTCGTCTGGTCGGTTGCGATCGCCAATATTTTTGGCGCCGGCATCTGTTTTGCTTTTGCCAACCAGCTCGCCAAAGTCGCGTTGATACGCATCGGCGTTCTTGCGCCGGTGGTTCTCGCGATCACCTATATCGGCGCATTCCAGGGGTCGCGGCAGTGGGGGGATATCTATGCCCTGCTGATCTTCGGTCTGATCGGCTGGATCATGAAACGTCTGCGGTGGCCGCGGCCGCCTCTGATTCTCGGTTTCGTGCTTGGCGGGCTTGTCGAACGCTACATGTTCATTTCAGTCGAACGCTACGGAGCCGACTGGCTGTGGATCTGGCGCGATTTCGGCGATGGCGATATCAGGTTTGCGCCCTATGTGCCGATTATCTTTGCGGTGACGCTGTATGGCGTGCTGTCGCCGATCATCCGGGGGTATATCTCGCGGGCGAAAGCGAACCAGGCATCCAGCAAGTTCGGGTTCCAGAAAGAAGCGGTCAATCCCGACCTGATCTTCGCGTTGCTGCTGTTTGCCCTGTTCGCGACGGCATTCACCATTGCATCGGACTGGGAATTCGGAGCGCGTCTGATTCCGCAGGTCGTTTCTGTCTCGGCGATGATCTTTATCGGCTGGCTTGTCCTCTCGGCGCTGTTTATCGCACCGGGTGAAAAAGAAGAGGTCGATCCTGACGGAATACCGGGTCGCGGCGAAGGCGGCACCGAACCGGTGCAGAGCGACGTTCACTTCGATATCAGTGCGGATTACGGCGATCTGTCGGGCGGCGAAATTACCCGCCGGGTGGTCAACTATTTCGCCTGGCTGCTGGCGTTTTTCGGCATCGCTGCGGTGATCGGCCTGTTGCCGGCAATGCTGGTTTACATGGTTTGTTATATCAGGTTCCAGGGCAAGGAAAGCTGGAGGATCACACTGCTGACGTCAGGTGGCGTGTGGATCGTTTCCTACCTGCTGTTCCACAAGCTGCTGATCATTCCGTGGCCGCAGACGCTGGTCGGCGACTGGTTCCCGGTCCTGCGGACAATCCCGGAGCTGAACATGTTCTGAACCGCATCCGCGCGGACAAAAAAACACCCCGGTGCAGGCGCACCGGGGTGTTTTATTTTGGCCGTTCGGTGGTGGATTACTTAAATCCGAGCACTTCTTTCAGCTTGGCGATCGTTTCCTTCGGCGTGGCATAGGCCTGACCGACCAGCTTATCGAGCACTTCGCCGGCAACGGGCTGGATCGGCGCGTTGCGTTTCGCGGCATTGGCCACGAATTTCGGATCGGCCATCATGGCCATGAAGGCTTTGCGCAATGCGGCGACGCGCGCCTTCGGCACTTCCGGGTGAACCCAGAAACCCATGCCGATCTTCGGCGCTGTTTCAACGAAGGCAACCATATCCTTGGCTTCCTTGTCCGATACGAGGCTCGCCAGTTGAGGCACGCCCGAAAGTTCCGGAATCACACCGCCATACTGGACCATGTGAAGAATTTTCTTGTCCCGGAGCCAGTTTGGCTTGCCTGCTGTCCAGCCGGACCAGTACTGCATCCGTCCGTGCACTTCGCCGGCTTCCATCGCCTTGTTCACTGCGCCGCCGCCCTTGTAGCCTTTGACGATCTTGAACTTGGTGCCGAGAAGTTTGTTCATGATCGTCGGCACGATATAGGTCTCGGAACCGAGCCCGGTGGAACCCATGACGATTTCGGTTTTCTTGGCCTCATCCACCGTCTTGGCGGCGGCGGTGTGCCAGACCGAAACGACGGCGGGGCGGGGGGTCAGCGATCCGAGCCATTGGAACTTCGATGCGTCGAACTTGACCGAGCGCAGCAGCGGCGCAAAGACCGACGGCGCGAGGACTTCGGCAATATAAGTGCCGTCTTTCGGCGCTGCGTTATAGGCAAACGCGGCGCCCTTTGTGCCGCCGCCGCCGGGGCGGGACTGAATGATGACGGTCGGCTTGCCGGGGATATGGTTGCCGAGATGCTCGGTCACCAGGCGCCCGTAAAGCCCGAGCGTTGCGCCAAGGCCTGACGGAACCATGACCGTAACCGTCTTGCCGCTGTAGAAATCCGATACTTCATCAGCGGATGCCGGTATGGCGGTCCCGAGAAGGGCAAGCGCCGGCAGGGCAGCAAGCGCTGGGTGGAGTCGTTTAGACATGATGTGTCTCCCTTTGTTGTCATTGTCGTGTCGAGTGACGGAAGCTTAATCGTCACATTTTAGTTTTGAAAGGGGTGGCATGAATTTCGTTCGTATACGAATATTCGAGTGTATCCCGGGGGCGGATATTCCATTCTGCCCCTCTTCCCGATGACGGCGATCGACCAGAAGAAAGGCGACACTATGGCCGAAACAGCTTTGTCCATGCCCCCCGGCGGCCGCCGGCGTACATCCGACAGCCTGAGCCGTGACGACTGGATCAACGGCGCATGGGACATGCTCGGGGAAAGCGGTCTCGACGGCGTCCGGGTGGAACCGCTGGCCCGCCGCCTTGGCGTCACCAAGGGAAGCTTCTATTGGCATTTCAGGGGGCGGGAAGAACTCCTCGAAGCGCTGCTTGCCCGGTGGTTTTCGATCTGGGACGATCAGATGTCGCCGGACGTGACATGCGCCGTGGATCCGGCGGATCGGATCTGGGCGCTTTTCGAAAGCGTGATCGGCCGCGTGACGCGCGGCCAGACGGTGGCCCTGCGGATGTTGTCGCACAACGATCCGGAACTGGCGGCCCGTATCGAGGAACGGGACAGTCAGCGGCTGGCCTTCCTGATGGGGGAACTGGAAACGATCGGGTTCACGCGCGAGCAGGCCCGCGTGCGCGGCCAGATTTACCAGGCGATCATGACCGGTGAATATCTGCGGAGCGGCGGACTACCGCTCGAGGAGCGCATCGACCGTGCACGTCAACATCATATATTGCTTTCTTCTCTCACAAGCCCTTGAGGAACAACAAGTTACGGTTCCATACGGTGGCGTATTGATGCGGCTATTTTGAAGGCGTAAAATAAGCAGATACGGCCCTGTTCCCGGGTGCCGGATTTTGAAACCCAGCAATGGCAGGTCATGGCGACGAATCTGAATTCGACGGCTCCGGAGCATGCGGGAGCCTATCCCGATCTGCAGGACCATATCGCCGCCCTGGAGGCTGCCGGTCTGCTGCTGCGTATCGACAAGCCGGTCAATAAGGACACGGAACTTCATCCGCTGGTGCGCTGGCAATATCGTGGCGGCATAGCGGACGCTGACCGGAAAGCGTTCCTGTTTACCAATGTCTATGACAGCCGTGGCCGGAAGTACGATATGCCGGTTCTGGTCGGCGCGCTGGCAGCCAACCGCGACGTATACAGGGTCGGAATCGGCGTCGCGCTGGACGAGATAGGCCCGCACTGGGCGAAGGCGGTGGCCAACCCTGTCGAACCCGTGGAAATCAACCATGCGCCCTGTCAGGAAGTGATCCTGACCGGCGAGGCCCTGATTGGGGAGAACAAAGGGCTTGATGCGTTGCCGGTCCCCATTTCGACACCGGGCTTCGATAGCGCGCCGTACCTGACCGCGGGGATGTTCGTGACGAAGGACCCGGATACGGGCATTCAGAATCTCGGAACCTATCGGGGCGGATTGAAAGCATCCAACCGTATGGCGGTAAGAATGTCGGCGCGGGAAGGCGGCGCCGGCGGTTATCTGCACTGGGAAAAATACCGGGCGCGGGGCGAAAAGATGCCATGCGCCATCGTGCTCGGCTGCCCGCCGGCGGTGGCCTATACAGGCCCCCAGAAAATCCGCCGCGATGTTGACGAACTGACGATTGCCGGCGGTCTGGCAGGGGCGCCTATCAGGATCGTAAAATGCACCGGGGTCGACCTGACGGTGCCCGCCGATTCAGAGATTATTATCGAAGGGCTCATCGATACCGAGTACCTGGAGCCCGAAGCGCCGTTCGGCGAGTCTCATGGACATATCTCGCTCGAGGACTTCAACATGATTTTCGAAGTCACCGCGATTACGCGGAAATCGAACGCCGTGCTGTCGTCCATCATCAGCCAGGTGACGCCATCGGAATCATCCGTGATCAAGCGCGTCGCCTACGAGCCGATGTTTCTCGCCCATCTGCGCGACCAGCTCGGCATCAAGGGTGTCAGGCGCGTTTTCATGCACGAGCCGCTGACCAATATCCGGCGGGTGATCTTTCTGCAGATGGAGCCGGGCACGCCGCGCACCGAGGTATGGCGTGCGCTGTACGGCGCGACGTCGCTGCGGGCCGATTGCGGCAAATACGTGATTGCGGTGAACGAGGATATCGATCCCGACAACGGCGATGCGGTGTTTTGGTCGCTCGGCTATCGCGCCGATCCGGACAAGGATATCGAAATCCTGCGTCACCGAGATGCGGGCCATGGTCCGAAGGGGCCCGGCGGCGGCCGCCCGGAGGATTCGACCCTGCTGATCGATGCGACGCTGAAACGCGAAATGCCGCCGCTTGCGCTGCCCAAGCGGGAATACATGGAGCGGGCGAAAGAACTATGGGAAGAACTCGGTCTGCCGCCGTTAAACCCGGAAAGTCCGTGGCACGGCTATTCGCTCGGGGACTGGACCGATGAATGGGACAAGCTCGCGGAACGCGCCGCCCAGGGCGATTACCTCGAAAACGGGAAGCGCAGCGCCCAGCGCCGACGGTCGGGGTTAAAGCCGAATACCCATGTCCGGGCCGTGCCCGGCTGGGACATGGATCAGGACTGAACTGGCGGAGAACAAGAAAATGGAAACGACAGTCGCACAGCGTGGATACACCGATCTGCACGAACATATCGAGGAACTGCGCGCGAAGGGACTGCTGATCGAGATCGACCGCGAAATCAACAAGGACACCGAGATGCACCCACTGGTGCGCTGGCAGTTCCGCGGCGGTATCGACGAAGAGGACCGCAAGGCTTTCCTGTTTACCAATGTCACCGATTCCAAGGGCCGTAAATACGATATTCCCGTGCTCGTCTGCGGGCTCGCGGGGAACCGGGCCATCTATCAGATCGGGATGCGCTGCGATGTGAAGGACCTGAAAAACACCTGGATCAATGCGATCAATCATCCGATCGAACCGAACCTCGTCGAAGACGGCGCAGCGCCGTGCCACGATATTGTCTATGAAGGCGAAGACCTGCTGAACGGCAACGGGCTGGACGCAATCCCGGTGCCCATCTCGTCGCCGGGCTGGGACAACGCACCGTATTTTTCGTCTTCCCATTTCATTACCAAGGATCCCCATACAGGCGTCCAGAACATGGGCAATTACCGGGGCATGGTGAAGGCGCCGAACCGGGTCGGCATGAATCCGTCGACGGAGCTTCGCACCGGCGGTTACATGCACTGGCTCGAATGGAAAAAACTCGGCAAGCCCATGCCGGTGGCCATCGTGATCGGCGCGCCGCCGATCGTATCTTTCACGGCTGTGCAGAAAGTGCCGGAGAGGCTCGACGAACTCGCCGTGTCGGGCGGGCTGGCGGGCGCTGCGCTCAACGTGACGAACTGCCGGACGGTCGATCTGATCGTGCCGGCGGAATCCGAGATCGTCATCGAAGGCTTCGTATCGACCGAACTGCTGGAACCGGAAGCGCCCTTCGGCGAATCCCACGGTCATGTGAACCTTCAGGAATACAATGCCTATGTCGATATCACCGCAATTACACGGCGGAAATCGGCGGTGATGACGTCGTGGGTCAGCCAGGTGACGCCGTCGGAATCGGGTACGATCAAGCGGCCGGCCTACGAAGCGCGCCAGATCGAACATCTGCGCGACCATCTCGGCATTAAGGGCATCAAACATGTCTCGACGCATGAGCCGCTGACCTCGCTGCACAAGCTGATCATTGTCGTGGTCGACCGCACGATATCGCGTACGGAAATCTGGCGGGCGATGTACGGCGTTGCTTCGCTGCGTCAGGCCGAAGGCAAATGGATCATTTGCGTTAATGAAGATATCGATCCGGACGATACGGATGCTGTGTTCTGGGCGATGTCCTATCGCTGTAAACCCCACAACGATGTCGAAGTGCTGAAGCACAAGCATGAAGGCCATGGACCGCGGTCGCTGTTGGATTCCGAAGACAGCGCCGTCTTGATAGACGCGACCCTGAAGGAGACATTCCCGCCGGTTTCCCTGCCGAAACGCGAATTTATGGAAAAAGCGAAGAAGATCTGGGAAGACCTCGGCCTGCCGAAGCTGAAGCCGAAAGCGCCATGGTTCGGTTACGATCTCGGAGAATGGAATTCCGGGCTCGAAGCAATGGCGCGCCGGGCGGTCAAAAGCGAATACTGGACCACAGGCCAGATCATCGCCCAGCGCCGCCGTGGCGATGTGCCGATCAACACTGAAATCCGGACACTCGATATCGGCAATCCCGGCGCCGGGGACGAGGTCGATGAAACGCTGACCTGGGACAAGCTGGAAGACGCATCCCAGGTAAAGGACAAGTAAGGAAAACCGATGACCGAACGTAAAGACCCGCCGCGCAGCTATCCCGATCTGCACGACCACCTGAAGGCGCTCGAAGAGCGCGGCCTTCTGGTGACTGTCGACCGCGAAATCAACAAGGACACGGAGCTGCATCCGTTGGTGCGCTGGCAGTTCCGGGGCGGGATCGAGGAAAAGGACCGCAAGGCGTTCCTGTTCACGAACGTTGTGGATTCCAAGGGACGAAAATTCGACATACCGGTCGCCGTCGGCGTGCTGGCGGCCAGTCGCGATATTTATCGCACCGGCATCGGCTGCGAACTGAACGAGATCGAAGCGACCTGGAAACATGCGACGGCAAATCCGGTCGATCCGGTCGAAGTGAGCGATGCGCCATGCCAGGAAATCGTATGGCAGGGCGCGGACCTCGATGTGGACGGGCAGGGGCTTGACGGCGTGCCGGTGCCGATTTCAACCCCCGGCTGGGACAACGCGCCGTATACGACCCTGTCGCAATACATCACGAAGGATCCGGAAACCGGTATCCAGAATATGGGGAATTACCGCGGGCAGGTGAAGGGACAGAAACGGCTGGGAATGAACCCGTCGCTCGAACTGCGCCCGGGTATTTACGTTCACTGGGAAAAATACAAGAAAATGGGCAAACCGATGCCCGCGGCCGTCGTGCTCGGCGCGCCGCCCTCGGTCACGTTCACATCGGCGATCAAACTTCCGGAAGCGATGGATGAATTCCGCGTCGCAGGTGCGCTGGCCAAGGCGCCGATCAATATCGTAAAGGCGAAGACGGTCGATCTGATGGTCCCGGCTGAGGCCGAAATCGTCATCGAAGGGTATATCAGTACCGAATTCCTGGAACCGGAAGCGCCCTTCGGTGAATCCCACGGTCATGTGAACCTGCAGGAATACAACGCCTTCATGGACGTTACCTGCATTACCCGGAAGAAAGATGCGATTCTGACGTCGATCATCAGCCAGGTGACGCCGTCCGAATCGTCCGTCATCAAGCGTGTCGCGTACGAACCGATGTTCACCGAACATCTCCGCGATCATCTCGGCATCAAAGGCGTGATCCGGGTCTCGATGCACGAACCGCTGACGAATATCCGCAAGCTGATCGTCATCATCTGCGAACGCGGCATGCCGTCGACCGAAGTATGGCGCGCCATGTACGGGGCGGCGTCGCTGCATCGGGCAGCGGGCAAGTATGTCATCGCGGTAAACGACGACATCGACCCCGACAATGCCGATGCGGTGTTCTGGGCGATGGCCTATCGCGCCAACCCGGCGCTCGACGTTGAAATCCTGAAGCACCGGGATTCCGGCCACGGTCCGCGCAGTCCGCGTAATGGCGGCGAGGATGCGTCGGTACTGTTCGATGCGACCCTGAAAGAGGATTTCCCGCCGATCTCGCTGCCCAAGAAGGAGTTCATGGAGAACGCGAAGGAAATCTGGGAAGAACTGGGCCTGCCCGAACTCAAGCCCCAGGTGCCGTGGCACGGGTATTCGCTCGGCGAATGGGAAGAGGAATTCGACGTCATGGCGAAGCGCGCCGTCGAGAGCGATTACTTCAAGACGGGTGAAATTATTGCCCAGCGCCGGCGTAGCGACCTCGAGATGAATACGGAGGTCAGGACGCTGAAAGACGAAGACGACTGTTAGACCGTGCGGGGCGGGGCGTACATTTGTTCAGGGCGTTTGTTTGTTCAGGGCGTTTGTTGATTGTGTCATCGCGTGAAAACCCCGCTGCTGCCCCGCGGCGTTTCCTGTATCCGGATATATCGGTTGCCGGTTGAGTGTCGAAAAATCACCCGTGCCGGATTGGCCTTTGACGGGCCGTCTGTCACAATCGCGAACTGAGCCGCCACCAGCAGTGACGGACTGAATAATAAATAATAGCCGGGAACGTGAGATGCCAAAAAAAACCCTCAAAAAATGTACTGTCGCGGATGCCTATCTCGCGGTTCTTGCCGACCGGGGCGTCGATTACCTGTTCGCCAATGCGGGTACCGATTTCGCGCCGCTGATTGAAGCGCTGGCCAAGGCCCAGACGCTCGGCACGCCGATCCCGGAGCCGATTACCTGTCCGCACGAAAACACCGCCCAGCACATGGCGATCGGCCACTACCTGGTGTCGGGCCGTCCGCAGATGACGATGATGCATGTCAATGTCGGCACGGCGAATGCCATGAACGGCCTGCTGAATGCGGCGCGCGGCTATGTGCCGATGCTGTTCACGGCGGGGCGCACCCCGACCAACGAAGACACGTTGAAGGGGCATCGCAGCCTCGACATTCACTGGACCCAGGAAATGTACGACCAGGCGGGAATGACCCGCGAAGCGGTCAAATGGGATTACGAACTTCGCAACGGCGAACAGGTCGCGACGATCATCGACCGCGCATTGTCGATCGCGATGAGCGAGCCGCGCGGTCCGGTTTACCTGTCATTGCCGCGCGAGGTGCTGTCGCTGGAAATGGATGAATTCTCGTTCGATTCGCCGAACAGGATCCAGCCTGCCGCACCGCCCTATCCCGACCCGAATGCGCTGGACGAAGTTGCGTCGCTGCTGGCCAACGCCGAGCGTCCGGTAATCATCACCAATTGGGGCGGACGTAATCCGGGGGTGATGGCGCCGCTGGTGGAACTGGCCGAGACCTATGCGATTCCCGTGGTCGAGTACCGCAACCGGTTTGTCGCCATGCCGCCGCGTCACCCGATGCATGCGGGCTACAACCCGAATCCCTATGTCGAGGATGCAGACGTTATCGTGGTCTTCGATACGGTGGTGCCGTGGCTGCCGTCGCAGGTTACGCCGCCCGACGGCTGCAAGGTGATTCACATTGCGGCGGACCCGATGTACACGATGATTCCGGTCCGTGGTTTTCCGGCCGACATTTCGCTGACCTGTCCTGCGGATATCGGTTTTCGCAGTCTGCTGCCGGTCATGGCCGAGCACGCCAGGGGCGCGAAAGACAAAATCGCCATACGCCGCGACAAGATCACGGCTGCTCATCAGTCGCTTGAGGAAGCCTGGGCATCGAAGCTGTCGAAGGAAAAGGATCAGTCGCCGATTTCGCCGGCCTATATTTCGCATTGCCTGAACAACCTGCGCGATCCGGATACCATCATGGTCAAGGAATCGCCGCTGATGGGACAGTATGTCGATATTGACCGGCCCGGCACCATGCTGAACGCCGGGGCTGCGTCCGGCCTCGGGCACGGCATGGGCGTCGCGCTCGGCGCGCAGCTCGCGGCGCCGGACAAGCTTGTTATCGGTACCGAAGGCGACGGCGCATACATGTTCAACGTGCCGATCTCGGCGCACTACGTGGCCGCCGAACAGAATCTGCCGATCCTGTGGGTGGTGTTCAACAACCAGCATTGGCAGGCCGTCCACCGCTCGACAATGGGACTAACCCCGGATGGTTATGCCGCGAAGGCAAACCGGCAGCCGCTGACCCATTTCACGGTCGATCAGCATTATGAAAAAGCGGTTGAGGTCTCCGGCGGCGCCGGCTTCCGGGTCAGCGAATCGAAAGACCTTATGCCGACGCTTGAAAAGGCGCTGGCGGTCGTCACCGGCGAGAAACGCCAGGCGCTTGTGAACGTGGTGTGCGGGCCCACGTAAGCACGTCGTCCGAGCCTGGATCCGCGAGCTGCCCGGTTATGGATACCGCGTATGCAGCGCGACAGATTTATCGTCGAACGGTATCGATTTATAAAATTGATATGGTCATGACCGGATCGCATCGCTAGATTACTTTCAAATCTAAGCAAGCGTCTGAAGAATGCGCAAAGCCCGGTCTATAAACGGGCACGCAGGGAGAGCTAAACGGGTGAACGATTTCGCCACGTTGCACGAGATTGTCAAAGCGGCACACCGGAACCTGTCTCCCGGCGCCTGGGATTATCTGACGGGCGGCGCCGATACGGAAACGGCGCTGTTGCGCAATCGGATGGCGTTGGACAGTCTGGCGTTTCGCCCCTCTGTATTGAACGATGTGCGCGACATCGATCTTTCTGCGTCCGTTCACGGCGTAAAATCCCGGTTGCCGGTCATCCTTGCGCCGATGGGATCGTTGGATGCGCTCGATCCCGGCGGCGCGATGTCGGTTGCGAAGGCCGCCGAGGAATTCGGCGTCATCAGCTATCTGAGTTCTGTCACGCAGCCCGGAATTGCCGAAATCGCTGCCGAGACGAAACACGAAAAGGTCTTCCAGCTTTATGTTCGCGGCGACCGCGACTGGGTTGCCGACATTACCAACAAGGCGATTGATCTCGGCTATATCCAGTTCTGTCTGACCGTCGATGTGGCGCTGTATTCGCGGCGCGAACGCGACCTGATCAAGCGGTACAAACCGAGCGGGCGAAGCCGCAATAACGACGGCTGGGAATATCAGGCGGGACTCAACTGGGACCTGGTCAAATGGTTCAAGGACACCTGGGACATCCCGCTGATCCTCAAAGGCATTGCGACTGCGGAAGATGCGGCCCGTTGCATCGAGCATGGGGTCGAGGTCGTTTATGTGTCCAACCATGGCGGCCGCCAGCTCGATCATGGGCGGGGCACCATCGATATGCTTCCGGAAATCGTGAAAGAGGTCGGCGGCCGGGCAGAGATCATCGTCGATGGCGGATTCTGCCGGGGTGCGGATATTGTCAAGGCGCTGGCGCGCGGCGCGGACGCGGTGGCGATCGGAAAAATACAGGGTCTCGGTCTCGGTGCGGACGGGCAGGCCGGGGTGCTCCGCGTCCTGGAACTGCTCGAAATAGAGATAAATACTGTCATGGGGTTGCTTGGCCTCGACAGTCTCGACAAACTTAGCGAAGAAATTCTTGAACCCGTGCAGCCTGTCGTGCCGCCCGGCGTTCTCAGTGCCTTTCCCTTTCTTAATCTTCCGTCTCAGGAGTACTGACAGCATGAGCAAAATCGGCAAATACGACCGTCCCGTCGCCGGCGATAACAAACCCATGGAATGGGTCAGCGACGTTTCCGCCGAAATGCTGCGGAAGCTTGGGATCAAGTATGTGTCTCTGAATCCTGGCGCGAGCTATCGCGGATTTCACGATTCCATTGTGAACTATCTCGGAAACGAAGAGCCGCAGATGCTCTTGTGTCTGCATGAAGACCACGCGATTTCGATTGCCCATGGCTATTCGAAGGTCGCGGACGAAATGATGGGGGCCATCGTGCATTCGAATGTCGGGCTGATGCACGGCCTGATGGGCATTTTCAACGCCTGGTGCGATCGCGCGCCGATCTTCGTGATGGGGGCGACCGGTCCGGTTGATGCGCCGTTGCGCCGTCCCTGGATCGACTGGATTCACACCGCGAAGGACCAGGGCGCATTGTTGCGCAATTATGTGAAATACGATGATGAACCGCGCTCTGCGGAAGCGATCGTGGAGACCATGCTGCGCGCCAATATCATGGCGCAGCAGGCGCCCAAGGGGCCGGTCTATGTCTGCTTCGACGCCGGGCTGCAGGAAACGCCGCTGAAGGAAAACGAAGTCACCATTCCGGACGTATCGCGCTTCCAGCTTGCCGACGCCCCGCCCGCTTCGGCGGACGCGTTGGCGGAGACGGTGGAGTTGCTGGCCACCGCAAAGAATGCTGTGCTGATGTTCGGCCGCATGTCGGCGACGAAGGAAGGCTGGGAACGCCGCGTGAAGCTGGCCGAACTGACCGGTGCCGGCGTCGTGACGGATCTGAAGAACCGGGCATCGTTCCCGACCGGACACGCGCTGCATATCGGTTCGCCGTCGAACTGGGTCAGCCCGCTCGGGCAGGAAGAGATGATGACGGCGGACGTCATCGTCTCGTTCGACTGGATCGACCTTGCCGGTTCGCTGAAACCGCTTACTCCCCGCGGTGGCGTGCCGGGCAAGATCGTGAATTGCACGGTCGATTCATACGTTCACAATGGCTGGAGCGCCGATCATTTCGGTCTGGCGCCGGCAGACGTGCCTGTACTGGCCGATCCCGACGTTTTCGTCGGCCAGTTGCTGGATGCGCTGGAAGCCAGGCTCGGCGGTAAATCCAAGTGGGATGGCAGCGCGAAGCCGAAACTGGAAGAGCCGGTACGGGAAGACAAGTCACCGGATGCAAAGATCGCACCGCGCGATATCGCCTATGCTCTGAAAGAGGCGCGTGGCGATCATCAGATCACCCTGACGCGGGTGCCGTTGGGATGGGCGTCTGAATCGTGGGATTTCGACCATCCGCAGGACTATCTCGGCAATGACGGCGGCGGCGGGCTCGGTTCGACGGCCGGCGGCGCGATCGGCGCGGCGCTCGCGCTGATGGAAAGCGAACGCATGGCGGTGGCGATCGTGGGCGACGGCGACTTCATGCAGGGCGGGTCCGCCCTGTGGACGGCGGCCCATTACAAAATCCCGGTGCTCTATATCATTTCCAATAACCGCTCGAACTTTAACGACGAGGTTCATCAGGAAGCGATGGCGACGCAGCGCAACCGGCCCGTGGAGAATCGCTGGATCGGTCAGCGCATCGACGAGCCGGCGCTTGACCTGGCGGGGTACGCGAGATCGCAGGGGGTTCAGTCGAACGGACCGATCGAACAGGTCGGGGACCTCGTCGAAGCGTTCAAAAAAGGTCTGGCTGCCGTCGCTGCGGGCGAACCCTATCTGATCGATGTTGTCGTTCAGCCCGGGTATTCCGCCCCGATGGTGACCCGCGCGAGCGGTGAAGCCTCGACCGGCACGGCAAGCTGAGCCGGGGAAGTAATCATGGCTGATATTCTCGAAATAAAGAACGTCTCGAAGACGTACAACGCCGACGGCGATAACCCGGTAAAGGCGCTGGACGGGGTTAACCTGAATATCGCCGAGGGCGAATTCGTGTCGATCATCGGCCCGTCGGGTTGCGGGAAATCGACACTGTTCAACATCATCGGCGGTCTGATCGACGATCATGACGGCGAGGTCCTTATCGACGGCCACGAAGTGGACGGAGCGCATAAGGACGTGGGCGTCGTATTCCAGGAGGAATCCACGTTTCCGTGGCGCTCGACGCTGGACAATGTCGGTTTTCCGCTCGAAATCGAGGGGATGGACAAGGCCGAACGCGATGTAATCGCCCGCAAGTTCATCAAGCTGGTCGGACTCGAAGGGTTCGAGAACCATTATCCGGCGCAATTGTCGGGTGGCATGAAGCAACGTACGGCGGTTGCCCGCACGCTTGCCTACGAACCGAGAATCATGCTGATGGACGAGCCGTTCGGCGCGTTGGACGAACAGACGCGGATGCTGCTGGGCGACAAGATGCTGGAAATCTGGACCGCCCTGAACCAGACGATGCTGCTGATCACCCATAACATCACCGAGGCGGTGCAGTTGTCCGACAGGGTGGTGGTGATGTCCTATCGCCCCGGCATTATCAAGGAAGTAATCGAAATTGATCTGCCGCGGCCGCGTTCGTCGGAAGTGATCGCGACGGCGGAATTCGGCACCTATGTCGGCAGGCTATGGACGCTGCTGCGCGAAGAGGCTTCACGCGGTATGGCCGATGCGGAGGCGTCGATCGCAGCCACCTAAGACTCGTTAGCGTGCGAATAGAAATTGGACTAGACTTAACCAACAAACAACACAAAACGGGAGAGAATAATGTCTAAACTATTGAAATCTATTGCAATTGCGACCGCCAGCGTCGCCGCTCTGGCAGCACCGGCGATGGCCATGGACAAGGTCCGTATGGTCAATAGCACCAAATTCGTGTTCGAATGCGAACATCCCTATACCGGGATCGAAGAGGGCATATTCAAGAAACACAATCTGGATGTGTCTCTGATCCACGGGTCCGGCGGCGCGGCATCGCTTCAGGCCGTCGTCACCGGCAGCCAGGACATTGTCTGGGGGAACGGCGTTCTCGGCGTGATTTCCGCGTATTCCAAGGGAGCTCCCGTCCGCATTCTCGGCAGCAATATCCGTGGTGTTCCCGACCTTTACTGGTATGTGAAAGTCGATAGCCCCATCAAGTCGTTCAAGGATCTCGACGGCGGCAAGGTGATGGCCTATTCGCGTCCGGGATCGACGACCGACCTTGCGGCACGTTTCATCGCCGATGCGCTGAACATCAAGCCGAAATTCGTCTCTGTCGGCGGACCGGGCGGTTCGCGGACGCAGTTGATGTCAGGCCAGGTCGAAAGCGGCTGGTCTGTCTATCCGCTGAACAAGAATCTGCTGCGCGAAGGCAAGATTCGGATCATCGGTACGGGCAAGGAAGCGAAAGGGCTGGTCGGTGTGACCATCCGCGTGGTGGCTGCGAACCTGAACTGGCTCAACAAGAACCGCGAAACCGCAAAACGCCTGATGACGGCGCTCGATGAGTCCTTGAAGATGACCTACAACAGCGACAAGCGTCTGCAGGCCTATGCAAAACGCTGGAAGCTGAACTACGAGGATATCAAGACGGCGACCGAGGATACCCCGTATGAAGTGGCGTCACTCCTGCCGATTGCAGGTTTCGACAAGCTCAACGAGATTGCGTTTAAGAACAAGAAGATCAAGGAACTTCTCACGCCGGCGCAGTTGAAGGAGCTTATCCACCCGATGGGCAACAAGCCCTGATCGGCTGATACGGGACTGATAGCAGGGGAATGGCCGGTTAAATGACCAAACTTTACAAAATGCCGATCGTCGTCGGCTTATTCGGGTTCATCGCGTGTGCTTTGGTGCTTGAATTTGCTGTCAATGTAGGCTGGGTCATGGAACTGGTCGTTCCCCGGCCGTCGGATACGATTCTGTCTTTTCCGGAAGTTCAGGCCGATATGGACCTGATCGGGAATTTTTTCGTCACGCTGGCGATGACGGCGGCGGCGACGGGGCTTGCCCTGATTATCGGTGTTCCGTTCGGGTATTTTCTTTACCGCAACACCCGCTTCGGAATTGCTTATGAGGGCTGGCTGGCGGCGGCCTTTGCGGCTCCGACGGTGCTGCTTTATCCACTGTTTCTCGTTATTTTCGGTCGCAGCCACGCGACACTGATCGCCATGGGTTTTATCCCGGGAGCTATACCGATCATCATCCAGACGCGGCAGGGTTTGCTTGGCGTTTCCAGGACCCTCCAGAATGTCGGGCGCAGCTTTAATGTGTCCGAACGTGACATGTTCTGGAAAATTCTGTTGCCGTCGGCCGTGCCGACCATTTTTACCGGCATACGCATCGGCGTGATGTACACGCTGGTGAACATCGTTGCCATCGAATACCTGATCGATTTCGGCGGGCTGGGCCGGATCGTGTCCGAGATGTATTTCCGCTTCGATACACCGGGTACCTATGCCAGCATCATTGCTGTCGTACTTGTCAGCGTCCTCTTTTACTGGGGTTTCGGAAGGGTTGAAAAATGGCTTCGACCAGTGTGATTGCAGCGGCCGGCGGCCGGTCGATGGAAAGTTCGATTTCCCGTATTCGCATCGTGACCGTTATCGCGGCCGTCGCATTGTGGGAAGTTATCGCAACTCTCGGGTCGGTCGGTATCTTGTACAACGACGTGGTGCCGCATATCTGGAACATCGTGATCGCGATTGCCGAGGAACTGATCTCTGCCGGCTTCTACCAGGATCTCGGGATTACATTCGCCGAGCACATTGTCGGTTTCATCGTCGGCTCGTTTCTTGCCATTCTCGTCGGTATCTGGATGGGCACGAGCCCGCTCGTCCGCGGCGCGCTTGAGCCTTACCTGAACGCCATCGGGTCCACCCCGAAGATCATTTTCCTGCCGATCCTGTTTCTGATGTTCGGAACGGGGATCGAATCCAAGATGGCGAAGGGGGCCTTGTCTGCGTTTTTCCCGGTCGTGTTCACCACCGCGCTCGGAATGTCGCTGATTAACCCGGTGCTGATCCGGGTCGGCAGAACATTCAACCTCAACAAATGGCAGATGATCACAAAGATCTATATGCCTGCGATGGTGAATCCGGTGATTACCGGATTGCGCCTGGCGATGGCGATCACCGTCATCGGGGTTCTGGTCGCGGAGCTGAAATTCGCGGATGGCGGGCTCGGCTACCGGCTCGGAATTTTCTATGAACAATTCAGGATCGCATCGATGTACGCGATCATCCT
The DNA here is from genome assembly GCA_963974055.1 of uncultured Rhodospirillaceae bacterium. Classification (GTDB taxonomy): domain Bacteria; phylum Pseudomonadota; class Alphaproteobacteria; order MPNO01; family UBA830; genus CAXBCP01. The sequence continues at coordinate 27,014 of CAXBCP010000006.1, forward strand.
GATTATTTTCGCACTGGCCGCCGGCGCCAATGTGGGAATGACCGTACTGCAGGACCGGGTAAACCGCCATATGGCGCCCACCACTTCGAAGGGCAAAAAAGCCGGGGCAACCGCGTCCGGCGGGCTCGGCGTCGTCACACCAAATTAATGTATCGCCAAAGGGGATAATAAGAGAAATGGCCAAGGAACTATTCGTATCCAAGTCGGATGATTTAGCGGACGGAGATCGCAAGATCGTGCCGAACGGCAATTACGAAATCGGCGTCTACCGGGTGAACGGCAATCTGTTCGCTTATCAGAATGTCTGCCCGCATCAGGGCGGCCCGGCCTGCGAAGGCCTGTTGATGGCGAAGGTCGAGGAAATCATTGCCGAGGACAAAACCTATCAGGGCATGACGTTCAACCACGACGAAATGCACATCGTCTGTCCGTGGCACGGCTGGGAATTCGATCTGGAAACCGGCGATATGGTCGCCGACCGGAAGTTCCGGCTGAAGAAATACGAAGTTCTTGAAAAGGACGACGGAATTTATGTCACCCTCTGACGACGACATAACCGACGAAGACATCGCCAACTCGCCGTTTCACGGTAAGGCGACGGCCCGCATCGCACAGGAAAGCGGCGACCCGCTGGCCAATGTCGATGTCGAGACCGAAAAGCTGAAAGAACTGGCCCGGAAGATTCTCGACCTTCCGGACGGCGAAACCCTGACCACCGAAATGGTTCAGGAAGGGCTTTCGTCGCTGACCCGTCTCTACACCGTCCGCTTTCAGGAAGGCGAACGGTGGGACCCGTTCGTTAACGGGCGCGGTATGCCGGTGACATCGGTCATGATTATGTCGACCGCCATGTTGCAGGCGGTGAATATCGAATTGTTCGAATTGGGAATGTGGCAGGCCTGGTCAGGCGGCTGATCCCGTTTACGGAAGGAGGGGCGAAATGGAAATCCCCACAGACCATCTCAATAAAATGTCCGTTGAGGAGTTCGATACGTCGAAACTCCTGATTAACGCGGCGCGCCAGCGCGACCAGCGTAATTTTCAGGACAAACTGATTATCGACGTCGATTGCCATCACTACGAAAACGAGTCGATGAAGGACATCGTCGAGTTCATCGACGATCCGGTGCTGCGCCGGACCGGGCAGGTCTATTCGGGCTCCGGTACGGGCGCGAACAGCCCGTTCATGATGGGCAGCCCGGGCTCGCAGGACGTCGCCGGCCGCGTGACGCGTTACCCGCTTCGCAAGATGGACCAGACACCGGAAGACGGTAAACACCGTGACATTCATCTGTCGCTCAAGTGGATGGACGCCATGGGCGTCGATTACGTGATGATGTTCCCGACGCCGATGCTGCTGCTCGGTCTGCACCCGGTACCGGAATACGAGGTCGCGATGGCGCGCGCCTATAACCGCTGGCTGACGGAAAAGATCCTGCAGGAGGAAAAACGCCTCAAGACGATGCTGTATCTGCCGTTCAACGATCCGGAAGCGACCTACAAGATGGTCCAGGATTTCGGCGATCGCGAAGGCGTCTGCGGCTTCATGGTGGTGTCGACACGCTACAAGCCGGTCTACGACAACGCCTATATGAAAACCTATGCGCTGATCGAGGAAATGGGCAAGCCGTTGGCGTTCCACGGTTCCTACAGCTGGAACGACCAGCTGTTGGGCAATACCAACCGCTTCCTCGTGACCCATGCGCTGGGCTTCACCGTCTTCAACGCGGTCCATATGTGCAACTGGGTCGTCAACGGCCTGCCGGAACGGTTCCCCAAGCTCGACGTGATGTGGATCGAATCCGGTCTCGCCTGGGTGCCGTGGCTGATGCAGCGTCTCGATAACGATTACCGCATGCGGTCGTCCGAAGCGCCGTTGCTGAAGCGTCTGCCGAGCGAATACATGGGCGAGATGTTCTATTCTTCGCAACCCATGGAAATGCCGCACAATCTCGACATTCTTGAAATGACCTTCAAGATGATCAATGCCGAGACGCAATTGTGCTGGTGTTCGGATTATCCCCACTGGGACATGGACGTGCCGAGCGTGATCTACGATCTGCCGTTCCTCAGTGAAAAGGCGAAACTGAACATCCTCGGCGAAAACGCCCGCAAGCTCTACAACATGGACGTTTCCGACCGGTACCCGAACTACAAGCCGCCGGTTTAGGCACCGCCAGCGCGGTAATTGCGACTTCGGCGCCTTTCACACAGGCGCCGAAGGACCGCATCAGGCGGCACCGGACCGTGAGGCAGCATCGATGAACACCGACCCCCGGCAGATACGCGATCCGCAGTTCGACGGGACCCTGACCGAAGGGCTGGTTTCGCTTATCCGCAACAAGCCGGTGGAACAGGCCGACCTCGATGCGATGGCGCTGTTCACCCTCGACGGCATCGCGAACATGCTGGCCGGCCGGCGTTCAGTTCCGGGCGAAAAGCTGCTTTCCTACCTGAAGGGAAAGGAGGGCGATACCGGCCGCCGGGCGCTGGTGTTGGGCGGCCTTACCCATATTCTCGAAGTCGACGACCTGCACAAGGCATCCGTAGTGCACCCGGCCTGCGTCACTATACCGGCGGCGCTTGCCCTCGCGGGGGACGATATGCCGTCGGGCGCGGATTTCCTCAAAGCGGTCCTGTACGGGTTCGAAGCCTGCACCCGCGTCGGCATGTCGGTCGGCAAGGCGCATTACAAAATCTGGCACAACACGGCGACCTGCGGCACGTTCGGCGGGGCGATGACGGCCGCGACGTTGCTCGGCCTGACCGACGAACAGACGGTCCACGCGCTCGGCAACGCCGGCACGCAATCGGCCGGGCTGTGGGAGTTTCTGAATACGGGCGCGATGAGCAAGCATCTCCATGCCGGGCGCGGCGCCGAAGCCGGCATCGTCGCCGCCGAACTGGCGAAGCTCGGTTTCACCGGCCCGCCAGCCATCCTCGAAGGGCCGCAGGGGCTGTATGCCGGCGCCTGTCCCGATCCCGACCCGGACGCGGTGCTGCGCGATCCGGATGCGCCGTGGCAGGTGCATCTGACGTCGATAAAACCCTGGCCGTCCTGCCGTCATACGCACCCTGTCATCGATGCAGCGCTGGAACTGTCCGGCAGGGTCGACGTGAAGGACATCGAGAGCATCGATGTTGCGGTCTATCAGGCCTCTATCGACGTGTGCGACCGGCCGGAGCCGGAAAGCGAATACGAGGCCAAGTTCTCGGTGCAGCACTGCGTCGCGATCAGTCTGATGGACGGCAAATGCGTTTTTGCTTCGTTCGATGCGCCTGCGCGCGAACGCGCTGCCGAATTGCGCCGGACCATCAATGTTCATGCGGGCGAAACCTACAGCAACGCCTATCCGAAGGACTGGGGCGGCGAAGTTACGGTGAACCTGAAAGACGGCGCATCGGTCGCCGCGGCGCGCAACGCCTGCAAGGGCGATCCCGAACTGGCGCTGACCCGCGACGAGATGATCGCCAAGGCGCAGGAATTGCTGTCCTTCGCGGCGGTGAACGACGCCGATGCCATCGTGGACGGGGTCCTCGGCATGGCGAATGGCGGGCCGGTTCCCGAAATCAAGCTCTAGGGAATAAAATTATGGATAAATCGAACCTGATTGCGAAAGCGGAAAAACTCCAGGCATTGATCGATGCGGACGAAACGCTTGTCCTGCCGAATGTCTGGGATGTCGCGGGCGCGCGGATCGTGACGGAAGCCGGGTATCCGGTCATCGCGACGTCGAGCGCCGGGGTGGCCTGGTCTTTCGGCTATCCCGACGGCGAAAACATCAGCCGCGACGACATGCTGTTCATGGTCGGCCTGATCGCCCGCGCGGTCGACGCACCCGTCACCGCCGATATGGAAGCCGGATACGGCGAAAGCGCAGATTCCGTTGCGGCAACCGTGACGGCGACCCTGGAAGCGGGGGCGGTGGGCGCCAATATAGAAGACAGTTCGTCCCAGGCGGCGGGCCATCCGCTGCTGGATTACGACCTGTCGGTGGCGCGCATCCGGGCGGCGAAAGCGGCATCGGACGCTTCCGGGGTGCCTTTTGTCATCAATGCCCGGTCTGACGGTTTTTTCGGCGGCGCCACCGACGCGGTGTTCAATGAGACCGTGCGCCGTTGCAACGCCTACCTGCAGGAAGGGGCGGGATGCGTATTCGTGCCCTTCGTGCGCGACCGCGACACCATGGAAAAACTCCTCGCGGCCATCGACGGCCCGGTCAATTTCCTCGCCAACCCGGCATCGCCGGACCTGAGCGCGATGCAGGAAATGGGCGTGGCGCGGGTGAGCATCGGCGGGCTGTTCTCGCTGATGACCTACACGCATGTCCGCAATGCCTGCTTTGAGCTGCGGGACCGGGGCACGCTGAACTGGGCGAAAGACACCATTATCCACCCGGAGATGAACAAGCTGGTGGGGTAGGGGCCAGCGACACCGACGGAAAGGACACGGCCGATGTTTATTCGAAACAGGTGGTACGCGGCAGCCTGGGGAACGGAACTGGAGACCGAGGCCGAACAGGCGCCGCTCGCGCGCCGTATCGCCGATGTCGATCTCGTGATTTTCCGCGGCGCCGACGGCGAGATCGTGGCGCTGGAGGACAGGTGCTGTCACCGGAACCTGCCGCTTTCTCATGGCCGTATCGACGGTAACACTATCCGCTGCGGCTATCATGGCCTGCTGTTCGACAGGGACGGCAGATGCATCGAGGTGCCGGGGCAGTCGGCAATTCCGCCCGGGGCGGCGGTTGTGGCCTATCCGGCGGTCGAAAGATGGCAGTGGATCTGGCTCTGGCTCGGCGAGCCTGAATTGGCCGACCCCGATCTGATTCCGGAATACGATTTCATGGACAGTCCGGACTGGGCCTGCGCGCCGGGAAATGGCGGCAAGCCGCTGCCCATTGCCTGCCATTACGAATTGTCGAATGACAACCTTCTCGACCTGAGCCACGTCGTATATGTCCACCAGTCCTCGCTGGCGAGTGCGGGGTTGACGGATTTCCCCGTCGAGACCGAGCGGTTCGAAGACCGCGTGCAGATGACGCGCTGGGCCTACGGCATCGAACCGCCGCCCATTTTCGTTGAATATTGCGGCATTACCGATCCGGTCGACCGCTGGCAGTCGAGCGTCATCAGCTCGCCGGCGCATTGTATCGTCGATGTGGGTGTGCTCCCCGCCGGGGCCGGCCGCGCGGCACGCGGCAACGCGCCGGCGCCCAGCCTGCGCGTCGCAATATCGACGACGCCGGAGACGGAAAACTCGTCGCTGATGTTTTTCTGCCAGACGCGGAATTTCGAGATCGGAAACGAGGCCCTCACCAGAAAAATTCAGACCGATTTCCTGAACGTGTTTCTGGAGGACGTGTCGGTTCTGGAAGCGCAGCAGAGCGTGTACGATCGCCGCCCCGACGCGCCGACCGTCGATATCAACGTGGATTCGCCGACGATCGCCATGCGCGCCGTCAACCGCCGCCTGTTGGAGGCTGAGGGGGCGGGCGTTTAGCTGCCGGGTGTTCCCCGGTAAATTCCCTACTTCGCCTTCAACGCCGTCGCCTGAATTGCTGAAAGCGTGTTCGTCGGCAGCACCGCATCGGGGTCGATTACCAGTTCGATCAGCGACGGACCGTCGACGGCGCGGCAGCGGTCGAAAGCGGCCTCGAAATCGGCGGTTTTCGTTACCGTTTCGCCGTGCGCGCCATAGGCGCGGGCGAGGGCGGCGAAATCCGGGTTGACGAGATCGGTGCCGGATTTGCGTTTCGGGTAATGGGTTTCCTGGTGCATCCGGATCGTGCCGTACATGCCGTTATTCACGACAACGAAGATGACCTTCGCGCCCTGCTGCACGGCGGTGCCGATTTCCTGACCGTTCATCTGGAAACAGCCGTCGCCGCTGAACGACACGACGACCCGGTCGCGGTGGCGGATCGCGGCGGACACGCCTGACGGCACGCCGTAGCCCATGGCGCCGGATTGCGGCGCAAGCTGCGTGCCGTATTGCTTGTAGCGGAAGAACCGGTGAACCCAGACGGTGTAATTCCCGGCGCCGTTGGTGATGACGGCGTCATCGGGCAGGGTGTCGCTCAGCCAGCCGACAATTTCGGAATAGTTTACGTCGCCCGGCATGTCCGGCGGGGTCGAGAACGCCATGTAATCGGCATGCGCCGTGTCGGCTTCGCCCGCCCAGGTGCCTTTGACCGGCGCCATTGCCTTTGCGGCGGCGCAGAACTCCGCCATGCCCGAATTGATGCCGAGGTCGCACTGATAGACCTTGCCGAGCTCGTCGACGCCGGCACTGACATGGATGAAGGGCTGTTTCGGCTTCGGGAAGTCGAAATAGGTATAGCCGCCCGAGACGATCTCGCCGAGCTGCGGGCCGATCACGATCAGCAGGTCGGTATCGTCCAGCCGCTGTTTGAGCTTCGGATTGATGCCGAGGCCGACGACGCCGGCATAGTTCGGGTGACGGTTGTCGATCAGGTCCTGGCGGCGGAACGACACCGAAACCGGCAGGTCGTTCCGCTCCGCGAAGGCGGCGAGGTCGGCGCAGGCGGCCGGGGTCCAGCCGCCGCCGCCGGCGAGGACCAGGGGGGTCTTCGCGGCGGCCAGCATGTCGCGGAATACCGCCATGTCGGCGGCGCCGGGATTGGCCTGGGCGTTGCGATAGGGCTGGCCGTCCTCGGCGTCGGCGCGTTCGGTCTGCATGTCTTCGGGCAGGGCGAGGACCACGGGGCCGGGCCGGCCGGATGTCGCGACATGGAACGCGCGGCTGACCATTTCGGGCACGCGGGCGGGATTGTCGATCTGGGCGACCCATTTGGTCATCTCGCCGAACATGCGGCGGTAATCGACTTCCTGGAAGGCTTCGCGTTCGGTCATGTCACGGGCGATCTGGCCGACAAACAGGATCAGGGGGGTCGAATCCTGGTGCGCCGTGTGAATGCCGACCGACGCATTGGTGGCGCCGGGGCCGCGCGTGACGAAGGCGACGCCGGGTTTGCCGGTCATCTTGCCCCAGGCATCGGCCATGTTGGTGACGCCGCCTTCCTGGCGGCAGACCACCAGGTTGATCTGGTCCTGGACGTCGTGAAAGGCATCGAGGGCGGCGAGATAGCTCTCGCCCGGTACGCAGAACACGGTGTCCACGCCGTGCAGGCGCAGACAATCGACGAGGATCTGGCCGCCGGTCCGGAGATTGGAAGTGGTGCTGGCTGCCATGATCTATATCTCGATAAATTCGTCCAGGAATATCGTGTATTTCTGGCGCTTGGGTTTGTCCTTGTCTTCGTCGTGCACATAGGAAATCGAGGATTTCCCCTTGAGCGCGCGGGGCAGGATCATCACGCGCGAGAAATTGCCGGGCTTGTCCGCCGGGGCATAGGCCAGTACCGGCACGGGGCCGGCTTCGAACCATGCCTCGCCGGCGGCGACCGTGTGCGTCTCGCCCCCGGTTTCGACCTTGAAACCGCCTTCGAGTAGGCAGCGGATACCGGGACCCTGATGGACATGGGTATAGGCGATGCCGCTGGGCGGGATATCGACGCGGTCGCAGCGCCACAGGTAGCCGTCGCCCGGTTCCAGGTCGACATCGGCCGACAGTTTGTGGGTGGAGGCAACGCCGTCGCCGGCGGCCAGCCCGTTATCGTCCGGCGTACCGGCGGGGACGAGCTCGTAGCGCAGCAGGCGCGCGCCGTCGGCACCGGCGGTAATGGAAATATCGTCGGTCGAAAACCAGGCCGAATTGGCGTTCAGCGTCGCACTGCCGCTTCCGTCGCGGACCGTCGCCATGCCGCCGGCGACGTAAATGCCGCGGTTGCCGCCCGGCAGGGGCGCCGCGAGGGATGCTTTTTCCGTCAGAACGTCGGTGTAAAGTCGCAGGATATAACCCGCCATGTCATGTATCCTCCCTGTTATGTAACCGGCGTATCACAGCGCCGTATGGGCGGCAAGAAGGGGGGGCGCGGTTCGTTGACGCCTACGCGGGCGGGGCTATGATGGCGCGCCGTTTCAACCACCCGCCCCGAGCAGTGCAGGAGCATCCAGTCCGTGAAAAATCATACCGTTAAGGTCTATCCGTCGAAGCAGGAACTCAAGCGCGAAGACCAGCTCGCGTGGAAAATCGCTTCCGTTGCGTCGGACCCTGTGGAAGTCGACGACGACGTGACCGATATGATCATCAACCGGATGATCGACAACGCGTCGGTTGCGATGGCGTCGGTCAACCGGCGCCCGGTGGCGAATGCCCGCGCGATGTCGATCTGCCACCCGCGCGACGGCGGCGCGACGATCTTCGGCATGCCGGCGGATCAGCGTTTCTGCGCCGAATGGGCGGCCTGGGCGAACGGCACCGCGGTGCGCGAACTGGATTATCACGATACCTTCCTCGCCGCCGACTACTCCCATCCCGGCGACAATATTCCGCCTACGCTGGCCGTCGCGCAGCAAAAGGGCATCGGCGGCCGCGACCTCATTCGCGGAATTGCGACCGGGTACGAAATCCAGGTCGACCTGGTGAAAGGAATTTGCCTCCACGAACACAAGATCGACCATATCGCGCATGTCGGCCCGTCGGTCGCCGCGGCGCTCGGCGCACTGCTGAAGCTCGATACCGAGACCATCTACCAGTCGGTGCAGCAGGGGCTGCATGTCACTTGCACCACGCGCCAGTCGCGCAAGGGCGAGATTTCAAGCTGGAAGGCCTATGCGCCCGCCCATGCGGGCAAGCTTGCGATCGAGGCCGTGGACCGCTGCATGCGCGGCGAAGGCGCGCCGTCGCCGATCTATGAAGGCGAGGACAGCGTGATCGCGTGGATGCTCGACGGACCGGATGCGAACTACACCGTGCCGCTGCCGGAGGCGGGGGAGAGCAAGCGTGCGATCCTCGAGACCTATACGAAGGAACATTCGGCGGAATACCAGAGCCAGGCGCTGATCGACCTGGCGCGCAAGATGGGCGCGCAGATCGCCGATTTCGACGCCATCGACAACATCGTTATCCAGACCAGCCATCACACCCATTACGTTATCGGCACCGGGGCCGGCGATCCGCAGAAAATGGACCCGACCGCCAGCCGCGAGACGCTCGATCATTCGATCATGTATATCTTCGCGGTCGCGCTGCAGGATCAGGCCTGGCATCACGTCAATTCCTACGCGCCGGAACGCGCACAGCGCCCCGATACCGTGAAGCTGTGGCACAGCATATCGACGGTCGAGGATTCGCGCTGGACCGAGCGTTATCATCACCCCGACCCCAACCAGCGCGCCTTCGGCGGACGGGTGGTAATCACCATGAAAGACGGCGCGACGCTGGAAGACGAACTGGCCGTGGCTGACGCGCATCCGGCGGGTGCACGCCCCTTCGCGCGGGAGAATTATATAAACAAATTCAATATGCTGGTGGATGGTCTTGTCAGTAACGGTGAGCGCGACAGGTTCCTCGATACCGTACAGCGGCTGCCGAATCTGTCCGCCGACGAGCTTGGCGGCCTGCATGTGACGCTGGACGGAATGAAACTCGATTGCGCCAGCCGCGATGACAGGGGAATCTTCTGATGCTGTTTGCAAAGAAAACCGCCGCTGAAAAGCGGGCGACTTTCCGTGAGGAACTGGCCACCGGAAGGCTGCTGCAATTCCCCGGCGCGCATGCGCCGATTGTGTCCCTTGCGATCGAGGATCAGGGCTTTGACGGGGTCTATATCTCGGGCGCGGCGCTTTCGGCGGAACTCGGTCTGCCCGATATCGGGCTGACGACCATGAGCGAGGTGACCCAGCGCGGCCGCCAGATCGCCCGCGTCACCGACCTGCCGTCGCTGATCGATATCGATACCGGTTTCGGCGAACCGATGAGCGCCGCACGCACCGTGCAGGAGCTCGAAGACCTCGGCATTGCCGGCTGTCACCTCGAAGACCAGGTGAATCCGAAACGCTGCGGCCATCTGGACAACAAGTCGATCGTGCCGACGCGTGAAATGACGATGAAAATCCGTGCCGCATCGGATGCGAAGAAAGATTCCAACTTCCTGCTGATGGCGCGCACCGATGCCCGCGCCTCCGAAGGGCTCGACGCGGCGCTCGACCGGGCCAAGGCCTATATCGATGCCGGTGCCGACGCGATCTTCCCGGAAGCGCTCCAGGACATGTCGGAATACGAAAAAGTGCGCGCGGCGCTCGACGTGCCGCTGCTCGCCAACCTGACCGAATTCGGCAAGACGCCGCTGCTGACGAAGAAGGAGCTGGAAGATCTCGGCTACAATATCGCGATCTACCCGGTGACATCGCTGCGCCTGTCGATGAAGGCCGTCGAGGACGGTTTTGCGGCGATCCGCCAGCAGGGCAGCCAGAAGGACATCGTCGACCGCATGCAGACCCGTGCGCGGCTTTACGAACTGATCCGCTACGAGGATTACAACGCATTCGATCAGGATATTTTCAATTTCGAAGTTGAAGGTGGGGAGAATTAGAATGGCAGCCAAGAAAAGCACGAAAGCGAAGGCCGGCAAGGCCAAGGCGAAGAAAGCCGCACCGAAAAAAGCCGCTTTGAAGAAAACGGCGGCAAAGAAGACCGCTGTGAAGAAGGCGTCTGCGAAGAAAACGAGCGCCAGGGAACCGGCGATCTACAAGGGGCTCGCCGGGGTGACGGTCGATACGACGTCCGTTTCCAAGGTTATGCCGGAGACGAATTCGCTCACCTATCGCGGCTATGCAGTGCAGGATCTCGCCGCGAATTGCCGGTTCGAGGAAGTTGCCTACCTGATGTGGCACGGGGAACTGCCGACCCGCGCCCAGCTTAGGGCGTTCGAGGCTGACGAACGAAGCCGGCGCGGTATTTCGCGCGCTCATGTCAACGTCATCTCCCAGTATCCGAAAAAGGCGCATCCGATGGATACGCTGCGGACATCGGTCAGCTATCTCGGCACGACCGAAACCGCGTGGGGCGGGGAGCCCGCGGAAAAGGATCTCGGCCGGGCGATGGACATGCTCGCCAAGATCCCGACGATGATCGCGACCGACTACCGCTTCCGCAAGGGCCTGCGCCGCATCACGCCGCGCAAGGATCTGACCATGTCGGAGAACTTTTTCCACATGTGTTTCGGGAAAGTGCCGCCCAAGGAAGTCATCAAGGCCTTCGATATCTCGCTGATCCTCTACGCGGAGCACAGCTTCAACGCCTCGACGTTCACGGCGCGTGTAATCACGTCCTCGCGCTCGGATATCTACAGTGCCGTGACCGGCGGTATCGGTTCGCTGAAAGGCCCGCTGCACGGCGGCGCCAATGAAGCGGTGATGCATAACCTGCTGGAAATCAAGACGCCGGCGCGGGCCGAAAAATGGCTGCGCGACAAGCAGGCGGCCGGCGAACTGGTGATGGGTTTCGGTCACCGGGTCTACAAGCAGGGCGATTCCCGCGTCCCCACAATGCGCGCGGCCCTCGAAGACCTGGCCGCCTGGAAGGGCGACACGAACTGGCTGGAAATCTCGGACGTTCTCCAGAACATCATGATCGGCGAAAAGGGTATTCACCCCAATCTCGATTTCCCCGCAGGGCCCGCCTATTACCTGATGGGCTTCGAGATCGACATGTACACGCCGATCTTCGTGATGAGCCGCATCACCGGCTGGGCCGCGCATATCATCGAACAGAACGCGTCGAACAGCCTTATCCGGCCGCTGAGCGCCTATAACGGGAAGAAGCAGCGCAAGGTAAAGCCGATCACCAAGCGCTGAGCGTGGCGGGTTTCAATTGCCGGCGGCGTCCTTGCGGGCCTGCCGGCGTTCGACCTGTCCGCGGCGGAGCAGATAGACCGCGGACGAAATGATTACCAGCGTGCCGATGATCGACCACTGGTCGGGCAGCTCGGAGAACACGATATAGCCGAGGATCGCGGCCACCGGCAGGCGCATGAAGTCGAACGGCGCGACGATGCTGACCTCGCCGGCATCGTAGGCGCGAGCGAGGAAATCCTGGCCTATGGCGCCGAGTGCGCCGGCGGCGAACAGCCAGGCGGTCTGGACGAGCGACGGCGTTTCCCATGTCATCGCCGCGGGCGGGAGAAGCACGAGGGTGCCGAAAAACATGAAATAGAACACGATCCGCGTCGGCGGTTCGGTCGAGGACAGCCGTTTCATTGAAATCATCGCGGTCGATGTAAGAACCGCGCTGAAAAGCGCCAGCAACATGGCGGGCTCGATGCTCAAATGCGGTTTGACGATCATCAGCATCCCGCAGAACCCGACGACGGTCGCGGCGATACGGCGGCCGCGGATCATTTCGTTCAGGAATACGGCGCTGATCAGTATCGACCAGAACGGGGAGGTGAAGGCCAGCACCATCGCATCGGCAAGAATGAGATCCTGCAGCGAAAAGATAAGAACGACAAAAGCTGCGATCCCGCAGAAGGACCGCAGGAAATGGAGCAGCGGACGTTTTGTGCGGAGTGCAGAGGGGCCGGACCGGATAAGCCAGGGCAACAGAAGGCAAAGCGCAAAAAATGTCCGCGATATGGCGACGACGAATACCGGGAGTTCCGTCGACATCTGCTTGACGATAACGAACATCGTCGTCAGCGTTGTCGCCGCGAGCAGCATCCACAGAATGCCGCGGACATTGTTTAGTGTCGGCGCATAGACGTCACCGGCAGGGGTGTTCAAGATTCAGGCTTTCCGTACGGTCCGGCAGGTGCGCCGGGATTGTAACTCCGTATCAGAGCCGGCGGGAGTGTTCAATGCACAGGCGGTTGCGGAGTCGCAATTCGTCATGCATCCCTTGTATTGTCGCGAACCGTTACACCGGAAATTGGCTCCCTTGAAGATTTTGTTTATCACTGCAACGCGCATCGGCGACGCGGTTCTGTCGTCCGGGCTGGTCGCGCATCTGGCGGAAAAATATCCGGGCGCGCGTTTCACGATTGCCTGCGGCGCGCCCGCAGCGCCGCTGTTCGAAGCCGTGCCGGGGCTGGAACGGTTGATCGTGATCGAAAAACAGCGGTTTCACAGCCATTGGCTCTCCCTGTGGGCCGACTGCATCACGACCCGTTGGGACCGGGTCTACGATCTCCGCGGTTCGATGATCGGCAGGCTGCTTGTCGCGCGTAACCGGCATATCGGCGATTACCGGGACGATTCTATTCACCGTGTCGAGGAACTCGGGCGCCTGATTGGCGTATCGCCACCGCCGTCGCCCAGAATATGGGTGTCGGATGAGGCTGCTGCAGCGGCGGAGGCGCTGGTGCTGGTGCCGCCGGGCGGGCGGGTTCTTGCCGTGGGCCCCACCGCCAACTGGGGCGGCAAGCAATGGCCGGCGGACCGGTTCGCGGCGTTGATCCGGCGGGCGACCGATCCGGGCGGGATACTTGACGGAGCGCATGTGGCGGTGCTCTGCGCCGGATCGGAACGCGAAATGGCGGCACCTGTCCTGAATGCGCTGCCGGATGACCGGCGGATCGACCTGATCGGCCAGACCCTGCCGGTCGCGGCGGCCTGTATCGAGAGGGCATCGCTTTATGTCGGCAACGATTCCGGCCTCATGCACATCGCCGCTGCAACAGGGACGCCGACGCTGGGCCTGTTCGGCCCGTCGCCCGAGACCCGCTACGGGCCCTGGGGGCCGTATTGCGCTGCTGTCCGGACGGTCGAGGGGTTCAAGGAACTGGTGCTGGCGCCGGATTTCGACCATCTCAGCCAGAAATCCCTGATGACGGGCCTGTCGGTGGATATGGCCTATGAAGCGCTTGCGAATCTTTACGCCAGCGTAAAAGATAGCCCGTAAGGGGATCGTCGTGGCCAAAAAACCGGATGCAGCGAAAAGGAATGCCGTTGAAGAACGGCGCGAGAACCGGCGGGAGGAAATCCTGCTGGCGGCGCAGGAACTGTTCCACCGCCGCGGCTATGCGAACACGTCGCTGGACGATATCGCGCGCGCCGTCGGGATCAAGCGGGAAGGGTTGTATTACTATTTTCCCAACCGCACGCAGATTCTGATCGAAATCATCCAGCCGCTCGGGATTCAGCTGCGCGACCGGGTGCGTGAGATTCTCGAAAGCGATGCATCGCCCGAAGACAAGATCTGCCAGACGGTGGAAAATCACCTGATGCGCTTCGAGAACCGGTTCGCGGAATCCAAAATCACCCTGCGCGACGATTATTTCGCCGAGAACGAAGCCGTGCTGGCGGAAATGGGTCCGATTTGGGACGAATACGAAGCGCTCTGGGTGGCGATTATCAGGGAAGGGCAGGAAAAAGGCGTTTTCGATGCCGCGCTCGATCCGCGTCTTGCCCATCTCGGCATTCTCGGGCTCTGCAACTGGGTTGCCCGCTGGTATAAACCGGGACAGTCCATCGCGGTGCCCGATCTGATCGCCATGTATAATCGCATGGTCCTCCGCGGTCTGCAGGCCGATTGAGGCGCCGGCCGAATAGTCCGCACTGCCAACCATGTCGTAGCAAGCGCAACGTTCTTTTACATCGGATCGTATGATGTCTTCTTTTCCTGCCGCACTCGACGTTCTCGATGCAATGCCGTCGATCGGCGATTTTTACGCGCAGTACTGGAACAAACGGCCGTTTCTCGTGCGTGCCGCCGTCGACCGGGCCGTGATGGATGCGCTGATCGCGCCGGACGAGCTTGCGGGACTGTCGATGGAGGAAGACGTGCGCGCGCGCATGGTCACGCGGCAGGACTGGGCCTGCCGGTTCGGGCCGTTCACTGAAGAAGACTTCGACACCGCCGGGAAACCGCCCTGGAGCCTGCTGGTCCAGAACGTTGAACAGTTTCACCCGGAAACTGCCAAGCTATTGGGCGCGTTCGATTTTGCGCCGCGCTGGCTGATGGACGACGTGATGGTCAGTTTCTCGACCAAGGACGGCGGGATCGGCGGTCATGTCGACAGCTATCACGTCTTTCTGGTCCAGGGCCAGGGCGTGCGCCGCTGGACCGTTGGCCGCGCACCGGTGACCGATGAAAGATATATCGACGGGCTCGATCTCAAGATTCTCAAAGACCCGGTCGACGGGGATACGGTCGAAGTGACGTCGGGCGATGTCCTGTACGTTCCCCCTCATTTCGCCCATGAAGGCACCTCGCTGGACGATGCGTTGACGTTCTCCGTCGGGTTCCTCGGTCCGAAACTATCTGAGCTTTACGGCGCCTACGCTCAGTATCTTGCCGAGAACGAGGGGCTCGACCGCCGCTATGTCGGTGAGGGGCTGAAGACAGACAGCGCGGGCTTCGTCGTTTCCGGCGATACCGTTGACGCGTTGCGCAATCATCTCGCCAAACCGTTGGCCACGCCCGCGTTTTCAGAATGGCTGGCCGCGTTTTTTACCGGCTCGTCCAATGAAGACATCGAACAGGTCGGCGAGCGCGACGCCCCCCTTGATCGCGCTTCCTTTGCGGATGCGCTGCAGGCAGGGGCCGCTCTGATAAAACCTGCCTACGTCAAATTCGCGCTCACCCCGTTACCCGCAACACCGTCCGCGGGCGGGTACAGCCTTGGCTTTAATCGCGAGACCTTCAATATCAGCGCCGCCGCACTGGACGTCATTCTGACCCTGATGAAAGAGGACGCCGTGACCACGGGCGACATGCCGACGCTGCTCGATCACCTTGATCTTTTGCGGAGCCTTTTCAACCACGCGGCGCTGGAATTTGCGACTAGGTTGCCAGGGCCTCCAGCGCCGGTGTGAAGTCGCGTTCCTGCGCCGATGCAACGGCCTCGTAGGTCAGCTTGCCGGCGTGGACGTTCAGCCCGTTCATCAGGTTCGCATCGGATTTTAGCGCGTCTTTCACGCCCATATTCGCGATCCTGATGGCGAAGGGCAGGGTGGCGTTGTTCAATGCAAAGGTCGATGTGCGCGCTACGGCGCCCGGCATGTTGGCGACGCAGTAATGAACGACGCCGTCGACGACATAGGTCGGATCGTCATGGGTGGTCGGGCGGCTGGTTTCACAGCAACCGCCCTGGTCGATGGCGACGTCGACGATAACCGCGCCGCGTTTCATGTTTTTCACCATGTCGGCGGTTACGAGCTTGGGCGCCTCCGCTCCCGGTAGCAGAACGGCCCCGATCAGCAGGTCGGCCTGCGCGACTTCTTCCTCGATATTCGTCCGGTTCGAAAACCGGGTCGTGATCAGGCTTTTATAATGGGAATCGATCTCGGCGAGGCGGCGGATATCGCGGTCGATTACGGTGACGTGGCCGCCCATGCCGGTCGCGACGAAGACGGAATTGCTGCCAACCACGCCGCCGCCTATGACGACAACCTTGCCCGGGGATACGCCCGGTACGCCGCCGAGCAGAACCCCGCGGCCGCCATGGGCGATTTCAAGGCAGGTTGCCCCGGCCTGGACCGCCATGCGCCCGGCGACTTCGCTCATCGGGGCGAGCAGGGGCAGGCCGCCCCGGTCGTCGGTGACGGTCTCGTAGGCGATGCCGGTGCAGCCGCTGTCGAGCAGGCCCTGGGTCTGTGCGTCGTCGGGGGCGAGGTGCAGATAGGTGAACAGGATCTGGCCATCGCGCAGCATGGCGATCTCCGCCGCCTGCGGTTCCTTGACCTTTACGATCATATCGGCGGCGGCAAAGACATCGGTGGCGGTTCCGGCGACGGTGGCGCCTGCGGCTTCGTAATCGGCATCGTCGAAACCGATTGCATGGCCGGCATTGGTTTCGACCAGAACCTGATGATCGTTGCTGATCATTTCCCGCACGCTTGCAGGGGTGAGTCCGACCCGGTTCTCGAAGGGTTTGATTTCCTTGGGCACGCCGATCAGCATCTGTCGTTCCTCCGTTTGCCAGTCAGGTTGTCTGTGAGTATGTAGTTTTATCCATACTGAGCGGCATTGATATAAAAATTTTACGTTAGTGTAAAATTAATTGCGATATCGATCCCGGCTGTTAAGCTGGGCAGCAGAATACCGCCGGAAACGGCCCTGAGATAAGGAAACGAAGACCATGCGCGCAATCATTGCCCGGGAACTGGGCCCGCCGGAAAACCTTGAGATTGAGGATATCGCGCCGCTGACCGCGGGACCGGGACAGGTTGTCGTCGATAACAGGGCGGCGGCCGTGAACTTTCCGGACCTGCTTGTGATGGAAGGTAAATACCAGGTTCGGCCGCCGCTGCCGTTCTCCCCGGGCAAGGAAGGCGCCGGTATCGTCAAATCGATCGGCGACGGCGTGACTGCGCTGAAACCCGGCGACCGGGTGATGGTGCAGGTCGAATACGGCACCTATGCGCAGGAGGTCGTGGCCGAAGAATCGCACTGCTATCCTATCCCCGACGGGGTGTCGTTCGAGGAGGCGGCGGCCATCGGCATCGCTTACCAGACAGCGTATTTCGCCCTTGTCGCCCGCGCCTATGTGAAGGAAGGCCAGACCGTTCTTGTCACCGGGGCTTCGGGAAGCGTCGGGCTCGCGGCGATGCAGCTGGCGAAGGCGTGGGGCTGCACGGTGATCGCCGGGCTCACGACCATGGCGAAGGAAGACCTCGCGCGTGAAAATGGCGCCGATCATGTGATCGACCTGACCGCGGACGACCTGAAGAATTCAATCCGGGACCAGGTAAAGGACCTTACGGGCGGCGGCGTCGATATCGTGATCGAGATCGTCGGCGGCGAGGTGTTCGACGGCGCGATACGGGCGCTGAATTTCGGTGGCAGTATCGTGGTCGTCGGGTTCACCAGCGGCACGATTCCGTCGATGAAGGTGAATTACACGTTGCTGAAGAACATCGCCGTTACCGGGGTGAACTGGGCCGAATACCGGGACAGGGATCCCGCCTGGGTACAGCGCGTCCAGACGGAGATTTTCGAGATGGTCTCTGCCGGAAAACTGAATGTCCCGGTTCAGGCGGTCTTTCCGATGGACCGCATTGTCGATGCCTGCAAGGTGCTCACCGACCGCCAGGTCCGTGGCAAGGTTGTCATCACGACGGAAGCGTAGGGCAGGGCCGCCGTCAGTTGGCTGACGACCATTCCGACACGATGCTGTCGTACTCGGGGCGGGCGCGTTCCGTCGCGTCGGCCATTTCATTGCCGAAATAGAGATACCCGGCGATTGCGTCGTCGGTGTCCGCGCCGAGCGCGGCCTTGACATCGGCATCGTAGGCGTACCATTCGGTCAGCCATTGCGCGGCGTATCCCATAGCCTGGGCGGCGATCAGCATGGTCTGGCAGGCGGCGCCCGAGGAAAGAACCTGTTCCCATTCGGGAATCTTGTGTCCCCTGTTCACTTTCGACAGCACGGCCACGACCACAGGGGCGCGGGTCAGGCGTTCCTGTTCCATTTCGATCTGTTCTTCGATCGCGTCGGGATTGTTCTTTTTGTAGGATTCGGCGATCACGTCGCCGATGGCATTGCGGGCATCGCCGCGGATTATAATAAAGCGCCAGGGGGTGAGGCGGCCGTGGTCCGGCACGCGCATGCCGGCTTCGAGAATTTTCCGCAGGTCGGCGTCGTCGGGTCCCGGCCCGTCCATCATCCGGGCAACGGTGGAGCGCCGTGACAGCAGAAATTCCAGTGTACCTGCGTCGCGCTTGTTCAGTTCCGTCATGTTTTCTTGTTCCTCAGGTTATGCCGGCCTTCTCAGCGCGTTCGCGCTCCAGCTGGCGCAGGGCGCCGCGCTGAATCTTGCCGGTTGCGGTCAGCGGTAATTCGTCGACGAATTCGACTGCCCGCGGGTATTTGAATGCAGATATCTGCGATTTAACGAAGTTCTGCAACTCCAGGATCGTGTCGTCAATTGTATCTTTTCCGGTATCCTCATCCGACGTCGGAATTACGAACGCCTTGACGATCTGTCCCCGGTCCTTGTCGGGCGTCCCGACGACCGCGGCTTCGCGTACTTTAGGGTGTTCAAGTAGGACCGCTTCGACTTCGAGTCCAGATACATTGTATCCGCCGGTCAGGATCATGTCATCCGTGCGGGCTTCGTAATACAGGTAGCCGTCGGCGTCGATCCGGCACAGATCGCCAGACTTGTTCCAGCCGTCATGGATATAGGCTTTCTGGCGTTCCAGGTCGTCCAGGTAGCGGCAGCCATTGGGGCCCTTGACGATCATCTGGCCGATTTCGTCCGGTTTCACATCGTTCATGTTGTCATCGACGATGCGAACCTGAAATCCCGGGATCGCCTTGCCGATGGCGCCGGGTTTTATGTCGTCGCCGCTGGCGGAAATGAAGATGTGGAGAAGTTCTGAGACGCCGAGTCCGTTGATCATCGCAACGCCCGTGATGTCCTGCCATTCCTTGAATGTCGCCGGGGCCAGCGGTTCGCCCCCGGCAATGCATTCGCGCAGGCTCGACAGGTCGTAATCCCGGGCCTTGTCGAGCATCAGTTTGTAGCCAGACGGGGTCGAGAAACAGACCGTTGCCTTGTACTTTTCGATGGTCTGGAGCACGGCTTCCGGCGTGCCGCGTTCCAGGAGCACCGCCGTGGCGCCGAAACGGAACGTATCGGGGATAAAGGCGCAAAGACCGTACAGAAAAGCGATCTGGGGGCTGCCGCAGACAATGTCGCCCGGTTTTATTTTGACGACGTGACCGATGAAGCAGTCGGCTGCCGCCAGGATATCGCGGTGAAAGTGCAGGGTGCCTTTGGGCGTTCCGGTCGACCCCGACGTAAAACCGATGATCGCCGGATCGTCCGCCGCGGTATCGACGGCAGTAAAGTCGTCGGACCTGGTTTTCATCGCCACTTCGAGTCCGTCCGCACGATCGCCCCCGAAATACAGAATGTGTTCGAGGTCTTCCGCCGTTTCGTTCGCCTTGTCGATATCTTCGGCAAGGTTGTCATGGGAAATCGCAAAGCGGACCTTTGCCTTGCCGATCATGTAGACCAGTTCGCGTTCGCGCAGGACCGGCATCGTGGTGATGGCGACACCGCCGGCCTTCAGCACCGCCAGCCAGGATGCGATCAGCATCGGGTGGTTGCCGCTGCGGATGAGCACGCGTTCGCCCGGTTTGAAGCCGTAATCTTCGACCAGCACATTCGCGATGCGGTTCATGCGGTGCATCAGATCGCGGTATGTCCAGGTGTCGTCGCCGAACAACAGCGCCGGTTTGTCGGCGTATCCGGCGGCGACCTGTTTGTCGATCAGTTCGACGGCGGCGTTGAAGCGCGCCGGGTAGGCGGCGAGTTCGGGGAGGACAGAATAGTCCATTTCGGGCCACAGTTCGGGGCCGGGCATATTGTCCCGGATGAAGGTATCCACATGCGACGTAGGTTCTGTCATGACGCCTCTGCTTATTGCTTGGTCTGGTGTTTCAGCCTGCCGGCGTCGACCGGCCGGATGGCGGTTCGGTATAGTTTTTACGGTAGTGTAAAATTTTGTTGGAATCAAGCATACCGGATGCTACACCAAGGTGTGAATGCAGACTGATTTTCGGATGGATAGGGGTGACATGAAAGATCTTGTGCAGCTGGAGCTTATCCGCGAGTCGCTGATCGCCGTCGTCAATGAAATGCGGGCGAATATCATTCATTCGTCCTATGCGCCGATCATATACGAAGGTCACGATTTTTCCTGCGCCCTGATGTCGGCGGACGGACGTCAGGTCGCACAGGGGCTTGCCGATCACCCGATTCATATTTTCGCAGTCCCGTATTCGACCCAGCAGGTCGTGGCCACGTTCAAGGACGATATCAACGAAGGCGACCTCTTCCTGCATAACGATCCTTATACCGGCGGCACCCATCTGAACGACGTGCTGATGCTGCACCCGGTGTTTTTCGACGGCAAGCTGAGCATGTTCGCGGCGATGCGCTGCCACTGGAACGATGTGGGCGGCATGACCCCGGGCAGCCTGTCCGGCCGCGTGAACGAGATCATTCAGGAAGGCATCCGGATCGAGCCGACGAAGATCTGCGACCGCGGCGTCCTGAACGAGCCGTTCATGAACCTGCTGTTCAACAACATGCGCGCGCGGTCCGAACGCCTTGGCGATTTCAACGCGATGGTCGGTACCGGACGCAAGGCGGAAGAACATCTGCAGCGTCTGTTCAAACGCTTCGGCGACGGCTTGCTGGGCGGTATCGAGGAACTCATCGCCAGGTCCGAGCGGCAGCTCCGCGCCAAGATCGCCGAGCGCCCCGACGGCGACTATTTCGCCGAAGGTTATATCGAAAGCGACGGCACCAATCCCGATCCGCTGGTGGTGAAGCTGAAACTGACCGTGAAGGGCGAGGAAATCATCGCCGATTTCACCGGCACGTCGGCGCAGACAAACGGTCCGACGAATTGCGGCCCGGCGATGGCGCTGAACGCGGTCGGCACGATCGTAAAATCGTTTCTCGATGCGAAAACGCCGATCAATCAGGGGTCCTTCAATCCGATCACGGTGATTTCCGAAGAAGGCACCTTCATCAATGCGCGCAACGACGCGCCCTGCGGCGGTATGGCGGAATGCAAGTTCCTGATCGATTCTGTCGTCGCGTCGGCGATGGGCAAGGTGGCACCGGAAATGACGGTCGGCGACCTGAAAGGCGGGGCGAACCACGTCATCATTTCCGGGTCCGACCCCCGTGGCAGCAATTACATCCATTACGAATGGCCGGCGGGCGGCACGGGTGCATCTGCCGGCACGGACGGATCGAACGCCGTGCGCAGCTATAACGAAGGCGACTTCAATTCGATCCAGTCGGTCGAAATGGTCGAAGCCCAGTTTCCGTTGCGGATCGAGCGTTGCGAAATACGTCAGAGTGCGTGCGGCGACGGCGAATTTCGCGGTGGCTTTGGTCTGCGGCGCGACGTGCGCATTCTCGGCGACCGCGGCGCGCTGTCTGTCCTGTCGGAAAAGAACGTCATCCCGCCTTATGGCGTGGAAGGCGGCGCGAACGGGGCGGCGAACAGTTTTACGGTTATCCGCGACGGAAAAGTCACGGCGCCGTCCGCCGTGCCAGGCAAGGTGTCCGGCTTCGCGCTTCGGACCGGCGATATCGTGCGTGAGGAAACTGCCGGCGGCGGCGGGTATGGCGACCCGCTCAAGCGCGATCCGCAGAAAGTCATGGGCGATGTTGTGGAAGGCTATCTCAGCGCCGGAGAGGCCTTGCGCCGCTACGGGGTCGTGATCGACGGTGGCGCCATCGACGAAGACGCGACCAGATTAAAACGGGCGGTCTTGCTGGAATCCAGAGTGTCAGCCGCCGTAGAACTTTCCAATGAAGAACTGACCGACGGCCCGCGGCGTCAGTTCCTGGTGCCGAACGGTCTGGCGGCTTCCCTGAACGTATCGGAGGGCGACCTTGTCGAACTCGTGACCGGCCGGGGCTCGCCGCTTCGCGCCTGGACGCGGCTCCGTGACGGCGGCGATGGCGAGAATATTGTTATCAGTGCCAGCAGCATGGATATCCTCGGCGTTGCGCCGGGTGATGTGGTGCAGGTGCGCGCCGCTCAACCCCACCCCGAAATAGTCGCGTAGGCAGGTCGTATGTCAGATCAGAAATTTATCGTTGGTATCGATGTCGGGGGCACGTTCACGGACTTGCTCTGCCTGAACACGGAAACGCAGGAACTGCTGTCGGAAAAAGTGCCGTCGATTCCCGGCAGCCAGTGGAAGGGCGTGCTTGGCGCGCTGGAACAGCTCGGCATCGATTACGGTGAAATCCGGGCTTTCGTTCACGGAACGACAATCGCGACGAATGCGTTGCTGGAGCGCAAGGGCGCAAAGACGGGGCTGGTGACGACCGATGGATTTCGCGACACGCTGGAGATCGGCCGCACGCGCCGCCTTATCGGCGGGTTGTTCGATATCAAGTTCGTAAAACCGAAAGCGCTCGTCAGCCGCGACCTCCGTGTCGAGATCGGCGAACGCGTGGCGGCGGACGGCGAAGTTCTCCAGTCGGTCGACGACGTGGATTTCGCGCCGGTCGTCGAAAAATTTCGCGACAGCGGCGTCGAGGCGATTGCCGTCGCATTCATGAATTCCTATCGGAACAGCGAGAACGAAGACAAGGCCCTGGCGAAACTGCAGGCACTTGCCGGCGATGTGCCCGTCTGCGCCTCGACAGGCGTTGTCCCGGAAAAAGGCGAGTTCGAGCGTTTTTCAACCTGCGTTCTCAATGCCTACCTGACACCGGTCGTGACCACGTATCTCGAAACCCTGGCCGCCGAACTCGAAGGGCAGGGGATCAGTGCGCCGGTCAGCGTGATGGGATCTAATGGCGGCGTGATGACGTTGGACCAGGCCGCGAAGTTCGCTGCCGGGACCTTCCTGTCCGGGCCGGTCGGCGGCGCCGGCGGTGCCGTGCGGATATGCGAAATGGCCGGTGTCGACGACTGCATCACTTTCGACATGGGCGGAACGAGTACGGACGTCGCGCTGATCCATCAGTTGACGCCGCGGATCAGCCATTCGAACCAGATCGATGCCTATCCGCTGCAGGTGCCGCAGCTCGATATTCACACGATCGGCGCCGGCGGCGGTTCTATCGCCTGGGTGCAGCCCGACGGAACGCTCGAGGTCGGGCCGCAGAGCGCCGGTGCGATGCCCGGTCCGGCCTGCTACCAGCGGGGCGGGACGGAGCCGACGATATCGGACGCAAATCTCATGCTCGGCCGCCTGCCCACCGATCGGACATTATCCGGCGGCCTGCAGCTTTCGAAGGCGCTTTCGGAAAAGGCTTTTGCCGATCTTGGCGAAAAGCTCGGTGACGGTGCGGGCTCGGCGGTTCAACTCGCGGACGGCGTGTTGCGGATCGCAGTTTCGAAAATGGCCGGCGCGGTGCGTGAGGTGTCCGTTCATCGCGGATTCGACCCGCGAGATTTCGCCCTGCTCGGTTTCGGCGGCGCCGGACCGATGCACGTCTTTCTCGTCGCCGAGGAATTATCCATTCCGCAGGTCATCGTGCCACGTTTTCCAGGGCATTTGTCGGCACTGGGCCAGTTGCTGGCCGACCTCCGTCATGACTTCGTGGTCGCCTGGGGCGGCCCGCTCGACGAGATTGACATCGAGGATCTTCGGGGCAAAGCCGGGGCGATGCGCGACGATGCCACGGCGCGGCTTATCGCGGACGGGTTCGGCGAGGACCGGCACGAACATACCTTTACCCTCGATATGCGGTATGTGGGCCAGTCTTTCACCCTGTCGATCCCGTGCGACCCGCTGTCGACGTCGTGGGACGAACTACGCGAAGCCTTCCATAACCGGCACGAGCAGACATTCGGCCGCGCCGACCGGCATAGCGAGGTCGAACTTGTGAATGTCCGGTTGTTCTCGCTCGGCCTGATCGACAAGCCTGCCCTGAACTTTGCGCCGACGGAAACCGGCGCTTCGGTTATCGAAACCCGGCAGGTTTGGTTCGGCGACGACTGGACCGATTGCCCGATCATGGACCGGACGCGAATGGGCGCCGGAGAAAGTTTCCAGGGCCCGATGATTATCGAGGAAGCGGGCGGCACATCGGTCGTGCCGCCGGGATGGACGGTGAACGTCCACGCGTCCGGCTCGTTGGATTGCCGGCGGCGCTACGATGACTGAGAATTGTTGCCACCCCCATGCCGCCGGGAGTAGCTTCCCGGCCTGCTTCTTCCGGACGAGGAAACCGAAATGACGCCTGCTGAAACTGCCGTTAGCGAAGCTCCCGAACCCGTCGGCGCGATGAGCCATGACGAGTACTACAAGATAGCCGGCGATTGCCTTCCCGGTTCCGGTCTGGGAAGTTATTCGCTGCCCGACGATGTGCGCTTCGTCATTCACAAGGGGGAGGGGCCGCGTCTTCAGGACGTGCGCGGGCGCTGGTATATCGATTATGTCGGCGGCGCCGGCGCTCTGATCCTCGGGCACGCTTTCCCGACCGTTGTGGATGCGGTCAAGGACCAGGCCGAGCGCGGGATTCATTTCTTCGGGACGCTGAACGAACAGGCGATCCAGCTTGCCGAGCAACTGGTGCCTCTTATTCCCTGTGCCGACCGTATCGCGTTTACGACCACGGGATCGGAAGCGACAGCCTATGCAATGCGCACCGCCCGCGCCGCGACCGGGCGCAGCAAGGTCCTGAAATTCGAGGGCGCCTATCACGGCAATCACGATTATTCCGCCTTCAGCGTGACGCCGACGGCATTGTCGAACTATCCTCAGGGGCGCCCCGATACGGGCGGGCTACCGGCCAATATGGTCGATAACGTCCTGATTTCGCCTTACAACGATCTCGATACCCTGCGCCGCATCGTCGAGGAAAACCGCGAGGACCTTGCGGCCGTTATCGTAGAGCCGATCCAGCGCATCATCTTTCCGACGGAAGATTTTCTGCCGGGCGTCCGCAAGATTTGCGACGACAATGGTGTCCTGCTGATATTCGACGAGGTCGTGACCGGTTTCCGGCTCGGTCTGGGGGGCGCACAGGAGTTTTTCGGCGTGCTGCCCGACATCGCGAGCTACGGCAAGGTCGTCGGCGGCGGCGGGCCGCTGGGCTGTGTTGGCGGCAAGGCCGAATACATGGACCTGATGAGCCCGCTCAATCGCGGAAAGGCCAACTATTCCTATGTAAACGGCACCTTGCACGGAAACCCTGTCGCGGCCGTCGCGGGGCTGGCAACACTGGCGGAGCTCAAAAAAACGTCTTTCTACACGGACCTGCATGCGCTTGCCGACGATGTCTGCAAAGCCTGCCAGGAAGTGCTCGACAAGAACCGCGTGCCGGCCATTGCGACCGGGAAGGGGTCTTTCTGGCAGATTCTGTTCATGGACAAGCCGCCGGTGAATCATGCCGACGTGATGAACGCCGACAACGTTTCCGGGCGGGCGCTCGATCTGGCGCAGATGCATGAAGGGCTTTATGTGCTGCCCAACGTGCGCCGCTTCGTTTCCGCGGTTCATACCGGGCAGGATATCGAAGACACCGTCAGGGCGCTCGACGCGGCGTGCAAGCGCCTCTGATGGCGGAGGAACTGTCCGGCCGCAAGGGCGGCGCTGTACTGTTTTCCGAAATGACCCCGCCTGACGGTCAGGAGGACCAGTTCAACGACTGGTACAACAATCATCACATGCCGAGCCATGTGTACGGCGTGTCGGGATTTTGCTCCGGTCAACGCTACAAGGATCCGGAAAAACCCGACTATCTGGCCGTCTACGATCTGAAATCGCCGGACACGCTGACCGACGAGGAATACCGGACGCGGAAATATACGCCGGATGCCCCGACGAAAAAGATGCTGTCGGCGGTCGTCGCGTTCACCCGGTATATCGGCGAGGAGATCAGTTTTCGAACGCGTGACGGCATGTCGGTAGATGACGCACTCGATGCAGATGTCATTCTCGGCGTTTTCTTTACGGTGCCGGACGGGGCGGTTGACGAATTCATCGAATGGTACGAAACGGAACATACGCCGATGCTGCTGAAAAACAGCGGATGGCGGATGGCGCGGCATATGAAGATCGTCGATTCGGACCCCAACCCGTTCACCCACATGATGCTGCATTACATCGACAGCGAGGCGGTGCTCGACAGCGATGAAGTGGCGGCGTCGCGTGCGACGGAATGGCGCTTGCGCCTTGCGCAGGAAGACTGGTTCAGGCCGCATCTGGTCCATTATCGCCGATACGGAAAGCGTTATCATAAGGGTGAAGCCGAAGCTGCGACGTTTACCCTCGATATCTGAAAATAATCCAACAGGAGAGAAAAATGGCGATCAAGCCCTGGAACAAAGAACTGTATGAAGCCGGCCTAGCTGTGCGCAAGAAGGTGCTTGGCGCTGCATATGTCGATCCGAATATCGCCAAAGCGGAAAAGGACGATTTCACCGCCAAGATCCAGACCATGGTGACGGAATACTGCTGGGGTGGCGCATGGACCAACGATACGCTGGATCACAAGACGCGCAGCCTGATGAATCTCTGCATTCTGACCGCGCTCGGGAAGATGAGCGAGCTCAAAGCCCATACGCGCGGTGCGATCACGAACGGCTGCACGGTCGAAGAGATCGCCGAGGCACTGGCCCATGCGACGGTGTATTGCGGTATTCCGGCCGGCGTGGACGCGTTCCGCAACGCGCGCGAAGCGCTCGATCAGGCTGAAAAAGACGGAATGATCTGATCCGGGAGTTCAGTGGTTACGGAGCAGGGTACCCAGACCGTCGATGCGGTCCCGGATGCCCGCGCTCCGCAGCGTATGCCACAACGTGGCGGAATTGCTGGAAACCACGGGCTTGCCGAGTTCCCGCTCCAGCGGTTCGATTGCATCGAACGTGTTGAAATCGGTGCAGCAGATTAGCAGTGCCTCGGCGTCGGGTGTATCGATGGATTTTGCATGCTCGTACACCTCGGAGGGCGCTATCCGGGATATTTTCTGGATGTTTTCCAGCGATGTGTTGAGGCCAAGGCCGGTGCTTGCAAGTACATGAATACCGTTGTCTCCCAGGTAGTGCGCTTCGTGGGCGTTGGTGTCGTCCGTATAGGGCGATGCCATCGCAATCCGGGAAACGCCAAGCGCTGCGAAGGCCGCAACAATGGCCTGCGCCGTGGAATTCGCGCCCACATCCGCGCTATCGGTCATGGCGCCGAGCAGACGGTCGGACGGGCAGGCCATGGACCCGGCCGTGCAGGCATAGGTCGCATAGTCGACGCGACAGGCCGCAAGGTCGCTCATCGCGCGTCTGACGTCGCTGAGCATTTCCTTGAAATCGTCGGCTGCCGGATCGGCGTGCAGGGGCGACCGGGTAAAATGAAAACTGACGCCGTCGGGGGCGAAACGGTTGAATTCGGCTTCGTTGACCGTGTTGCTCGGCGGGACGATGACGCCCAGTTTGGCGCGTGCGCCGATGGGCCGCAAATCGTTCAACGCAGACATTCGCTACCTATTCTGAATTCTTATCCACATCAATGTGCCGACCCGGTAATGTCCGTGCAACCCGGATTGAGTGGTTTCGGCGCATTCATTAATTGACGCGACCCAGCAGGAGAGTTTTTCGATGCCAGACAATGATCGTGTATTAATCGCCGGGGCAGGGCCGGTCGGCTGTTCGGCGGCCCTGTATCTTGCGCGGCGCGGTATACCGGTAACGCTTATCGAAGCGTCGGTGGATCTCCCCGAAGATCTGCGCGCCTCCACATTTCATCCGCCGACGCTCGATATGCTCGATGATCTTGGCGTGGTCGACCAGTTGCTGGAGCAGGGGATCGTCTGCCCGACCTGGCAGTACCGGGATACCCGCGAGGGCGTCGTCGCGAACTGGGACCTCGGGGTTCTGAGGGACGATACCCGGCATCCCTATCGGGTCCAGTGCGAGCAGTACAAGCTGACGCGGATAATCGTCGCCGAGCTCGAGAAACTCGATAATGTCGAAATCCGCTTCCGGGTTCGGGCAACCGGGACGTCTCAGGACGAAAACGGGGTGACGCTGAATGTCGAGACCCCGGAAGGTCCAGAAGAATTGAAAGGCCGTTACCTGATCGCGGCTGACGGGGCGTCGAGCGTCATCCGGGTAAGCCAGGGGATCGGCTTCCCGGGCCTGACGTTCCCGGAACTCTGGCTCTGTACCAGTACGGAATTTCCGTTCGAGGACCATTTCGAAGATCTGGCGCCTATCGCCTATATCGCCGATCCGGATTTCTGGTTCGTGTTCGTGCGGGTGCCGGGCCTGTGGCGCCTGTTGCTGCCGTCGCGTGTGGGAGAGACCGCGGAATCGCTGGTCACGGACGAGACCGTGCAGGAACGCATGCATCAGGTATGTCCGAAAACGGGGGATTACGATACATATCACCGGACGGCCTATTCGGTTCATCAGCGGGTTGCGGAAACATATCGCAAGGACCGGGTCTTTCTCGTCGGGGATTCCGCCCATATCAACAATCCTCTCGGCGGCATGGGCATGAACGGCGGCATCCACGATGCGGTCAATCTGTCGGGAAAAATCGTAAAAGTCTGGAACGGAGAGGCCGACGACCGCGAACTCGACAAATACGATGCCCAGCGGCGCCCGATCGCTATCGATTACGTTCAGCAGACGACCATGCGCAATAAGGCGATGCTCGAAGAAACCGATCCCGAAGCGCGGGCGTCAAAACACAACGAGATGCGGGCGACGGTGGCCGATCCGGCGAAGGCTCGGGAATTTCTGCTGCAGTCGTCGATGATCTCGGCCCTGAAGCGCGCGGAAACCCTGGGCTGACAGGAAAACGCGATCCTGCCTTATCCCGGCCTTGTCCCGGTCCCGGTGTGACGGTGAGTTGTCGCGGTGAAAAGAGGCGATTTCCCTATGAAATTGTTGCCTCCTCACCTATTTTGACACGCCTAAACCGCAAAAGCGGGAAACATAAGGAGGCTTTGATATGAGGAAACAGTTCAAGTCCGGCATTCTGCCGGTTATCGCGGCAGCGGCTGCTGTCGCCATCGCCGGTCCGGCGGGTGCGATCGACATGAAAATCGGCTATCCGACGACCGCCGACCCCCAGCACGATGTCGGGATGAGGCTGGCCAAACTGGTTGGCGAACGCACCAACGGCGAAATCAAGGGCCGGGTCTTTCCGACCAGCCAGCTTGGAAAAGTTCCGCGCCAGGTCGAAGGATTGCAGCTCGGCACGCAGGAAGTGTTCCTGGCGCCCCCCGGTTTTCTGCAGGGTGTAAATCCGTCATTCCAGGTTGCGGATGCGCCCGGCTTGTTCAAGGACCATATGCACGTTCATCGTTCGATCAACGATGACAGCTTCCGGGACAAGTTCCTGCAGCTTGGCGCCGATAAGGGCATCGTCGGCGCGCATATCTACACCTATGACGGGACGTCTTATATGACGACCACGCCGATCGTGAAACTGGCGGACTTCAAGGGGCTTAAAATTCGCGTTCTGGCAACCCAGATGGAGCGTGCAATCGTTGGCGAATTCGGGGCGACCGGCGTGCCGATCCCGTTCACCGAAGTGGTTCCGGCGATCCAGCGCAAAGTCGTCGACGGCGCGCGGACCAGTCTCGTCGTTGCCGCCAAGGCGAAATTCCCGACGGTCACGAAAAACCTTCTGGTGACCAACGGCGCCTATATCACGGCAGGCGCGTGGTTCAGCAAGGTGTGGCTCAACAAGCTGTCGGAGAAGCACCGCAAGATCGTCATCGATACGGCGACCGAAATGGCAGAATGGGCGTCGAAGAATTCGCTCAGCTTCGTTGCCGATATGGAAGAGGAATGGAAAAAGCAGGGCGCGACGGTGCGTCGGCTGTCTGCTGACGAGCAGGCAAGCTACATGAAGACGATTGCGCCTCTCGGCGACACCATCCTTGGCGGACACAAGAACCCGCAGATCCGCGAGATGTACGGCATCCTCAAGGCATCGGCGAAAAAACACGAGACGATGTAGTCTGTCTTCGGACGGATAGCGAAAAGGGCGGCTTCGGCCGCCCTTTTTTGCGACTACGCGGGCGGGGGAGAGAATGTCTGTCGCTGTCCCGCCTGTTCCATCAGCGGCATGATTTCGTCGATCCACTGCCTGCATTCGGTCTTGTAATCGACCCAGGAGATCAGCATGCCGTCGACCCCCATGTCCGACAGTTTGCCGATCTCGTCGACAATCTGTTCCGGTGTTCCGACCAGAGGGTAGCCGCCGTGCCCGGCGATAAAATGGAACCGGAATTCGTCCAGGACTTCCTTGGGGAGTGTTTCGGACTGCATGCCGAAGATTTCGAGCAGGTTGTTCACGGCCTCGTAGTCGCCCTTGTCGACGACATAGTGGTTCAGGTAGTCCCGGGCTTCCTGTTCGGTTTCCCGGCAGACGACATACACATGCACCCAGCTTTTGACGTCGCGGCCTGCCTCGCGCGCCATGCCTTTCAGGTGATCGATCTGCGCCTTGCCGCCTTCAAGATCGCGTTCCTTCAGGATGACGAAATTCATGTCCGCCTGGGTCGCGGCGAAGGTCTGGCCGGCGGCGGATCCGCCGGCATTCATCACCGGCGGCATGGGGCTCTGGATCGGTTTCGGTTCGCTCCACACGTTCCGGGAGCTGAACCATTTTCCCTCGAAGTCGAATTCGCCTTCCTGCGTCCATATCTGGCGCACGAATTTCAGCCACTCTGCGGCGTATTCATAGCGCACGTCGTGTTCCGACCAGCCTGCCTGGAACATCTCGAATTCGTTCTTGAACCAGCCGCAGACAACGTTAAGTGCAAACCGGCCGCCGGAAATATGATCGATGGTCGCGCATTGTTTTGCGGCGGCGACGGGGTGGATAAGCGGCACGTGAGATGTCGAGAAAATGCAGGAATATTCGGTAATGGCGGCGACGGCCGACGCCCAGGTATAGGTTTCGAAGGTCCGGTTGTTGAAATTGGTGGGGCCGCCATAGCCTTTCCAGCGTGCCACCGGCAGCAGAACTTCGAACCCGGCGCGGTCGGCCATCACGGCGACTTCCTTTGTGTCGGGCCAGTTCATTTCCCAGGCGCTGTCTGCCTGGGTGATGGTCGAGCCGTGCGAACAGTTCATCGCAATAATGCCGATCTTCATCCTGTTTTCGTTATAGAGCGGGTTCTCGGCGACGGGGCGTTTTTGCATCTGTTAGGTTTCTTTATTGGAATTTTTGCTTCGATGTCTAAGTAAATTCTATTTTGGCGGCCGGGAAGCGTCAACCATGCGACAAATATGCTTCCGTCCTGTCATCGGATTGCGCTCCGATGCTGTCCGGTTATTGTTGTAGCATCATATCAAAAGGAACGACCATGGCGACCAAGACATCCGACGTATCGGCGGCTCCGGTGGACTGCGGAAAACAACCTGTTTGCGGCTGTATCGCGTTTTGCCGCGGCGAGCGTCAGGGCACCGGGGTGCGCACCGGTGCGCAATATGTCGAGGGAATCCGGGACGACGGACGGCATGTCGTACATAACGGCGAGATCATCAGTGACGTCACGTCTCATCCGGCCTTCCGCGGCGCTGTCCAGTCGGTTGCCAATATCTATGACATGGCGTCGGATCCCGCGAATGCCGACGAGATGACGTATGAATCGCCGACGACGGGCGACCGTGTAAACCGTCACTGGTCGACACCACGGTCGCAGGAAGAACTGATGTTGCGGCGCAAGGCGCTGACCAGAACCGCCGGAATGACTCTGGGCCTGATGGGCCGCAGCCCGGACCATGTTGCCGGGTTTTTTGCCGGATACGCGATGGCGCCCGAGGTCCTTGCGCGCGGCGGCCAGCAATTTGCCGACAATATGGTGAAGTTCTACGAGTTCTGCCGGGATCACGACATGTACATCTCGTACACCATCGTTCCGCCTCAGATAGACAGGTCGAAACCCGCCCACCAGCAGGAACCGCCCGATCTCTATGCCGGGATCGTGGAGGAACGGGATGACGGCGTCGTTATCCGCGGCGCGCAGATGCTGGGAACGGGCGCGGTGATCAGCGACTACGTCCAGCTCAGCACCATTCATCCGATGCGGCAGGGCGACGAGAACTACGCAATATCCGTTGCGGTGCCGTGCAACGCGCCGGGCGTGAAAATCTTTTCCCGGCGTTCCTACGCCTGGGCGGCGAACAGCGTGTTCGATTATCCGCTGGCATCGCGATTCGACGAAACGGATTCGCTGCTGGTTTATGACGATGTGTTCGTGCCCTGGGAACGGGTCTTCGTATACAAGAACGTCGATGTTGCCCGGGCGCAGTGGTTCGAAGCGCCGGCGCATATCATGGGCAACAGCCAGGCGCAGATCCGCTACATGGTGAAATTGCGGTTCCTGCTCGGCCTCGCGAAACGCATCACCGATATGAACGGGATCGGAAATATTCCGCCGGTGATCGGCGAACTGGGCGGGCTTGCGACCTATGCGGCCATGTATGAAGGGCTGGTCTACGCGCAGGAAGCGGATTGCTGGACCAACGATAACGGTTACGTGCTGCCCAGCCAGTCGCATCTGTATGCGAACATGAATCTGCAGTCGGAGATCAACCCGAAGATGCTCGATGTCGTGCGCGAATTATGCGGCGGCGGTCTGATCCAGTTGCCGTCCTCGGTCGAAGATCTCAAAAACCCGGAAATCCGGGACTACGTGACCAAGTATGTCCAGTCGCCGGGGGTGCCGGGCGAGGACCGCATCAAATTGATGAAACTGGCCTGGGACCTGATCGGATCGGAATTCGCCGGGCGTCACGAACAGTATGAAAAATTCTATGCCGGCGCCCCGTTTATCGTAAAGACCCATGCGCACCGGACATATGACTGGAGCAAGGGGACGGACCTCGTCGATTATGCCCTTTCGGGATACGATATCGACGGTCGCAAATTCTAGGAGGTATCCCCGATGGCAGAGATCGTTCTCGGGATAGCATCGTCGCACGGCCCGTTGCTGGGCAGCCCGGCTGAGGATTTTCTCAAACATGCCGACCGGGATATCAACAACAAGGCGCATCTCGACCTTGAGGGTCAGCAGCTTACCTACGGCGAGCTGCTTGCGAAGGCGGACCCGGGTCTGTCCGACGAACTTCTCCCCGAAGTCGTTGAAGAGAGGGTCGCGGGCTGTCAGGCGGGTATTGCCCGTCTCGCGGCGGCGCTGGATGCGGTCAGCCCGGATGTGGTGGTGGTCATTGGCGACGACCAGCATGAACAATTCCATGAAGACAACCAGCCCGCCGTGCTGATCTACTCGGGCGAGACGATCGAGAACGGCGTTTCGCCGCTGCCCGAAACGGCGCCGGAATACTGGAAGAAGGCGAGGTCGCAGTATCATCAGCCTGACCGAGCGCGGGATTACCCCGTCGCATCCGGGCTTGCGCGGCATTTCACCGAGTCTCTGGTGACCGCCGGCTTCGATATCAGCCATTCCGAAAAACTTCCCCGACCGACCGGGGAAGGACATGCCTACGGTTTCGTACATCACCGGCTCATGACGGGATATACGGCGCCGATCGTTCCGGTGATGCTGAACACGTATTACCCGCCGAACCAGCCGACCCCGGCGCGGTGTTTTGCGCTGGGCCAGGCGCTCGGGGATGCGGTGCGGGAATGGCCGGAAGATATCCGGGTGGCCTTCGTCGCGTCGGGCGGGCTCAGCCATTTCACAGTGGATCCGGACCTCGACCGCACGGTCATGGACGCGTTTCTGGCCTGCGACGGCAACGTTCTGGGCAATATACCCCGGGTGCGCCTCAATTCCGGCAACTCGGAGATCCGTAACTGGATTGCGGTGGCCGGCGCGTGTTCCGGACTGGCGCCCGAGTGGCACGACTATATTCCCTGTTACCGTACGCCGGCCGGCACCGGGTGCGGGATGGGGTTTGCTATCCTCGGCAAGCGTCCCTAATATCGTATACTTAGTATACTAAAAATCACCTGAGGGAGAATTTGCATGGACGTCCGCCGTCTCTATACGGTTGTGGAAGAAACGTTTCATGACATGGGGCAGGTCCGCGATGAACCCCTGCGCAAGGTCGCCGTCGTCGCCGTGATCAAAAATCCGCATGCCGGCAAGGGCTATGTCGAAGACCTGAGCGATTTGACCGATGCCAGCGTGGCGCTGGGCGACCGGATTGCGACCATGGGGGCCGAACAGATGGCGCCCTATACGGTGGATTCCTATGGCAAGGCGGCCCTGATCGGGACCGCCGGGGAACAGGAACACGGCGTTGCCTGTCTGACGACGGTATACGGCAACGTTCTCCGAGACGCTGTGGGCGGCGGCAAGGCATGGATATCGTCGATCACCAAACGGGCGCGTCCGGGCGAGCAGGTCGATATCCCGCTGGCTCACAAGGACGCGCTGTTCGTGCGGTCGCATTATGACGGCATGACCATCATGGTCCCGGATGCGCCGCTTGAAGACGAAATCTGTATTATCTGTTGCTTCGCCAATCGCGGGCGGCTCAATCACCGGGTCGGCGGGCCGAGCAAGGACGAGATCGTCGGCGAAGACGGGCTGAGATAGGAAAAAAGATCATGAAAACCGCCATCGTGAATATCAAGACCATCGTCAGCGGCGACTGGCGCAAGCCCTTTGCCAAGGGCGATTCCATCCTTATGAACAAGGGCAAGATCGCCAAGGTCGGCACCCTGTCGGCGGCGGAACTTAAGTCCTGCGAATTCGTCCTGGATGCAGACGGCATGACCGCGATGCCGGGGCTGATCGATTCCCAGGTCCATGTCGCTTTTGCGGATTATACCCCGCGTCAGCGGACCATCGGGTTTCTCGAAAGCTATCTGCATGGCGGTATCACGACGTCGATTTCCGCCAGCGAGGTGCATGTGCCGGGCCGTCCGTCGGACCCGGACGGTGTGGTTGCACTCGCGGTCGCGGCGAAGAAGAGCTTCGACAATTATTCGCCGGGCGGGATGCATGTTCATGCCGGCGCCGTCATCCTGGAACCCGGGCTGACCCAGAAGCATTTCAACGAGGCGGCGCGGCAGGGCGTCTGGCTGGCCAAGGCGGGCTTCGGCAAGTTCAAGTCGCCGTTCGACTACAAGCCCTATGTGAAGATGGCGCAAAAGGCGGGCATGACCGTCAACGTTCATACGGGGGGCGCGTCAATCCCGGATTCGTCGCCGATTACCGGCGATCACCTGCTTCATATGCAACCCGATGTATCTTTCCATATTAACGGCGGGCCTGTGGCGATGCCGGATGCCGATTTCCCCCGGATCATCAACGAAAGCGAAATTGCGTTGCAGATCTGTCAGGCAGGGAATATCCGCACGGCGCTGATGTGCCTCGATATGGCGGTGGAGGCGGATGCGTTCGACCGCCTGATTTTTGCGACCGATACGCCGACGGGTACCGGCGTGATGCCGCTTGGCATGATCAAGACGGTGGTCGAGATGGCCTGCCTGTCGAAACATTCGCCGGAAATGATGATTGCCGCGGCGACGGGCAATAATGCGAATGTCTACAAACTGAATACCGGGTTTATCAAGCGGGGACGGGCCGCCGACGTGATTCTGGCGGACGCGCCGCTGGGAAGCAGCGCAAAGACTGCGCTGGATGCGATAAAGCATGGCGACTACCCGGCGATCGCGGCATGCTTTACCGACGGTATTCCGCGATATGTCGGGCGGTCGCGGAACACGCCGCCTTCGACGCGGCAGACGCGGGTGGTTCACAACACGGTGCTGAATGATTTTGGGCCGGGCCGTCACACGGTTTAAGGAGCTGTTTGACAGCAAAAATCGACGCTGTTAAGTTTAACGTACACAATGTCCACATAGTGTACACAATGCTGAAAGCGGAAACGGAGCACGCGCAGAAGACCATTCGCTCGATCGAGCGGGCGATGGACGTGCTTGCCTGTTTCGATCAGGCGACGCCCCAGCTCAGTGTGACCGATCTTCAGAAACGGACGGATCTCAGCCGACCGACCCTGTATCGCATTCTGGCAACTCTCGAAGGCAAAGGGGTCATCAGGTCCTTCGGCGACCCTCAGCGCTTTGAACTCGGGCATGCGGCCAGCCGCCTTGCCGCCAACTGGATCGGCCAGGACGATTTCGTCCGTGCCGCAAGACCGGTCCTCCGCCGTCTCTGGGACAAGACAGACGAGACCGTTGCCCTGTTTATCGTGGCGGAAGGCGGCAAGAAAATCTGCGTTGAGGAACTGCCGAGCCGACAGGCGCTGACATTTACCCGCGGCGTCGGGTTTACCGAAGACATCGCCGTCGGCGCGTCCGGCAAGGCGATGCTTGCCTTCGCCTCTGCACAGGCGGACAACCGCGAATTCGACGAGGTTCGCCGCTCCGGCGTTTACGTATCCGAGGGGGAGATCATAGAGGGTGCCGTCGCGATCGCCGCGCCGGTATTCGATCGGAACGGTGCGGTGAAAGGCAGCGTTTGTGTTTTCGGTCCCGAGGTCAGGCTGTCCGATGCGCGACGGGGAGACTGTATCGACCGGGTGCGGCGGGCGTCGGAGAATATCTCCTATGCGCTTGGATACACACCCGCTGCGGGCCGCGCGGCGGCGGAATAGGAGTGGAAGTCATGGATGGAACGATAAGCCCGAACCGGGTCGGCGAGATGATCGATGACCGGCCGGACGAAAATATTTTTCGCGTCGACCGCAACATCTATCTCGACAAGGATATTTTCGACGCAGAGCTTCGTACGATCTTCGAGGCGGACTGGGTTTTCCTGTGTCACGAAAGCCAGGTGAAGAATCCGGGCGATTACTTCGCGGCGCATCTCGGCCGTCAGCCGGTTTTCGTCCACCGTCAGGAAGATGGCAGCCTGAAAGGGTTTCTCAATGCGTGCTCCCATCGGGCGGCGATCATCACGCCGCTGCAGCATGGCAACGCCAAGACGCTGACCTGCCGTTTTCATGGCTGGACCTACAAGTGCGACGGCGCCTGTATCCGGGTGAAGGACGAGGAAACCGGCTACGGTCCGGATTTCGATCGCAGCGTGTTCGACCTGACCCAGATCGGCGCGATCGGCAGCTATCGGGGTTTCGTGTTCGGCAGTCTGAAGGCGGATGTGGCGCCGCTGGAGGAATTCCTCGGGGAATCCAGAGCATTTATCGATTTCGTTGCCGATCAGTCGGCGGCAGGCCTGGAAGTGCTGCCCGGGGCACAGAAATACGTCATCGGCGGCAACTGGAAGATGTCGACCGAGAATGCGGTCGACGGCTATCACACCAGCACGGTTCACCGGATATTCGCCAGCACCGTGAAGCAGCGCGAAGCCCGCGAAGGCTATGAAGGGATGATGAAAACCGAGACCGGTCGTCTGTCCAAAAAGAACGTGCGAAACGGATGCTACGATCTGGGCCAGGGGCATATGGTGATCTGGGCGGAACGCGACCCGCTGTCGACGTCGCCGCTGTCGGAAGCCGAAGAACGGCTGGAGCGCGATCATCCGGCCGGCAAGGTCGACTGGATGCTGCGCCGTGGGCGCAACCTGATTGTTTTTCCGTCATTGATGATCAACGATTTCGCCGCGACGCAGATTCGGACGTTCCGACCGATTTCAGCCGACGAGACAGAGGTGACCATCTACTGTCTCGCGCCGTCGGACGAAAGCCGCGAGGCCCGCTATGCCCGGCTTCGCAAGTTCGAGGATTTTTTCATGGCGAGCGGCATGGCAACGTCGGACGATGTGGTGGCGCTCGAAGCGACCCATGACGGCAGCCGCGGACGCGTCGCCCGGTGGGGCGAATTTCACCGCGGTCAGGGCACGATGGAGCATGGCCCGGACGAATTCGCGAAAGCAGGGGGCTTCAACCCGGAAACCAGCAATTCAAGCTGGGATCACGAGACCCTCTATTACAGTTTTTACCGCCGCTGGCGGGATCGTATTTCAGGTTCATAAGGAAACGGACATGGATGGCAGTATTATTGCAGACAATCTATCGGCGCTGGTTGACGACCGCGTCGATCAGGGTGTGTTCCGGGTCGACCGCTCGGTCTATACGGATGAAGATCTTTTCGAACAGGAAATCCAGAAGATATTCGAGAAATGCTGGGTTTTCCTGTGCCATGAAGACCAGGTCGCAAACCACGGCGATTATTTCTGGACCGAGATAGGCCGCCAGCCGGTCTTCGTGCACCGGCAGGAAGACGGCTCGCTGAAGTGCTTCATCAATGCCTGCTCTCACCGCGCGGCCATTCTGACGCCGTTCCGTCGGGGGAACGCGAAGACGCTGACCTGCCGGTTCCATGGATGGAGTTACAAATGCAGCGGCGCCTGCATCGGTATCAAGAACGAAGAGGCCGATACCGACCGCAGCCATTTCGACCTGCGCGAAATCGCGAAACTCGACAGCTATGGCGGTTTCGTCTTCGGCAGTCTCAGTGCAGACGTGCCGTCGCTTGATGACTGGCTCGGCGAGGCGAAGCCGTGGATAGACCTGATGGTCGCGCAATCGCCCGACGGGCTCGAAGTGGTTCCGGGCAGTTCTACCTATGCGATTGACGGTAACTGGAAATTCCAGGCCGAAAACAGCGTCGACGGATATCACGTTTCCACGGTCCACCGCGTTTTTGCCCACACCATCGCCGCGCGCGAGAGCAAGGGCGAATACGCGGGGATAAAGAAAACCGAGGCAGGACGGATGGCCGGCGGCGTACCGACCGGCAGTTACGATCTCGGGAACGGTCATATGGCGGTCTGGGCGCAGCATACGACGCCGGAAGTCAGGCCGATCTGGGAAGCCAGGGAACGGCTGGAAAAGGAACTCACGCCGGGGCAGGTAGACTGGATCCTCACCAAGGGGCGCAACCTGTACATTTTTCCGAACGTGATGCTGATGGACAATCCGTCCACCCAGATCCGCGTGATGAAACCGATCTCGGCGGAACGCATGGACGTGTCCGTCTACTGCGTCGCGCCGAAGGGCGAAAGCGATACCGCCCGGGCGGGTCGTCTGCGGAAGTTCGAGGACTTTTATCTGACGGCCGGAATGGCGACGTCGGACGATCTC
Source organism: uncultured Rhodospirillaceae bacterium (assembly GCA_963974055.1). Lineage (GTDB taxonomy): Bacteria > Pseudomonadota > Alphaproteobacteria > MPNO01 > UBA830 > CAXBCP01. Next base: position 66,321 of record CAXBCP010000006.1, read on the forward strand.
GCGGCGCTCGAAGACACCCAGGAAGGATCGCTCGCGACCGGCGCGAAGTGGAACGAGTTTACCCGAGGCATCGGAAGCATCATCGAAGGCCAGGACAGCGCGGCGAAACAGCTCGGTTTCACGCCGGCTGCCTGCACGGAGAACTGGGATCATGAAATTCACTACCATGGCTTTTACCGGCAATGGCTGAAAATGCTCAAGGGAGACTGACCGGGATGACCGATCTGCAACAAGAAGTAACAAACCTGATCAATCGCGAATCCACGCTGTTGGACCGGCGTGAATGGGATGACTGGATCGAACTTTATACCGAAGACGCGGTTTACTGGGTGCCGTCCTGGGCGAACGAGGAAGAGACGACCGACGACCCGGAACTTCAGCTCAACCTGATCTACCTTCGCAACCGCGGCGGTCTGGAAGACCGTGTATTCCGGATCGAGTCCCGCGATTCATATGCCTCTGTGCCGCTGGACCGGACCGTCCATGTCGTCGGCAACGTCCTGATCGAAAAGGAAAGCGGCGACGAGATCGAGGCGACCGCCAACTGCATCATTCATACATATGGCAAGAAGGGCGGGCTGACCCGGGGCAGCCTGTATGATTTCAGCCTGCGCCGGATCGATGGCGAACTGAAGATCACGCGGAAAAAGATCACCTTTATCGATGACCGCCTCGAAGGCCCCATCGACGTGTATCACCTGTAATGCTGGCCCTGTGCAAGGTAGAGGCAGCGGTCGGCGGCGTTGCCGTCCGGGATTGGGAGCCGCGCGACGCCGGACCCGGTGAAATCCGCCTGAAGGTCGGCGCTGCCGGCATCTGCGGGACTGACATGCAGATTTACAACTGGGCGCCGCGGATGGCGCGGCGCATGAAGCTGCCCCGCGTGCTGGGGCACGAAGTCAGCGGTATCGTCGATCAGGTCGGCGAGGGGGTGACGAATGTCGCGCTCGGCGATCATGTAAGCCTGGAAAGCCATATATTCTGTGGCACCTGCCGGCCCTGCCGGCTCGGCAACGCACATCTGTGCAACAACACCACCTATCCCGGAATCGATATCGACGGCGCGTTTGCCGATTACGTGACTGTTCCATCCCTGATTGCCTGGAAAAATCCGGTCGATCTGCCCCATGAAACCGGCGCGATGCTGGAACCGTTCGGGATCGGCGTGCATGCCTGTCTCGAAGGGTCGGGCGTATCGGGCCAGAACGTGCTGATCAACGGCTGCGGACCGATCGGTCTGATGGCGATAGCGGTCGCGCGGGCGCTCGGTGCGGCGCAGGTCATCGCCGCAGATCTCAATCCGCTCCGCCTGAAGACGGCGGAGGTCATGGGCGCGGACCGTGCTCTAAAAGCGGACGATGAAAACGTCGCAGACGCGGTCCGCGATATGACGGGCGGCGAAGGCGCGGATGTCGGTATTGAGTTCTCCGGTTCGGAAGCCGGCTTCCGGTCGGTGTTCGACAGTTTGTGCAAGGGCGGCGACTTTCGCCTTGTCGGAGCGCCGTCGACGGCAATTCCGGTCGATTTTACCTGGTGGTTGCTGAAATGCCCGCGCATGGTGAATATTCACGGACGCCGGATATGGGACACATGGCAGAGGTCTACGGAGCTGGTGTATTCCGGCGCCGTCGACCTGAAGCCGATCCAGAGCCACGTTCTGCCGCTTTCGGAGGCGGCGGAGGGATTCGAACTGATACGCCGCGGCGAGGCGGTCAAACCGCTCCTCGTCCCGGAAGGATAGGCAGATGACGACGCATGAAGTGACCATGGTCTTCGAGGACGGTCGGATCGTAAAGTTCGGCGCCAGCGAAACCGATAATATTTATTTCGCGGCGCTGAAGAACAAGGTTCGCATTCTGACGGACTGTCTCGAAGGCGCCTGTGCAACGTGCAAGGGCGTATGTACAAGCGGGGAATACACGCTCGCCGAATTCTCCGACGAGGCCCTGACCCAGGAGGAATTCGACCGGCGGGAAGTACTGACCTGTCAGATGCATGTCAAATCCGATTGCGTGATCGAATTCCCCTATGAATCCCGGGTTGCGCTTAAATCGAAACCGGATACCCGCACGGTCCGGGTTTCGGAAGTGGCGATGATTTCATCCACGGTCGCCAAGCTCGTTGTCGAACCCGACAGCGATTCACCGCCGATATCGTTCATCTCTGGGCAGTATGTGCATCTGTCCGTGCCGGGCTCGACGGAACACCGGTCTTATTCGTTTGCCAATGCCGCGTTCGAATCCGGGCGCTATACGTTTTATATCAAGGTTCTCGAACAGGGCGCGATGAGCGACTACCTGTCGCAGCGCGCGCAGCCGGGCGACGAGTTGACAGTTACCGGACCGTTCGGACGTTTTTACCTGCGGCCGGTCGAACGGCCGGTTGTGATGGTGGCCGGCGGGACAGGCCTGGCGCCGATGCTGAGCATGCTCGATACAATGGCTGCCGAGGGGGACGTGGATTATCCGGTTCATCTGCTGTACGGCGCGAATACGGAAGATGAGCTTTTCGGGTTTGACCAGCTCAAAAGCTATGCGGGGCAGGGGATCGACCTGACGACCGAGTTGTCTGTGGTGGAGCCCGGGTCAGGCTGGGGCGGCGGCACCGGTCATATTACCGGATTGCTGCGTCCCGAAATACTGAACGGCGGCGATTGCGAAGTATATCTGTGCGGTCCGCCCCCGATGATCGATGCTGCAGAAAGCTGGCTGTCGGCGAACGGCGTCGAGCCGAACCGGGTGCATGCCGAGAAATTCGTGCCCAGCTAGGAGGCGATGCCGCCGGCGTTGAGGCCGAGATGGAAGACGGACAGAAAAACGGCGGCTCAGAGGCCGCCGTTTTTGCATGCAAGGGAAGCGTTTGCCGGGTCGGTCAGGCGTTCGGAAGGGCGCGCCGCCGGCGGGCAAGTCCGAGCCCCAGAAGACCAAGACCGAAAATCGCCGCGATCGCGGGTTCCGGCACTTCGACCGAGAACATCGCTTCGCCGAAATAGAGATCGTCCAGCGCGAAATCGTTGCCACTGGCAACCGTGTTGAGGTTGCGGATTTCGATCAGCGCAGAGGTATTGGCGCCTGAATTCCAGGTTGCGAAGGCGAGTTCCCAGATCCCGGTCGTGCTCGGTGCATTGAGCCCGCCGATATTGGTGCCGTTTACGGCAAAAGTCAGGTCCGCCGGGTTTTGGTCATACCAGGACGAAATATAGGTCGCGAAATCGTAAAGCGTACCGGCTGCAACGGAAACGGTCTGGCTCCAGATTACGGTGCCGAGCGTGGTGGCGCCGTTGACCGCCATCATCAAACCGCTGCCCGAGGTATGATCGCCGTAGCTGGCCGCGCCGCCATGCGCGAGATTGGGGTCGGAAACCACCGAATAGGTCGATTCACCGAATATATAAATGCCGCCCGTATAGGCGCTTGAAAATCCCGTATCGCCGGACTCAAATCCGGCATTGGTGATCAGGTTCGCCGACGCGCCCGTCGAAAAGAGCGCGAGGACGGCGATCGCGCCCGCGGCGTGTTTCAGGAAACTCTTGAACTCGTACACTTTAATTCTCCGGATAAAAGTTAACAGCGCGGCCTGGCGCGGCAAGGGCGGATGTACCCGCGTCATTCGCTTCGAATGTCGGGAGGGGGCTGGTTGACGATTTGGCGGCCGTCATGCCAGCTACGATTGCCATGACGGCAACAACGTAAAGTACAAAAAACTTCTTCATCCAAATAACCCTTGATACTGCTACGCGCTGTTCACGCGAAAACCAACCACATCGTCCGGACGAAACTGCGTCCGATGGTAAAACTGTGTCTCTTCCTACGTGGGAATGAAACAATTTGTTTCAACCAGACGCGACACAAATACAATTATGCAATAATCGTGCCAGTTGAGAGAAACCCCTGATTCTCGGGGTTTTCTGCAAGAAGGGTGTAGGAATTCGGGGTGTTTGTAAAATAATCCGACACTCCGTTAAATTTCAAGACAAGGTTGTCAGCGCATCGCCGAGGCGAGCAACCCTCAACTCTTCCTGCATAAGTGCCGGGTGTTTCCAAGTATTTAAAAATATTGGTTAAAACTCCCTTTAGGATATAGGACGAAATTAATCCCTTTATAGTGATGGCGGACCCTTGACAGACCGGCACGATGCCCTATTTTCCGAATAGTACCGATATGGTTCGAATTCAGTTAGAGAATTGAAATTCAATGATTAAATTGAGCCGCATGGCCGATTACGGTGTGATATTGATGGTTCAGCTTGCACGGGCACCCGGACAGGTGACAACGGCGGCCGAAATGACGGTGTCGACGGCGCTGCCCGGGCCGACGGTGAGCAAGCTGCTGAAGCAGCTTTCCCGCGCGGGTCTGCTGGATTCGCAGCGCGGCACCCATGGCGGGTACGTGCTTTCCCGGGCGATCGACGAAATATCGGTCGCGGATATCGTCTCGGCGCTGGATGGACCGATTGCACTGACCGAATGCATGACGGCGGATGGAGTCGTTTGCGAAATCGAAGCGTTGTGCCCGACGCGGACCAACTGGCGCCAGATCAACAACGCGCTTGTCGATGCGCTTGATAGCGTTTCCCTGGCGGAAATGGCGCGCCCCGTGTTCGATACGGCACCCTTGTCTGCGCCGCAGGCAAGCGCGACGGCCAGCGTTTAAGGAGAGACTGGAATGACGCCCCCTGCAGAAACCGCGACAGTGCTCGAAGATGCAGCCAAGAAACGCGAGTACAAATACGGTTTCAATACCGATATCGAAACCGAGTTCGCGCCGAAGGGTCTGAACGAGGATATCGTCCGGTTCATATCCGGCAAGAAGGGCGAGCCCGAATGGCTCCTCGACTGGCGGCTGACGTCGTATCGTCACTGGCTGACGATGACCGAGCCGAAATGGGCATTCGTGAACTACCCCGAAATCGATTTCCAGGACGCCTATTATTTCGCTGCGCCGAAGCGGGACGAGGACAAGCCGCAAAGTCTCGATGAAGTGGACCCGAAGCTTCTCGAAACATATGAGAAACTGGGCATCCCGCTGGCGGAACAGGCCATTCTGGCCGGTGTCGCCGTGGATGCCGTGTTCGATAGTGTGTCGGTTGCAACGACGTTTAAGGAAAAACTGACCGAAGCAGGGGTTGTGTTCTGCCCGATTTCGGAAGCGGTCCAGAGCCATCCCGAACTGGTGCGTAAATATCTCGGCTCGGTCGTGCCGTTTGCGGACAATTACTATGCGACGCTTAATTCGGCCGTATTCAGCGACGGCACGTTTGTCTACGTGCCCAAAGGGGTGCGCTGCCCGATGGAATTGAGCACCTATTTCCGCATCAATGCGGCGAATACGGGGCAGTTCGAGCGGACGCTTATCATCGCCGACGAAGGCAGCTACGTGAGTTACCTCGAAGGCTGCACGGCGCCGATGCGCGACGAAAACCAGCTTCATGCCGCCGTGGTGGAACTGATCGCGATGGACGATGCGGAAATCAAGTATTCAACCGTTCAGAACTGGTATCCCGGTGACGAGGACGGCAAGGGCGGCATCTACAATTTTGTGACCAAGCGCGGCGTCTGCCGCGGACGGAGTTCGAAGATTTCCTGGACACAGGTCGAGACCGGCTCGGCGGTAACGTGGAAATATCCGAGCTGTATTCTCGAAGGCGACAACTCCGTCGGCGAATTCTATTCGGTTGCCATCACCAATAACTACCAGCAGGCCGATACCGGCACGAAGATGATCCATGTCGGCAAGAACACAAAAAGCACCATCATCTCGAAGGGAATATCCGCCGGTCACGGCCAGAACACCTATCGCGGACTGGTCAAGGCGCTGGCGGGGGCCGATGGCGCGCGAAACTACACGCAGTGCGATTCCCTGTTGATCGGCGACGAATGCGGCGCGCATACGGTTCCCTATATCGAGGTTTCCAACCCCGGCGCCCAGGTCGAGCATGAGGCGACGACATCCAAGATCAGTGAGGATCAGCTTTTTTACTGCCAGCAGCGCGGTCTCGACCCCGAAGCGGCGGTATCGCTGATCGTCAACGGGTTCTGCAAGGAGGTTCTGAAGGAGCTTCCGATGGAATTCGCAGTAGAGGCACAAAAGCTGTTGGGCGTGACGCTCGAAGGCAGCGTGGGATAAGGAACGAAGATGAGCTTTCTGTCAGTAAAAGACCTGCATGTTTCCGTCGGCGGCAAGGAGATCCTGCGCGGCATCGACCTTGAAATCGGCGAAGGTGAAATTCACGCGGTAATGGGGCCGAACGGCTCCGGAAAAAGCACCCTGTCCTACGTGTTGTCGGGCCGGGAAGGGTATGATGTCACCAAGGGTGAAGTTTCGTTCAAGGGGCAGGACGTGCTCGGCATGGCGCCGCATGAACGGGCGGCTGCAGGTATATATCTGGCCTTCCAGTACCCGGTCGAAATCCCCGGCGTGTCGAACCTGACCTTCCTGAAAACCGCGGTGAACGCAGTGCGCGTGGCGCGGGGCGAAGAAGAGCTCGATGCCCTCAACTTCCTGAAATTCGCACGCGAAAAGGGCAATATCCTTGAAATGAAGGATGAACTGCTCAAGCGTCCGGTAAATGTCGGATTTTCCGGGGGCGAGAAAAAACGCAACGAGATTTTCCAGATGGCGATGCTTGAGCCGACGCTCGCCATTCTCGACGAAACCGATTCCGGGCTCGATATCGACGCGCTTCGTATCGTGTCCGAGGGCGTCAACAAGTTGCGCGCGCCGGACCGCTCGATGATCGTGATCACGCATTACCAGCGGTTGCTCGATCATATCGTGCCCGATTACGTGCATGTGCTGGCGAAGGGCCGGTTTGTCGCCAGTGGCGGCAAGGAACTCGCGCACGAGCTCGAAAAGGACGGTTATGCGAAATTCGGCATCGAAGACGACGCTTCGGCCGCCGCCTAGGACATCATAAATCCATGACGCAGAACGAAAATACCGCCCGGATTGTGGAGAGCTTCGAGCAGGCCAAAAACGGCCTTCCGGGGGGCTGGCTTGCCGGCGCCCGCGACGGGGCAATCCATAATTTCGCCGAGGCAGGATTTCCGACGCCCCGGACGGAAGCCTGGAAATATACCAACCTCAACCGCCTTGCCCGGGCCGAATTCGACCCGTTGGCGGATATCTCTCTGCCTGACCTGAATGACTGGTCGGCGCTGTTTGTCGAGGGCTGCGACCGGATCGTGATCGTCAATGGGCGCTTCGATGCCGGCGCATCGGCCATCGGCGACCTTCCCGATGGTGTAACTGTATCGCCTTTGTCGGCGGCGGTTGAGGAGATCGACCCGGCGCTTGAAAAAGACCTCGCGCAGATTGCGCCGGAGGACGGCGCACCGCTGGTTGCGCTGAATACCGCATTCATGCGGGACGGCCTGGTGGTCAGGGTGGCAAACGGCGTTGTGCTGCCGCGTCCGGTACAGGTCGTCCATATCGTCGATGGCGGCACGGCGGCAATTGCGGTTCATCCGCGTACGCTGGTAATCGCGGGCGAAAACAGTGCCGTGACGGTTATCGAGACCTTTGCCGGCGGGGCCGATACGAGCTACTGGACGAACGCGGTGAGCGAAATACGGGTCGGCAGGAACGCGTCCGTGTCCCACATCAAACGGCAGTCTGAATCCGTGTCGGCGTACCATACCGCACTGACCCAGGTCCGCCTGGACCGCGACGCCCGTTTTTCGTCCCTGGCGCTTGCGGTCGGCGCGCTGCTGTCGCGCAACGAAGTCAATGTGGCGTTTGAAGGCGAGGGCGCGGCATGCACATTGGCCGGCGGCGCGCTTCTGCGCGGGCGCCAGCACGCGGACAGTACGACAGTGGCCGATCACGGCGTGCCGCATACCAGTAGCAGCCAGATTTTCCGCAACGTGCTGGACGATAATTCGCGCTCGGTCTTTCAGGGCGGGGTTATCGTGCGTCCTGACGCGCAGAAGACGGATTCCGCGCAATCGAACCGGAATTTGCTGCTCTCCGCCGGCGCACAGGCGGATTCCAAGCCCGAACTCCAGATCTTCGCCGATGACGTGAAATGCGCCCATGGGGCGACCGTGGGCGACCTGGATGAGGCGGCCATGTTCTATCTGGAAAGTCGTGGTATCCCGCCGCATCAGGCGAAGTCGCTGTTGATTGGGGCCTTCGTCGGTGAAATTTTCGACGGCATGCCCGAAGGGGCCGTCCGCGCGCATATCGAAACCGCGGTTGCCGATTGGATGTCGGGGGCAAAATGACGTCAAACGGCACATATCCCATCGACCGTATCCGAAAGGACTTTCCGATCCTGTCGGAACTGGTGCGTGGCAAGCCGCTGGTCTATCTCGACAACGGTGCCAGCGCCCAGAAGCCGTCGGCCGTTATCGACCGGATCGGTAAAACCTATGAAACCGAATATGCGAACGTGCATCGCGGCGTCCACTATATGAGCCAGAAGGCCACGGATGCCATGGAAGCGGCGCGTGTAAAGGCGCAGGCGTTCCTGAACGCTGCCGACGAGAAGGAGATTATCTTCGTCCGCGGGGCCACCGAGGGGATCAATCTCGTTGCCTCGAGCTGGGGCAGGGCAAACCTGTCGGCGGGGGATGAAATCGTCCTGTCTGTGCTGGAACACCATTCGAACATCGTGCCGTGGCAGATGATCGCCGAACAGACAGGAGCGGTGATCAAAGTCGTTCCGATTGACGATAGCGGCACGTTTCTGACCGAGGAATACGAGAAGCTATTGTCGCCGCGCACGAAAATCGTCGCGGTAACCCATGTATCGAATGCCCTGGGGACAATCGTGCCGGTGGCGGAGGTTATTCGTCTCGCGCATGCGCAGGGCGCGCTGGTGCTCCTCGACGGCTGCCAGGCGGTACCGCATATCCCGGTTGATGTGCAGGCGCTTGATGTGGATTTCTATGTCTTCTCCGGCCACAAGCTTTACGGGCCGAGCGGGATTGGTGTTCTCTACGGCAAGGAGGCGCTGCTGGAGGCGATGCCGCCCTATCAGGGTGGCGGCGAAATGATCGACCGGGTGACGTTCGAGAAGACGACCTATGCCGACCTGCCGTTCAAGTTTGAAGCGGGCACGCCCCACATCGCCGGGATTATCGCGCTGGGGGCTGCGATCGACTATCTGAACGGCATCGGGTTCGAGGCGATCGCGGCCCATGAACACGATCTGCTGGAATATGCCACCGAACGGCTGGTTGCCATGAACAGCGTCAATATCGTCGGGACTGCATCCGAAAAGGCTGCAATCCTGTCCTTCAATATCAACGATGTGCATCCCCATGATGTTGGCACAATTCTGGACTATGACGGGATTGCCGTGCGCACGGGACACCACTGTGCGCAGCCGGTGATGGACCGGTTCGATGTCGCAGCCACGGTGCGGGCGTCTTTCGGGCTGTACAATACGCGGGAAGAGGTCGATGCGCTGGTCGACGGGATCAAACGTGTGCGGGAGATGTTCGCATGACCGTCGATCTCCGCGATCTCTATCAGGAGATTATCCTGGAACATAGCCGGAAGCCGAAGAATTCGGGGGTTCTGGAAGAGGCGACCGGGGAAGCGCAGGGCAATAATCCGCTCTGCGGCGACCGGGTTACCGTCTATGTAAAGCTGGAGGGAGATCGCATTGCGGATGCACGGTTCGAGGCGCGCGGTTGCGCGATTTCCGTGGCGTCGGCGTCGATGATGACCGAAATTCTCAAGGGCATGACGGTCGATGAAGCGATCGCTGCCTTCGACCGCTTTCAGACACAGCTTACATCGAAGGAAGCGCCGGAACTGGCGGAAGACGACGAACTGGCCGCCCTGATGGGTGTTCGCGAATTTCCGACGCGGATTAAATGCGCGACCCTGCCATGGCATACGTTTCGCGCCGCGTTGGCCGGAACGGACGAAAACAGCATAACAACAGAGTAAGTGACGTGATGGATGAAACTGTTCAGGACACGCCGCCCGGCACTATTGCCGACGAAGGCGTGGACAACGCCGCCGGAACCCCGCAGGAGACCCTCAAGCAGGAGGTCATTGCGGCGATAAGCGAAATTTTCGACCCGGAGATTCCGGTCAATATTTATGAACTCGGACTGATATACGACGTTCATGTATCGGAAGAATCCAAGGTCGAACTGGTGATGACGCTGACATCGCCGCATTGTCCGGTCGCCGAGATTCTTCCCGGACAGGTGAAGTCCCGGGTTGAACTGGTCGAGGGCGTGGGCGAAGTCGATCTGGAACTGACGTGGGAGCCGCCATGGAGCCCGGAATTAATGTCGGAAGCAGCAAAACTCGAACTCGGTTTCATGTGAGTAGAGACGTTAACCTTCTCTTGTAACTTGCTGATTAAACACAGGTATTGATATGTCAAATTCCCTTATGTCCCTGACGGATGCTGCGGCAGAACGTGTAAAGCATCTGATGAGTAGCAGAACCGAACCGGCGACCGGATTGCGTATTGGTGTGCGCACCGGCGGCTGTTCCGGGATGGCCTATTCCATGGATTTTGCAAATGAAAAGGAGCCCCTCGACGAGGTTGTCGAAGAAAAGGGCGTGACGCTGTTTGTCGATACCAAGGCGCTTATGTTCCTGATCGGGACCGAAATGGACTATGTCGAAGACAAGCTTCAGTCGGGGTTCGTTTTCAACAACCCGAATGAAAAGGGTCGCTGCGGCTGCGGCGAGTCGTTTCACGTATAATGTCGGCAGGCGTCCGATTGCGGGCCGGCCCGGGACGGGAAAAACGATCTGACGGCGGGAATTTCCCGCCGTTTTCTTTTGGCGAAAAGGGAGAAGTGCAGTGGTGAAGGTATATGCGATTGACGGTGTCGTTCCGGTGGTTCATCCGACGGCCTATGTTCATCCGACAGCAGTTCTGATCGGCGATGTCATAATCGGCCCGGAATGTTACATCGGACCCTCCGCGTCGATCAGGGCCGATTTCGGCCAGTTCAGGATGGGGCGCGGCAGCAACTTCCAGGACAACTGCACGTCTCACACCTTCGCCGGCGGCGACGTCGTTCTCGGCGAATACTGCAATATCGGTCATGGGGCTGTGCTGCACGGCTCGATCCTCCACGATCGGGTTCTGGTCGGTATGAATGCCGTGGTGATGGATGGCGCCGAAATTCACGATTACGCGCTTGTTGCGGCGCTTGCCTTCATCCCGGCGGCGATGGTCGTTCCGTCCGGTGTCGTTGCCGCGGGAGCGCCGGCCAAGATATTGCGGGACCTGACGGACCAGGAAAAACAGTGGATGGCGGATGGGACCCGCGACTATGTCAATCTGACTGCACGATGCCGCAATACGATGACGGAAACCGAGGCGCTGACCGAAATCGACAGCACGGAGCCGCGAATACACATCGATGGCTCGAAGCCGCTCTATATGACGCGGCAGGACGGCGGGGACGTCAGGTAAAGGCGTTGAAAGTGATCAACGTAAACGTATCGGCGACACCGTCGATAAGCTGCAATTCTTCGGTCACGAAATGTCCGATGTCCATGTCGTCGTCCAGGGTACATTTCATCATCAGGTCGTGCTGACCGGATACCGAATAGACTTCGGACACGCAATCCACGTTATCGACCGCCATTGCCGCGACATCGTAGGCTTTTCCGAGCTGGCATTTCACCATAACGAAAATTGTCTGCATTCTCTCTATTCCCTAGCTCACCGTCCGACTGGTCAGGATGACGGACGCGCCGGTTTCTGAAGAAACGCGGGCACGTGATCTCCGAGGCCCACAACTTTCTTTTCGTTGTTGCCCTGATTTCCCCTGTCGCGGGATTTTTTCTCGCCTTCCGGCTTCTTCTGGCGATTGTCGCGGTTGCTGCGCCGGGGTTTGCGTTCGCCGGCGGTCGAGGCGGAGCTGTCCTCCTTGACGGCGGCGGTGTCGGCTTTCTCGGCGCGGGGTTTCTGTTCCTGCGGCCGGCTCTCTGCGGCGGTCTCGGGCTGTTCTTCCCGGGGTTTCTCGTTGCGCGATTTGTCTTCCCGGGGTTTCGCGGCCCGGGCGGATTTCGGCGCACGTTCACGCTGGCCCTGGCCGGCGCTGCCGCGGCGCGACCGGCCGCGTTTCCGGCCGTCGCTTTCGTCCAGGGTTTCGTTGGCGAATCCCTCGAAATCGAGGCGTGGTATCGAATTTCCGATCAGGTTTTCGATCGATGTGAGGTAAACGCCGTCGGCTGGGGTCGCGAGCGTGTAGGCGCTTCCCGATTTGCCGGCCCGGCCGGTGCGTCCGATGCGGTGAATGTAATCTTCGGCATGCATCGGCACGTCGTAGTTGAAGACCGCGGGGAGATCGTCGATATCGAGACCGCGGGCCGCGACGTCGCTGGCGACGAGAAAATCGATCTTGCCGTCCTTGAACCGTTCCAGTGTCTCGTTGCGGCTGGTCTGGTCCATATCGCCATGGAGGGCGGCCGCATTCAGCCCGTGACTTTTCAGCGATTTGCCGAGTGTATCGACATCGCGCTTGCGGTTGCAGAATATGATTGCCGTCTTGATGTCGTCCTTGGCAATGATCTTCCGAAGCGCATCGCCCTTTTTGCGCTGGTCCACGATCACGATGCCCTGCGTAACCGTTTCGGTGACGGGGCGGGATTTGGGCGCGACGGTGACTTCCTTGGGATTGGACAGGAACGCATCCGACAGACGGCGGATTTCAGGCGCCATGGTGGCGGAGAAAAACAGGGTCTGGCGCATTTTCGGCAGCAACGACACGATTTTTTCGACATCGGGGATAAAGCCCATGTCGAGCATGCGGTCTGCTTCGTCGATGACCAGTATCTTGATGTCGTTCAGCAGAATGCGGCCGCGTTCGAAATGATCGAGAAGCCGTCCGGGCGTCGCGATCAGCACGTCGACGCCGCGGTCGAGTTTCTTTGTCTGCTCGACCATCGATACGCCGCCGATCAGCAGCGCCATGTTCAGCTTGTGATATTTGCCGTAAATCTCGAAGTTTTCCGCGATCTGGGCAGCCAGTTCGCGCGTCGGCGTGAGGATCAGCGAGCGGGGCATCCGCGCCTTGGCGCGGCCGCTCGACAAAATCTCGATCATCGGCAGTGTGAAGGATGCGGTCTTGCCCGTACCCGTCTGCGCGCATCCGAGCACGTCTCTGGTCATCAGGACGTAGGGGATCGCTTCTTTTTGAATAGGGGTCGGCTCTACATATCCCGCATCGCCGATTGCCTTAAGGAGTTCCGGGCTAAGCCCGAGATCTGAAAAACTCATACTTGCTTGCATGTTGCTGAAAAAAATGTGGCCCGCGACGACCGCCTATGATCTAGTCACGAACCCTTATAACTCAAAACCTTATACCACATCTCTTGAATGAATAAAAGAAACGGAAATTTGGCATGTTGATGACTGCCGAGAAGAGCTGTCTCCTTATCGTGGATATTCAGAAACGGCTGTTATCCGCCATGGATTCGCCGCGGGCGGTTCTCAGCGGGTGCAGCCTGATGATGAAAGCGGCAGGCGTGCTCGAGGTCCCGATCGTCGTGACGGAACAATACCCTGAAGGTCTGGGCCCGACGGTGGAGCCGTTGGCCGAACTTGCTCCCGAAGATGCTTTTTTCAGCAAACTCCACTTTTCGTCGGCCCGGAACCCGGCAATTCGCGGCAAGCTGGAGACCCTGAAGCCCAGTCAGGTCATTATCGGCGGTATCGAAGCCCATGTTTGCGTCCTGCAGACCGCCATCGGGCTGCAGGAGGCCGGCTACCAGTGTTTCGTCGCCGCCGACGCAACATCGTCGCGCACTGCGGCCAATCACGCGGTTGCTATGTCGCGCCTCCGAGATGCGGGCGTGGGTATCGTCACCTCCGAGATGATCGTGTTCGAATGGCTCGAAAAGGCGGGGACCCCGCAGTTCAAGGAACTCAGCAGGCTGCTCAAATGACGGACCGTCCCCACCTTCTGTTGCTGCCCGGCCTCCTCTGCGACGACCGGCTGTGGAAGCCGCAGGTAGAGGCGCTGTCCGGTCTGGCGGATATTACGATCGCCGATATGACGCTGGACGACACGATGGCAGGCATGGCGCGCCGGGCGCTGGACACCGTGCCGCAGCGCTTTGCGCTGGCCGGGCTTTCCATGGGTGGCTATGTCGCCCTGGAGATGATGCGTCAGGCGCCTGAACGGGTAACGAAACTTGCCCTGCTGGATACCGGCGCGCGGGCGGATACCCCGGAACAGACAACGCGCCGCCGGGACCTGATCGCACTGGCCGACCGCGGCGAATTCAAAGCCGTGAGCCCGCGTCTGTTGCCGTTGTTTGTCCATGAGGCGCGGCTCACCGATAGCGCCCTTATCGCGGATATTACCGCGATGGCGGAGTCGGTGGGCAAGGATGCGTTCCTGCGGCAGCAAACCGCGATTATGAACCGCCCTGACAGCCGGCCCGGTCTGGCCGGGATTGCGTGCCCGACACTCGTTCTGTGCGGGCGGGATGACATATTGACGCCGCCGGACCTGAGCGAGGAAATGGCCGATCTGGTCCCGGGCGCGGATTTCGTCCTGATAGAGGATTGCGGTCATCTGTCGACCATGGAGCAACCGGCTGCCGTCAACGCAGCGCTGTCGTCCTGGCTGGCGGGGTAGCCGCTATTTCACCGCGTCGCTGGCGATCTTCGCGAATATGACGTCCAGTTCCGCGGCCATCGCGTCGAGTTCTGCGTTCCTGTAAGGATTGAACACGCTGGACGGTGTTCGGTATGTCAGGCTGGCATTGCCCGTTGCCGGGTTTTCGGTGATGTAGAAGCGAATTGGGGCTTCGATCCCTGCGGGTACGCTCGCTTTTAGCATACGGATCGCAAAATCAGGGCGGAAGACCATGAGCACCATATTGCCGGGAATGGTCTTGCCGATGCTTTTTGCACCGACCGTTGCGCTCGCCTTGGATACCAGCCCCATTTTATTGGCCTTGATCGCCGCCGCCAGGCTTTGGACCAGCGCACCGTAGGGCTTGGACGTTTCTATCGTCTTTGTACCGGGATAGGGGGCGGGAACATCGGCGCGGCCGGCGGCCGGTGCCAGCATCATCGAAAGAGCCGCAATTGCAGCGAAACGTACCCATCGACCGTGAATACCGCGTGTCATCCTGTTAATTCCTTGTTTTTTCGATCGCGGAGTGACCGAATACTCAGAGTAAATGCCTGATCACAGCGGACTGAAGCCGCTGAACTTGTAGTCATCGTAAGCCGGTATCATGGCGAGGGTAACCGCCCGGACAAGCTGTCTGAACCTCGGATCGCCGGGACCCGTAAGATCGGAAACGTAACCGCTCGCATAACTGAGGGGATACCCCCCCTGGCAGAATACGCCCTGCATCGCAGTTGTCCGGCGACTTGAATCGGATTTTACCTGCGCTGCATTTTCGCAGATATCGGCTACACTCAGAGGATCGCTGACGTTGAAGGCGACGACGACATGGAATCCGTACTTGTCGGTGTTTGGCGCCGCCGAAACGAACTTTACATCGCGCCCGAATGTCGCCCCGTACATCATTGATGTCGTTATATTTTTCGTATCCGCGCCCGTCCCGAAAAAAGGCTCTCCCGTCACATAGGTATTGATATGCCCATCTTTTGTGGCGAGTTCGAAGGCGCCGTCATAGTAATTCATGCCGCCGCTATGATCGATAATCCGGACGGTATTGCAACCCGCCGAAACTGCTGCGAACAGGCATGTTGCGATGAGTGAACGAATTTTCACGAGAGCCCTCCATCGGTAACGTCTATTCCATATATGGAGCAGAACTGACCGAATTCGAATAGTTTCGGCAGCGGGTTTCGCCCCGAAACACGGTATTGTGATCGCGGGATATCCGTTCAGACGTCGATATAGTCGACCTTCTGGGCATTCTGCTGGATGAATTTCAGACGCATTTCGGGTTTCCGGCCCATCAGACGCTCGACGAGATCCGCTGTGGTGCCGGCCTTGATCTTCGCCTGCCGGCTGGAGCGTTTGGAACTGATCAGTTCCTCGTCGACCGGCAGAACGATCTTGAGCAGGGTTCGGCTCTCCGGCCGCATCGTGGTTTCCTTGAGCTGCGCCGGGGGCATTTCACCAAGGCCCTTGAAGCGGCTGATTTCGATCTTGCCGCGGCCGGTAAAGGCCGTTTCCAGCAACTCGTCCTTGTGGGCGTCGTCGCGGGCGTAGATCGACAGGCTTCCCTGGGTGATCCTGTATAGCGGCGGCATGGCGAGATAGAGATTGCCGTCCGCGACCATCTGCGGCATTTCGCGGAAAAAGAAGGTCATCAGAAGCGAGGCGATATGGGCGCCATCGACATCGGCGTCCGTCATGATGATGACGCGCTCATAGCGCAGTTTTTCGCCATCGTAATTCTCGCCGTACCCGCAACCGAGCGCCTGTATCAGGTCGGTGATTTCCTGGTTGGCGCGCATTTTGTCTTCGGTGGCGCTGGCGACGTTCAGGATTTTTCCCCGGAGGGGGAGAATAGCCTGGGTTTTCCGGTCGCGTGCCTGTTTCGCGGAGCCGCCGGCGGAATCGCCCTCGACCAGGAAAATTTCAGTGCCTTCGGCGCTCCCGGCCGCGCAGTCGGAGAGCTTGCCGGGGAGACGTACCTTGCGGGTCGGCGTCTTGCGGGCAAATTCACGGTCTTTTCGCTTCTGCAGCCGTTCTTCAGCACGCTCCAGCACGTGTTCCAGCAGATCCGTGGCGGCCTTGGGGTTGCCCGTCAGGAAATGGTCGAAATGATCCTTCACGGAGGTATCGACAATCTTCGCGACCCCCGGCGAGGACAGCTTTTCCTTGGTTTGTCCCTGGAATTCGGGCTCGGGAATAAACACCGACAGGATGCCGGCGGCGCCGCTGATGACGTCTTCGCCGGTAATAATCCCGGCGCGCTTGTTGCCCGACATTTCGCCATAGGCTTTCAGGCCGCGGGCGAGTGCCGCCCGGAGACCGTTTTCATGCGTGCCGCCTTCGGGCGTGGGGACCGTGTTGCAATAGGATGCAATCGTTGCGTCGCCGCGTTCCGGCCAGGCGATGGCCCATTCCGCGCGGCCGCCGCCGCCGTTGAGGTCGGTTTCGCCGGTAAACGGCAGCCCGGTAACCGTTTCGCGCCCGTCCAGCGCCATGTCCAGGTAATCGACCAGTCCCCCGGGGAAATGCAGGGTCTCTTTCTCCGGGGTTTCGTCTTTGCCGGTGATGAGAGCGGGCGCACAGGACCAGCGGATTTCGACGCCCTTGAACAGATAGGCCTTCGCCTTTGCCATCGTATAGAGCAGGCGCGGCTTGAATTCGGGCGATTTTCCGAAAATATCAGGGTCGGGGCGGAAGCTGATCGTGGTGCCGCGCTTGTTGCTGGTTTTGCCGATTTCCTTCAGCTTGCCGGTCGGTTTTCCCTGTTTGTAGCTTTGCGCCCAGATCTTCTTGTCCCGGGCGATCTCCACGTTCAGTTCCGCCGAAAGCGCGTTGACGACGGACAGCCCGACACCGTGCAGTCCGCCCGATGTTTTGTAGGCATCGCCGCCGAATTTGCCGCCGGAATGGAGTGTTGTCAGGACGATTTCCAGCGCGGACTTGTCCTTGAATTTCGGGTGAGGGTCGACCGGAATGCCGCGGCCGTTATCGCAGACGGTTACGAACCCGTCCGCATTGAGATCGAATTCGATCCAGCTGGCATGGCCGGCGACGGCTTCGTCCATCGAGTTATCGAGAATCTCGGCGGCAAGATGGTGCAGGGCGCGTTCGTCGGTGCCGCCGATATACATGCCGGGGCGTTTGCGTACCGGTTCCAGCCCTTCGAGAACTTCGATATCCTTGGCTGAATACTGGTTTTTCTTGGATGGGCCGTTTTCAAACAGATCAGTCATGAGTCCCTATATAAACGGAGTCTCTATCGGGCAGAAGTCACCCTTTGCAAGGGGGGCTCCGCAGCATAAAGTAGCACTAGCTATTCCTACCACGATATATTGTGGAGATCATGATGGATCGCAACGATCAGCCGAATCGGCCGCCCCCCGTGGAACCGGCCATCCGCGCCATTGCCATGCCGGCGAACGCAAACGGCAACGGCGACATTTTCGGCGGCTGGATCATGTCGCAGATGGATCTTGCGGGGGGCAGCGTTGCGTCGATCCAGGCCCGCGGTCGCGTCGCGACCGTCGGCGTCAAGGCGATCGCGTTTCATGTACCCGTCGCGATCGGTGACGAGGTGAGCTGTTATGCGCAACTTGTGCGGCGCGGCACAACGTCGGTGACGACGAATATCGAAGTCTGGGTGCGCCGGCGGAACGTGGATGTTCAGGTGAAGGTCACCGAGGGCGAATTTACCTATGTGGCAATCAGTGATGACGGCGCGCCGAGGCCCCTGCCGCCGGCGGAGTAGGGAGGTTGCGGAATCTGTTTTCGAGCACCGTGTGCGCAGGTCTGGTGGCGCTTTTCGTCGGGATTTCGGCGTTAGAGGCGGCGGCGGACAAACCGCAGGTCATCAAGGCGCGGATCATTCGGCTGCACAAGACCAGCTATGAAATACAGGTCCTGGTTCAGCACGACGATACCAGCTGGGACCATTATGCCGATCGCTGGGAGGTCATCGGGCCCGGCGGGAAGATTCTGGGAACGCGGGTTCTGTACCATCCCCATATCGGGGAAAGCCAGTTTCTGAGGAACTTGCGGGGTGTGACCATTCCCGACGGCGTGACCCATATTATCATTCGCGCCCATGACAAGGTCCACGGCAACAGCCGCGAGCGGCTGATAGAGATGCCGCCGGCGGACAAAAACGACACCGGGTTTAAATAGAAGGCCGACAAGGCGGTCCGGGGAAGCGACCCCGACAAAAAAGGGCCGCCCACTGGGCGGCCCTTTCGCGTTCAGGCGCAATCGGTCAGACGCTGTAGTACATCTGGAATTCGACCGGATGCGGCGTGTGCTCGAACCGGTAGATTTCTTCCCATTTCAGGGCGATGTAACCGTCGATCAGATCGTCCGGGAAAACGTCTCCCTGGGTCAGGAAGTCGCGATCCGCATCGAGTGCTTCCACGGCTTCGCGGAGGCTGTGACAGACCGTGGGTACACCCATCAGCTCTTCGGCCGGAAGGTCGTACAGGTTCTTGTCCATCGGGTCGCCCGGGTGGATCTTGTTCTGGATGCCGTCGATCCCGGCCATCAGCATGGCGGCAAAGGCGAAATACGGATTTGCCGTCGGGTCGGGGAAGCGGACTTCGACGCGTTTGCCGTTCGGCGATGTCGCAAACGGAATACGGCAGGAGGCGGAACGGTTACGCGCGGAATAGGCGAGGAGCACCGGCGCTTCAAAGCCCGGGATCAGGCGTTTGTAGCTGTTCGTCGACGCGTTCGTGAACGCGTTGAGCGCCTTGGCGTGCTTGATGATGCCGCCGATGTAATACAACGCCGTTTCCGACAGGTCTGCATAGCTGGACCCGGCGAAGGTCGGTTTGCCGTCTTTCCAGATCGACTGATGGACATGCATGCCCGAGCCGTTATCGCCGATCACCGGCTTCGGCATGAAGGTCGCCGTCTTGCCGTAGGAATGGGCAACGTTGTGGACGCAGTACTTGTAGATCTGGACCCAGTCGGCGACCTCGAGAAGTTCGTTGAACTTGATGCCCAGCTCGTGCTGGCTCGGTGCCACCTCATGATGGTGTTTTTCCGTCGTGACGCCCATTTCTTCCATGACGGTGAGCATTTCGGCGCGCAGGTCGGTCATCGAATCGACCGGGGGAACCGGGAAATAGCCGCCCTTGGTGGCAGGACGGTGGCCGGTATTGCCGCCTTCGAGTTCGGCGCCCGAGTTGTAGGGGCCTTCTTCTTCGTTGAGCTGATAGAAGTTTTTGTTCGGGGCGACGTCGAAACGGACATCGTCGAACACGAAGAATTCAAGCTCCGGTCCGAAAACCGCCGTGTCGCCAAGGCCGGTTTGCTGGAGGTACGCCTGGGCGCGCTTGGCGGTGGAGCGGGGGTCGCGGCTATAGGGTTGTCCGGTGCTGGGCTCGAGAACGTCACAGAACAGAATCAGCTGTTCCTGGGCGGCAAACGGATCCATGACCGCGCTGGCGCAGTCGGGGAGCAGCGTCATGTCGGACTCATTGATGTCTTTCCAGCCGGCGATCGACGAGCCGTCGAACATGATGCCGTCGGTCAGCATGTCCTCGTCCACTGTTCCGACGGACTGGGCAGTGTGCTGCCATTTCCCGCGGGGATCGGTGAACCTGAAATCGACGTATTTCACGTTGTTGTCCTCAATCATCTTGAGGACTTTTTTAATGTCGTCCGCCATCGTTAGTTTCCTTTCTGTGACGTGTGTCTGTATGGGTCGCGAGCCGAACGCGCAAGTAGCCTGGCAGGGATTTGCCGCGGCGTCTTCCTGTCCGGGATTGTCAGGGTTGCTCGATTAGATCGCTTCGGCGCCCTTTTCTCCGGTGCGGATACGGATCGCTTCTTCGATGGCGGAGACGAATATCTTGCCGTCGCCGATACGCCCCGTATGTGCAGCCTGCTGAATAGCTTCAACGGCGCTTTCAACCATGGAATCCTCGACGACGATTTCGATTTTCACCTTGGGCAGAAAATCGACAACGTATTCGGCGCCCCGGTACAGCTCCGTATGCCCCTTCTGTCGTCCGAAACCCTTTGCCTCAGTGACTGTCAGGCCTTTGACTCCCACTTCGTGAAGGGCTTCTTTGACCTCGTCCAGTTTGAACGGTTTGATAATCGCCTCGATTTTTTTCATGGTTTTCGCGCATCCCTTTGTAGCCGGCGTCCTGTAAATTCGTCTGAGCGCCGGTCTTGGTTTCCCTTGCAGGATTCGTGCCAATTCCCAACCCGTTTGTAAAGCGGCGGTTTTGCAGGCTGGTTGTATATTGCAACACCCCGCCGGCCAACTCATGTGACTAATTTTTAGGCACTGTGCCGATTAAATTAGCAAAACTTACTTCTTGCCATCTGATCCATCCCGTTGGACCCTGTATTCCGGTTGCGTTGTGTATTCCGTGACGACCTCTTTTTAAGGAGACCACAATATGCAAGTTGCTAAAATTCTGCAGAACAAGGGCAGCGACGTTTTTACGATCCGGCCCGACGCGACAATTGAGACCGCAATCGCTGCCCTCCGCGAACACGGCATCGGCGCACTTGTGGTTTCGTCCAACGGCGCGGCGGTCGAAGGCATCGTCTCGGAGCGCGATTTCGTCCATGGGCTCGCCGATAGCGGCGCGGCGCTTCTGGCATCTCCGGTCTCGGACGTGATGACAACGGAAGTTCTGACCTGCACCCGGAGCGACACCAGTCGCGATCTGCTCGGCCAGATGACCGAACGGCGGGTCCGCCATGTGCCCGTGGTCGAAAACGGTTCCCTGTGCGGCATGGTCAGTATCGGCGACGCCGTCAAGGCCCGGCTGGATGAGGTTCAGCACGAGGCGGATGCCCTGCGCGAATATATCTCGCATACCTGACCGGAGAGCCGTATCGGCGCTCAGTCGCCGCCGCCGTCCGCCTCAAGATAGGTATCGGACTTGTTCCAGGTGTTTTCGGCACCGCAGGCCCGGCAATCGATGGTCGCCCCCTGGATATCGACCCATTCGAAGACAAACCAGTCCTCGAAGGTAAGACCGGTATAGATCTTCCGCTCGCATTTCTTACAGTTGATCAGAACCCGGGGCATATCGTTCTCCGTCGGTGACTGCCGCTACAGTCTGGACCCCGGATACCGCGCCGGTCAACCGGCGGCGCTGGCGCGATCGTTTGCCCCTGTGCTAGTAAACCGGCGGTCAATAACAGGAATCCGACGTGAAAACCGGTAACAGCATTCTGTCCAGCTACGGGACCACGATTTTCGAAGTCATGTCGCGCCTTGCGCAGGAACACGACGCCGTCAACCTGGGGCAGGGGTTCCCCGACGGGAACGGCCCCGACGACGTTGTCGAAGCCGGCGTCGATTACCTGCGGAACGGCGTGAACCAGTATCCGTCGATGTTCGGCATTCCCGACCTCCGCATGGCGGTCGCCGAGCACGCGGACCGGTTTTACGGCCTCGACATCGACTGGCAGACGGAAACCATGGTGACGTCGGGCGGCACCGAAGCCCTCGGCGCGGCGCTGCTCGGGCTGATCGAGCCCGGCGACGAGGTAATCCTGATCGAGCCGCTTTACGATTCCTACCTGCCGATCGTCCAGCGCGGCGGCGGCATTGCGAAACTGGTGCGCCTGGAAGCGCCGGGCTGGGAGCTGCCGCGGGCGGAACTGGAAGCGGCGTTTTCCGAAAAGACCAAGCTGATCCTCGTCAATACGCCGATGAATCCCTGCGCCAAGGTATTCAGCCGCGACGAGCTCGAATTCATCTCGGCGCTGTGCCTCAAACACGATGCCTTCGCCGTCTGTGATGAAGTGTACGAGCATCTCGCCTTTGACGGCGTGCCGCATATCCCGATGATCACCTTGCCGGGCATGCGCGACCGCACCGTGCGCATTCAGTCGGCGGGCAAGATATTTTCGCTGACCGGCTGGAAGATCGGCATGATCACCGCCGCGCCTGAAGTCCTCATCCCGATCGCCAAGGCGCACCAGTACCTGACCTTCACGACGCCGCCCAACCTTCAGGCGGCCGTCGCTTACGGTCTGCGCAAGGACGACGCCTATTTTGAGGCGCTCGGCGCCGATATGCAGGCGCGTCGCGATCATCTCGCCGATGGCCTGCGCGACATCGGGTTCGATGTGATTCCCTGCCAGGGCACCTATTTTCTGACCACGGATTTCCGGCCGCTCGGCTATAACGGCGACGATGCCGAATTCTGCAAGTACCTGACGGTTGAGGCGGGGGTTGCCGCCGTACCGGTCAGTGCCTTCTATACCTCGGCGGAAACCGGCCATTTTGCGCGGTTTTCGTTCTGCAAGAAGGCCGAAACCATCGACGAGGCGCTGCGCCGGCTGAAAACCCATTTCGGATAGGCGGTTGCATCTTGACGCCCGGCGGTGCGGGGGCTACTTAATCCGCCGTCTTTGCGGTGGCTGTAGCTCAGTTGGTTAGAGCGCCTGGTTGTGGTCCAGGAGGTCGGGGGTTCGAGACCCCTCAGCCACCCCATTTTTTCCCTGCCGATGATCGGAAGCATAGCGGCAATGTCTGAAAAGATGCCCGTACCTTCCGCCGCCGATCGCCTGATTTTTCCCATTTTACTGTTGGCCGCCGTTAGCCTCACCCTCGGCGTATTCCTGCCGGTGGTCGAGGTCAGCAATCTGGCGATCTTCGCATCTCGGTTTTCCATCGCCGAAGCCGCGTGGGAACTGCTGGCCGACGAACAGTACCTGCTGGGCGTGGTGATCGTGGTCTTCTCGGTCGTCTTTCCCCTTGGCAAGATAGTGGCGGCGGCGGTGCTCTGGCGGCGCTACAGGGCCGACGGCAGGGCACCGGGCAGATGGATCGGCCGGCTCGAATTTTTCGGGCGCTGGTCCTGTGCCGACGTTTTCCTGGTGGCCATGGCCATCGTTGTTGCCAAGACATCCGGGTTGGCCGATGCGCGCATGGAAATCGGGATGTGGTTCTTTGCCGCGTCGATCGTCCTGATGGGGATCGGAGTTTACTGCCTCAAAAAGGCAACCGCGCCGGGGCCGTCAAAACAGAAAACGCTCTAGCTATTTGTCTTCGCCGGGATAAGGGATCAGGCCGGGCATCCCTTCGACATGGCGGACGCGGTCGGCGCCCTTGACGATCTCCAGCGTCATTGAGCCGATTCCCGCCATGGTGAAGGTCATCTGCTGGCCGACCTGCGGCCATTTGTGGATATCCATCGAACAGCCCATGCCGATGGTGCCGGTGCCGATCACGTCGCCGGGATAGACGGTTTCGTTGTCCGATACATAGGCGACAAGGTGTTCGGCCCAGAAAGAGCGTGGCTCGCCGGTGTTTCCTTTCCACCAGGTCTCGCCGTCGACGACGATGGAACACTCGATATTGCGCTCGTCGATCTCGTCGGCGGTGACCAGGCAGGGGCCCATGGGCGTGCAGAAATCCTTGCGTTTGTTGGGACCGAACGGTTCGCGCTTGTAGCCGTCGCGGCAGCTCGGATCGATCAGGATGGTGTAACCGGCGATATGCTCCTTCGCTTCCTCGAAGGTCAGGTTGGAGCCCTGCTTGCCGATGACGATGCCGAGTTCCAGTTCGAGGTCGAGGCGCTCGGTGTAATAGGGAAACGGGACGGGGTCTTCTGTACCGGTAATGGTATCGCAATTGCCCTTGTAATAGGGCGGGGTGACGTACCAGTGTTCGGTCTTCACGAACGGCACGTCGGCCTTCGACATGTGCGTGTGATAGATCGAGAAATCACGGAACGCACCGGGGCGGGGCACCGGGGCCAGCAGTTTTACTTCGTCTCGGGGAAACACAAGGCGCTCGCCGTCGATTCCCTGCGGATCGGCGTCGTCTTTCAGGCATGTGTTTATCCACGTCACCGCCTGCTCCGCGGCCGCGCGGGATTTATGTGCGCCTTTCAGCCAGCCGATCATGTCGGGGGGGCAGCGGACGGCGGCAAGTTCGCGTGGGGTGGGCTCGTCCGTTTCGGCGGCAAGATACCCGATGTAACAGCTTGTCAGGTCGGCGATGCGGCCGGTTTCGTCGCCGTCGATGGGCACGCCGATCCGGCGATGGCGGCCAAGCGCGGTATTCACTTCAAAGCTGACGAGCTTCACAATCTGTCTCCCCGTTTATTTGTATCGATCCTAGACGACCCGGTGCAGCAAATCTTCCCCGTCGCGCAGGCGGCGGCAGTTTTCGAATACGATCCCGAGGCTGCGGTCCAGAGTCTCCGGCGTGTTCCAGCCGATATGCGGCATGACGACCACGTTGTCGAGACCGAAGAGCGGATTGCCGCCCGGCGCCGGTTCAAGCGTGACGACGTCCAGCCCGGCGGCCCGCAGGTGACCGGATTCCAGCGCCGCGAACAGGGCGGCCTCGTCGACAAGCCCGCCGCGCGCCGTATTGACCAGAACTGCGCCGGGTTTCATGGCGGCAAGGGCGGCGGCGTCGATCATGCGTTCGGTCGCCGTCGTCTGCGGCAGGTGCAAAGAAACAATATCCGCTTCGCTGAGGAGCGCCGGTAGTTCCCGCCACGCGGCGTCGGCATCCGCTTTCTCGGCGGTTGCGGTATAGAGAACCGTTGCGCCCATGGATTTCAGGACCGGCGCGAGGAGCCTGGCGACATCGCCGTACCCGACCAGTCCTATTGTCCGTCCGGCGATCTCGCCGAGTCCGTCGAATGCCGTCAGTTCTGCCGTCCAGCCGTCGCCTGCGCGCATCCGGGCGTCGAAATAGGGAACCCGCCGCAGGGCGGCCAGCATCAGGGCCAGCGTCATTTCGGCGACGGCGCGGGAATTGGTGCCCGGCATGTTGCACACCGCGACGTCGTGCCGTTTCGCCGCCTCGAGATCGATGGTGTTGACCCCGACGCCGATTTTCTGGATCAGCCGGAGAGCCGGCGCCGACGCGATAACCTCCGCCGTGACCGTTTCGAGAACGTGCAGCAGCACGTCGGCATCCGTGATGGCAGCGGCGAAGGTTTCCCTGTCGGCCTCGTCTATGACGGCGATATCCAGCCAGTCGGGCGACGTGGTTGCGATGCGGCCGATGAACCCCGGGCTGGCGCGGTATTGCAGGACCGCCTTCATGTGCCGGCTAGTCTGGCCCTGTCGCCGAGGGCTTCCTCTATGCGCAGGACCTCGTTCCATTTCGCCATGCGTTCGGACCGGGCGAAGGAGCCGACCTTGAGCTGCCCGGAATTCCAGCCGACGGCAAGGTGCGCGATCGTGACGTCTTCGGTCTCGCCCGACCGGGCGGAGACGACGGTGGCCCAGCCCGCCTTCTTGGCGGCGTCCAGGGCCGCTTTTGTTTCAGTGACGGTGCCCGCCTGGTTCGGTTTGATCAGGGCGGAATTGCAGATGCCGTCATCCGCTGCGTCGGCGATCCGTTCGGCGCTGGTCACCAGAAAATCGTCGCCGATGATCTGTATCGTGTCGCCGAACTTCGCGGTGAAAGTCCTGAAGGCGTCCGGATCGTCTTCGCCCAGCGGGTCTTCGATCGAGATGATGGGATATTTTCCGATCCAGGATCCGAGCATGTCGATCATGCCCGCGCCGTCGAGTTCTTTTTTCTCGAGACCGAGACGGTAAATACCGTCTTTTCCGAATTCCGACGCCGCGATGTCGAGCGAGATCGCAACGTCGTCGCCCGGGTCCATATCGGCGGCTTCGATGGCGCGGGTGAGCATGTCGAGAGCTTCCTCGTTCGTTGCGAATTCGGGCCACCAGCCGCCTTCGTCCGCCACCCCGGACAGCTTGCCGGCATCTGCCATCAGTTTACCGGCGGCGATATAGACTTCGGCGATCATCTCCAGGGCTTCGTCGAAACTTTCCGCGCCGACAGGAACCGCCATGAAGTCCTGGATATCGACGCGCCCGCCGGCATGGGCGCCGCCGCCGAATATCTGGATTTCGGGCATTGGTATGCGGATGTCGCGGTCCTCCGCGAGGTGCTGCCACAGGGGCATCCCGGCGGCATTCGCGGTGGCGTGCAATACGGCCATCGAGGTTGCGATGGTGGCGTTGCCGCCGAGTTTCGATTTCGAATCCGTGTCGTCGAGGTCGATCATGGCGAGGTCGACAGCTTCCTGATCGGCTGCGTTCATCCCGCGAAGCCGGTCGGCGATTGCACCGTTCACGTTGTCCAGCGCATTGTCGACGCCGAACCCGCCGAAATCCTGCCCGCCGTCGCGCAGGTCTATCGCTTCGTGTATGCCGCGCGATGCGCCGGCCGGGGCAATGGCGCGGCCGATAGCGCCGTTTGCCAGCGTGACTTCGGTTTCCACGGTGGGGCGGCCGCGGGAATCCCAGACACGTCGTGCCTTAACATCGGCGATCTTCATATTTCGGCTTCTTCCCTGTAGATGCGGCATACGTCCGCAAGTTTTTGTTGAGGGCCCAGCAAGGCGGCGCGGGCGGCCCTGCGGACCCGGTTTTTCTCGGCTTCGTCTGTGATGTACTCCACCGGCGACGCGCCGTCGATGCGCGCGAGCATCAGTCCCGGCAGCAGCGCCGCGGTCCGCCGTTCGATTTCGTTGACGGCTTCCCAGTCGACCCCGGCGAGATAGCTATCGGCGCAGGCGGCGTAGCTTTCAAGATATCCCTGCGTTGCGCCGGGGTTCCAGATGCATTTCAGCAGCAGGTGGTTGAGGCAGAAGGCAAGGTCGAAGGCGGGATCGCCGTACCAGGCGCATTCGGCATCCAGGAAGACCGGGCCGTCCGGGCCGGCGAGGATATTCTTGGGGCTGATATCGCCATGGACCAGGGCCCGCTTCGTGGTGGCGGTGATTTCCGCCAGTTCGCGCAGGCGCACCGCGAGGTCCGGGTGCGCTTCCGCGGTGCGCAACAGATACGGTTCGATCCGGATGGGCTCGAATATATGGTCGGTCGCGAACCGCAGGCGGACGTCGTCTTTGCCGGCGGTGGCTGCGTGGATACGTCCGAGCGTGCTGCCGACAGCGGCGGCGGTTTCGTGGCGGACAACGCCGTCGCGCAGTTGCTGCTTCCAGACCGGGTACGCGCCGGGGTCGAAATATTCCATGACGAACAGACCGGCGTCCCGGTCCTCGGCCAGAATTTGCGGAACGGCGTGCGACGCGATCGCGGAGACGGTCCGTATCCAGTCGGCTTCGCTGGCGTTTCGCTCAACCGGGGCATGCCAGGTTTGCTCGGTTTTGAGCTGGGCCAGCGCGCGTTTAACGCAAAAGGACCCGGCGGCGCTGTCGACCCTCCAGATATCGGACGATACGCCGCCGGTAAGGGCCTCGAGCACGGGCGTCTCGTCCGGCGCGATCAGTCCGGCCTCGCGAAGGGCGACAAGGATCGCATCGGTGTTCACGCCGCACGCTTCCCGCCGGACGAAAAATACCGTCGGGCAAGCTTGTAGGCGGGCAGGGTGAATACCGTGATCATGATGATCCGGATGATATGATAGGCGGTGACAAGGGGAACCCCGAGATTCAGCACCGCGGCGGTCAGGCTCATTTCGGCGAGGCCGCCGGGGGCGGTCGCGGCAATCATCGCGGTGGCGACGATACCCGTCTGATCGGCGATGAATACCGCGAGCAGAAGGGCAATCGCCATCATCACGACCGTCGTGATCGCCGACCCCAGAATGACCCGCGGCGCCGAGGTCATGGATTTCCGGTCGAACCGTTCGCCGAGCGCGAGACCTATGAATACCTGCGCCGCACTCAGCAGTTCGCGGGGCATCGCCGAAAACGTGATCTCGAAGACGGTAAGGAGGCTGGTAAAGATCGCCGCGCCGAGCATCCAGCAATTCGGCACGCGCAACCGGAAGAGGGTCAGCGACGACGCCAGCGCGCAACACAGCATGATGACCAGCCAGGGCAGGTCTACCGTGGCGGCCAGCGGCACGAAAATATCGTTTCCGGTTTCGCCGAAAAACGTCAGGGCGGGCGGGATGGACAGGATGACGATGGTCACCCGGGTCAGTTGCGACAGGGTCAGCGGCACCGGTTGCGCGCCGAACCGGTCGCCCATTGCCAGCATTTCGGCCATGCCGCCGGGAACGTTCCCGAAGAATGCGGTTGCGCTGTCAACGCGTGCGATCTTGACCAGTACAAGCGCGCCGAGCCCGCCAAGCCCGATGGAGACGATTGCGGCCAGAACCATCCACGGCAGATGCGATGCGACAATGGCGGCGACCACCGGCGTAAAATAGAGCCCGATCGTGGTTCCGACGAATATCTGGCCGGTCTGGCGCACCCCGCGGGGTCCTTTCAGTCGCCAGCCCAGCAGATTGGCGGCCGCGATGGCGAACATCGACCCGAAGAACCAGGGCAGGGGCGCGTTTACCGTCGAAAGCAGCCAGCCGCCGGCCGCCGCGACCGGAAGGGCGGGAAGGCAGCGGACGATATCGCGTAAGGTGTTTCTAACAGCTTTCACAGGATCGGTTAGACGGCATGACCGGGCCGGTGTCAAACCCGACCGGGCAATGGAATTGATCCGCGCCGGAAAGCCGCCATAGTGGCGGCCGGGAGGACGAAAATGACACAGGATTCAGATGCTTCATTGGCGGGTCGCATCGCGCTGGTCACCGGCGGCGGAGGCGGCATGGGTGCGCGGCATGCAACCATGCTCGCGGATCGCGGCGCAGGCATTATCGTTCTCGACCGGGACGGCGTGGCAGCGGAGACGACGGTTGATCGCGTGACACAGGCGGGCGGGAATGCGCTAGCGGTTGCCGTCGATGCGACGGACATTCCGGCGTTGCAGGCAGGCATCCGTCAGGCCGCCGCCGATTTCGGTCCCGTCGATATACTGGTGAACAACGCGGGGATCGGCGGGCAGGGGCTCGCGATAGAAGACATCGACGAGGCGGCGTTCGATGCGATGGTTGCGGTGAACATGAAGGGATCGTTTTTCGCCGTGCAGGCCGTGGTGCCGGGAATGAAGGAAAGGCGCTACGGCAAGATCATCAATATTTCCTCGAATTTCGCGATGGGAGGCGCGGCGTTTGCTTCCCACTACGCCGCCTGCAAGTCCGCGCTGTCGGGTTTCGTGAGATCATGGGCGCGGGAACTCGCGCCGTGGAATATCGCCGTCAATGCGGTCGCACCCGGCATTATAGAAACCGGTATGACCGTGAATTCAATCGGCAGGGAGCGCATTCAGGGCCTGGCATCCGAAATACCGATGGGCCGTATCGGTACACCTGACGATATATCCTGGGCGGTCGCGTGGCTGGCGTCGCCCGAGGCGGATTTCATGACCGGGCAGGTCGTATCGCCGAATGGCGGCGCAACGATCGTCGGTATTTAGAGAGCGGGCAGAATAAAAAAGGCGGGGTTTATGACCCCGCCTTTTCCGGTTTGGCCGGAATGGATCCGGCGGTTACTTGCAGGGAAGCGGCGCGTGTGAGTCGAGCATCGTCCACTTCTTGTCATTCATGGTCAGGATGTAACCCGGCAGCTGGGCATCGCCGACCTTGTCGAAGCAAATCCCGTCGCCGATGACGAGATCGTTATAGGTCAGCGTGCCCAGCGTATCGCGGATCGCTTTGCGTTCGGCAACGACCTTCGAGGCATCGCCGGTGACCTTCGCGGCCTCCATGGCGGTTTTCAGGACGTACATCGTGTCATAGGCGCTGACATCGACATGATGCGGAAACGGCTTCGTAATGCCGAGTTTGGCGGCGCCTGCGACGAATTTCTTGGTGAACGCCCGGGACCTGTCGTTCCGGTCGTAGAAGAAGTACGATGCAAAGACTGAACCGTCTCCCTGACCTGCGAAACCTTCAATGATTTCGGGGTCGGCCCATATCTGGGCGCCGAGAAGCGGCGCGTCGATGCCCTGGCGGCGAAGTTCCTTCAACACGCGGATCGCCTGATTGGTGAGCACGGCGACACCGATATAGTCGAGCTGCTTGCCTTTGAGCTGCGACACCTGCGGCGCAACATCGAATGCTTTCAGCGAGAAGCCGTAGGGACCGGAAATCTCGACGCCTTCCTTTTCGAAGATTGGCTTCATGATGAACAGCCCGACCGCCTTCGACACCACGTCGTCCGTGCCGTACATGATCGCGATCGATTTTTTGAGGGCATTGCGTTTTTTGAGGGTTTTCACCACGCGGAGCATCTGGACGTATTCGCTTTCGGTCATCCGGAAGGCGTAGGAATATTTATCGGCCAGTTTCGGCGCGGAAGACGCGTTGGGAATCTGGACGATTTTTTCGCGTTCCCCGGCGGCAAACGCGACACGGGCCTCGCTCGACGAAAACGGCCCGATGACCGCAAGTGCATTATCGTCCTTGGCGAACTTGCGCACGGCGGCGACCGCCTGTTTGGGGTCGCCGGCGGTGTCGAACTTTACGATCCGCACCTGCCGGCCGTTAATGCCGCCGGCAGCATTGATTTCCTCGACCGCGATATCCACGGAGACTTCGGTCGTCTTGTTGATGCTCGAATAAATGCCGGTGCGGCCATAGCTGAGACCGATAATGATTTCGTCGGCTGCCGCGGCGGGCAGCGATCCTGTCGTAAGTCCGGCGGCGAGTGCTGCGGCACCGAGTGCCGCGGGTTTTAGAAAGCGTTTCATCGTTTTTGCTCCATTTTCCCTGTTTTCGATATCTACCGTGACGTAAGCGAGGTATCAGCCTCCAAAATAGGCTTCTTCCAGTTTGCTGTCGTTGAGAAGATCTGCGGACGGCCCGGACAACGCTACCGCGCCGAGTTCGAGGACATAGCCCCGGGCGGCCGTTGCCAGCGCCATATTCGTATTCTGTTCGACGAGGATGATCGTCAGTCCGCTCCGGTTGAGGTCGCGGATCAGGGCGAACAACTGGGTAACCAGCAGCGGGCTGAGTCCCAAGGACGGTTCGTCCAGCATCATCAGTTTCGGCTTGGCGAGCATGGCGCGGCCGATCGCCAGCATCTGCTGTTCGCCGCCGGAGAGGACGGATGCCGGCATGTGACGCCGTTCGGCAAGGTTGGGAAAGCGTTCGTATATCGCCTCGGCTTCGGCGGTTACGTCGTCGGTCCGGCAATAGGCGCCCATCAGCAGGTTTTCGTGCACAGTCAGGCTGACGAATATCTGGCGGCCCTCCGGCACCAGAACGAGGCCGGCCATGACGCGGCGAGGGGCTGGCCAGCCCGAAATGTCGGTGCCGTTGAACAATATGCTGCCATCGGCTTTCTCGGTCCCAGAGATCGCCTTTAATAGAGAGCTTTTCCCGGCCCCGTTGGCGCCGAGAACCGTAATGATCTCGCCGTCCTCGACGGAAAGGTCGACATCGCGGACGGCATGGTTTCGGCCGTATCGGACGTTTATCCCGGTTGCATCAAGAAGCATCGGAAGTCTCTTTCGCCGCCTGGGTGTCGTCGCCGCCGAGATAGGCTTCCAGGACAGCCGGGTCCTGGTGGACCTCGTCCGGCGTGCCTTCGAAGATTTTCTCTCCGAAATTGAGCACCACCACGTGATCGCACAGGTTGCGGACAAAATGCATGTCGTGTTCGACCACCAGGATGGTCACGCCGGAATCGGAGACTTTCTCAAGCAGTTCCTGCAATTGACGGGTTTCGACTTCGTTGAGCCCCGCTGCAGGCTCGTCGAGCAGCAGCAGCTTGGGTTGCGACACCATTGCCCGCACGACCTCGATCCGCTTTTGCACTCCATAGGGAAGATTGGCGACGACTTCGCCCGGATAGGTTCCGATGCCGGCGTCATGGAGCGCCTGTTCGGCTTCGGTGCGCCACCGGTTCCGCGAGAGCAGGCCGAGCGGGAACATCAGGTCCGCGAAAGAGCGGGCGCGGGCGTGCTGTCCCAGCATGACGTTTTCGACCGTCGATAAATGCGGCATAAGCCGGATATTCTGGAAGCTTCGCGACATGCCGTGAATGACCCGGTCCTGTGACGGGACATGGGTGACGTCGATGCCGTCCAGAACGGTTGTGCCCTCGTCGATCGGGTAGACTCCGGTAAGGAGATTGAAGACCGTTGTCTTGCCGGCGCCGTTGGGACCGATAAGAGCGGTGCGGCTGCCGCGGCGGACCTCCATCGAGACGTCGTTTATAACCTTCAGCCCGCCGAAACTCTTATGCATGCCGGAAATGGTTAGAACGTTGTCTGCCATCGCGGTCTACTCCGCGGGGCCGGCGGCTTTGCGCCGCCGTCCGAAAAGGATGGACGATACCCGGTCCTGGATCGTTCTGGTCATTACGCCCTCAGGACGGACGACCATCATCAGGATGATGAAGGCGCCGAAAAAGATGAACCGGCTGTCGGCGAGCCAGGTCGAGCCGATCTCGATCGCGAGGTTGCGGATCAGTTCAGGCACCACCGTGAAGAAGATGGCCCCGATCAGCGGCCCCCAGGCGGTCTGCGTGCCCCCGAGCAACACGTAAAGAAGAATGTAGATGCTGAGCAGGACGTTGAAGGACTGCGCTTCGATGTAATTGTAATGATGGCCGTACATCGCGCCGCCCAGTCCCATCAGCATGCCGCCAACCGTAAAGGCGGCGACCTTTGCGAGCCTCACATCGACCCCGAACAGGACGGAGACGCTCTCGTCGTCGTGGATGGATCTCAGGGCGAGTCCCAGCCGGGTCGACATGAAATAGAAACTGAACAGGATTACCCCGATTGCCGCGCAGACAAGCACGATCAGCGGCGCATGTGCATCGACCGGCATGCCGGCTGCGGCGCCGAGGAATTCCATATTGATGGTTAGTCCCGAAACGACTTCGGCGAACGCAAATGTTGCGAGCACCATGTACACGCCGCGGGTCCGCAGGATCGGGAACGAAATGGCGAAGCTGATCGCGCCGGTGAAAAGCACGGCGAGCAGCACGCTGACCGGCATCGACAGCCCCAGCCCATCCGTTGTGTTGAACCAGCCGCTGGCATAGGCGCCGAGCGTGATGAACCCGGCCGCCCCGAGATTGAGCTGACCCGAGGCCGCGGGAAGGAAAATGCCGTAGGCATAGATGATGCTCAGACACAGTATGATGAGCTGGGACTCGAGATAGCCGCTCATCTCAGAATTTCCCCTTGCCGATTGCGGAGTGACCGAACAGGCCGGTCGGCTTGAAGATCAGAATGATCAGCAACAGGCCCCATATCGGCACCTTCACGAAGTCGGCGCCGACGATATAAATCGAAAACACTTCCAGAACGCCGACCAGAAGGCCCCCGATGACGGCGCCCCATACATTGCCGAGACCGCCCAGCACCATGCCGGCAATGGCAATGGTCGCGACGTTGTCGCCGATATAGGCATCGACCGTCGTATAATTGATGGTGAAAAGAATGCCGGAAATGGCACAGAGAAGACCGGTGATCACATAGACCACGGGAACGATCCGGAGCACATCGACGCCCATCAGGGTAGCGGTATCGGGCCGTTCGGCGATCGCGCGAAGCGCCCGTCCGAGTTTTGTGCGGCGGATGATGTAATGCAGCGTGAAGACGATCCCCAGCGACAATACGAGGCTGATGACCTGCGGGTAGCTGAACAGAAGCGGGCCGATGGTGAATGCTGCATCGCCGAAGGGAGATTGTACCGTCAGAGGGTCGGAGCCGTAGGCGCTGATAACGAGATGCTCGAACATGATCAGGAAGCCGAGAGAGCTTACGAGCGGCAGGGCATGTTCGGTCGCATCGCCGTATTTGGCCTTCATGTAGCGATAGGTAAAGCGCTCAATGACGAGCGAGGCGATGGATATGACGAGGATCGACACGAAAATGCCCGGAATCCAGAGATTCGCCTCGCCGAAGACTCCGTTAAGCGTTTCGTTGCCGAAGGGCAGGTTCCCGGTCATCGTCGCCCACATCATCATGGCTGCGACCATGAACAGCGCGGGAATCGTGAAGTTCAGGAAATTGAGCATGCCGATGATCAGCGTGAAGGCGACGGCGACCATTACGTAAAGCCCGCCAAGCATCAGCCCGTTGATGAGTTGCTGCAGAATGAGCATTGGACGTTAAGCCGCCTCTGTCACCGTCACGCCGGCATCCGGTGGCGTGAGCAACCAACCCGGCTGTCTTGCTCCGGCCGGGTTCTCGGTTGTGCGACTGCGACAGTAGTAATTATTACACGGAAGAGGCACCGTAATGACAATCTTGTAGTTCCCTGTTGTCCTCACCCTGCGTTGTTGTTGTTTGCAGTGCAACATATTTTTACCCCTGATCTCACGGTTTTGCCTTGCCGGGTGGAGGGCAGGTGGCGGTCAGGAGTGTCGGAATATTTTACATGCGCTGCTTAAATACCCGGGTGAAAATTCGTAACCCTCTGATTTAAAGAAGACAAAAATACTGGCATGAATTTTGCTTACCATCTTGGAACAGACAAACAACGCCGTTGCGAATAATCAAAAGGGTTCCGAGGATGATCAGGTGGGTAACGGGAGCGATTGCAGGTGTCGGTATGCTGGCGGGTATCGCCGGCGCGGCGCAGGCAAGCACGGTGTTTGCGGTTACGAGCACAAGTGTCGTCAATTGCGGATCGGCTTCTCATGGTCTGTGGACGGGCAATCAGAATTTCTCGGGGGGCTCGTGCGGTAATTATTACGATATTACCGGCGCCTTTACCCTGAACGATGACGATGCCGACCCCCTGAACTGGTCGGGCAGCATCGTCGCCACGGCAGTCAACCCGCAGGGGCTGACGGCAAGCATCAACATTGCCCTGTCCGATTTCGCCGAAACGGCGCAGTACAAGACGGAAACCGGCGCCAGCTACGATCAGGGCACCGATACGCCGGACATCGACTTCTTCCAGACAATCGCGGGCACGATCGAGATCGACAACGTCGTTTATGACGTGGACGGACCCGCTGGCGGTTACTCGTTTCAGTGGGGCCCGGGCGGTAATGCAAAGGACCCGAACGAATTCGGCGGCTCGGCCTGGCTTTTGATGAGCGAGTCCGGCGACTCGGTGTCCGGCCACTGGGACCTGAATCTGGCGTTCAGCACACCGCCGACCAGCGTCGAAGTTGCAGAGCCTGGCCTTATCGCGGTCTTCGGACTTGGCCTGCTGGGACTTGGCGTTGTGCGGACGCGTCGTCGCAAAGCCTGATCGGGTCATCCAGACCGTTAAAAAAGGCTCCCCGATTGGGGAGCCTTTTTCTTAGACGGCTTTCTTGCCGCGACGTCCGGGGGCCTGGTTCGGGGGCGATTGCGTCCGTCCCTTCCGGCGTTTTTTGGTCGGAATGTGGCTCTCGTGGTTCTTCAGATACCATTTGGCGATTTCTTCGCGTGTCGTCCACCAGACATCGGGAAACTGTTTGGCATAGTCGAGGAACTCGCGGACGCAGCGCGCCCGGAAGGGCTGTCCGACGACATGCGGATGCAGACCGAGATTCATCAGACGTCCGCTGGTCGCTCCTTCGGCGTACAGGGTATCGAACTGCTCCTTGAACAGGTCGAAAGCTTCGTCGGTCGTGTTGCCCCGGCGCATGAAAATCATGAAATCGTTGACTTCGTTGGTATACGGAATCGACACGATCGGCCCGCTTTCCGTGTGGATCAGGTAGGGCTGGTCGTCGTTCAGGTAGTCGGTCGTATAGAGAAGACCCTGTTCGGCGAGAATCTCGACCGTTGACGGGTTGCCGCGCAGCGATGACGAGAGCCAGCCTGTCGCGGGCTTGCCGACGACGTCGTTATATACTTTCAGGGTTTCGAGAACGAGTTCGCGTTCGCCTTCTTCGTCGAAATAGTAATTGGTCAGCAGATCCGATTGCACGTAATTGTGGGCCACCAGTTCCCAGCCGCGATCGACGCAGTGCTTGATCGCCTGTGGGCGCTCGAGCCCCATCTTGGCGTTCATGGTGCAACTGACCGGGATGCCTGCGCGTTCTGCGATATCGAACAGGCGCCAGATACCGACCCGCTGCCCGTATTCGCGCCAGGTGAAATTCGGAATGTCAGCCACGTTGCCGGGCAGGGGATCCGGGAGGATCGCCGGGCCGCCGGCGTAATAGGGGGCTTCCGTGTCCTTGGTGAGGTCCCAGTATTCCAGGTTGAACGTGACGATGACGGCGAGGCGCGCGCCGTTCGGCCATTTCAGTGGGTTACGCTCGGGCATGGGGACAAAGTCGTAATACATGGTACCCTCAATGAAGTGTCTTGAAATAAAGCGGTTTGCGGTTCGACTTTGTTTGTAGACGATCGACCGGGTGCATAGAATAAAATTCGGTTGCAGGGTTTTCGACGGGAAAAAGTGAGGCGGGTTTTGGCAACGCAGATATCGGCGCATTCAGAAATGCTTCCGGCAGCGGACGCATTTGTATCCAGCGTCAGGGCGCTCTTCCAGGCCGGGACGGCAGAAAGCGAAATTTGGACGCAGGCGTGCGATTATCTCCGTGATCTCCTTGCGGACGAAGATCTCAAACGGCACGCCAAAACCTGGCCGGACAGTCTGGCGGTCGAAGGGAAACCGGGGAACCTGCTGTTCTACGAGGACCCGGATTACGGTTTCGTGCTCAATGCGCTCATCAAGGCGCCGGGTGTCAAGACATCAATCCACGACCACGGAAAATCGTGGACGCTATACGGCGTGCTGGAAGGCGGTGAAAACGTCACCCGCTTTGAGCGGACTGACGAGGGACCGCAGGTGCCGCAAAAGGCGACGATCAGAGAAAAGGGTACGCACGAAGTGGTTCCGGGCTATATCGATTTTGTACCGCCCTGGGAGATCCACCAGGAATGCAATACCGACAAACGCACAATCGGTTTTATCGTCCGCAGCCAGCGGTCGGGTACATTCGTGCAGAACCGTTTCGACCCCGCGAGCGGCGCGGTCGATCAGTATGACGGCCCTGTACAGGTGCCGTATCAGCTCGCCTGAGGGACCTAGCTGGTCCGCTTGATGAGATGATAGCCGAAGTCGGTGGTGACGACGTCGCTGGTCGCGCCGACATCGAGTTCGAACGCCGTTTCTTCGAATTCAGGTACCATCATGCCGCGGCCGAAACTGCCGAGGTCGCCGCCCTGGGCGGAAGACGGGCAGTCGGAATGCTGGCGCGCGGCATCCGCGAAATCCGTGCCGCCGTCGATTTCCGCTTTGATGTCGGCAATCTTCTGTTGCGCTTCTTCCTGCGACCGGGTCGCGGTCGAACGCAGCGAGCCGTCAAACATCAACAGAATATGGGAAGCCCCAATCTGGTCGCTCATCTTTTTTTTCCTTTCGAACCTTTAGTACCTGCGGGCAGAACGATCTGACGTCGTTTCTGCCAGCCCCCTGTGTGAAAATAGTCAGGTCCGAAGATTACGCGGATTGGTCGATTTCGGCCACCCTTTCGTGTACCGGTTGGCGCGCAGGAAATCGTTTTCGGTGTCGAGGTCGAAGGCCAGGCCCGGCCGCATGACGGTCTCGACGGCAAAGCCGGATTCGATCGCAAGCATGCGATGTAACTCGAAACTGTTCGGCCCGAAGCGAAAAGCAAGCGTGCGGGGTGCGGGAACGCTCAGTGCATTGGTGCCGAGGCCGCGCAGATCCGTGGCAATTCCGATCCCGGTTGTTTCGGCCAGTGCGCGGATATCGTCGGTTGCGAGATCGGGAAGGTCGACCGCGAGATAGATTGTTCGGCCCCCGGGAAGTTGGCAGGCCGCCTCTTCCAGTCCCGGGTTCAGGCCGTCGCCGGATTGATGGAGAAAACGTACGGAAAAACTGGCTGCAATTTCTTCGACATCGGGATCGGGGCTGACGGCGTACACATCTGCGGTGTCCGCGAAAGCTGTCGCGATGCCAAGCGTGCGTTCCGTGAGGTGCCGGTTGAGTTCCCATCGCGCATCGTCGGTCATTGTCTGCGCAAGCCTTGATTTGCCTGCCCGCAGACCCTTGACCGGAACCACGATGGAAATGCCGGCGGTCATGCCGGGCGGCGCAACGTCTGAGCGAATTCGAGAACATCGCGGGCAAGTGTCGCTTTGTCCCGGCCGGTATTCATGACCGTGCCGGTCACGGCGACGTCGATTCCGAGCGCCCTGATAGCGTCCGCTTCCGTTGCATCTGCTGTATCGATAACCAGCCCTGTAACCAGGTCCCGGTAATGCGCCGCGATTGACGTCGCCGACGGAGTCGCACCGAGTTCGGTCATTATTTTTGCGGCAGGGCCCTTGATCGCCCGTCCGCCCACGATGGGCGACACCGCGATCACAGGGACCTTTGAGCGGGTGACGAATTCGCCGATAGCCGCGATCGCCATGATCGGGGCAATACTTACATAGGGATTCGATGGGCATAGAATAATGCCTTCGACATCGCCGCTTTCGAATGCCCGGGAAATTTCCGGCGATGGCGTGGCCTGGGCTGCGCCTCTGAATTCAAAGCCCGTCGCAACGGGCGCGCACTGGCGTTTCACGAAATATTCCTGGAACGGCAGCGGTCCTTCGGTAGTCTCGACGAACGTCCGGAGGGGATCGTCGGTGGCCGGCAGAATGCGGTGGCGGAGCCCGAGCCGGCCGGCGAAACGGGCTGTCACCTCTGAGAGCGTCTCGCCTGACTGCAACAGGCGCGTACGCTCGATATGCGTCGCAATATCCCGGTCGCCGAGACGAAACCAGGTTTCTCCGCCCAGTTGTTCGAGTGCGTCCATAAACTGCCAGGTTTCGCCCCGCAGCCCCCAGCCGGTTTTCGGGTTGGCCATGCCGGCGAGCGTGTAGATAACGGTATCGATATCCGGGCAGATACGCAGGCCGAGATGGTCGAAATCGTCGCCTGTATTTACCGCGACGATCAGATCATGGGGGGGTAGGACCTGCGCGAGTCCGAGTGCCAGTTTTGCGCCGCCGACGCCGCCTGCGAGAGCGATGTACATTTCGGTCTACCTGAAAAGATCGGTTTCGGGTGGCCGGACGAGGTCGGCTGCGCGGCCGGAGCCGGCAACCCATTCAAGCCCGCGGACAACGACCGCCGGCAGGCTTTCGTCGCCCTGTCCCATCAGCAGGGACGCCGCCGCGGCAATTTCATCGGCGATCGCTATTTCACTCGATTGCAGAATGTTTCCTTCGCGGTCGCAGGCCCCGCGCCGGTCCTGCAATGCGGCAAGTCCGTAGGCGCCGATGGCCGTTCCGGTGGTTCCAGATCGCCACGCCCGTCCCATACTGTCGCTGACGATGACGGCGACGGTGCATCCGGTCAGGGCCTCGATGCTTCCGGCAAGCCGTTCTGCGGACCTGTCGGAATCTTCCGGCAACAGCACTGCCGTTTCCGCCTCGCCCGAATTCGACAGATCGATCCCGGCATTAGCGACCACGCATCCGTTTCGATGGCGTGCGATTATCAGATTTTCCCGTTTGCGGACTATTTCGGTCGATTCCAGCAGGATGAGTTCGACCAGCCTGGGGTCCTTGCCGGTTTCGGCGGCGAGGGCGAGGGCGGCTTCGCCGGGACACACCTGCTGCAGCCGGACGAGCCTGTTTTCCGATTTCGAGACGATCTTCTGTGCGAAGACGACCACGTCGCCCGGGCACAGCGTTTCGCCGATATGCCGAAGCCCGCCGACAAGGGCGGGCGCGAGTTCGTCGCCGGGAAGTATCTCGGGAATTGCATCCGGCGCGATCAGCCGGAGCTGGCGGGAAATAACAGACATTTTTTTGATCGGTCATGGTTCGTGATCGTGGAAACCGATCCTACCTGTTGTCGCCGAATTTCAACAGGTTGTTGCGGACGTCAAATATGAGACAATCGTCTCGAAAGAACTTCGCAATGACGCTAAGTTCGCTGAATGGCGGGGCCTTCGAAAATCACAAGCGATCAGGACAAAAGTAGACAGGAACTGATCGCCGAACTGGAAAGCCTTCGGGCACAGGTATCGGCCGGGGAGGGCGATACCTTTGCAGGCGAGGTATCTGCGGGCCTCATAGGTGCTGCACTCGACGCGACGCCCGCGCTGATTGCCTATGTCGATCGTTCGATGCGGTATCGGTATGTGAACCGGACCTACACGACATGGTTCGGCGTTCCGGCCGGGGAAATCGTCGGAAAACGTGTTGATGAATTTCTAGATTCCGCAGGTTATGCCGCTGTCTCGGAGGTCGTGACACGGGTGATGAAAGGCGAAACCGTCACCCACCGGAACGTGCTGGAAGTTGCCGAAGGCAAGAAAAAGTACATCGAGGCGCGTCTGGTTCCCCAGATTGACGATGCGGGAGAGGTCGCAGGTTACTTTTCGATGGCGTTCGACATCTCCGACCGGATCGAGGCGGAAGATGCCCTGCGTCTCAGCGAGGAACGTTATCGGAGCCTGGTGGAAATCAGCCCGGATGCCGTATACTTGCACCGTAACTTCGAACTGGTTTTCGTAAATGCCGCGGGCGCCGACATGTTCGGCGCCGCGGATCCCGAAGAGCTGATCGGTCAGGATCTCAACCGGTTTATCGACCCGTCCGATCATCCCCTGGCCCGGCAGCGCTATGAAAGCCTGTTGAAGGGGGTGCCGCAGCCGCGACAGGAATTTCTGATGCGGCGATTGGACGGCTCGAACTTCCATGTTCGGTCGTCGATGACGCCGATCACGTGGAAGGGCGACGCCGCGGTGATGATCATCGCCCATGACATAACAGAAAGACGGGAAATCGAAGCGGCGCTGATCAGCGAACGCGCGGCCGCCGAACTGGCCAATGCGCGGTTGCTGAATGCGGTCGGGAGCATTCCCGAAGCATTTGCCGTGTTCAGCGAAGACGAACGGCTTGAATTTTACAATTCCAATTACGTGGACGATATCTGGAGCCTGATCAGGGACAAGGTGACGCCCGGCGTACGGCTTGAAGATATCGCCCGGGAACAGGCCAGTCGCGAACTGGGAGAAAAACCGGACCATCCGGCTGTGGACGATTTCGTTGCAAAGGTACTACATCGTCACAGGGCGCTGCCGGGAACCACGGAAATGCATCGGCCGGACGGGCGCTGGGTGAAACAGTCCAAGCGCCGAACAGCCGATGGACGTGTTGTCGCGGTATATTCCGATATTTCGGATGCAAAGCGGCGTGAGGCGAAACTCGAAGAAAGTGAAACGCGGTACAGACTGGTCGTTGAAGGCTCGCCGGACGCTATCATGGTCAGCTCCGATGACGGTATCGTCTATGCGAACGAAGCGGCCGTGAGACTGTTCGGCGCGCGCTCCGCAGCGGATCTGATCGGCCGCCAGCGGCGGGAATTCAGGATCGCCGGGGAAGAAGGTCTGCCCGAAATGCGGGCGAGCCGGCCCGGTGCGGCAGACCAGCGCAGCCAAATCGAATATCAGAAGCGGCGCCGCCTTGACGGTACGGTTGTCGACGTCGACGTCTCGTCGGTCCGGATTTCCTGGCACGGCGAAAATGCCTTATTGACGACGATGCGCGACGTATCCTCGCGTATACGGGCCCAGGCGGCGCTGGAAGAGACAGAACGCCGCCTCGCCGCGGCGGCGGGGAATTTTCCGGGGGCGATCTATCAGCGGGTAATGGATGTGGATGGAAATATATCGTATCCGTTCGTATCGCGGGGGATAAAGGAAATGATCGGCCTGGAGCCCGAAGAGGTGATGTCTTCCGGCGAGACGTTAATGGAAATCGTGCCCTTCGAAGTCAGGAGCCGTGTCCGCGAAGCGATGGAGGTATCCGCGCGGGAGATGACGCCGTATGAAATCGAGGCCCCGGCATTTACGCGAAAGGGCCACCGGGTATGGCTTCGGAGTGTCGCGCGCCCGAGACCGCACGTGGACGGCGGCGTTATCTGGGACGGGGTCTTTCACGACATAACGGAGCGCACTCTGGCCCGGCAGGCGCTTCAGGTGGCGAAGGACGAGGCGGAAGCCGCGAACAAGGCCAAGTCGTATTTTCTGGCAAACGTCAGCCATGAATTGAGGACGCCGTTGAATGCGGTGATCGGTTATTCGGAGGTCCTTCGCGACCAGATATTCGGGCCGATGAATAACGCAAAGTATCGCGAATACAGCAAGGACATCCATGCCAGCGGGACCCATTTGCTCGAACTGATCGAGGATATTCTCGATCTGTCGAAAATCGAAACGGGCAATATCGTTATGGAAGAAGGCGAGGTCGATGTGACCTTGATGATCGAAGACACGGTGCGGATTGCGGCTCCCGCGGTGCAGAACGGCAAATTCAAGGTCGCCGTAGAGATAGCGCCGCATTTTCCGATCGTCAGGGCGGATGAGGTGCGATTGCGGCAAATCCTTCTGAACCTGCTGTCGAACGCTTTCAAGTTTACGCCCGGCGGCGGCAGCATCGTGGTGTCGGCGGAAATCAACAGCGCGGGCGAAGCCGAATTCAGGGTGCGGGACACCGGTATTGGCATTGCCGCGCCGGATATTCCCCATGTGATGGCGCCGTTCGGCCGTGTGGAACAGTCGGTGGTCGATAACGAACGGGGAACGGGACTGGGGCTGCCGCTTTCCAAATCGCTTGTCGAAATGCATGGCGGTTCATTCGTTATCGCGAGCGAGCTTGGCACCGGCACGGAAGTTACGTTCACGCTTCCGGCGCATCGCGTCGTTTTTCGGCATAACCAGGCGATCGGCTGAAGGGGGAACCTGTGGGATCTATATCGAAGCAACCGGATTCATTCGGCGAGCGCCGGGGCTACCACGATATCGGCGGTGCGCTTCGTCACCGGAAACCGATAGCGGTCGGAAGCGTCGAACCGCCGGATTGGGCGACCTTGACCGATGCTCTGAGGACCGCACTGGGCGACAGATACAGGCTTCATGAACAGCGCCGAAAGATCGAGGAAATGGGCGAAGCCGTATATGACAGCGTCACCTATTACGAAATCCGGGTTCTCGCGATGCTCGAAATTGCGGTTGAAAGGGCGTTTCTGACCAGGTCCGAGGTCGAAACCAGGATGAAAGAAATCGAAAAAAGGAGAGATGCAAATGGCGCGGGATTTTGAGGACCATTGCTGGCGGGATATCGTGTCCGACGAGATTCTGAAGGTTTACGAGCCTTACCACCGCGATCTGTATGTCGGCGACCGTCCGGCCCTGCTGGCAATCGATCTGTACAATCTGGTGTACCGGGGAGGGGCGAAGGAGCCCCATGAACTTGTCTCGGAATTTCCGAGCAGCTGCGGCCGCTATGCCTGGGAAGCGATCGAACCGACGAAGCGCCTGTTCGGCGCGGCGCGGGAAGCAGGCATCCCGGTCGTCTATACGACGGCGCCGACGACGTCGACCGTTGTTGCGACCAACCGGCAGGCCGGGCTCGGGAGCCGGGACGAGGATTACGAGATATTCGGGGAATTTGCGCCCAGGGACGGCGACATCATGATCGTCAAAGAGCGTGCGAGCGCGTTTTACGGGACGCCGATCCTGCCGGAATTGAACAGGTTGGGGGTCAGCAGCCTGATCGTGTGCGGCGAGAGTACATCGGGATGCGTGCGGGCATCCGCGGTCGATGCTTATTCGGCCGGATACCATGTCAGCATTGCCGAAGAATGCGTGTTCGACCGGTCGCTGCTGTCGCACAAAATCAATCTGTTCGACCTGCACCACAAATATGCCGATGTGCTCGGAACCGACGATATCGTCGCGCATCTGGAGGCAGATCGTAAAGCGGCCTGAGCGGGGCAATGTGCCCTGACGGGGTATCCTTACCGCGTCAGACCATGACCGCGACGATCAGGAACGTGCTTGCGACGGCGGCGATTGCGCTGCCCATATTCACCTTGCGATGGATGCGGCGCGCGCGCTCGCGGCGAAAATCGAGAATGTGCGAGGCCGATTGCGCTGTATTGATGGCCTCACGGCGTTGCTCGCGGCCGCGAAGTTCGTTTTCCAGCAATTTGACGCGGGTCCCGATAACGTCGCGGAGTTCCGTATGCGACATGCGGCGGAGCCTGTCGAAGCCAATCATCATCTCGCCGACGAGGCTGTCCTCGGCAATCTGGTTTTCCGGCTGATCGTCTTCGTTATTGGCGATCATATCGGCGGGTATCGGGTTGCCCGGAAGGGCGTCGGCGATGGCGGCTTGCATTGTCGTCTCCTTGTCCTGAGAATTCGGATTCTTCGATGCAGGAATCGTGCCAAGTGAAATGTCTATATGTATCAGTATCTTATGATAATTCCCGCATATGTTGCCCCGGGCCGTCGACGAAAAGTGACGGCCCGGCGGCAGATTTTGCCGGATAGAATTCGCTCGGTTACTTGCCGTCGAAATGAGGTTCGCGTTTTTCGAGCATTGCCGTAACCGCTTCGAGATGATCGTCGGTGGTATGGCAGATCGCCTGAAGGGCGGCGCAGTTGTCGAGAAAATCGAACAATCCGGAACTGAGTGATTGGCGCAGCAGGGATTTGAGCATCCTTGCGGTTACG
Source organism: uncultured Rhodospirillaceae bacterium (assembly GCA_963974055.1). Classification (GTDB taxonomy): domain Bacteria; phylum Pseudomonadota; class Alphaproteobacteria; order MPNO01; family UBA830; genus CAXBCP01. The sequence continues at coordinate 111,130 of CAXBCP010000006.1, forward strand.
GGCGGGCGGCCGGCGATCGAGGTCGCAAGTTCCATGACCCGCGGCATCAGGTCGTCCGGGGCGACGCATTCCAGGGCAAGGCCGATCTCCGCGGCTTCCGCGCCCTCGACGATCCGACCGGTAAAAATCAGTTCTGCGGCCCTTTGCAGGCCGACGCGGCGGGGAACGATCCAGGCGCCGCCGTCTCCCGGAATGATGCCGACATTGATGAATGTCTCCCCGAACTTTGCCCTGGAGGACGCAATCACGATATCGCAATAGAGCGCAAGGTCGCAGCCGGCGCCGATGGCGGGGCCCTGAACGGCGGAAATCGACGGGATATCCAGGGTGTAAAGCGCTTTCGGCACTTTCTGGATCCCCTCTATATATCCCCGGCGCGTCCCGGCGGCACCGCCCCCGAATATGCCCTTCTTGTCCTTCATGTCCTTGATGTTGCCGCCGGCCGAGAACGCGGACCCCTCGGCGGACAGAACAAGAACGCGGGCATCTTCGCTGAGTTGCGTCCGTTCAATTGCATCGACGATTTCATCGGTAAAATCCTGTTCCGAAAAGGCGTTCCGGATATCATCGCGTGCAAGCACCAGATGTGCGATGCCGTTTTCGATGCTAAACCTGATATTGGTGTAATCCATGGTGACGATCCCTTTATTTATTCGATACCCCCGCGGATAGGGGGGAGGCATGATTGTGTCAAGCAGGGCCGGACGCGGAAAGAGAACTGGAATGGGAATTGAGAAACACCGGCAACTGCTGACGGTGGATCAGATGTATGCCGCCGATCGCGCCGCGGTTGCCGCCGGGGTGTCGGCGGAACGGCTGATGGAGGCGGCAGGCAGGGCCGTCGCCACCGAAATCCGCAGACGCTGGGCAAGCCGTAACACGATCGTTATATGCGGCCCCGGTAATAACGGCGGCGACGGCTTCGTGATCGCAAGGCTTCTGAAGGAGGCCGGCTGGCCGGTGACGCTTGCGTTGTTGGGCGACCGCGACGCGCTTTCGGGGGAAGCCCGCCTTAACGCGGACAGGTGGCCGGGGGCAATTGAGCCGCTCTCTCCAGCGATCCTCGACGGGGCGGAATTGTGTGTCGACGCGCTGTTCGGCGCCGGGCTCAGCCGTCCGCTGGACGGCGTCGCACTGGACGTCGTGGTCCGGATGGCGGAGACGGGGATACCCTGTGTCGCCGTCGATATCCCGAGCGGCATACATGGCGATACCGGTGCGGTTCTGGGCGCGGCGGCGACGGCGGTCCTGACAGTCACCTTTTTTCGCCCGAAACCCGGACACCTGCTGCTGCCCGGCAGGTCCAAGTCGGGCGATGTGGTTGTCGCGGATATCGGTATTCCCGACGAAGTGCTGGACGCTTTGGCGCCCCGCAATTTCGCGAACGTGCCGGCTTTATGGCTGGACCGTTTTCCATGGCCGCGGGCGGATGACCATAAATATACCCGTGGCCATGCGTTGATTGCCGGCGGCGTGTCGATGATCGGCGCCGGCCGGCTTGCGTCCTGGGCGGCGCGCCGGGCAGGGGCGGGGCTGGTCACGGTTGCCAGCAGCCCGGATGTGTTGCTGCAATATACGGCGGACGCGCCGGGACTGCTGACGCTGCCGTTCCGTACCGCCGACGAATTTTCGGACATTCTTGATGACCGTCGGATGAATGCTGTTCTTGTGGGCCCGGGCGGGGGGGTGAGCAAAACGACACACGATATCGTTCTGGCGGCGGCGGCAAGACGGAAAACGCTGGTTCTCGACGCGGACGCCCTGACCGTATTCGAACCCGCGCCGGAGGAGCTTTATGCTGCCATTGACGGTCTGACCTGCGTGCTTACCCCCCATCAAGGGGAATTTGTGCGCCTGTTCGACGCGACCGGCGACAAGCTTGCCCGAACCCGGAGAGCGGCGTCTCTGACAAAAGCCGTCGTACTGCTCAAGGGCGCGGACACTGTAATTGCGTCGCCGGACGGGCGCGCCGCGATCAATTTCAATGCACCGCCGACACTGGCGACGGCGGGCGCAGGGGATGTTCTGGCGGGGACCATTCTCGGCCTGTTGGCGCAGGGAATGCCCGCCTTCGAAGCGGCCTGCGCGGCGGTTTGGATATCGGGGGATGTTGCGGCGACGTTCGGACCTGGACTTGTCGCCGAGGATATTTATCGGGGAATTCCGGCTTCCCTTGGGCGGCTCCGGGCGATGGACGGAAAAAATTAATCTTCGTTAACGGGACGGGTAGCTGTTAAAACCGCGTTTCAGTCGCGCAGAGCGTGTGTGGACAAGCAGAAATAATTATTTTATAACAGCGTGTTAGGGAGCCATCGTTAACTGATTGTTAAGCACATTCAGTGTAAGTTTCAGTGTGGACCACCGGGGGAGGTCTGAAATGTCATCTGAGAAGCAAGAGGTCATGGCCTGGTTGAAGAAAGAGAACGGGCGGTCGTTGAGCAGTTTCTTCTTCAAGCGGGGAAGAAAGCTCGAATACGTTCGTCCGGGCTCCACTTTCCAGCGGGTCCATCGCGACAGCATGGTCGAGACCGCGGAAGTTCTGTCGGTCGGGACGGATTCCTACGGCATCCCCCATGTCCGGTTTCAGGTCAGTTTCCGGCGCCCCAACCGGAACAAATTCGACGGCGGCGCGCGGATGCTCGCTTTGAAATCGTTTGCGGACCAGTACCGCGAGCGCGTTTCGTCCCTCGAAGCGGCCACCCACTGAAAAAGCCGGCAGTTCACCTGTAACAGGTCGCGTATTGGCCTTAGTTGACCGGGGTTGCGCCGAGCGGCAGGGCGGTTTCGTATTTGACGCGGTTAAGCGCGAAGCTGGATTTGATGCTGGCAACGCCCGGTATACGTGTGAGATGGCTTTTAAGAAAAGCCTCGTAGGCAGCCACATCCGGCACCACAACCCGAAGCAGATAATCTGAATCGCCGGTCATCAGGTAGCATTCCATGACCTCAGGGCGATCGGCGACGACACGTTCGAACCTGTCCAGGGCGGTCTCGACCTGTCTTTCCAGCGTTACCTGAACGAATACGCTGAGGGCGTATCCACCGGCTGCCTGGTCGAGGATAGCCGCATAGCGGTCGATAACGCCGGCATTTTCCAGATCGCGGACCCGGCGCAGGCACGGTGAGGGCGACAGCCCGACTGCCGCCGCAAGATCGACATTGCTGATGCGTCCGTTGCGCTGAAGTTCCGCCAGAATTTTGCGGTCGATCGGGTCAAGCTCCATATGGGCATATATGCCCTGTAAATATATCACTTAGCAATTAAATTGCTCTATTGAGGGAATAAGCTGTCGTCTTCGCAAGATAATGTGGAAATATTTGCGCTAAAATCCTGCGGAGAACGGACCTGAAAGACGGAATATGAAGAACAACCTGATGCCGCGCCCCGGCACTGCGGACGCCGTTGAACCGATTTCTCTGGGGTCGGACAAAATGGCGGCCCTGCGGGCGCTGGAACGCAAGGTACTGTGGCTGTCGAGCTGGATGATCCATAACGCGAACCACGTCCGGGGCTCGCGCGACGGGCTGAAGGTCGGCGGACATCAGGCGTCCAGTGCCTCCGTCGCCACCATGATGACGGCGCTCTATTTCGACGTGTTGCGGCCGCAGGACCGGGTGGCTGTCAAACCGCACGCATCGCCGGTCTTTCACGCCATTCAGTATCTGCTCGGCAACCAGACCCGGGACAAGATCGAACAGTTGCGGGCCTTCGGCGGCGCCCAGTCTTATCCGTCGCGCACCAAAGACACGGACGATGTGGACATTTCGACGGGATCCGTCGGACTTGGCGCGGCGCATACCGTGTTTTCGTCGATCGTACAGGACTACGTGCATCTCAAGGGGATTACGCCGGATGGGTTGCACGAAGGCCGGATGATCGCGCTTGTGGGCGATGCCGAGCTCGACGAAGGCAATATGTACGAAGCTCTGCTCGAGGGATGGAAAAAAGACATCCGGAATGTCTGGTGGGTCATCGACTACAACCGCCAGAGTCTGGATTCGGTGATTTCAGACCGGCTGTTCGGGCGGATCGATCATCTGTTCGAAAACATGGGCTGGCGGGTCGTCACGTTGAAATACGGCAAACTGCTGGAGCGTGCATTCGCGGAGGCAGGCGGCGACGCGCTGCGCGACTGGATAGACACCTGCCCGAACTCTCTTTATGCCGCCCTGACGTTCAAAGGCGGCTCGGCGTGGCGCGAACATCTTAACCGCGACCTGAAAGGCGTAGTGGGCATAAAGGCGCTGCTCGACGACCACGATGACGGGGCGCTTCATCGGTTGCTGACGAACCTCGCCGGCAACGACCTCGAAGCGTCCCTCGATGCCTTTCATGGCGTGACCGACGATGTCCCGACTTGCTTCATCGGATACACGGTGAAGGGTTTCGGGCTGCCATTTGCAGGGCACAAGGACAACCATTCCGGATTGATGAACGTCGAGCAGATGGATGCCTTCCGGGAATCGCTTGACATCGCGCCGGGCGAGGAATGGGAGCGCTTCGCCGGGCTCGACGTCGATACCGCGTCGCTGGAGCGTTTTCTCGCCGATGTGCCGTTCGCGCAGCAATACCCGCGCCGCTTCGATACTCCGCGGATCGATATTCCGGCACGGCTGGACGTTCAATTGCGCCCCAAAATGTCGACCCAGGACGGGTTCGGCCGCATTCTGAACGCAATCGCACAGAGCGACGGCGACCTGGCGGACCGGATCGTCACCACCTCGCCGGACGTGACGGTATCGACCAATCTCGGCCCCTGGGTAAACCGAAGGGGGATTTTCAGCCGGTCGGAGACGTCCGACACGTTCGCACAGGAAGCCGTCGTATCGGCCCAGAAGTGGCAGATGTCGCCGGAGGGCCAGCACATAGAGCTCGGGATTGCCGAAACCAACCTGTTTCTGCAGCTTTCGGCCCTGGGACTGGCCGGCAGCATGTTCGGCGCGCGTTTGCTGCCCATCGGGACCGTATACGATCCGTTTATCCGCCGCGGGCTCGATGCCATGCATTACGGCTGCTACCAGGATTCTCGCTACATGCTCGTTGCCACGCCGTCCGGCATAACGCTGGCGCCAGAAGGCGGCGCGCATCAGTCGTCCGAAACGCCGCTGATAACCCTGGCTCAGCCCGGCATGGCGGCGTTTGAGCCGGCCTATGTGGACGAACTCGCCGAAATCATGCGATGGGGCTTCGAATACATGCAGGCCGATAACGGCGGTTCTGTTGCGCTGCGTCTGTCGACGCGGGTCCTCGATCAGCCCGACCGGGAGATGACGGATGAACTGCGCCACGGGATTACCAGCGGCGCATACTGGCTCAGGGAACCGGAAGAGGGGGCGGAACTCGTGGTCGCCTATAGCGGCGCAATCGCGCCCGAGGCCGTTTCCGCGCACCTGGATATTATTGAGGACATTCCGGGGGCAGGGCTTCTGGCGGTGACATCGGCAGACCGGCTGCACGCGGACTGGATCGGCCAGCGCAAGGTGCGCAGGGCCGGCAACGCCGCCGCATCGTCGCGAATCGAAACCCTGCTGGACAGGGTGGCCGAAGATGCGGCCCTGGTGACGGTCTGCGACGCCCATTCGGCGACCCTGGGGTGGCTCGGCTCCGTTGCCGGTCACCGGATTTATCCGCTCGGCGTGGACAGTTTCGGGCAGTCGGGCGATTTGCTCGATTTGTACGCCCATTACGGGATCGATTCGGATGCGATCCTGGATGCCGCCGCCCGGGCGTGTATCCGCAGGGTCCGCGGCTGATATGTCCGCGCGGCGATTCCCGCCGGTGACAGGCCGATCAGATTTCGACACGACACCATTGCTCGGGCGATCCGATTGATGTAGACCCCCGCCACCCGTTCGCATTGGTTGACGGAGGCAGACGTGACGGTTAGGTGTGCGGCCCGGTTTGCGGGCGTGGTGGAATTGGTAGACACGCCAGATTTAGGATCTGGTGGCGAAAGCCGTGGGGGTTCGAGTCCCTTCGCCCGCACCATAGTCTGAGCTGGTTCCGCCTATAATTGGTTGGTCGCGAGACTGACGGTGAAAGAGAGATTTATGCAGGTTACAGAAACCAGTAGTGAAGGTTTGCGGCGCGAATATTCGATCGTCGTTCCCAAGGAAGATATCGACGGGCGCATGAATGCGCGGCTGATCGAGGTCGGCGGCACGGTAAGCGTGCCCGGTTTCCGTCCCGGAAAGGTGCCGATGCCGGTGCTGAAGCAGCGTTACGGTCAGGCCGTGCGGGGCGAAATCCTGGAACAGACCATTCAGGAAACGATTCAGCAGGCGATGGAGGAAAAAGACCTCCGTCCCGCCATGGAGCCCAAAATCGACCTCGTCACCTTCGAGGACGGCGTGGACCTGGAATACAAGCTGACCGTGGAAGTTATCCCGGAGATCGACCCGATCGATTTCGGCACGATCGAACTGGAACGCCTGACGGTTGAAATCCCCGACGACGACGTCGAGCAGTCGATTACCCGCCTCGCGGAGCAGCAGAAGACCTTTGCCGCCGAAGACGGGCGCGCTGCGGCGAGCGGCGACCAGGTCGTCATGAATTTCGTCGGCAAGATCGACGGCGAGGCGTTCGACGGCGGATCGGCTGACGGCATGGAACTCGAACTCGGCAGCGGCCGGTTCATTCCGGGCTTCGAAGACCAGCTGATCGGGGCCAAGGCCGGCGACAAGAAAGAGGTCAACGTCAAGTTCCCGGACGATTATCAGGCGGAAAACCTGAAATCGAAGGAAGCCTCGTTCGATGTCGAGATTACCGAGGTGAAAACCCCCGCGGCGGTTGAAATCAACGAGGAATTCGCGACCTCTATGGGTGCCGAAAACCTCGATGCCCTGAAGTCCATGGTGCGCGACCAGATCGGCAACGAATATACGCAGGTTTCCCGCGGCCGGCTGAAGCGCGACCTGCTCGACCAGCTCGCCGAGCAGGCCGAATTCGAAGTGCCCCCCAGCATGCTCGACGAAGAATTCGAGAGCATCTGGAAGCAGCTCCAGGAAGCCAAGGAAAACGATCGTCTGGACGATGACGACAAGGGCAAGTCGGACGATGAACTGCGCGAACGCTACCGCGAGATCGCGGCCCGCCGCATCCGGCTGGGTCTGCTGTTGTCGGAAATCGGGCGGTCGAACAATATTACCGTCAGCCAGGACGACCTGAACCGCGCAATGGCCGAACAGGCTCAGCGTTTTCCGGGACAGGAAGCGATGGTAATGCAGTATTATCAGGAAAATCAGCAGGCGATGCAGGAACTGCAGGCGCCGATCTTCGAAGAGAAGATTATCGATTACATCCTGGAACTGGCGAAAGTTACCGAACGCAAGGTGACGACGGAAGAACTTCTGGCCGACCCGGAGGGCGACGCCGCGGCAGACAAGAAGGGCAAGACGAAAAAGGCCAAGAAGAAAAAGGCCGCTAAAGCCAAGGCCAAGGGAAAATAGGCTGACGAGGTCGGGATGACGACCTGAAGGTTGAAACCGGCGGCATCGGTATTACCGGTTCCGTCACAACATCGCTGGAGATCTAATGTACCTCGGCAACGACGACACCCGCATGAATAGCCTCGTACCGATGGTGGTCGAACAGACCAACCGGGGCGAACGCGCCTACGATATCTATTCGCGTCTCCTGAAAGAGCGCATTATTTTTCTGGTCGGCCCGGTCGAAGACCATGTTTCGAGCCTGATCTGCGCCCAGCTTCTCTTCCTGGAATCGGAAAACCCGACCAAGGACATCTCGTTCTATATCAATTCGCCCGGCGGTCTGGTGACGGCGGGGCTCGCGATCTACGACACCATGCAGTACATCCGGCCTGACGTTTCGACCGTCTGCATCGGCCAGGCGGCCTCGATGGGGTCGTTGCTGATGGCGGCCGGCGCCGCCGGCAAACGGTATTCGCTGCCGAATTCCCGAATCATGGTCCACCAGCCGTCCGGCGGTTTTTCGGGACAGGCGACGGATATCGAGATTCACGCCAAGGAAATTCTTTCTCTGCGGTCGCGCCTCAACGATATTTACGTGAAACATACCGGCCAGAAGATCGATGCGATCGAGGAAGCTATGGAACGCGATCGCTTTCTTGCGCCGGAAGACGCCAAGAAATTCGGTATAATCGATGAGGTTGTTAACGAACGGCCCGTCCCGTCGGATGCCGATAGCAGCGGCACCGATAAGAAGGATTGAACGGATTCGTTACCTTTCGTTAACGCATTGTTGAGGTCTACGGACGCACAATGCCTCTATACGGGAGAGATTCGCGAACTATATGAGTAATTCCGGAATGCGCCTTCAGAACAGGGATTCCCGCCGTCTTCCGCCGCAGGTTTGCGGATGGACGCTGGCGGCAGCCTTGTTTAACATGCGCAGGCACCACCTAGGTTTTCAGGGGTATCAATGAGCAAGTCCGTCAGCGGCGACTCGAAAAACGTTCTCTACTGTTCATTCTGCGGAAAGAGCCAGCACGAGGTCAGGAAACTGATCGCGGGTCCGACCGTCTTCATCTGCGATGAATGCGTCGAACTGTGCATGGACATTATCCGTGAAGAACACAAAACCACGCTCGTCAAATCGCGCGAAGGGGTTCCGACGCCGAAGGAAATCTGCGGCGTGCTGGACGATTACGTGATCGGTCAGTCGCATGCGAAACGCGTGCTGTCGGTGGCCGTGCACAATCATTACAAGCGGCTGTCCGCGGGACAGAAAAGCAGCGACGTCGAGATCGCGAAGTCGAATATTATCCTGATCGGGCCGACCGGTTGCGGCAAGACGTTGCTGGCGCAGACCCTGGCGCGCATCCTTGACGTGCCGTTCACGATGGCGGACGCCACAACGCTCACCGAAGCCGGCTATGTCGGCGAGGATGTCGAGAACATCATCCTCAAGCTTCTGCAATCCGCAGATTACAACGTCGAACGCGCCCAGCGCGGCATCGTCTATATCGACGAGGTCGATAAAATTTCGCGGAAATCGGACAACCCGTCGATCACCCGCGACGTGTCGGGCGAGGGCGTGCAGCAGGCGCTGCTGAAGATCATGGAAGGTACGGTCGCTTCCGTGCCGCCGCAGGGCGGGCGTAAGCATCCCCAGCAGGAATTCCTGCAGGTCGATACGACCAATATCCTGTTCGTGTGCGGCGGCGCATTTGCCGGCCTGGACAAGATCATCGGCGACCGGGGGCAGGACACGAGCATCGGTTTCGGTGCGGATGTGCGGGGGCCGGACGATCGCACGACGGGCGATATCCTGCGCGGGGTCGAACCCGAAGATCTGCTGCGGTTCGGTCTGATCCCCGAATTCGTCGGCCGTTTGCCGATCCTGGCGACCCTCGAAGACCTGGATGAATCGGCGCTGGTCGAAATCCTCACCCAGCCCAAAAACGCGTTGATCAAACAGTACGGCCGCCTGTTCGAAATGGAAGACGTTAAGCTGACGTTCAGTGACGATGCGCTACACTCCATCGCGAAGAAGGGTATCAAGCGAAAGACCGGTGCCCGGGGCCTGCGGTCCATCCTGGAGAGCATCCTGCTCGAAACGATGTATGAATTGCCGAGCCTCGAAGGCGTCGAGGAGATTGCGATCAATGCCGAAGTCGTCGAAGGACGCGCCCAGCCGCTCTACATTTACGCGGACACGCGTGAGGAAAGCGGCACCACAGCCTGACTCGCATGCGCTTGATTTAGCGAAGCAGCGAGCCATCTTAAGTCTAGAGGCGGCGCGCCGTCTTGCGTCAGCCATATAGCGTAGACAGGAACAAAAAGTATGTCGGACTCCGCCAAAACAGCGACTTTTCCGGTTCTCCCACTGCGGGATATCGTCGTTTTCCCGCACATGATCGTACCGCTTTTCGTCGGTCGGGATAAGTCGGTCAAAGCCCTTGAAGATGTGATGCAGGACGACAAGCAGATTCTGCTCGTTGCCCAGAAGAACGCGGGACAGGACGACCCGAGCGTCGACGACATATACGAAATCGGTACCATCGGCACTGTGCTTCAGTTGCTGAAACTGCCCGACGGAACGGTCAAGGTACTGGTCGAGGGCAGCCAGCGCGCGAAAATCCTGCGGTATACCGAAAACAGCGAGTTTTTCCAGGCTGAAGCCGAGCTGCTGGACGATGTCGTCGATGACGGCAAGGACCTGGAGGCGTTGAGCCGGTCGGTCGTTACGCAATTCGAACAATACATCAAGCTGAACAAGAAGATTCCGCCCGAAGTTCTGGTGTCCCTCAACCAGATCGAGGATCCGGGCAAGCTCTCCGATACGATCGCGTCGCACCTCGCGCTGAAGATTTCGGAAAAGCAGGAACTGCTGGAATTCGTGTCGGCAGGGGATCGCCTGGAACGGGCGTATTCCTTCATGGAATCCGAAATCGGTGTGCTCCAGGTCGAAAAACGCATCCGCAACCGCGTGAAGCGGCAGATGGAGAAGACCCAGCGCGAGTACTATCTGAATGAACAGCTGAAGGCGATCCAGAAGGAACTTGGCGAAACCGAGGACGGTCGCGACGAAGCGGGCGAGTTCGAGGAACGGATCGAGAAAACGAAGCTCTCGAAGGACGCCAAGGAAAAGGCGACGCAGGAGCTCAAGAAGCTGAAATCGATGAGCCCCATGTCCGCGGAAGCCACCGTGGTCCGCAATTACCTCGATTGGGTGCTGAGCATTCCATGGGGCACGCGGTCCCGGGTAAAGAAAGACATCAAGGCAGCCGAGAAAATTCTAAATACGGATCACTACGGTCTTGAGAAGGTCAAGGAACGCATCCTTGAGTATCTCGCCGTGCAGATCCGTGTGCGCAAGATCAAGGGACCGATCCTGTGCCTGGTCGGACCGCCCGGTGTCGGCAAGACATCGCTCGGCAAGTCGATGGCAAAGGCGACGGGCCGTAATTTCGTGCGAATGTCGCTGGGCGGGGTACGTGACGAGGCTGAAATCCGCGGCCACCGCCGGACCTATATCGGCTCAATGCCGGGCAAGGTCATCCAGGGCATGAAGAAAGCCAAGACCATCAACCCGCTGTTCCTGCTCGACGAAATCGACAAGCTGGGCGCGGACTGGCGCGGCGACCCGAGCTCTGCGCTGCTGGAGGTCCTGGACCCCGAGCAGAATAACAGCTTTGCCGATCACTACCTGGAGGTCGATTACGACCTTTCGGACGTCATGTTCGTTACGACCGCGAATACGCTGCGCATGCCGCAGCCGCTGCTCGACCGCATGGAAATCATTCGTCTGTCCGGGTACACGGAAGACGAAAAGGTGGAAATCGCGAAACGTCACCTGATCAGCAAACAGGTGAAATCGCATGGCCTGAAAAAAGGCGAATGGTCGATCTCCGACGATGCGCTGCGCGACCTGGTGCGGCTGTACACGCGTGAAGCCGGTGTCCGTAACCTAGAGCGTGAACTTGCCAATCTGGCGCGCAAGGCCGTCAAGGAACTGGCGACCAAAAGTCGGAAGTCGGTTCGCGTGACCCGCCGCAACCTCGACAAGTTCGCTGGGGTGCCGAGATACCGCTTCGGCGAAATGGAAAGCGAAGACCTGATCGGTGTGACCACCGGTCTGGCCTGGACCGAAGTGGGCGGCGAATTGCTGTCGATCGAAGCCCTGTTGATGCCGGGCAAGGGTAATATCGCCCGCACCGGCAAGCTCGGCGACGTCATGCAGGAATCCGTTTCGGCGGCGCGCAGCTATATCCGCTCGCGCATGGTCGTGTTCGGGATAAGCCCTAAATTTTTCGACAAACGCGACATCCATGTCCACGTGCCGGAAGGGGCGACGCCGAAGGACGGCCCGTCTGCGGGTGTTGCCATGTGCACGTCGATAGTTTCGGCCCTGACGGGCATTCCCGTGCGCCGGGACATCGCCATGACCGGGGAAATCACGTTGCGCGGCCGGGTGCTGCCCATCGGGGGGCTGAAGGAAAAGCTACTTGCGGCACATCGCGGCGGCATCACCACGGTCCTGATTCCGAAAGACAACGAAAAGGATCTCGTTGAAATTCCGGACAACGTGAAGAAGGGCCTGACCATTATCCCTGTGAGCACGGTCGACGAAGTGCTCGCCGAGGCCCTGACACGGGTTCCTGTGCCGATCGAATGGGAAGACGATACGGATACGGTCGCCGAACCTGTGGCCGGTAACAAGGACAGTGACGACGATTCCGAAGGCGTCGTTACGCACTGACCGGGAATAAATTTCCGATTTTGGCGGCCTTCGCAGAAATGCGAAGGCCGTTTTTTTTATTCAAACCCCGGGGCGGGAACGGCTCTCTTCGGGCGAGAGTCGAATCGATTCGGGCGATTCTTTCACGAAAACACCCAAAAATGGCGGAAATCTGCGGTTTTCTTGATTGACGCGCCTGAAAATCCGTCATTAAACTTAGCACTCGCACCGGGCGTTCTGTCGTGACCCGGTGTCCGACGACCAGCGACAGTTTAATGCGGTTTCATGAATTGAAAGGGCGTGTCGTGAACAAGAATGATCTCGTGGCTGCCGTGGCCGATAGTTCTGATCTCTCCAAGGCTGATGCAGCGAAAGCTGTGGATGCGGTGTTCGATTCGATCACCGGATCGCTCAAAAGCGGTGGAGAAGTTCGACTGGTTGGCTTCGGAACTTTTAGCGTTGCTAACCGGAAGGCCTCTACGGGCCGTAACCCGCGGACTGGTGAATCGATCCAGATCCCGGCTTCCAAACAGCCGAAGTTCAAAGCGGGCAAAGGGCTCAAGGACGCTGTCAACTGAGACAGCGGTTCTTCCGAACCTGATTGCGAACCGGCTGCCTTTGTGCAGCCGGTTCCGTTTTTGGGGTATCGTGTTTCAGGGGTATCGTTAGGTATTCTGCTGCCGGAAAAATCTGCTATACAGAATTCGTGGGCGGTTAGCTCAGCTGGTAGAGCGTCGCGTTTACATCGCGAATGTCGGCGGTTCGAACCCGTCACCGCCCACCAAATATCGGGACAGGCATAGCGCATCTGTAAATACCCTGGCCGCCGGTTTCTGCGTTCAGCGGCCGTTCATCTGACTTCAGGTAGATTTATCATCGGCGGCACGTTCGATAGCGCGCCGATTAAGGTTTAATGCAGCAGGTCTGCGAAAACGGGTAGGGGGAAAATATGTCCAGAGGCGAGATTAAAAGACGGTCATTCGTCGGCGGTGCAGCGGCTTCGGCCGGTATCGTTGCGGCCGGCATGTTTGCCGGACGTGCCGTTGCCCAGACCTCCAATGCCGCGGCGGAGGCGACCGCCAAGAAAAAGGCGGCAGAGGCCCAGGCAAAGGCCAAAGGCGCTCAGGCCGCGAGCCGGAAAAAAGCGGCGGAAATCGCCTCGAAGAAAAAGAGCGCAGCTGTTCAACTGAAAAGGGCCCAGGTTCTGCGCAACAAAGCCGCCGCCGCCGAGGCGCGTGCGAAGAAGGCGAATGTTGCGTCGACCCGTCGGCTTCAGGCGGCGGAAAAACGTCTGGATATCGCGAAAAAACGTTACCAGGCCGTATTCAAGTCGGACGGGAATGCCGTGAAACCGGCGCCCGGTACGCCTGCAACGCCGGCGGATAAAAAGAAAGCCGCCGAAGCGGCTGCCAAGAAGCGGAGCCAGGAAGCGCGCGCCAAGGCGGCAGCGAAAAAGGGTTGATACCCGTTTCCGTTTAACCGCCGCTACCGCGCCCGGCGCCGTTTGCGAACAGGCGTCGTTTTGACCTTCGAAAGAAGGTAATCGATCATGGCGCCGGAAATGTCGGTGCCCGTCAGCAATTCCTGGTCCGCGAAATAGCAGGGAGAGTTGAATTCGGTCATCACGAGCCTGCCGTCTTCCGCCACCAGGATATCGGCACCGCCGAATTCCAGCCGTAACGCAGCCGCCGCCCGGATGGCCATTGACATGGCCTCGTCCGATGCGTCGACCGCCCCGAGTTCCTGCGATTCATATGTATTCGTCCTGAACTCGTCGGGTCCCGCTGCCCGCGCCTCGCTGTCCACCACCTTGTCGCCCACCACGACCAGGCGGTAGGCCACCTGGTGGGGGATGAATTCCATCAGAATTGCGCCACCGGCCACGTGGTCGGCGATTGAAAAGAGCGACGGCAGGGAATCGGCGCGGATGACGCCGCGTCCGCCTTCGCCGCCCGGTACCTTCACGATGACGGGAAATCCGCCGAGATGCTCGACAGCGGCGGCCAGCGCATCGCGGTCGGTGGTCATCGACTGGATCGTGCGCGGAACGCCGATACCGGCCCGGCTGAGCGCCGAGAACTGGTCGACACAGATAAACCAGGGCTCGGGCGTGCACGACGCAATCCCGGGGTGCCAGAGGGCGTTCTCCAGCCGTTCCGACGCCATGTCGATCGCCGAGCGGTAGAGCAGGTCGCCGGTTTGCGGGCGTTCTCCGGCGGCATGCGAGAACGTTGTGGCATCGAGTTCGATATATTCGATCCGGCGGGCGGCGCAGGCCGCTTCCAGGGTTTCGTTGGTTCCTTCGATTTCTGCGGACGTAATGTTGAAAAAACGGCTTTTCGACCGCCGGCGTCTGGTGCGGCGGGCGATTCCCCTGCCGCTGCCCGGGTCGCTGCCGGCTTCGTTTGTGCCGGCATAGACGAACCAGGTCAGGGTTGTCTTCGTACCGGCATGCACGTTTTCGCCGAAATGTTCGGAAAGATAGTCGCGCCGGCCGTCCGGCTGGTGGTTGAACCAGTAGACCAGGCGGGCTTTCTTCGGCCGGGCTTTGACGGGCTTGGGCGATGCCTGGGGAAATACTGTGCGCCCGCCGGCCCTGGGCGATTCGAGGATGAGCATGGCGGTGGCGACAAGGGCCTTTCCGTCGAGGCGGAAATGGTCGCAATGGGGGGGATGTCCCTCGCCGACGCCGTACTTCCGGTATCGGAATGTATCGCCCGCGATATTTGCGATACCGAGCGCGTCGTTCAGCCGGTCCGCGAGGTCGGTGAAGACAGGCGCTGCGTCGATCGGTATTTCGCAGGATGCGCCCGTTTCATCGTGCTGGAGGGCGAGTTCCTGCGCCTGCATCCAGTCGGGATGGTCGATGAATTGCAGAATTGTGCGAATTTCGGCATTGGTTGCGAATCCGTCGCACTGGAAGACGCGCGGCGTTTCGGAAACCGGGTCGAATATGAATTTTGATTTTGGCATCGGGAATTTGTAAGCTATTTGGCGTCTTTTCGACACCAGCGGATATTTCGTCGCTTTCCGGGCAAACCGTTGTTGACGCCATGCCCTCGCTGCATTACATCATTCCGCCTCGCGAAAGTGAGAACGCGGGGGTGTAGCTCAGCTGGTTAGAGCGCTGGCCTGTCACGCCAGAGGCCGCGGGTTCGAGTCCCGTCACTCCCGCCACTTTTTCCTCAAAATTCATTTCCTTTGCTGTTTGCGGCCCCGGTTCGCAATCGGTGTGGATTTATGCCCGTGACGGCGTGACTTTGTTCCGGCAGTTCCGCTAAACTGCTTCGGATACTAATCAATTCGCCGTAAGGCGAAGCACACGGGGAGGGGTCTATATGACCGAACTGCGCTACGAAGCACCTGAATCGCTGGATGCGGCAATCGCGCTGCTGACCGGGGCAGGTGGCAGCGGTCGCGTTATGGCGGGCGGCACGGACGTTCTGGTTCAACTGCATGCGGAAATGATCGAACCGTCGGTTCTGGTCGATATCAAGAACATTCCCGATGTTCGCGCGATGTCGGAAACCGGCGGCGCATGGACCGTCGGTGCGGCCGTCACGGGCATGAAGATTATCGATAACCCGGCATTCAGCGCGGCCTGGCCCGGGGTCTGCGAAGGGGTTGCCCTGATCGGGTCGATGCAGGTGAAGGGCCGGGCCAGTATCGGCGGCAATTTGTGCAACGGATCGCCCGCCGCCGACAGCGTGCCGGCGATTATCGCGGCGGGGGCGATCGCAACGATCATCGGTCCCAATGGCACCCGCGAGGAACCGGTGGAAAACATCATCACGGCACCGGGCAAAACCTCCCTCGCCGAAGGCGAAATCATCGTCTCCTTTGCCTTTCCGGAACGCCTGCCGCATTCAGGCGATTGTTATCTCCGCCTGACCCCGCGGACAGAGATGGATATTGCCGTTGTCGGGGTCGGCGTGAACCTGACGCTCGACGACAGCGGGCAGTGCACGGCGGCCCGGGTCGGGCTTGGCGCGGTTGCGCCGACGCCGTTGCTTGTCGCGGACGCCGCGGCGGCTCTGATCGGTACGCCGGTCGACGATGCCGCACTGGAAAACATGGTCGCGGCGGTCCGTGCGGCCTGTAATCCGATCAGCGACAAACGCGGCACCAGAGAATACCGGATCAAGACCGCCGGCGTAATCGCGCGGCGGGCGGCAGAAAAAGCGCTTGAAAGGGCGAAGGCAAACTGATGGCGAAGAAATCCCATGTAACGACAACCGTAAACGGCGACGAATACGAGTTCCTGTGCGAACCGGGACAGACGCTGGTCGACGTGCTGCGTAATGAACTCGAACTGACCGGCACGAAAGAGGGGTGCTCCACGGGCGACTGCGGCGCCTGCAGTGTCATCCTGGACGGTGACCTGGTGTGTTCCTGTCTGGTGCTCGCCGTGGAGACGGACGGAAAGTCCGTCGAGACAATCGAAGGCATGGCCGATGGCGACCAGCTGCATCCGCTGCAACGCAATTTCCTGGAGCTGAACGGCCTGCAGTGCGGTATCTGCACGCCGGGCGTGCTGGTGGCTGCCAAGGCCCTGCTGGAACGGAATCCTGCCCCGACGGAGACCGAAACCCGGTTCTGGCTTGCCGGCAATCTGTGCCGTTGCACCGGGTATGACAAAATTGTCCGCTCCGTTATGGCGGCAGCCGAAGAAATGCGAGGAGCTTGATCATGGCGACCATTCTCGACGATTCAAAATTCAATCCCCAGCGCGAGCTGGATATTGTCGGCACCAACCCGGTCAAGCAGGACGGACTGGACAAGGTGACGGGACGCGCAAAGTTCGGCGCTGATTTCTTCCTGCCGGGCATGCTGTACGGACGCATACTGCGGAGTCCGCATGCCCATGCGGTGATCAGGTCGATAGACACCTCGGCCGCAGAGGCATTGCCCGGGGTAAAAGCCGTCGTGACGCGCGACGACTTTCCCGATTTACCTGCCGGCAGCGCTGCCGGCGACATGACGCGAACGGCTATGGCGCGGGAAAAGGCGCTGTTCGACGGTCATCCCGTCGCGGCGGTGGCGGCGACCAGCGAGGCGATCGCGAAGCGGGCATTGAAGCTGATCAAGGTCGATTACGAGGTGCTGCCGCATGTCATCGATCCGGTCGATGCCATGAAGCCCGGGGCACCGATTCTGCACGACCACATCCGTACCAAGGGGCTGGACGAACCGAGCGATACCCCGACCAATGTGACGGAACGCATGGTCAGCAAGATGGGCGATATCGAAAAGGGGTTCGCCGAGGCGGATTTTATTGTCGAACGCGAATTCGATTCAAAGCCGATGCACCAGGGCTATATCGAGCCCCAGGGCTGTGTCGCCGAATATTCGGAAGACGGCCAGGTGGAACTGTGGTGCTGCACCCAGGCGCCGTTTGTCTACCGCGACCGGCTGTCCGCCGTCCTGAAGATCGACGCCTCCAAGATCAACGTCCAGCAGTCTGAACTGGGCGGTGGTTTCGGCGGCAAGACCGGGTTTTACCCCGAACCTATCGCGATCCAGCTGTCGAAGAAGGCCGTGCGCCCGGTCAAGATGGTGCTGAGCCGGGGCGAGGTGTTTCGCGGCACAGGACCGGTATCGGGCACCAGCTACAAGATCAAGATGGGAATCCGCAAGGACGGCCGTTTTACGGCGGCCCAGGGCGAACTGATTTTCCAGACCGGCATCTTTACCGGGTCGATGTATTTCAACGCCCCCAATGCGATGTTCACCCGCTATGATCTGGAGAACGTCCATATAGAATCCTTCGAGGTCGTTTCCAACCGGCCGAAGGTGAATTCGTTCCGTGCGCCCTGCGTGCCGCAGATCGTCTTCGGCGTCGAAGGGGTGATCGACGAGCTGGCGAAGAAAATCGGCATGGATCCGATCGATGTCCGGCTGAAGAATGCCGCCGTCGAAGGCTACACGACGATCTATGGCGAGACGCTCGGCCCGATCGGTTTCGTGGAAACCCTCGAAGCGGCGAAGAACAGCGACCATTACAGGTCGCCCGTGCCCGAAGGGCAGGGACGTGGCGTGGCGTCGGGGTTCTGGTTCAACCGCGGCGGAGAGACGTCGACGTCCATGAACATCGCGCCGGACGGGTCCGTGACGATCATCACCGGTACGGCCGATGTTGCCGGCTCGCGCATCTCGATTGCGATGATGGCGGCGGAAGAACTGGGTATTCCGGTGGACAAGGTGCGGATTACGATGGCCGATACCAATTCGCTCGGATTCAACCGTGTGACCGCGGGCAGCCGCACGACCTATTCGGTCGGTATGACCGTGGTCGACAACGCGCGCGAATGCATTAGCCAGTTCGTGCGCCGTGCGGCTGAAATCTGGGACGTGCCGGAAGACGCCGTGATTTTCGAAAACGGCGAGTGCCGGCCCGCGGGTCAGAACGCGGGAGACTTCGAGCCGCTGTCCATCGCCGATATCACCAAGCAGACAACGATGTCGCACGGCGCCGTCACCGCGAGCACGTCGATGAACGTGACCGGCGCAGGGCCCGGTTTCGGGCTCCATATCGTCGATGTCAAAGTCGACGAGGAAACCGGCCGGACGGACGTGACGCGCTACACGGTGGTGGAGGATGCCGGCAAGGCCATCCACCCGCTCCAGGTCGAAGGCCAGTACCAGGGCGGGGCCGTTCAGGGCATCGGCTGGGCGCTCAACGAGGAATACGTCTATGGCGAAGACGGCAGGTTGCAGAATGCCAGCTTCCTGGACTATCGCATGCCGGTGACGTCGGACGTGCCGATGATCGATACCGTTATCGTGGAGGTGCCGAATCCGCGTCATCCGTTCGGCCTGCGCGGTGTCGGCGAAGTGCCTGTGGTGCCGACAATGGCGGCGATCGGCAACGCGATCGGGAATGCAATCGGTATCCGGCCGCAATCGCTGCCGATGTCGCCGCCGAAGCTGCTGGAATTGATCGATAATGCAAAATAGCCGATAGGCGGAGACGGTAGGGCGGGCGGTTCGGCGAGCCGCCCCGTCTTTTTCCGACGGCCTGCGCTTACAGGTCGCAGGTTTATCTGCGGCATTGTCTCCCGATTCGGGCCAAATGCTTTGAATTTCAATAATATTAACCTTATAAAGCGGTCGATTGGATGACGAAGGCGGGGATCGTTAACCGGAGGTTAACTTAATACGTTAACTATCCGGTCGATCGTAAGCGTGTCGTGACGGGACGGCACATATCTGGGGTTTTTTGATGCAAGACATGCTTCGCGAATATCTGCCGATCCTGATATTTATCGGGATAGCGGTCGGTATGGCGATTGCGGCTCTGGCCGCGTCGTACATCATCGCCCGGCAGCGTCCGGACCCCGAAAAAGTCTCGGCGTATGAGTGCGGTTTCGATGCCTTCGACGATGCCCGGGGCCAGTTCGATGTCCGTTTTTATCTGGTCGCCATCCTGTTCATTATCTTCGATCTCGAAATCGCCTTCCTGTTCCCATGGGCGATTTCGCTGTCCGATATCGGTATTTTCGGCTTCTGGTCGATGATGGGTTTCCTCGGCATTCTGACCATCGGCTTCATTTATGAATGGAAGAAAGGCGCGCTCGAATGGGAGTAGACGCACCGCTCAAACCCGGCGCGGAGCAGAATGCGCTTCTGTCCCACGTGACCGACGAACTGAGCGACAAGGGATTCGTCGTCGCCCAGGCGGACAAACTGATCTCCTGGGCCCAGTCGGGCTCGCTGTGGCCGATGACGTTCGGTCTCGCCTGCTGCGCGGTCGAAATGATGCATACGGCGGCCAGCCGGTACGATCTCGACCGGTTCGGTGTCGTTTTCCGGCCAAGCCCGCGCCAGTCCGACGTGATGATCGTGGCAGGGACGCTGACCAACAAGATGGCGCCGGCCCTGCGCAAGGTTTACGACCAGATGGCGGAACCCCGCTGGGTTATTTCCATGGGCAGTTGCGCCAATGGCGGCGGGTATTACCACTATTCCTATTCCGTCGTTCGCGGCTGCGACCGCATCGTGCCGGTGGACGTTTATGTGCCCGGCTGCCCGCCCACAGCGGAGGCGCTCCTGTACGGCATATTGCAGCTGCAGAAGAAAATTCGCCGCACAAGCACGATCGCGCGCTAGGCAACGGACCGGACTGATATGGACGACGCCCTCAACGATCTTGGTGACTACATCGCCGGCAAAGCCGGCGAACATGTTGTCGCGTGGGAAATCGCGCTCGGCGAACTGATGGTGACGACCACGCGCGAGAGCCTGTTGCGGGTGATGAAGCTTGCGCGGGACGATTCAAACTGTCTGTTCAAGGTGCTGGTGGACGTGACCGCCGCCGATTTTCCCGCGCGCCCGGAGCGGTTCGAGGTCGTGTACAACCTGCTCAGCCTGTCGCACAATCAGCGTATCCGGATCAAGGTCGCGACCGACGAAAATGCGGCTGTGCCGTCGGTGACGCAGCTGTTCAGCAGCGCCGGCTGGTTCGAGCGCGAAGTCTGGGACATGTTCGGTATATTCTTCAGCGACCACCCCGATCTTCGCCGTATGCTGACCGATTACGGTTTCGAGGGGCATCCGCTGCGCAAGGATTTTCCGCTCACCGGGTATGTCGAGGTGCGCTACGACGACGAACAGAAGCGTGTCGTGTACGAGCCCGTAAAGCTGACCCAGGATTTCCGCAGCTTCGATTTCATGAGCCCGTGGGAAGGGGCCAAATATATCCTTCCCGGCGATGAAAAAGCGGAACAGGACGCCGCAGAGAAAGCCGACTGATGGCCGAAACCGAAATCAAGAACCTGACGATGAATTTCGGGCCGCAGCACCCTGCGGCGCACGGCGTTCTGCGCCTTGTCGTCGAGATGGACGGCGAAATCGTCGAACGCTGCGATCCGCATATCGGCCTGCTGCACCGGGGCACGGAAAAGCTGATCGAATACAAGACCTATCTGCAGGCGGTGCCGTATTTCGACCGTCTCGATTACGTCTCGCCGATGTGCCAGGAGCATGCCTTTGCGCTGGCCGTGGAGAAACTGGCCGCGATCGACGTGCCGGTCCGCGGGCAGTATATCCGCGTGCTGTTCAGCGAAATCACGCGCATTCTCAATCACATCATGAATATCAGCGCCTTCGCCCTCGACGTCGGCGCGATGACGCCGTTGCTCTGGGGCTTCGAAGAGCGCGAAAAGCTGATGGAATTCTACGAACGCGTTTCCGGCGCGCGGCTGCATGCCGCCTATTTCCGCCCGGGCGGCGTTCATCGCGATCTGCCGGCCGGTCTGCTGGAAGACATCGCGGCTTTCTGCGAACGCTTTCCGGCGATCATCGACGATATCGAATCCCTGCTGACGGAAAACCGCATTTTCCGCCAGCGCACCGTCGATGTCGGGATCGTCACGAAGGACGATGCGCTCGACTGGGGCTTTTCCGGCCCGATGCTGCGCGGCAGCGGCGTGCCGTGGGATCTGCGCAAGTCGCAGCCCTATGACGTGTACGGCCGGATGAAGTTCGATATTCCCGTCGGCAAAACGGGCGACTGCTTCGACCGTTATCTGGTGCGTATTGAAGAAATGCGCCAGTCGCTCCGGATCATCATGCAGTGCGTCGAGGAAATGCCCGGCGGACCGGTTCGGACCCAGGACAACAAGATCGCGCCGCCGTCGCGGGGCGAGATGAAACAGTCGATGGAAGCGCTGATCCATCACTTCAAGCTCTATACCGAAGGATATCACGTGCCCGAGGGAGAGACTTATACCGCGGTCGAGGCCCCGAAGGGCGAATTCGGCGTCTATGTCGTCGCCGACGGCACGAACAAGCCTTATCGCTGCAAGATTCGGGCGCCGGGCTTCGCGTTCCTCCAGGCGACGGATTTTCTGTCCAAGGGGCACATGCTCGCCGATATGGTTGCGATCGTCGGCTCGATGGATATCGTGTTCGGGGAGATCGACAGATGACCGAACAGCCGCAAACCTTCGCCTTCGATGCGGAAAACACGGCGCTGGCGGACAAATATATAGCCAAGTATCCGGAAGGCCGCCAGGCCAGTGCGGTGCTGCCGCTGCTCGATATCGCCCAGCGCCAATGCGGCGGCTGGCTGCCGCGGGCGGCGATGGACTATATCGCCGACATGCTGGATATGGCGCCGATCCGGGTTTACGAGGTCGTGTCCTTCTACGAGATGTATCACGACGTGCCGCGCGGAAAACACGAATTCCGGGTCTGCACGACGACCCCCTGCTGGCTGCGCGGCAGCGCGGATATCGTGGCGGCCTGCGAAGACGAAATGGGCTGCAAGATCGGCGAAACCTCGGAAGACGGCGTGTTTTCGCTCAGCGAATTCGAATGCCTGGGCGCCTGCGTGAACGCGCCGGTGATCTGGATTGACGACGATTATTACGAAGACGTCGATCCAGCAAATGCCCGGAAACTGATCCAGGCCTTCCGCAAGGGCGATCGGCCCGAACCCGGACCCATGACCGACCGTCAGAAATCTGCGCCCGCCGGCGGGCTGACCACCTTGACCGGTACGGGGGAGTAAGCTTCATGCTGAACGACAAGGATCGTATCTTTACGAACCTCTACGGCCTCCATGACTGGGGTCTCGAGGGCGCGAAATCCCGCGGCGACTGGGACGGGACCAGGGATATTCTCGCCAAGGGACGCGACTGGATCATCGACGAGATGAAAGAATCCGGCCTGCGCGGCCGTGGCGGTGCCGGTTTCCCGGCAGGCCTCAAATGGTCGTTCATGCCGAAGGAAGACACCGGCCGTCCGGCCTATCTGGTCGTGAACGCCGACGAATCCGAACCCGGTACCTGCAAGGACCGCGAGATCATGCGTCACGATCCGCACAAGCTGATCGAGGGCTGTCTGCTGGCCGGTTTCGCGATGGGCGCCTGCGCGGCCTATATCTACGTCCGCGGCGAATTCCATTACGAAGCGGGTATTCTCGATGCCGCGGTCGACCAGGCCTACTCGGCCGGGCTGATCGGCAAGAACGCGAGCGGCTCGGGCTACGATTTCGATATTTACGTCCATCGCGGTGCCGGAGCCTATATCTGCGGCGAGGAAACCGCGCTTCTCGAAAGCCTCGAAGGCAAGAAGGGCCAGCCGCGCATCAAGCCGCCGTTTCCGGCGAATACCGGCCTGTACGGCTGCCCGACGACGATCAACAACGTCGAAACCATCGCGGTGGCACCGACCATTCTGCGGCGCGGTGCCTCCTGGTTTTCCGGCTTCGGACGCGAAAACAATACGGGCACCAAGGTGTTTTGCATTTCGGGCCACGT
Organism: uncultured Rhodospirillaceae bacterium; assembly: GCA_963974055.1. Lineage (GTDB taxonomy): Bacteria > Pseudomonadota > Alphaproteobacteria > MPNO01 > UBA830 > CAXBCP01. The sequence goes on from CAXBCP010000006.1 coordinate 134,557, forward strand.
GAACAATCCGTGCAATGTCGAAGAAGAGATGAGCATCCCGCTGAAGGAGCTTATCGAGAAGCACGCGGGCGGCGTGCGCGGCGGCTGGAAAAACCTGAAAGCCATTATTCCCGGCGGATCGTCGGTGCCGATGCTGCCGAAATCGATCTGCGATACCGTGTTGATGGATTTCGATGCGCTGCGCGAACAGCAGTCGGGTCTGGGGACGGCGGCGGTCATCGTGATGGACCAGTCGACCGACGTGATCGCGGCCATCGCGCGGCTTGCGAAATTCTACAAGCATGAAAGCTGCGGCCAGTGCACGCCTTGCCGCGAAGGCACCGGCTGGATGTGGCGGGTAATGGAACGCCTGGTGAAGGGCGAAGCGGAAATTGCGGAGATCGACATGCTTCTCGATGTTTCGAAGGAAATCGAAGGCCATACGATCTGCGCGCTGGGCGACGCGGCGGCATGGCCGATCCAGGGACTGATGCGTCATTTCCGCGACGAAGTCGAAGACCGGATTACCTCCAACCGCTCGCGTACGGCGGCCTGAGGAGGATACGAACATGGCAAAAATGACCATCGACGGGACCGAGATAGAGGTCGAGGACGGCATTACGGTGCTTCAGGCCTGCGAACAGGCCGGCGTCGAAATCCCGCGCTTCTGCTATCACGAACGGTTGTCGATTGCCGGCAATTGCCGCATGTGCCTGGTCGAAATGGAACGTGCGCCGAAGCCCATCGCGTCCTGCGCGATGCCGGTGGGCGAGGGCATGGTCATCAAGACCAACACCGAGACCGTGAAAAAAGCCCGCAACGGCGTCATGGAATTCCTGCTGATCAACCATCCGCTGGACTGCCCGATCTGCGACCAGGGCGGCGAATGCGACCTTCAGGACCAGGCGATGGCCTACGGGTTCGATCATTCCCGGTTCAAGGAAAACAAGCGCTCGGTGGTCGACAAGAATCTTGGCCCGCTGGTCGAAACCCACATGAACCGCTGCATCCACTGTACGCGCTGCATCCGCTTTTCGACAGAAGTGGCGGGTGTCGAGGTGCTGGGCGCGACCGGGCGCGGCGAGAACATGGAAGTCGGGACCTATGTCGAGGCCGCGATTTCGTCCGAACTGTCCGCCAATATCATCGATCTTTGCCCGGTCGGCGCGCTGACGTCGAAGCCCTACGCATTCGAAGCCCGCCCCTGGGAACTGACCAAGACCGAGTCCGTCGACGTGATGGATGCGGTCGGCAGCAATATCCGCGTCGACAGCCGCGGCCGCGAAGTGATGCGCGTTCTCCCGATGCTGAATGAGGACGTAAACGAAGAGTGGATTTCGGACAAAACCCGCTATGCCTGCGACGGGCTTGCGCGGCAGCGGCTCGACAAGCCCTATGTGAAGGTCGACGGCAAGCTGAAGCCGGCGAGCTGGCACGACGCGTTCGATGCCATCGGCGGCAGGGTCCGCGGTCTGGACGGCGCCAGGATTGCCGCGATTGCCGGCGATATGTGCGATGCCGAAGCGATGACCGCCCTGAAAGACCTGATGGCGGCGCTCGGTTCGCCGAATATCGACTGCCGGCAGGACGGCGCGAAGCTCGATGCCGGTTCGCGCGCGGGATACACGTTCAATACGACAATCGCCGGTATCGAAGATGCCGATGCCTGTCTCATTATCGGTTCGAATCCGCGTCTCGAAGCGCCGATTATCAACGCCCGTCTGCGCAAGCGCGCCCTCGCGGGCGGTTTCAGGGTCGGTCTGGTGGGTGAAGCCGCAGATCTGACCTATCGCCACGAGCATCTCGGTGCCGGTCCGCAGACCCTGAAGGAAATTGCCGACGGCACGCATCCATTCTGCGAGGTTCTGAAGTCAGCCGAACGGCCGATGCTGATCGTCGGGCAGGGCGCGTTGTCCCGGGCCGACGGCGCGGCGGTCCTGGCGACTGCCCGCAGCATCGCCGATGCGACGGGTATGGTGTCGGGCGACTGGAACGGCTTTAACGTCCTTCACACCGCGGCCGCCCGCGTCGGCGGGCTGGATCTCGGTCTTGTGCCCGGTAATGGCGGCAGGGACGTACAGGGTATCCTTGACGGCGCCGCGTCGGGCGACATCGAAGTCGTCTATCTTTTGGCAGCCGACGAGATCGATACATCGAAGCTCGGGAATGCCTTTGTGATCTATCAGGGGCATCACGGAGACGCGGGCGCCCATGTAGCGGACGTTATCCTGCCCGGGGCTGCCTACACGGAAAAAGAAGGCACCTACGTCAATACCGAAGGCCGGGTGCAGCGGGGCAGGCGGGCGACGTTCCCGCCAGGCGATGCCCGCGAGGACTGGTCGATTATCCGCGCGTTGTCGGAAGTCCTCGGCAAGACGCTGCCGTATAACAATCTCGGCCAGGTCCGGACCCGGATGGCGGAAATCGCGCCGGTTCTGGACAGGATCGACGTTGTCGATCCCGCGGCCTGGGACGGTTTCGGAGCAGCGGGGCCGATGGACGACGACGCTTTCAAAGCCCCAATTGTGAATTTCTATATGACCGATCCGATCAGCCGGGCCTCCGCCACCATGGCGGCCTGCACGGAGACATTCGTTAACGCGGGCACGGAAAAGACGGGTACCGATGGCTGAGTTCTGGGACGTATACCTGCTGCCGGGCATTATCATGGTCGGCCAGATACTGCTGATCGTGCTGCCGATCCTCGGTTGTGTCGCCTATCTGACACTGGCGGAACGCAAGGTGATCGCGTCGATGCAGCTCCGCAAGGGCCCCAACGTGGTCGGCCCGTTCGGCCTGTTGCAGCCGGCGGCGGACGGTCTGAAGCTGCTGATCAAGGAGACCATCATTCCGTCCGGCGCCAACCGCGTCGTGTTCATCCTGGCGCCGATGCTGACATTCGTGCTCAGCCTGATCGCCTGGGCGGTTATCCCGTTCGATTCCGGGTGGGTCCTCGCCGATATCAATGTCGGCGTGCTGTATCTTTTTGCGATTTCCTCTCTCGGCGTCTACGGCATCATCATGGCGGGCTGGGCGAGCAATTCGAAATACGCCTTCCTCGGCGCGCTGCGCTCGGCGGCGCAGATGGTGTCCTACGAGGTGGCCATCGGTTTCGTGATTATCACGGTGCTGATGTGCGTCGGCTCCCTTAACCTGACCGATATCGTGATGGCCCAGCAGGGCGGCGGTTTCTGGACATGGTACTGGCTGCCGCTGCTGCCGATGTTCGTCATCTTCTTTATCTCGGCGCTCGCCGAAACCAACCGGCATCCGTTCGATCTGCCGGAAGCGGAAGCCGAACTGGTGTCGGGCTACAACGTCGAATATTCGGCGATGACGTTCGCGCTGTTCTTCCTCGGCGAATACGCGAACATGATCCTGATGAGCGGCATGACCGTCATCCTGTTCATGGGCGGCTGGCTGCCGCCATTCGATATCGAACCGTTCACCTGGGTGCCCGGTATCGTCTGGTTTGCGGCCAAGATCGCACTGTGCCTGTTCGTGTTCCTGTGGGTGCGGGCAACGTTCCCGCGCTATCGTTACGACCAGTTGATGCGTCTCGGCTGGAAAGTGTTTCTCCCGTTCTCGCTTCTTTGGGTAGTCCTGACCGCCGGCGCGTTGATCGCGTTCGACTGGCTGCCGAAGACGGCAGGTTAGGGAAGGGAAAGCTAATGTCGTTCCTCGGAAAATCTTCCCGCGCGTTGCTGCTGACAGAGCTTGTGTCCGGCATGGCGCTGACTCTGAAATACATGTTCAAGCCCAGCGTGACGGTGAACTATCCGTTCGAAAAAGGCCCGCTGAGCCCGCGTTTCCGCGGCGAACATGCGCTGCGCCGTTACCCGAACGGCGAAGAACGCTGCATCGCCTGCAAGCTGTGCGAGGCGATCTGTCCGGCACAGGCCATCACGATCGAGGCCGAACCCCGTGCAGATGGCAGCCGGCGTACGACCCGCTACGACATCGACATGACCAAGTGCATCTATTGCGGCTTCTGCGAGGAAGCGTGCCCGGTCGATGCGATCGTCGAAGGACCCAATTTCGAATTCGCGACGGAAACGCGTGAAGAGCTGATGTACAACAAGGACAAGCTTCTCGCGAACGGCGAACAGTGGGAAGGCCATCTTGCGCAGCGCCTTTCCGCGGACGCGCCGTATCGGTGAGGCACCCAGCATGATTATCCAGACAATCGCCTTTTATGCCTTCGCCGCCGTCACGGTTGCCGCCGGCGTGATGGTCATTTCGGCGCGGAACCCGGTTCATTCTGTGCTGTTCCTGATTCTCGCCTTTTTCAACGCCGCCGGGCTCTTCGTGCTGCTGGGCGCCGAATTCATCGCGATGATCCTGGTGATCGTCTATGTCGGCGCGGTTGCGGTGCTGTTCCTGTTTGTCGTCATGATGCTGGACATCAATTTCGTCGAACTGCGGCAGGGATTCCTGCAATACCTGCCGATCGGCGCGCTTGTCGGCCTGGTTCTGCTGGCCGAACTGGTCCTTATTTTCGGAAGCTGGGTGATTGCGCCGGACGTCGGCGGCCGCGCGGCCTCTCCAACGCCGTTATTGACGGAAACCACCAATACGCATGCTCTGGGGCAGGTCCTGTATACCGATTACGTCTTCCTGTTCCAGGGCGCAGGCCTGATCCTGCTGGTTGCCATGATCGGTGCGATCGTGCTCACTCTGCGGTCGCGGGAAGGCGTCAAGCGCCAGCGTATCGGCGCGCAGATCGGGCGGACCCGCGAGGAGTCGGTTGAGATCAAGCAAATAGAACCGGGAAGCGGGGTCTGACCATGATGGATATCGGGCTGTCCCATTATCTGACCGTCGCGGCGATCCTGTTCACGCTCGGCATTTTCGGCATCTTTCTAAACCGGAAAAACGTCATCATCATCCTGATGTCGGTCGAACTGATCCTGCTGGCCGTCAATATCAACCTGGTTGCGTTCTCGGTGTATCTGGGCGACCTCGTCGGGCAGGTATTCGCGCTTCTGGTGCTCGCCATAGCGGCCGCCGAGGCGGCTATCGGTCTCGCCGTCATTGTCGTCTATTTCCGCAACCGCGGTTCGATTGCGGTTGAAGACATCAACCTGATGAAGGGCTAGGGGCCGGATGTACGCGCTTGCCATATTCCTGCCGCTGATCGGCGCCATTCTTGCCGGGTTCTTCGGACACTGGCTGAAAGACCGGGGATCGCAGATCGTGACCTGCGGCTGCATGCTGCTGTCTGCGGTTATCGCCTGTGTCATTCTCACCGAGGTCGCGCTGGGCCATGCGCCGCGCACGATAGAACTGTTCTCGTGGATCAATTCCGGTGCGTTCGAGGTCAACTGGACGCTCCGCTTCGACACCCTGACCGCGGTGATGGTGTTTGTGGTCACGGTCGTCTCGTCGATGGTTCATGTCTACTCCGTCGGCTATATGAGCCACGATCCGCATATTCCGCGGTTCATGGCCTATCTCGGCTTCTTCACGTTTTTCATGCTGATGCTGGTATCGGCAGACAATCTGCTGCAGATGTTCTTCGGCTGGGAAGGCGTCGGCCTGTGTTCCTACCTGCTGATCGGGTTCTGGTACGAAAAGCCGGAGGCGAACGCGGCGGCCATCAAGGCCTTCGTCGTCAACCGTGTCGGCGATTTCGGTTTCGCGCTCGGGATCATGGGCGTGTTCCTGATGTTCAATTCCATCAGCTTCGAGACGATCTTTGCCGCCGCCCCGGGCAAGGCGGATGCCACAATCCAGTTCCTCGGATACGAGATGCACGCCATGACGACGCTGTGCGTGCTGCTGTTTATCGGCGCGATGGGCAAGTCGGCGCAGCTCGGCCTCCATACCTGGCTGCCGGACGCCATGGAAGGCCCGACGCCCGTGTCGGCGCTGATCCACGCCGCGACGATGGTCACGGCGGGCGTGTTCATGGTGGCCCGCCTGTCGCCGCTGTTCGAGCATGCGCCGGATGCGCTGATGATGGTGACGATCGTCGGCGCGACGACGGCGCTTTTCGCCGCGACGGTCGCCCTGTGCCAGACCGATATCAAGCGGGTCATCGCCTACTCGACCTGCAGCCAGCTCGGGTACATGTTCTTCGCCTGCGGGGTGTCGGCATATTCAGCCGGTATTTTCCATCTCACCACTCATGCCTTCTTCAAGGCCCTGCTGTTCCTCGGCGCCGGGTCGGTCATTCACGCCATGTCGTCGGAACAGGACATGCGCAAGATGGGCGGTATCTGGAAGATGATCCCGCTGACCTACACGCTTATGTGGATCGGCAGTCTGGCACTGGCGGGCATTCCGTTCTTCGCCGGGTTCTATTCGAAGGACATCATTATCGAAGCGGCCTTCGGCGCGCATAGCGGCGTCGGAATCTACGCGTTCTGGATGGGCATCGTCGCGGCGATCCTGACGGCGTTCTATTCGTGGCGTCTCATCATCATGACCTTCCATGGCGAAAGCCGGGCCGACGAACGGACCCTGGCGCATGTCCACGAATCGCCCAAGGTAATGATCATTCCGCTTCTGGTTCTGGCTTCCGGCGCGATTTTCGCCGGCTGGCTCGGCTACGAATACTTCGTCGGCCACGATATGAAGGAATTCTGGGGCAATTCGCTCTACGTGCTGCCCGGAAAAGACCCGATCGGCGCGGCGCATCACGTGCCGGGCTGGGTCAAGCTTCTGCCTATCATCGTCGCCGTGGTCGGCATTATTGCGGCCTATTACGCCTACATGATGAACAAGGACCTGCCGGGCCGGGTCGCGGCGCGTTTCCAGGGCATCTACAAGTTCCTGCTGAACAAATGGTACTTCGACGAATTGTACGATTTCCTGTTCGTCCGCCCGGCGCACCGTTTCGGCCGCAATCTGTGGAAAGATGGCGACGGCGCGGTGATCGACGGTCTGGGGCCGGACGGGGTGGCCGGCGCAGCACGCTATCTGGCGGAACGTGTCGCACGCCTGCAGTCGGGATTTGTCTATCATTATGCCTTTGCCATGCTGATCGGCGTCGCCGGTATCGTGACCTGGTATCTGTTCACGAGGGCGGGTTAGGGCCATGATTGATTTTCCCATCCTTACGCTGACAACGTTCCTGCCGCTGATCGGGGCGCTTGCAATCCTGATGATCCGGGGCGACGACAGGATTGTCGCCCGGAATGCGCGAGCAACTGCGCTGTGGACATCGCTTGCGACCTTCGTGGTGTCGATTTTCCTGTGGGTCGGATTCGACAATTCGACGGCGAATTTCCAGTTCGTCGAGAAGGTTTCGTGGATCCCGTCCTTCGGGATCAATTATCACATGGGCGTCGACGGCATTTCGGTGTTCTTCGTCCTGCTGTCGACCTTTCTGACCCCGATCTGCATCCTGGCGAGCTGGGAATCGATCCAGCACCGGGTGAAGGAATACATGATCGCGTTTCTCGTGCTGGAAACGCTGATGGTCGGCATGTTCTGCGCGCTCGATTTCATCCTGTTCTATATCTTCTTCGAAGCCGTTCTGATCCCGATGTTCCTGATCATCGGCATCTGGGGCGGCCAACGCCGGGTCTATGCGGCGTTCAAGTTCTTCCTCTATACGCTGACGGGCTCCGTTCTGATGCTGATCGCCATCCTTGCGATCTATTTCGAAACGGAAACGACGGACGTGCCGACACTGCTGAAAACCGCGCTCGATCCGCGGATGCAGCTCTGGCTGTGGCTCGCGTTCTTTGCGAGCTTCGCGGTCAAGGTGCCGATGTGGCCGGTGCATACCTGGCTGCCCGACGCGCATGTCGAGGCGCCGACGGCCGGTTCGGTCATTCTGGCGGGCGTATTGCTGAAAATGGGCGCTTACGGCTTCCTGCGCTTCTCCGTGCCGATCCTGCCTTACGCCACCGAGTACTTCACGCCGCTGATCTACACCCTGTCGGTCATCGCAATCATCTACACCTCGCTGGTCGCGCTGGCGCAGGAAGACATGAAGAAGCTCATCGCCTATTCGTCGGTCGCCCATATGGGCTTCGTGACCATCGGTATTTTCACCCTGACCTATCAGGGGGTGCAGGGGGCCGTGGTGCAGATGATCAGCCACGGCTTCGTGTCGGGCGCGCTGTTCCTGTGCGTCGGCGTGATCTACGACCGTATCCATACACGTGAAATATCGCGCTATGGCGGGCTGGTCGAACGCATGCCCAAATACGCCGTCGTCTTCATGGTTTTCATGCTGGCATCGGTAGGCCTGCCGGGCACCAGCGGGTTCGTCGGCGAATTCCTGATCCTTGTCGGCGCCTTCAAGGCCAATACCTGGGTCGCGGCGCTGGCCACGACCGGTATCATCCTCGGCGCGGCCTACATGCTGTTCCTGTACCGGCGGGTGGTCTTCGGCAAGCTCGAAAAGGACGACCTGAAAGCGATCCTCGATCTCAACCCGCGTGAAATCGCGATCTTCGTGCCGCTGATCGTGGTGACGATCTGGATGGGCGTGTACCCGGCGCCGTTCCTCGAAGTGATGGATGCCTCTATCGCCAACCTGATTGAACAGCACAAGACGGCGATGAACGCGCTCGGTTCCGTCAGTCTTGTGGGCAAATAGGCGGAAACAGAAGACATGGTCACAACAGCCGATATATACCCCGTCCTGCCGGAACTGATCCTGGCGTGCCTGTCGATGGCATTGCTGATGTACGGTGTTTTCCGGGGCGACAAGGCCGTCGGAAGCGTGTCATGGCTCGCCGTTGCGGCGCTCGTGATCACCGGGATCGCCATATCTTCCCTGCCGGACGCGACCCAGACGGCGTTTCGCGGACAGTTCGTGGTCGACCAGTTCGCCCGCTTCATGAAGTGGCTCGTCATTCTCGGCTCCGCGCTCGCGGTCGTCATGTCGATGAATTACAACGAACGCGAAGGAATAAAGCGCTTCGAATTTCCCGTGCTGATCCTGTTTGCGACGCTGGGCATGCTGCTGATGGTATCGGCGAACGATCTGCTGTCGCTTTATGTCGGGCTCGAACTGCAGAGCCTGTCGCTCTATGTGATCGCGGCTTTCCGGCGCGATTCCACGAAATCCTCCGAAGCGGGCCTGAAATATTTCGTCCTCGGCGCCCTGTCGTCGGGAATGCTGCTATACGGCGCGTCGATGATCTACGGTTTCGCCGGGACGACGCAGTTCGAGAAGCTCGCGGCCCTGTTCATCGGTCCCAATGCGGACCCGGGCGTCGGTGTGATCGTCGGGCTTGTGTTCCTGCTGGCGGGACTGGCGTTCAAGGTTTCGGCCGTGCCGTTCCACATGTGGACGCCGGATGTATACGAAGGCGCGCCGACACCGGTTACGGCGTTCTTCGCGGTTGCCCCCAAAATAGCGGCGATTGCGCTGCTGATCCGGGTCATGATCGGGCCGTTCGGCGAACTGTTCGCGCAATGGCAACAGATCATCATATTTATATCGATCGCATCCATGCTTCTCGGTGCGCTCGCGGCAATCTGGCAGACCAACATCAAGCGTCTGATGGCCTATAGCTCGATCGGCCATGTCGGCTATGCGCTTGTCGGCCTCGCCGCCGGCTCGGAGGAGGGCATCCGCGGCATCGGCGTCTATATGGCGATCTATCTCGCCATGAATATCGGCACATTCTGCTGCATCCTGTCGATGCGCCGTCAGGGACTACTGGTCGAGGGGATCAGCGACCTGTCCGGGCTGGCGCGCAATCATCCGATGATGGCGGCGGCTCTGGCGATCTTCATGTTCTCGATGGCCGGAATTCCGCCCCTGGCAGGGTTTTTCGGCAAGCTCTATGTCTTCATGGCAGCCGTGAACGAAGGGCTCTACGTGCTTGCGATTATCGGTGTGCTGACCAGCGTGATCGGTGCCTACTACTATCTGCGGATCGTCAAGATCATGTATTTCGACGAGCCCCTGGATGCGTTCGACCGCACGGCGGGACGTGAAATCGGCGTGATCATGACAGTCACCGGTCTGTTCACCTTGCTGTTCTTCATTTTCCCGTCTCCGATCGTGAGTGCGGCGAGCAAGGCAGCGGCGGTATTGTTTTCTGCCGGATAGCAGGATGACCGCGCGGCCGGAGGCGGCGCCGCTTCCCGACGGCTATCGTCTCTATCAATTCGACGAACTGGACGGCACCAATGCAGAAGCATTGCGTGCGGGCGCGGTCGCCGGGTCCGTCTATTGCGCGGCTTCCCAGACCGCAGGCCGGGGGAGGCAGGGACGGGCCTGGACATCGCCCCCAGGAAATCTGTACGCAACGATCTGCACGCGCCCGCCGGATAACCGCAATCCGTCGCAGCTGGCCTTCGTGGCCGGACTGGCCGTCTTCGATACGCTGAGTGAAGCTGCGCCCGGCGCAGGCTACACCCTGAAATGGCCCAACGATGTGCTGGCCGGCGGCCGAAAGGTCTCGGGGATGCTGATCGAGGCGGGGGAAGACGGGTATGCCGTGGGTATCGGCATTAATATCGTGTCGTCGCCGGCGGATGAAGAAGTGCGGTTCCCGGCGACCAATTTGCGTGAATACGCGGGCGTGAGCCCGGCCCCCGTCACCCTGCTTGCCGCCCTTTGCCGCCATTTCGACAGCTGGCGCCGCCGCTGGGCCGAAGACGGGTTCGAACCGTTGCGCGCCGTGTGGCTTGCGTCCGGGCACCGGATAGGCGATACCATCGCGGCATCGACGGGTGCTGGACGCATACAAGGCCGGTTTCAGGGGCTTGATGCGGATGGGGCGCTCGTTCTCGAAGAAGCCGGCGGAACAGTCAGAACAATCACCGCGGGCGATGTGTCTTTTCCGGGAGCCGACTGAATACATGCTTCTCGCCATAGATTCCGGCAATACCAATATCGTGTTCGCGCTCTATGAGGGCGAAAAGCAGCGTGGCGAATGGCGTCGCGCCAACGATTATCGCCGAACCGCCGACGAGTACGGCGTCTGGTTGCTGCAGCTGATGGCCCTCGCCAAACTGCACCCGGAAGACGTCGATGCGGCCATTATCGCGACCGTGGTCCCGGATACCCTTTTCAGCCTGAAAGGCCTGTGCGCGAACTATTTCCAGGTGGATCCGCTGGTGGTCGGCGACCCCGGCGTGGAACTCGGTATTCAGGCTTTGGTCGACACGCCGGAATCCGTCGGCGCGGACCGCCTCGTCAACGCGGTCGCGGCCCATGAAAAATACGGCGGCCCGCTGATTATCGTCGATTTCGGCACGGCGACGACCTTCGATGTTATCGACGAGAACGGAAATTACGTTGGCGGCGCCATCGCACCGGGAATAAACCTGTCCATCGAAGCGCTGCATCGCGCAGCGGCGATGCTGCCGCGGGTGTCGGTGCAACGACCGGCGACGGTTATCGGGAAACGCACCGAGCCCGCCATGCATTCGGGCATTTACTGGGGGTATGTAGGCTTGATCGAAGGACTTGTTACCCGCATCCGTGCGGAATACGGCGTCGATATGCGCGTGATCGCCACCGGGGGGCTCGCGCCCCTGTTCGAGGCGGCGACCGATGCGATCGGACTCGTTGACAGCGACCTTACACTGCGGGGGCTGGTCAGCATCCAGGCGCGTAACGTCCCGGCCGGGAACAGCTTTGTCCGAAATGCTTCTGCATGACCACTGACGAACTGCTTTTCGTTCCTCTGGGCGGCGCCGGCGAGATCGGCATGAATATGAGCCTCTACGGGTATGACGACCGCTGGCTGATGATCGATATGGGGATCGCCTTCGGCGACGATACGACCCCGGGTATCGATGTGATGACGCCGGACCCTGCCTTCGCACTGGATAATCTCGACCGTCTCGAAGGTCTGGTGATTACCCACGCGCATGAGGATCACCTCGGGGCGGTGCCGTATCTGTGGCGCAAGATCCGTTGCCCGGTTTACGCAACGCCGTTCGCCTGCGGGTTGTTGCGCCGCAAGCTCGAAGACAGCGGCCTGCTGAGCGAAATCGATCTGGTTGAAGTCCCCGTCGGCGGCGGATTCGATGCCGGCCCGTTCAGGGTCGACCTGATACCCGCCGCCCATTCGGTGCCGGAGGCGAATATCCTGGCCATCCGCACCGGCGCCGGAACGGTGGTACATGCGACCGACTGGAAAATCGATCCGGACCCGCTGGTCGGTCTGCCGACCGACGAAGATGCGTTGCGGGCGCTCGGCGATGACGGCGTCGTCGCGCTGATCTGCGATTCGACTAACGTCTTTGTCGAAGGAGAGGCAGGCTCCGAGGGCGCCCTGCGTGAAAGCCTGATCGAGATAATCCGGAAATGCACCGGCCGGGTTGCCGTGGCAAGCTTTGCGAGCAATGTCGCCCGTGTCGCCACGATAAACCGCGCCGCCATGGAAACCGGCCGCAATCCTTCGATGGTGGGGCGTTCTTTGTGGCGGAGCGTCGATATTGCCCGCGAATGCGGCTACCTGGAGGACATTGAGCCCTTCGTGCCGGAATCCGAAATCCGTTTCATCCCGCCGGACAAGGTCCTGATGGCCGTGACCGGCAGCCAGGGAGAGCCGCGCTCGGCGCTGTCGCGGATCGCCGACGGCTCGCATCAGAGCGTTTCGCTGGAAGCCGGCGATACGGTGATTTTTTCATCGCGCGAAATTCCGGGAAACGAACGGTCTATCGGCAAGGTCCAGAACCAGCTTGCCCGCAAAGGCGTCAACGTGCTGACCGAACATGACGGCTTCGTTCATGTGTCCGGGCACCCCGGGCGCAAGGAACTGATGGATATGTACCGGTGGATACGCCCGCAGATGCTGGTGCCGGTACATGGCGAATTGCGCCACCTGCAGGAACACCGGCGTCTGGCGCAGAAATGCCAGATTCCCCACACGGCGATTGCCGAAAACGGGACGATGCTGCGGATTTCGAAAGACGGGATTGCGCCGGTCGACCAGGTCGAAACCGGGCGCCTTGCCGTCGATGGCAACCGGCTGGTATCCATTGGCGGCCCGGTTCTTCGGGAACGGAACAGGCTGCGGATCAACGGTGCCGCGGTGGCGACCGTTGTGGTGGACAATAAGGGAAAACTGGTGGGCGACCCGCAGTTGACGGTTCAGGGTGTTCTCGACGATTCAGAGGACGAAAGCTGGGAAGAAGCGATCGATGCGATCATCGCTGCCGTGAACGAACTGTCCAAGAGCAAGCGGCAGGACGACGACGAAATCGCGGAAGCCGCCCGTATTGCCGTGCGCCGTTCCCTGCGGGGAACGATCGGCAAACGTCCGGTAACGGACGTGCACGTCGTGAGGATATAGGCGAATGACCTGGTTTTCCGCGGGACTGGTTTTTATCGTTGTGTGGTGGCTCGTGTTTCTGATGTCGCTGCCGATCGGCGCGCGTTCCTATCACGAGGCGGGGCAGGAGGTTGAAGCCGGCAACGTTTCGAGTGCGCCGATGCGCCCGCGCCTGTGGCTGAAGGCCGGTATCTCGACGTTGATCGCAGCGCTTCTGACTGTCGGCATATATTTCCTGGTGGAAAGCGGCTTGCTGGCGTTCGGGCCGACGGCGACCGGCGGCTGACGCGACGCTAAAGTTCGATGCGAAAAAGCGACGTCAGATAGCGACCTGGGCAATGGACCCGTCGAACCATACTTCATCGCAGTTTTCGCCGGGTCCGCCACGGTCGACGACAAGAAAGTCGTGATCGGGTACGAGAACCAGGAGCGGATGATGCCAGACCCCGCGACGATAGTTCACGCCCTGGCGGCCTGTGGCGCGGAACGCCCGCAAACTGCCGACATCCGGCGCCTCGCCCGCCGGGCCGACGACGACGAACCAGTCCGCGTCCCGTAACGGATAGAAAGCCTGGCTGCCCAGCGGATGCCGTTCGACCATCTTTATTTCAATCGGGTGCGGCCGCGGCTGGCCGCGGAAAATACTGACCAGAGGGGTACCGCCCTCAATGCCGGTATCTATCCCGGCGAGATCGTGGAACCGCTCCGTCGTCCCCTCGTTGATCGTGAAATGCTGCGCGCCGTCGGTTTCGATCACGTCGCCGAACGGAGCGAAGGCTTCCCGCGTGAGCGGCGCCGGGAAAAGTTCGAGCGATTCCAGAACTAGTCCTCCGCGGCCAGTTGCCCGAAGATGCGCACGCGGCTGATGCCGCCATCCGGGTAGATATTCAGGCGGATATGGGTGACCGGGCCAAGGTCGTTGATCGCCGGGGCGTCGAAGGTGTGAATATGGTGCATCTGCAGTTTCTGTTCGGGCAGCAATTCGGCCCAGCTATCGCTAGCTGCAACAATATCGGCGTCGGGGGCAGGGGCGAGCCGGGCGGCAAGAATATTGCAGCGATCCGGGTAGTTTCCCCTGAAGTGGGCGGTGTCGATCTCGATCCGTTTGACATTGCCGCCCGCGCCGAGGGCGATCACGATCCAGTCGTTGCCGGGCTCGCGGCGGCGGCGGGTTTCCCAGCCATCCCCCATATTTTCCCCGCGGCCGGGGGTCAGGATTACCCACGGGTCGCCGTAATGGGCGTCGCTGTACCCGATCACGCGCCCGGCATTGACGATGGCCGACAGTTCATGGAGCCCGTCCGTATCCGCCTGCTTCCATTCGCAGACCGGGTTGCCCCACACCCGAAAGCGCGCGATTCCCCCATCGGGAAACATATTGAGGCGGAGACAATTGAACGGCTGGTCGGTGTCGACCGGGAACAGGTTGTGCGCATCCGGTGCAATCGCGGAACTCGGGACGATCTCGGTCCATTCGGTGTTTTCGTCCGGAAGCCCGTCGATCATCGCGCCTTCGATCGACGCCTGCGGCGGATGGTTGCCTGTGAAGAAACGGGTGTTGATTTCGAAGCCGGCGAGAACTGCCTTCGCGCCCAGTTTGATAATGCAGTGGTCGTGCCCGCCGTGACGCCGGCGTCGGGATTCCCAGCCGTCCATCCATTTTCCGTTGTCGTCGAACCGGTCAGGAAAGAAAATGGGCGGGGCATCGTTCAGCATCCGTTCCGCCGGCCCGAAAAATTCGTCCGACGTTTCGACGATCCGGGCGCCGAGTTTCGGCGAGGCGAGATTTACGGTTCCGAGGGCGAAATCGGGTTTGCCTTCCGTAGCGCG
Organism: uncultured Rhodospirillaceae bacterium; assembly: GCA_963974055.1. Lineage (GTDB taxonomy): Bacteria > Pseudomonadota > Alphaproteobacteria > MPNO01 > UBA830 > CAXBCP01. Next base: position 149,571 of record CAXBCP010000006.1, read on the forward strand.
GATGGCGGTAGACGTATCGGACATATTCAGCTTTCCTGAAAAAGGGCTTCGATGCGGAGTAGGGCGATCCGGTGGACCTGTTTTAGCGCTTCGCGAAATTCGCCTTCCGGGTCGTTGTTCACCCGGTTGCGGAAATTATCGAGAATCTCCTGCCGCGTTCGACCGCGCACGGCAAGGATATAGGGAAACCCGAAGGCAACCTTATAGGTGTCGTTGAGGGTCTGGAACTCGGCGAATTCTTCCGGCGAACACCGATCGAGTTGTGCGCTTGCCTGCTCTGCCGTGGATTCCGACGTGAGGTCGCCGGCGACGGCGAGTTTCCCGGCGAGGTCGGGATGCGCCCGCAGGAGCGCCAGCTGGCGGTCGCGGTCCGCCCCATCGACGGCGGCCCGCAGGACGCCGTGGAGACCCGCGACGCTGTCCTGATCGCGGGTCAGGCCGTCGCTGTAAGCTGCTTCGGCAATCCAGGGCGAATGCTCGTAAACGCCGCCGAACGTGTCGAGAAACTCGTCACGGGTCATCGTGCTCGGACGGTAGCGGGGATTTTCGTTCGCAGCTTCGATCATGGGGTCTCACCGGCCGTGCAGGGATGACGTTCACGCCAGTGCCGGGCGATATCGATACGGCGGCAGAACCAGACATCGTCATGGCTCCGTGCATAATCGACAAAGCGCTTCAGGGCGGCGAATCTGCCCGGCCGCCCGGCCAGACGGCAATGCAGCCCGATGGACAGCATCTTCGGGGTTTCCGCGCCTTCGTCATACAGGGTGTCGAAGGAATCCTTCAGATACGAAAAGAACTGATCGCCGGAATTGAATCCCTGCGCGGATGCAAACCGCATGTCATTGGCATCCAGCGTATAGGGAACGACGAGATGCGGCTTGCCCGCGGCTTCGGTCCAGTAGGGCAGATCGTCATTGTAATCGTCGGCGTCGTAAAGGAACCCGCCCTCTTCGGCGACGAGCCGGCGCGTGTTGGGGCCTGTGCGCCCGGTATACCATCCCAGCGGCCGTTCGCCGCACAGCCGGGTATGGATCTCGATCGCCTTCATCAGGTGTTCGCGTTCGGTATCCTCCGGCACGTACTGGTAATCGATCCAGCGCCAGCCGTGGCTGCACATTTCGTGTCCCGCCCGGAGCGCCGCCTCGACGACGCCGGGGTTGCGCTCCATTGCCATGGCGACGGCGAAGAAGGTCACCGGGATGTCGTAATCGGCGAACAACCGCATAAGACGCCACACGCCCGCACGGCTGCCGTATTCGTAAATCGATTCCATGCTCATATGGCGCACGCCCTCACGGGCGTCGGCGCCGATGATCTCCGACAGGAAGGCCTCCGAGGCTCGGTCGCCGTGGAGGATCGCGTTCTCGCCGCCTTCCTCGTAATTGATGACGAACTGAAGTGCGATGCGCGCACCGCCGGGCCAGTCCGCGTTCGGGGGAGTGGCGCCGTAGCCGATCATATCGCGGGGGTAGGGACTGGTCATATTCACGCCTCCCGGTTGCTTACTGCGCCGCCACGACATCTGCGAATACCGTGCGCAGGTCGCTGTGCCCTTTGGGCGTGTCGAGCATCAGGCGGCGTTCGCATTCTGTCAGATGTGCCCGCATGATTCCGCGGCTGTTATCGACGTCATGCGCGGCGATCGCATCGATCAGGCGGTCGTGATCGTTGTCGTCGCACATGCCCTGTCCCGCGGGTACGTATCTGGCGATGGCCAGCGACGTCTGTGCGACCAGTTGGCGGAGAAGTTCGCGAAGCGGCCGGTTGCCGGCGATATCCGCCAGTTTGAGGTGAAAGTCGCCGGAAAGGCGTATGGCGCCGCCGATATCGTCCGCCCGGATGCAATCGCGTTCGCGGCGCGACATATCGCGGAGAACAGCGGTATCCGTCGGCCGGCATTTGCGGGATGTCTGGGCGACGATCCCGTCTTCGAGCAGGCGCCGGGCTTCGAATATTTCGCGTACCTGACGCGGTGCCGGTGCCGCGATAACGGCGCCGCGGTTCGGGCGGATCTCCACGACGTTGTCCAGCGACAGTCTCAGCAATACTTTGCGGATGATTGTCCGGCTGACGCCGAAGACGTCGCACAGGTCCTTTTCCGTCAGTTTCGTGTCCGGAAGCAGGCGCTGTTCCAGGATTGCGCCGAACACCTGATCGTATATCCAGGATTCCGATGGCTTTTTGGCGGGTTTTAAAATACGGCCTTGTTCCATCTGTAATTTATAATTGTATACAATCTGAATAACAACAGAATTTGAAATCGGGGGCGGGCGATTGCCCAAAACAATCCGGTGCCCCTGCCCATTTTTGATGCTGGTTGGTGAATTTCTGCCTTTTCCGTGGGCATCAAATCAGACAGGGCGATGGCCGTGGATAATCCGGTTGCGCGCGGTTTGGTCGGCGGGTACGCTCAATCGGTTTGTATTCGACAACGCCAATATCATGATCGGATACAATCTGAATGACGGGATGGGCGGAATGGGGCGTCTGACGACACACATACTCGATACCGCCAGCGGATTGCCGGCGGCGGAGGTCCGGATCGATCTCTACGCCGTTCACAGCGACGGCGAAGAGAAAATCGCTTCGGCGGTCACCAACGGCGACGGCCGCTGCGACGCTCCCGTTCTCGAGAACGACGCTTTTGTCCCCGGTATCTATGAATTACGGTTTCACATCGGGGATTATTTTCGCGGCCGCGGCGAAGGCCTGCCGTCGCCGGCATTTTTCGATATCGTCCCGATCCGCTTCGGGATCGCGTCGGTCGGCGACCACTATCATGTTCCGTTGCTGATCTCGCCCTACGGCTATTCGACCTATCGGGGAAGCTGACGTCCATGCTTGAAATCGCCTATGCCGACTGGTTGAGTCTGATGTTCAGGTGGTTTCACGTGATCGCCGGGATTTCCTGGATCGGCACTTCGTTCTATTTCATTTTCCTCGACCTCAGCCTGCGCAAACATGCGCGTTTGCCCGAAGGGGTCGGCGGCGAAGCCTGGAACGTCCATGGCGGCGGTTTCTACCTGATGCGGAAATATGTCGTTGCCCCCGCCGAGATGCCGGAAGAACTGCACTGGTTCAAGTACGAGGCCTATTTCACCTGGCTGACGGGCTTTGCCCTGCTGTCGGTGATCTATTACTGGGGGGCCGAAAGTTACCTGATCGACAAGGCGGTTCTCGATCTCGAGCCATGGCAGGCAATCCTGATCAGCGTCGGTTTCTTCGCGTCCGGCTGGGTTATCTATGACCTGCTCTGCCGTTCGCCGTTCAATATTCACCCATTGCTCCTCTCCGCCGCGGTTTTCGTCCTGGTCGCATTCTCCGCTTATTTTCTGACCCATATTTTCAGCGGCCGCGCGGCGTTCGTGCATGTCGGGGCGATGGTCGGGTCAATCATGGTGGGGAACGTGTTCTTCATCATCATTCCCAACCAGAAAAAGGTGGTGAAATCGCTGCTGGCGGGCGAGGAACCCGATCCAAAGTACGGCGAAATCGGCAAGCACCGTTCGACCCATAACAATTATCTGACGCTGCCGGTCATCCTGATGATGGTCAGCCAGCATTATCCGATGCTGTACGATAACGAGAACAGCTGGCTGGTGGTGACGCTGATCCTGCTGGTCGGCGCGTCCATCCGGCATTTCTTCAACCTGATGCATACCGGCCGCCCGATCATGACACTGCGCTGGCAATGGCCGGTCGCCGCGGTGCTGATGGCGTTGCTGATAGTCTATATCAGCTGGAAACCGGCGCCCGACCCGTCGGCGGCAAAGATCGAAGTGCCGTCCGCGTCGGACGTGCTGGCGATCGCCCAGACCCGTTGCACGTCCTGCCATGCGGTGAAGACCACGGATCCCGACGTGGAAAAAGCGCCGGGCGGCGTGATGCTGGAAACGATTCCCGATATCCGCAAGCACAGTGCGCGTATCCTGAAGCAGTCGGTTCTGTCCAGGGCGATGCCGCTGGGCAACAAGACCGGAATGACCGACGCCGAGCGGAAATCGATCGGCGCCTGGATACGCGCAGGCATGCCGGAGGGCGAGAAGTGATCCGTTTCATTCTCAACGGCGAAGCCCATGACGCGGCGAATGCCTCGCCGACGACGACAATGCTCGATTACCTGCGCGACGGCCTTCGGATGACGGGCACCAAGGAAGGCTGCGCCGAGGGCGATTGCGGAGCGTGCACCGTTGTCCGCGTGATCGACGGCCGGTTCGAGGCCGTGAATGCCTGCCTGATGCAGATCGGCCAGGCCGACGGCATGGAAATCCTGACCGTCGAAGGGCTCGAAAGGATAAACGGCGGTGCGCTGACGCCGGTCCAGGACTCGATGGCGACCGGCGACGGCACCCAGTGCGGGTTCTGCACGCCGGGATTTATCGGCGCGCTGTTCGCGCTTGAACAGTCCGGCGAGGATATCTCCGATGCGGTCATCCACGATGCGCTGGCGGGGAACCTTTGCCGCTGCACGGGGTATCGGCCGATTATCGAAGCCGCGCGGGACGCGTGCGGCAGCATGATCGGCTATACCCCGGCGCCGCCGCCGGAGCGCTCGGCGGAACATGCGGCGGGCGATCAGAAGTTCTATACGCCCTCGACCCTGTCGGAACTGACGGACCTTCGCGCGGCCCATCCGGAGGCGATGCTGCTCTCCGGCGGTACCGATCTCGGCCTGTCGGTCAGCAAGGCGCGGGCGCGGCCGGCGATTGTCATTCACACGGCGCAGGTGGCCGAACTGGGCGAGATAGAGGAAAGCGCGGACCGGCTCAGCCTCGGCGCGGCCGTGTCGTATACGAACGCCTTGCCTTATTTCGACCGTCTCTATCCGTCCTTCGCGGAAATGATCCGGCGGATCGGATCGCGCCAGATCCGGAACCTCGGCACGATCGGCGGCAATATCGGCAATGCGTCCCCGATCGGCGACACGCCGCCCTGCCTGATCGCGCTGGATGCGACGCTGGTGCTGGCCGCGGCGGACGGAGAGCGCGAAATCGCCATAGAGGATTTCTTTCTCGATTACCGCAAGACGGACCTCAGGCCCGGCGAGGTGATAAGGACGATCCGAATTCCGAAGCTGACCGACCGCCAGTCCTTCCGCACCTACAAGGTCTCCAAGCGCTACGACCAGGATATCTCGGCGGTGATCGGCGGTTTCCGGCTGACCTTCGACGGAGACCGGGTCGCCGAGGCGCGCATCGCCTATGGCGGGATGGCGGCGACGCCGAAACGCGCGGGTTCTGTCGAGGCCGCGCTGGCCGGCATCGAATGGAGCGAAGACGCCGCCGCTGGCGCGGGTGCGAAAATCGCCGAGGATTTCTCGCCGCTGACCGATCACCGGGCGACGGCGGAATACCGGACCCGCGTGGCGGCGAACCTGTGTACGCGGCTGTACCGGGATCTGTCCGGGACCGAAGCTGAACTTGAAGTGGTGAGGCTCTGATGGACGGAGGCGATATTCGCGGCGCAGTTCATACAAATATCCGCCACGACAGCGCGGTAAAGCACGTCACCGGCCGTGCGGTCTATATAGACGACATGCCGGAACCGCCGGGCACGCAGCACGCGTCACTGGTTCTCAGTCCGCATGCCCATGCACGCATCGTTTCCATCGACGTATCGGCGGCGGAAACCGCCCCGGGCGTATCGGCGGTGGTCACTGCGGCCGATATTCCGGGCGTGAACGATATCGCCCCGGTGATGAGCGACGAGCCCCTGCTGGCGGCCGGGACGGCGGACTATGCCGGGATGCCGGTCGCGGCGGTGTGCGCCGATACGTTCGACCAGGCCTTCGCGGCGGCGAAGCTGGTGCGGATCGAATACGAGGAGCTGCCCGCAATTCTGTCGATCGAAGAAGCGTGGGAAAAACAGGAATTCACCTACACCCCGCCGAAAATAGTGTTCGGTGATGCCGAAGCGGCAATGCGCTCGGCAACGCACCTTGTATCCGGCGAGGTCCGCTGCGGCGGACAGGATCATTTCTATCTCGAAAGCCATATCTCGCTCGCGGTTCCCGGTGAAGACCGCGATATCACGATCTATTCGTCGACCCAGCATCCGACGGAAGTCCAGCACGGCGTCAGCCACGTTCTCGGCATCGCCCAGAACGATGTCACCGTTGAAGTACGGCGTATGGGCGGGGGGTTCGGCGGCAAGGAAAGCCAGTCGACCATCATCGCGGGCATCGCGGCGCTTCTGGCGGATAAATGCCGCAAACCGGTGAAGCTGCGGCTGCGTCGCGACGACGACATGATCGCGACCGGCAAGCGCCACGACTTTCTGTTCAGGTACGAGATCGGCTTCGACGATAGCGGGCGGATTGAAAGCGCTGTGATCGACATGGCGGCACGGTCCGGCAACGTGGCGGACCTGTCGGCGGGCGTGGTCGCCCGCGCACTTTGCCACGGCAACAATGCCTATTTTATTCCGAATGCACTGTTCCGGGGGTGGCCGTGCAAGACGAACACGGTGTCCAACACGGCGTTCCGCGGCTTCGGCGGACCGCAGGGCATGATCGCGATCGAAACCGCGATCGAACATATCGCCCGCGATCTCGGCATAACGGTGGATGAGGTCCGCGCGGCGAACTACTACGGCACGGAAGACCGCAATGTTACGCCCTATGGCCAGCCCGTCACCGACAACATCATGCCGGAGATCGTCGAACGGCTGTCGCGGGAAATCGATTACGAAGGCCGTCGGAAAGCCATCGAGGAATTCAATGCCGCGCACACGACGCTGAAAAAAGGCATCGCCCTGATGCCGGTGAAGTTCGGCATATCTTTCAACGCGCCGATGCTGAACCAGGCAGGTGCGCTGGTCCATGTCTATACCGACGGCAGCGTCCATCTGAACCATGGCGGAACGGAAATGGGGCAGGGGCTGTTCACCAAGGTGGCGCAGGTGGTCTCGTCGGTGTTCCAGATCGATATCGACCACGTGAAAATTTCGGCGACCCGCACCGACAAGGTGCCGAACACGGCGCCGACGGCGGCTTCCGCCGGTTCGGACCTCAACGGCATGGCGGCGTTCAACGCTGCCGAGGAAATCCGCGTGCGGATGGCCGGCATTGCGGGCGAGCATTTCGGCGTCCCGCCGGAAGATATCGAGTTCCGCCAGAACCGGGTCTATGCCGGGAATGAAAGCATGTCCTTTGCCGAGACGGCGCAGATGACGTGGAACCAGCGGGTATCGCTGTCGGCGACCGGCTATTACCGGACGCCGGATATCAGTTGGGACGCCGAGACCATGACCGGCAGCCCGTTTTATTATTTTACCTATGGCGCATCGGTCGCCGAGGTGGTGATCGATACGCTGACCGGGGAATCCCGCGTGCTGAAGACGGATATCCTGCAGGATGTCGGTGCGTCGTTGAACCCGGCGATCGACCTCGGCCAGATCGAAGGTGCTTTCGTGCAGGGGATGGGCTGGCTGACGTCCGAAGAACTGGTGTGGGATCCGAAGGGCAGGTTGATGACGCATGGTCCGTCAACCTACAAGATACCGGGCAGCCGCGACGTGCCGCCCCATTTCAAGGTGCATATCCTGGACGACGCGCCCAACCGTGTGCCGACCATTTTCCGGTCCAAGGCAGTGGGCGAGCCGCCTTTGATGCTGGCGATAAGCGTGTGGCTGGCGCTGCGCGATGCGGTCAGCCGGACCGGCGATGCCAAACTGATGCCGAAGCTCGATGCCCCGGCGACACCGGAAGCCATCCTGACGGCCCTTGATGACATCAAGCAAAGAAGCGGGACTCAATGACAGAAACGCCGCGTCTCGAACTGATCGGGATCACCAAGGCCTATCCCGGCGTGATCGCGAACAACAATGTCAGCCTGAAAATCATGCCCGGCGAAATTCACGCGCTGCTGGGCGAGAACGGCGCCGGCAAATCGACGCTCGTGAAATTTATCTACGGCGTCCAGAAGGCCGATGCAGGGCGTGTGCTTTGGGAAGGCGAACAGGTCCAGATTGCCAGTCCCAATGCGGCGCGCAAGCTGGGTATCGGCATGGTGTTCCAGCATTTCTCGCTGTTCGAAGCGATGACGGTCGAGGAGAATATCGCCCTCGGCATATCGCCGGAACTGACGAAGGGCGACCTGTCCGCCCGTATCCGCGAGGTATCGCAGCAATACGGCTTGCCGCTCGACCCCGACCGGTACGTTCACACCCTGTCGGTTGGCGAACGCCAGCGTATCGAGGTCGTGCGCTGCCTGTTGCAGGATCCGCGCCTGCTGATCATGGACGAGCCGACATCGGTGCTGACGCCGCAGGAAGTGGACGAACTGTTCAAGACGCTGCGCCGGCTGTCCGAAGAAGGGGTGTCGATCCTGTATATTTCCCACAAGCTGGAAGAGATCAAATCGCTGTGCCACACGGCGACGATCATGCGCATGGGCGAGGTCGTGGCGGAATGCACGCCGGAAAACGAAACCGCGCGGTCCATGGCGGAAATGATGATGGGGGCGGATCTTGTCAGTCCCGAACGCGCTTTCCGGATGACTGACGGCGCGGTCAAGCTCGATCTGCGGAACCTCAGCGTGAAATCGACCCACCAGCACGGAACCGACCTGAAACAGATCAACCTGCAGGTCCATGCCGGCGAAGTGCTCGGCGTCGCCGGTATCGCGGGGAACGGCCAGCGCGAACTGATGGAAGTCCTGACCGGCGAAGTGCCGACCGGAAAGGCCGACGAATTGCAGATCGACGGCGTTGCCGCCGGCCACATGGATCCGATCCAGCGCCGGCTTGCCGGCGTCGGACTGGTGCCGGAGGAGCGTCTCGGCCACGGCGCGGTCCCGGACATGTCGCTGTGGGAAAACGCATTTCTGTCGGCGGCGACGCGGATGAATCTTATCAAGAACGGGTTCATACAGGTGCTCGCCTCAACCGGTTTCGCGCTTAAGGTCGTTGACGAGTTCCGGGTGAAAACACCCGGCGTCACCCATTTCGCGACAAGCCTGTCGGGGGGAAACCTGCAGAAATTTATCGTCGGGCGCGAGATCATGCAGAACCCGGGCGTGATCGTTGTATTGCAGCCGACCTGGGGCGTGGATGCCGGCTCGGCGGCGGCGATCCGCCAGGCGCTGATCGATCTCGCGGCAAATGGTGCGGCCGTTCTCGCGGTATCGCAGGATCTTGAGGAATTGTTTGAAATCTCCGACCGCATCGCCGTGATCTGCGAAGGGCGAATGTCCGAAGCCCGGCTGGCGGAGAACGTGACCGTCGAGGAAATCGGGCTGTTGATGGCCGGCGTCGGCCTTGAAGAGGAGCCCGTTCATGCTGATTAGACTGGAGCAGAGGCCGGAAGCCTCGAAATCGATGGTCTACGTGTCGCCGGTGATCGCGGTGATCCTGACCGTGCTGACGGCGATGGTGATGTTCAGCCTGCTGGGCGTCGACCCTCTGAAGGCGATCGAGACGTTCTTCGTTGAACCGATCTCCAGTCTCGACGGGCTGGCCGAACTGCTGGTCAAGGCAACGCCGCTGGTGCTGATCGGGGTCGGCCTGTCGCTGGGTTTTCAGGCGAATGTCTGGAATATCGGCGCCGAAGGCCAGCTTGTTATCGGCGCGCTCGCGGGCGGCGGGCTCGCGCTCGCGTTTTTCGACCAGCAGAGCGTGTTCCTGGTGCCGGCAATGCTCGTCTGCGGCGTCGCGGGCGGGATGGCCTGGGCCGCGATACCGGCCTGGCTCAAGACGCGTTTCAATACCAACGAAATTCTGACGAGCCTGATGCTGACCTATGTCGGCCTTCTGGTGCTCAGCTATCTCGTACACGGGCCGTGGAAGGATCCTGAAGGTCAGAACTTTCCGGAATCCCGCCTGTTTCACGATTCCGCGTTGATGCCGATCCTGATCGACGAAACGCGGCTGAACGTCGGCTGGCTGGTCGCCCTGTTCGTGGTCGTGCTCGGCTGGGTGGTGATGTCGCGTCACATTATCGGGTTTCAGATCAAGGTGATCGGCATGGCGCCGATGGCGGCACGGTTCGCCGGGTTCCGGGAAAAACGTCTGATCTGGCTGACCCTGTTGTTCTCCGGCGGGTGCGCCGGCCTGGCCGGGGTGATCGAGCTGTCGGGGGCGATCGGGCAGATCGTGCCGTCGATATCGCCCGGATACGGCTTTACCGCGATCATCGTCGCCTTTCTCGGGCGGCTTCATCCGGTCGGGGTGCTGTTTGCCGGCCTGCTGATGGCGCTCACCTATCTTGGCGGCGATTCCGCGCAGATCACGATGAACCTGCCCAATGCGGTTACCGGCGTTTTTCAGGGGATGCTGCTGTTCTTCCTGCTCGCGTCGGACGTTCTTATCAAGTACCGCATCCGGTTCGGGGCGCCGAAAATTGAGACTGCAATTCAGGCGGAGGCTGCGGAATGAGTGTCGACTGGCTGATCCCGGCCCTGCTAACGATCGTCACGGCGGCGACGCCGCTGGTTTTCGCCGCCGTCGGCGAAGTCGTCGTCGAAAAAGCGGGCGTGCTCAATCTGGGCGTCGAAGGAATGATGATCATGGGGGCCATCGCGGCCTTCGCAACCGCGGTGTCCACCGGCAGCGAAGTGCTCGCCATCGTGGCGGGCGCCGGAGCGGGGGCGTTGCTCGCGGTAATCTTCGGCGTGCTGACCGTGTATCTGCAATCCAACCAGGTCGCGACGGGGCTTGCCCTGACCATCTTCGGGCTCGGGCTCAGTGCGCTGATCGGGCATTCCTATGTCGGCAAGACCTTCGGCGGTCTGGCGAAGCTCGACATCCCCGGCATTTCCGATATTCCGGTGATCGGCCCGATCCTGTTCGGGCACGATGCGCTGGTCTATCTGTCGGTGGTCAGCGTTGCGGCGGTGGCGTGGTTTCTGACGCGGACGCGCGGGGGCATGCTGGTGCGGGCGGTCGGCGAAAACCACGATGCGGCACATTCAATCGGCTATTCGGTCACGCTGATCCGCATGGGGGCGATTATGTTCGGCGGCGCCATGGCCGGGATCGGCGGGGCCTATCTGTCGGTTGCCTACACGCCGCTCTGGGTCGAGAACATGACGGCCGGCCGCGGCTGGATCGCCCTGGCGCTGGTGGTGTTCGCGTCGTGGAAGCCGTGGCGCGCATTCTTCGGCGCCTATCTGTTCGGCGGCATCACGATTATCCAGCTCTATGCGCAGGGAATGGGGGTGGAAGTTTCCGCCCAGTTCCTATCGATGCTACCGTATATTGCGACGATCGTTGTCCTGGTGATCATCTCGCGGGACAGCGCCCGGGCCCGGCTGGATGCACCGGCCTGTCTCGGGAAGAACTTTCACGCATCGGGGTAAGGGGCGCCAAAAACACGCACCGCGAAGATTTATTTATCGAAACAAGGAGGCAGTTATGAATTTCAGATCCAAACTCACCGTGGCGGCATCTGCCGTCATACTTGCGGCCGGCCTGTCCGGCGCGGCACAGGCGCAGCTCAAAATCGGGTTCGTGTATGTCGGCCCCATCGGCGATCACGGCTGGTCCTACGAACACAACCAGGGACGCCTCGCCATCGAAAAGGCGCTCGGCGACAAAGTGTCGACGACCTATGTCGAGAAAGTGCCGGAAGGCGCCGACGCCCAGCGCGTGATCTCGAAGCTGGCATCGTCCGGCCACGGACTGATCTTCACCACGTCGTTCGGCTATATGAATCCGACCCTGCGGGCGGCCAAGCGTTTCCCCAAGGTGAAGTTCGAACATGCCACGGGCTTCAAGCGCGCCCCCAATGTGTCGACCTATTCGGCGCGGTTCTACGAAGGCCGTTACGTGGTCGGCAAGATCGTCGGAAAGATGACCAAGTCGAACGTCCTCGGCTACATCGCGTCGTTCCCGATCCCGGAAGTTATCCGCGGCATCAACGCGACCTACCTGGCCGCAAAATCGGTCAATCCGAACATCAAGATCAAGGTCGTCTGGGTGTCCACCTGGTTCGATCCGGGCAAGGAAGCCGACGCGGCGAAGACCCTGATCGATCAGGGCGCCGACGTGATCATGCAGCACACCGATTCCCCGGCGCCGGTCCAGGTTGCCGAACAGCGCGGCGTCTGGGCGGTCGGGCAGGCCTCCGACATGACCAATTTCGGCAAGAAAGCGCATCTGACGTCGATCATCGATAACTGGGGTCCGTACTACGTGGCGCGGGCCAAGGCCGTGCTCGATGGCACCTGGAAATCGACCGACACCTGGGACGGGTTCAAGCCCGGCATGGTGCAGCTGGCGGATTACAATGCGGCGATTCCGGCGGATGTCGTCGCGCTCGCGAAGGCGACGCGGGCCGGTATCACCAACGGCACGATCCATCCCTTCGCGGGCGAGATCAGGGACCAGGCCGGCAAGGTCCGCGTCAAGGCGGGAGAGAACGCCGATGACGGGCTCATGGCCGGCATGAACTTCTATGTCCAGGGCATCGACGGCACGATTCCGAAATAGGGCATTAAAATGCGGAAGGGGCGGCGCGGGATGTCCGTAGCCGCCCTTTTTGCGACTTCTGAGCGGGAGCATCCACACTGTCCGAGAATCCGACCGACCGACTGCTGCTGATGGGCCGCACCCTGTCTTTCGACGGCGACCCCACTGCCGATGCGGGGGCGGTGCGCTATACCGAGAAGGGCGCTGTGCTGGTGGAAGCCGGGCATATCGCCTGGGCGGGGCAGGCGGGCGACCTGCCGGCAGACCTTGCGCGGGACGCGGCGCGTCACGATTACGGCGATTCCCTGATCCTGCCGGGTTTCGTCGACGGGCATGTTCACTACCCGCAGATCGGCGTGATCGCGTCGTTCGGCGCGCAGCTTCTCGATTGGCTTGAAAAATACACCTTCCCGGAGGAAGCGCGGTTTTCCGACCCGGATTATGCCCGCGAGACGGCGAAGCTGTTTCTCGACCTGCTGCTCGCCAACGGCACGACGACGGCGGCGGTATATTGCACGGTGCATCCGGAATCCGCCGAGGCGTTCTTCGCGGAATCCAGTGCGCGGAACCTGCGGATGATCGCGGGCAAGATCCTGATGGACCGCAACGCGCCGGACAGCGTGCTGGATACGGCGCAGGGCGGATACGACGACAGCAAGGCGCTGATCGCAAAATGGCACGGCCAGGGGCGCAATCTGTATGCGGTGACGCCACGCTTTGCGCCGACCAGCACGCCGGCCCAGCTCGAAGCCTGCGGCGCGCTGATGGCGGAACACGACGATGTCTATCTCCAGTCCCACGTCTCGGAGAACACCGACGAGGTCAGGTGGGTCGCAGACCTGTTTCCCGACGCGCGCTCCTATCAGGACGTGTATGCAAAATACGGCATGCTGGGACCGCGGGCGTTGTACGGCCATGCCATACACATGGATGCGGCCGACCTCGTCCAGGCGGCGGAGACCGATACCAGGTACGTCCATTGCCCGACCTCGAACCTGTTCATCGGCAGCGGCCTGTTCCGCCTGAACGAGACCCGCCGCGCCGGCGTCGGTGTGATGCTCGGCTGCGATGTCGGCGGCGGCACCTCGCTGTCGCCCTTCGCCACCATGAAAGCCGCGTACGAGATCGCCCAGTTCGGCGGCTATTCGCTGACGCCGGAGGAAGCGTTCTGGCTGTCCACGGCGGGCGGGGCGGAAACCCTGTCCCTGGGGGAGAGGATCGGCCGCCTGTCGCCGGGATACGAGGCGGATATCGTCGTGCTCGATGTCAATTCCACGCCGGTCATCCGCCAGCGCATGGCGCGCGCCGACAGCCTGCGGGACATGCTGTTCGCCCAGATGATCCTGGCTGACGACCGCGCCGTGCAGGCGACCTATGCGGCGGGGAAAAGGGTTTACGTAAAACCGGACTGAAAACCGGAATGATGGGCGCCGGCGCCCATGATTTTCGTTGCCGGACCGGTTACAATGGGCCAGCATTCCGATCGAACAATCGCCCGTGTGAAAACAGAATAACTGCCGGTGGGCGCGGCGGGAGGAAAAACGATGAACACAGCCCCATATCGCGCCGACCATGTCGGCAGCCTGCTGCGCCCGGCCAGCGTTATCGAGGCGCGCAAGAAATTCTACGGCGACGAGAAAACCATTACCGCCGACGAACTGCGCGCGGTCGAGGACGCGGCCATCGTGGATGTCATCAAAATGCAGGAGGATATCGGCCTGCACGTGACGACCGACGGCGAGCTGCGACGTTATTTCTGGCATTACGATTTCATGGGGATGCTGACGGGATTCGATCTCGTCACGCGCGGCGAAGGCATCCAGTTCGAAGGCATCAAGCTGCCGCCGCTCTATCCGACGATTTCGGGCAAGCTCGATTTTCCCGACGACCACCCGATGCTGGATCATTTCAAATTCGTCGCGGCGAACACCAAGGTGACGCCGAAGATTTCCATTCCGGGGCCGAGCTGCTGCCATTTCCGCACGGCGCCGGAGGACATCGCGCCGGAGGAATACAGGGACACCGACGTTCTGTTCGCCGACCTCGCGGCGACGTACAAAAAGGCGGTTCATGCCTTTTACGACGCGGGCTGCCGCTATCTGCAGATGGACGACATCTATTTCGCCTATCTGTGCGACCCGAAACTGCGGGCCGAGAAAGAAGCGGCCGGGGTGGACCCGGACGAATTGCTGCGGAAATACGCCTGGATGATGAACGAGGCCATCAAGGACCGGCCCGACGACATGGTGATCGGCATGCATATGTGCCGCGGCAATTTTCAGTCCACGTTTGCCGCCTCGGGCGGATACGATCCCGCGGCGGAGGCGATCTTCAGCACGGATGTCGATATCTTCTTCATGGAATACGATTCCGAGCGTGCCGGCGGGCTGGAACCGCTTCGCCTGCTGCCCAAGGGCAAGCAGCGCGTCATGGCCGGCTTCGTGACGACGAAAACGCCGGAACTCGAATCCGTGGACGACCTGAAGCGCAAGTTCGACGAGGCCTCGAAATACGCCGACATGGACCAGCTCGGCATCGCGCCGCAATGCGGTTTCTCGTCGACCGAGCACGGCAACAAGATCACCGTCGACGACGAGCGCCGCAAGCTGGAACTGGTGGTGAAGACGGCGCAGGATATCTGGGGCGAGGCATAGGGCGGCGCATCTGGCGGTCAGTCGTAAATAAATGGGCCGACCGTCATGCATTGAGAACGGCGGAACGACCCGAAGCAGGTATTGAAGACAGTGAGTTTTGCGGTTCAGGGACTGCTGTGGTGTCTGACGTTCGCCGTCCTCGATGCCGTCCAGGCCGTTTTCTTCGGCGGTATGTTTCAGCGTCTGGATACATTCCTGGTTGGGTTGCTGGTCTTCGGGCTGACGTCCTGCGCCGCGCTTGGGTGTATTGTTTTGCGGCACCCGTCGCAGTTACGGATCGCCCGCGGCAATGTCGTGCCGGTGGTCGGTATGAACATTGCATTCGCACTCGGCTGGCTGTCCTATTTGTTTTCGATTCAGCTGATCGAACCGGCCGTCGCGTTCACGGTCTTTACCGGCATGGTTCCCCTGACGATGATCGCCGCGAGCCGCTTTGGCATTGCCGGGGCCGCGTCCGCGCGCAACCGGTTTGAGAAGGCCGGCAATCTCGGTCTGCTCGGGGGTATCGTGGTCCTTTGTGCGATCACACTCGCAGGATTGTCGGGATTTGTCCGCGGGGGGACGGTCATCGCCGGTGCGGGTCTCGTTCTTGCGGCGGCCGCAGGTGTTTTCATTACCTGGATGTTGCTGTGCTCCAAGACCCTCGACCGCGAAGGGCTGAAACCTCTTACACAGTTCGGGCTGCGGTTTTTTGCGTATCTGGCGGCCTGTCTGGCGGGCTGGATGCTGGCACTGGACGTCAAGCAAACCGTCCCGCCCGGTGAACTGGCCTATGCCGTATTGATTGGGGTTCTGACGATGGCATTCCCGATCTATGCAGTTCAAAAGGCGGTATCGCTGGTGTCCCCACTTACCATCGGCGCCTTTGCCGCGGTGAGCCCGCTTTTCGTGTTCGGGTTTCAGCTGATCGAAGGGCGTATTGAATACGCGCCGATGACGCTTGTCGGATTATCCGTCTGTTTCGCGGGCGCGTCGGTCGCGGTTCTGGGCAGCAGCCGTGAACCGGCGGAAATCTGAATTTTTCCGTATCGTTAACTTTCAGACGGGATAATTCCCGGATGAAACGTATTCCTGCGATACTTCTGACCGCTGTCCTCGGGCTTCCTGTGCAGGCGGAAACGGCCTCCGTGACCGTCACCCAGGACGACTGCCGGCATATCACCGTGCATACGCCCGATGCGTCCGTCGCCTATACGCCGGGCAGCACGGCGGACGGCCGTTCTGTCGTGCCCGCCGATCTCGGCGGCGGCTACCGGGTGAAACCGCCGGAAACCTATTCCATGGATATCAATATCGACCTCCAGGAACGGTTCGGCCTGCCGGCGAACAAGGGCCAGTACATGGGCGAGATCCGGGCCGGCAAGGTCGAGATAAAGGACGGCAGGGCGTTCTATAACGGCCAGGAACTGGCCACGGGCGCCCAGAACGCGATCGCCGAGGCCTGCGCGAAACTGCAGAAGAAGTAGCCACCCCGCATTTTCTCCCGGCACGGGGCGGATGGAATTGGGCGGCGATCCCCATTGCGGCTGAACCCGGCTTTGCCTATGTTCGCCTCGCATCCTGAGGAGGCCCGCAAACCCCATGCGTATGTCGCGTTTTTTCCTGCCGACCCTTAAAGAAGACCCGTCCGAAGCCCAGATCGTCTCGCACCGGCTGATGCTGCGCGCGGGTATGATCCGCCAGTCCAGCGCCGGGATTTATTCCTGGCTGCCGCTTGGCCTGCGCGTGCTGCGCAAGGTCGAGGCCATCGTCCGCGAGGAACAGGACGCCGCCGGCTGCCAGGAACTGCTGATGCCGACCATCCAGCCGGCCGAGCTGTGGCAGGAAAGCGGGCGCTACGACGATTACGGCGCCGAAATGCTGCGTATCCGCGACCGCCACGACCGCGACATGCTGTACGGGCCGACCAACGAGGAAATGGTCACCGATATCGTCCGCGCCCATATCCGCAGCTACAAGGACCTGCCGAAAAACCTCTATCATATCCAGTGGAAGTTCCGCGACGAGGTGCGTCCCCGGTTCGGGATCATGCGCGGCCGCGAATTCCTGATGAAGGACGCCTATTCCTTCGACCTGACCTTTGAGGCGTCCCGGGCGACGTATAACAGGATGTTCGTCGCTTACCTGCGGACCTTTAATCGTATGGGGCTAACTGGAATACCGGTTGCAGCGAATACCGGGCCGATTGGTGGCGATCTAAGCCACGAGTTCCTAATTCTTGCTGACACAGGAGAAAGTGAAATCGCTTGTGACAAAGAATTGTTAGATACAGATTTTTTGAAGCTGATCAATTCGTCAGACGATGTCTCGACGGTTGTAAACAATTTGACCCATTACTATGCGGCCGCAGATGAGAAAAGAAATCCTAACGATGAGTATGATCTTGGCGATAACTTGGTCGTAAAACGCGGCATTGAGGTCGGCCATATCTTCCATTTCGGGACCAAGTATTCCAAGGCGATGAACGCGACCGTCGCGGGGCCGGACGGCGAGGCG
The DNA here is from genome assembly GCA_963974055.1 of uncultured Rhodospirillaceae bacterium. Lineage (GTDB taxonomy): Bacteria > Pseudomonadota > Alphaproteobacteria > MPNO01 > UBA830 > CAXBCP01. Next base: position 167,132 of record CAXBCP010000006.1, read on the forward strand.
GTGTTTCCCCAGATGGGTTCCTACGGTATCGGCGTGTCGCGTCTTGTCGGCGGGCTGATCGAGGCGTTCCACGACGAAAACGGAATCGTGTGGCCGGAAGCGGTCGCGCCGTTCGGCGCCGGGATCATCAACCTGAAGACCGGCGACGAGGCCTGCGATGCGGTCTGCGCCGATTTGTACGCCAAACTTCAGGCCGCCGGGCGCGATCCGATCTATGACGACCGCGACGAACGCGCCGGCGCCAAGTTCGCCGACATGGACCTGATCGGCATTCCCTGGCAGATCGTCGTCGGGCCGCGCGGGGTGAAGAACGGCGTGGTCGAATTCAAGAACCGCGCCACCGGCGAGCGCGAGGAAATTTCCGCCGATGCCGCCCTGGCCCGGCTGACCGCATGATCTTCAACGCCTTCGAGCGCATGGTCGCGCTGCGCTACCTCCGGGCGCGGCGCGAAGAAGGTTTCGTGTCGGTGATCGCGGGGTTTTCGCTGGCCGGGATTGCGCTCGGCGTCGCAACGCTGATTATCGTGATGTCGGTGATGAACGGTTTCCGCGCCGAACTGATGGGCCGCATACTCGGGCTCAACGGTCATATGGGCGTCTACAGCCTGACCAGTCAGCCGCTGACGGATTTCGACCGTATCGCGACTGCGATCTCGAAGCTCGACGGCGTGGAGCGGGTCATCCCGACGGTCGAGGGGCAGGTCCTGGTCAGCGCCAACCGGGTCGCCACCGGCGCGATCGTGCGCGGCGTGCGCGCCGACGATATCCGCAAGCGCCGGATCATTGCCGACAACATACGGGCCGGCACGCTGGACGATTTCAAGGGCAATAGCAGCATCATTATCGGCACGCGGATGGCCCAGAAATTCGGCGTCCGGCCGGGGGATTCAATCCGGCTGGTGTCGCCGCAGTCGAACGCGACCGCCTTCGGCTCGGTGCCCCGCTCGAAGCGCTATCGCATCGCCGCCCTGTTCGAGGTCGGGATGTTCGAATACGATTCCGGCTTCATCTTCATGCCGCTCGAAGCCGCCCAGATCTATTTCCAGTCGAAAGACGCGGTGACGAATATCGAACTGTTCCTCGACAACCCCGACCGCGTGGACCCGATCCGCGTCGAAATCCTGCGCGCCGCCGGCATGCCGCTGCGCCTGGTCGACTGGCAGCAGGCGAATGCCAGCTTCTTCAACGCGATCAAGGTCGAACGCAACGTGATGTTCCTGATCCTGACGCTGATCATTCTGGTCGCGGCGTTCAATATCATTTCCGGCATGATCATGATGGTGAAGGACAAGGGCCGCGACATTGCGATCCTGCGGACCATGGGCGCGACGCGGGGCATGGTGATGCGCATCTTCCTGCTCGCGGGCGCGTCGGTCGGGATCATCGGCACCGCCGCCGGTTTTGCGCTCGGTGTCGCGTTCGCCGCCAATATCGAAACCATAAGGCAATGGATACAGGGGCTGACCGGCACGGAGCTGTTCGCCGCCGAAATCTATTTCCTGTCGCAACTGCCGTCGGTGGTCGAAACGTCCGATGTGGTTAGCGTCGTCGGCATGTCGCTGGCGCTGTCGTTTCTCGCAACCCTGTATCCGGCGTGGCGCGCCGCCCGGCTCGATCCCGTCGAAGCGCTCCGATATGAGTGAGGCAGCACTCGCGCTCGACGGTATCGTCCGGACCTTTCACCAGGCGGATAACGACCTGCATGTCCTGCGCGGCGCGGCGGTCGGGATCGCGCCCGGCGAGACGGTCGCCCTTGTCGGGCCGTCGGGGGCGGGGAAGTCGACGCTGTTGCATATCGCCGGGCTGCTCGAACGGCCCGACGGCGGCGAAGTCCGCATCGGCGGCGAGGACTGTTCGGGGCTGTCGGACGACCGGCGCACCGCGCTGCGGCGGACCGAGATCGGCTTTATCTACCAGTTTCATCACCTGCTGCCGGAATTCTCGGCGCTTGAAAACGTCGTCGTGCCGCAGATGATCGCCGGCGCGAGCAGGTCCGCCGCCCGCAAACGGGCAAGCGAACTGCTCGGCATGGTCGGGCTGGGCGAGCGCGAAGGGCACCGTCCGGCGAAGCTGTCCGGCGGCGAACAGCAGCGTGTCGCGATTGCGCGCGCACTGGCAAACGGCCCGAAAGTGCTGATCGCGGACGAGCCGACCGGCAATCTCGACCAGGAAACCGCCGAGCGCGTATTCGAACTGCTGATGCGGCTGACCCGCGAAACCGGCGTGGCCGCACTGGTCGCGACACATAATCCCGACCTTGCGGCCCGTATGGACCGGACACTGATCCTCAAAAACGGTCTATTGGAGACCGCCTGACGGTTCCTGTCCGACCGATTCGGTCTAGACTTGGATACCTGAAAAGTAGCGGGCTGGCGCCGAAAGAATTTATATGACCGATCCGGGTTTCATTCATCTGCGGGTTCATACCGCCTATTCGCTGTCCGAAGGCGCGATCAAGCTGCCGAAGCTGATCCAGCTTGCCGGCGAACTGGCGATGCCGGCGGTCGCCGTCACCGATACCAACAACCTGTTCGGCGCGCTCGAATTCGCGCTTGCGGCCTCGAAGGCGGGGATACAGCCGATCATCGGCTGCCAGCTCGATATCGCTCGCGAGGGCGAGGCGGCGCGTCAGGGCGGCGGGAATGCCAGTACCCGGCGCCACGACCGGCTGGTCGTTCTGGCCCAGAACGAGACCGGCTACGAAAACCTGATGGAAATTTCATCGGATGCCTTTCTGACCACCGAACACGGCGATACCCATACGACGCTTGAAAAACTGGCGGCGCGCTCGGACGGGCTGATCTGCCTCTCGGGCGGGCCGGACGGGCCGCTCGGTCGCCTGCTCGGCGACGGCCAGCTTCCGGCGGCGGAAAAAATGTGCGACCGGCTGAACGCAATGTTCGCCGGGCGGTTCTATATCGAGCTCCAGCGGCATGGGCTGGCCTTCGAACGCCAGGTCGAACCGGGACTGCTGAAACTCGCCTATGACCGCGACATCCCGCTGGTAGCCACCAACGACGCCTATTTCGCGACGGCCGACATGTACGAGGCCCACGATGCGCTGCTGTGCATCGCCGACGGCCGCTACGTGTCGGAATCGGACCGCCGCCATCTGACCGAGCATCACCATTTCAAGTCGGCGGACGCGATGCGGGCGCTGTTCTCGGATCTGCCCGAAGCGGTCGACAATACCGTCGTTATTGCGAAGCGCTGTGCCTATATGCCGATGGAGCGCGCGCCGATTCTGCCGCCGTTTGAGATCGAAGGCGCATCGAACGAGGAAGAAGCGCTGAGGCTGATGGCGCAGCAGGGGCTCGACGGCCGGCTCGAAAACCTGGTGTTCACCGAAGACATGGATGCGACCGCGCGCGAAGAGACCGCAAAGCCTTATCGCGAACGGCTCGACTTCGAGCTCAACGTTATTATCGAAATGGGCTTTCCCGGCTATTTCCTGATCGTTGCGGATTTTATCCAGTGGTCGAAGGACAAGGGCATTCCCGTCGGGCCCGGCCGCGGGTCGGGCGCGGGCTCGGTCGTCGCCTGGGCGCTGACGATCACCGACCTGGACCCCCTGAAATTCGGGCTTCTGTTCGAACGCTTCCTGAACCCGGAACGCGTGTCGATGCCGGATTTCGACATCGATTTCTGCCAGGACCGGCGCGACGAGGTGATTCACTACGTCCAGGAAAAATACGGCGACGACAAGGTCGCGCAGATCATCACCTTCGGAAAGCTGCAGGCCCGCGCCGTGCTGCGCGATGTCGGCCGCGTGCTCGGCATGCCCTACGGGCAGGTCGACAAGATCACCAAGCTGGTGCCGTTCAATCCGGCGCATCCGCCGACGCTGCAGGAAGCCATCGACGGCGAGCCGCAACTGCGCGTTCTGCGCGACGGCGACGAGACGGTCGCGCAACTGATCGACAACGCGCTGAAGCTCGAAGGCCTTTACCGGCATGCCTCGACCCATGCGGCGGGGGTCATCATCGGCGACCGGCGGCTGGCGGAACTGGTGCCGTTGTACAAGGACCCGCGTTCCGACATGCCGGCGACGCAGTTCTCGATGAAATACGCCGAGGCCGCCGGGCTGGTGAAATTCGACTTTCTCGGCCTGAAGACGCTTACCGTGCTGCAAAAGGCGATCGAGCTGATCGAGCTGCGCGAAGAGGCGCCGGACCTGCTGAACCTGCCGCTGTCCGACCCCAAAACCTTCCAGATGCTGTCCCGGGGCGAGACGGTCGGCGTGTTCCAGCTGGAAAGTTCCGGCATGCGCGACGTGCTGCGCCAGCTCAAGCCCGATACGTTCGAAGACATCATCGCGTTGGTCGCGCTCTATCGTCCCGGCCCGATGGACAACATTCCGCGCTATATCGCCTGCAAGCACGGCGAGGAGGAACCGGATTACCTGCATCCGGACCTGCAGCCGATCCTGGAAGAAACCTACGGCGTGATGATCTACCAGGAACAGGTGATGCAGATCGCCCAGGTCCTGTCCGGCTATTCGCTCGGCGCCGCCGATCTGCTGCGCCGCGCCATGGGCAAGAAGATCGCCGCCGAAATGGCCGCCCAGCGCGAGGATTTCACCAACGGCGCGGCCGAGCGCGGCGTCGACAAGGCGCAGGCGGGACGCATCTTCGACCAGGTCGACAAGTTCGCCGGCTACGGCTTCAACAAGAGCCACGCGGCGGCCTATGCGCTGGTCGCCTATCAGACCGCCTATCTGAAAGCCAATTACCCGGTCGAATTCCTTGCCGCCTCGATGACCCTCGACCTCGGCAATACCGACAAGCTGAACGTATTCCGCCAGGAACTCGACCGGCTGAAGATTCCGCTGCTCGGCCCGGACATGAACCGGTCGGGCGTGACGTTCACGGTGGAAACCATCAAGAACGGCACCACGACCTATGCCGTGCGCTACGCACTGGCCGCGATCAAGAATGTCGGGCGCCAGGCCATGGCCGACGTCGTCGCCGAGCGCGATGCCAACGGCTCTTTCAGCGGTCTCGCCGATTTCGCGACGCGGCTGGGATCGTCCGGCGCCAACAAGCGCCAGTTCGAAAACCTGGTAAGGGCAGGGGCCTTCGACAGTATCGACGCCAACCGCAAGCGCATGTTCGAGGGCGCCGAGGGCGTCATGCGTCTCGCCAACGCATCCGCGCAGGAGCGCGACAGCGGGCAGGACAGCCTGTTCGGGGGTGCGGTGGCCGAGGACGACAATGCGCGCCTGCGCCTGCCCGATACGCTCGACTGGCCGGTCATGCAGCGCCTGACCCATGAATTCGAGGCCGTGGGATCGTATCTGTCGGCCCATCCGCTCGACGCCTATGCCGGCCAGCTGCGCCGCCTGCGGATCACGCCGGCCGCCGATATCACCCCGCGCATGGCGGGCGCCGCGCCGAACGTGGCCGGCGTGGTGATCAGCAAGCAGGAACGTACGTCGGCCAAGGGCAACCGGTTCGCCTTCGTGCAGCTGTCCGACGGCTCCGGGGTATTCGAGGTGGTGCTGTTCTCGGAAGTGCTCGCGACGTCGCGCGAATTGCTCGAACCCGGCCAGCGGGTGATCATCACGGTCGATATCCGCGCCGATGACGGCGATTCAGCGCGCATGTCGGCGACGATGGTCCGACCGCTCGACGAAGTGCTGGCCAATGCCTCGACCGAACTGAAAATCGTCATCGCCGACGCCGTCGCCATCGACGGCGTCAAACAGGCGCTGGAGGTCGGCGAGCCCGGCAAATGCAAGGTCGCGCTGATCATGGATGTCGGCGACCACCAGGAGGTCGAGATCAAGCTGCCGCGCAGGATCGCCCTGACCGGTGATTTCCGCGCCGCCGTGGCCCATCTGCCGGGTGTGGCGGCGGTGCTGGATCCCTAGGCCGCACATTTGTCGCGGGATTTAGGGCCCT
>CAXBCP010000007.1:0-171731 GCA_963974055.1 uncultured Rhodospirillaceae bacterium
ACGTGCCGCAATCGGGCGCCTATGCCGATGAGGGCGCGGACGAGCTGCGCGCTTACCAGCTCGCCGTCGATCACATCAACGGCGTCGGCGACGGCGGCATGTTGAATACGTTTTCGTCAAAGGCGCTCCGCGGAAACGGCGTCAACGGCAAGAAGGTCGTTTATGTTACCGGCGACACCCAGACGAAATCGGATGCGGCGCGCGCCAGCGCAAAGCGGATGATCGAAAAGGACGGCGCCGTCATGATCACCGGCGGATCGTCATCCGGTGTTGCGATCGCCGTCCAGGGCCTGTGCCAGGATGCCGGCGTTATCTTCATGGCCGGCCTGACCCATTCCAACGACACCACGGGCAAGGACAAGCGGGCAAACGGGTTCCGTCATTTCTTCAATACGGAAATGACCGGCGCTGCGCTCGCCCCGGTGCTTAAAAACGCCTTTGGTTCCGACCGCGTCGCTTACCATCTGACCGCCGATTACACCTGGGGCTGGAGCCAGGAAGGCTCGATCAAGAAATACACGGAGAAGATCGGCTGGAAAACAAGCGCCGCCGTGCGGACGCCGCTCGGCGCCGGCGATTTTTCGCAATACATCACCCCCGTTCTGAACTCCGGCGCGGATGTCCTGGTGCTCAACCATTACGGCCGCGACATGGTCAATTCGCTGACCCAGGCCGTTCAGTTCGGCCTCCGGGACAAACAGGTCAACGGCAAGGACTTCGCGATCGTCGTGCCGCTTTACAGCCGCCTGATGGCCCAGGGCGCGGGCGCCAACGTGAAGGGCATCTTCGGTTCCACGAACTGGCACTGGTCGCTGCAGGACGAAGGTTCGAAAGCGTTCGTGAAATCCTTCGGCACGAAATACGGGTTTCCGCCCAGCCAGGCGGCGCACACCACGTATTGCCAGGCGCTGCTCTATGCGGATGCCTGCCAGCGGGCCGGCACGTTCATGCCGTCCGGCGTCGGTGCGGCGCTGGAAGGCTTCAAGTTCGACGGCCTTGGCAACGGTCCCACCGAGTACCGAGCAGAAGACCATCAGTGCTTCAAGGACGTCCTGGTCGTGAAGGGTAAGGAAAACCCCTCGTCCAAGTTCGACGTTCTCGAAGTGGTCGAGGTTACGCCGCGGGCACAGGTCGAGTACCCTGCTTCCCTGCTGGGTGGCACTTTGGGCCCGTATAACAACGGCGCCTGATTTTTCACGCCACTACGGATACTATTGGACGCCCCCGGTACAACCGGGGGCGTCTCCCCCTCTTTGGATGAAATAGGGCCATGGACGCGATACTGCTGCAGATACTGAACGGGCTCGACAAGGGGGGCGCGTATTCCCTGATTGCGCTCGGCCTGGCTCTTATTTTCGGCACCCTGGGCGTCGTCAATTTCGCCCATGGCGCCCTGTTCATGCTCGGCGCGTTTTGCGCCGTTACGGTCAAGACGGTCCTCAGCCTGGAGATGGTCAGCCTCGATCCGACCCGGACCACGGCCTGGGGGACCCCGATGGAAATCCGCCAGCCCTATGTCGAGGCCTGGTTCGGAGACATCGGAACGTTGTTGCTGAATTATTCGGTGCCGATCTCGATCCTGATCGCGATACCCATCATGCTCCTGATCGGCATCGCCATGGAGCGCGGGCTGATACGGTTCTTTTACAAGCGCCCGCACGCAGAACAGATCCTCGTGACGTTCGGCCTGGCGATCGTGCTGCAGGAAATCGTCAAGAGCCAGTTCGGCGCAAACCCCATTCCGCAGCCGGCGCCCGATGTTGCACGCGGCATGGTCGATTTCGGCATCGTTATCGGCATGGATGCCGGCAATGTCGTCTACCCGGCCTGGCGGCTGATCTATTTCCTGTTCTCGCTGGCGGTGATCGGCGCAGTGTTCGCGTTTCTCCGGTTCACGACCTTCGGCATGGTGGTGCGGGCGGGAATGGCCGACCGCGAAACGGTCGGACTGCTCGGGATCGACATCGACAAAAGATTTACGGTGGTGTTCGGGCTGGCGGCGGTCGTCGCGGGACTTGCCGGCCTGATGTATACGCCGATTCTCAGCCCCGATTATCACATGGGCATGGATTTCCTGGTCCTCAGCTTCGTGGTCGTCGTCGTCGGCGGCATGGGTTCGCTCGGGGGGGCGGTTGCGGCCGGCTTCATGCTCGGCATTCTCCAGAGCTTCGCGTCGATGAACGAAGTCAAAACCATCGTCCCCGGCATCGATCAGATCATTATCTACCTCATCGCCGTGATCGTCCTGCTGGTCCGCCCGCGCGGCCTGATGGGGCGCAAAGGCGTGATGGAGTAAATGGCCATGATACGGAACGACATGGTCCTGATGGTCTGCTTCGCGGTAGCGGTGCTTGCGGCGCCGGTTATCCTGGCACCCGTCGGGGCGGGCTACCCCGACCTGCTGCAGAAATTCGCGATCTTCGGCATCTTCGCGATCGGCTTCAACATCCTGTTCGGCCTGACCGGTTATCTGTCCTTCGGACACGCCGCCTTCCTGGGCGTCGGATCCTACACGGCCGTGTGGGTGTTCAAGCTGTTCAGCATGAATCCCCTGCCGGCGATACTCTTTGCGACGCTGCTGGGCGGACTGTTCGCGGTGCTTATCGGGTATATCTGTCTGCGGAGATCGGGCATTTATTTTTCGATCCTGACGCTGGCCTTTGCGCAGATGAGCTACAATCTGGCCTATTCGGTTCTGACGCCGATCACGAACGGCGAGACCGGGCTGCAGCTGAGCCAGAAAGATCCCCGCGTTCTCGATGTCGCCTTCGGGCGCGACTACGGCGCGGTGCTGCCGTCTTCCGACCTGTTCGGGGTCAGCATGACCGGCTATCCGGGGTTCTATTTTTGCGCCGTCCTGCTGATCCTGTGTTTTTTCATCTCGATCCGGATTTTCCGGTCGCCGTTCGGGATGATGCTGCGCGCCGTGAAGTCGAACCAGAACAGGTTGAATTACACCGGCGTAAATACGCGCCCCTATGCCATGGCGGCGTTCGTCATTTCCGGGATGTATGCGGGGCTTGCCGGCGGGTTGCTCGCCGTCACCGATCCGCTCGCCGGTGCGGAGCGCATGCAGTGGACCGCATCGGGAGAGGTCGTTCTGATGACCATCCTCGGCGGTGCCGGCACGCTGATCGGCCCGATACTGGGGGCCGGCGTCATCAAGTATTTCGAAAATATTTTCTCGTCGTTCAATGACGGCATTCTTATGAAGACCTTCGATTTTCTGCCGGAATCCCTGCAGCAGGTCATGGTGTCGGTCTCTTCGGTTTTCGTCGGCGAAGGCTGGCACCTCACCCTCGGGGTCCTGTTTATGATGATCGTGATCTTTTTGCCCGGCGGTCTGATGGAAGGATTCACCCGCATCAGGAGCGCGATCGGCACGAAGCGTGGGGATGGCGGTAAATCCGTTCCCGCCGCCGGGAGCGCAACGTCTGTCGGCGGAGGCGGCGAATGAGCATTCTGTCCGTAGCGCAGGTCAACAAGCGGTTCGGCGGGCTGAGCGCGCTGAAAGACGTGAACCTGGAGGTCCAGGCCGGGACGGTCCACGCGATCATCGGGCCGAACGGCGCCGGAAAATCGACTTTGCTCAATTGCTTCGTCGGACGCCTGGAACCGGATACCGGGAGCGTCACGTTCGACGGCCGGTCGCTGCTCGGCATCAGGCCGCACCAGATCAACCAGGCGGGCGTCAGCCGGGTTTTCCAGACGCCTGAGATTTTTACCGACCTTACGCTGCTGGACAACGTCATGATCCCGGCCTTTGCAAAACGCGACGGCGCCTTTCGGCTGAATGCGTGGCGCGGCGTCGCGGGCGAGGGCAACCTGCGCGACGCGGCGATGGAGATGCTTGCCGATGTGGGGCTGGCGGCGAAGGCGCAGGACGTTGCCGGTCAGTTGTCGCGCGGCGACAAGCGTCGGCTCGAACTCGCGATGTGCCTCGTGCAGAAGCCCAAACTGCTTTTGCTGGACGAACCGACGGCCGGCATGGCGCGCGCCGATACCAACAACACGATCGACCTGATGAAGCGGATCGCGGCCAGCGGTGTTACGATGGTGGTTATTGAACACGACATGCATGTGGTGTTCTCTCTGGCGGAGACCATAACCGTACTGGCGCAGGGCACGGTGATCGCCGAAGGCCTGCCGGACGACATCAAGGGCGATGCGCGTGTCCAGGAAGCCTATCTGGGGGGCGCTCATTTATGAACGAGGCAAAACCGATCGGCGGCGAAATGATTGATTCCTCCTCTTCCAGCACACCGCATCAGGCAACCTCCGGCGGACAGAAAGCCTATTTTTCCTGCCAGGACATTCATGCCTATTACGGCGAAAGCTATATCGTTCAGGGCGTCCAGTTCGATATCCGGGAGGGCGAGATCGTCGCCCTGCTCGGCCGCAACGGGGCCGGAAAGACATCGACCTTGCGGGCGATCGCGCGGCTTGCCGATCCGGAACTGAAACGCGGCGAAATCTGGCTCGACAATCAGCCGCTTCACGATATGAAGGCCCATGAAGCGGCGCAGATCGGCGTCGGACTGGTGCCGGAAGACCGGCGGATCATCCAGGGGCTGACCGTCGAGGAAAACCTGAAGCTGGCGCAGATCGCCCCGCCTGTCGGCTGGTCCATCGAGCGGATTTACGAGCTCTTCCCGCGTCTGGGAGAGCGGAAACTCCAGGAGGGCACGACCCTTTCGGGCGGCGAACAGCAGATGCTCGCCATCGGCAGGACCCTGGCGCGCGATATCAAGCTGCTGCTGCTGGACGAACCCTATGAAGGGCTCGCCCCCGTGATCGTTCAGGAAATCGAAAAGACGCTCGAACAGATCAAATCCCTCGGCATCACGACGATTATCGTCGAGCAGAACGCCATCGCCGCCCTGCACCTCGCGGACCGGGCGCTTATCCTGGAGATGGGCGAGGTCGTGTTCGACGGCACTGCGAAGGACGTGCTCGACAATGCCGAGCTGAGGCAGCAATACCTCGCCATCTAGCTAGCCGCCTTCCCCGAATATCCACGCCATCAGCCACTTGTGATCCGCGCCGAGACGTTCGAACGCGGCACGGTCGATAACCATGGGCGGCATATCGCGGAAATTGGACACGTCCCGGTACCAGGCCCGGTGATAGGTGCAATAGAGTATCGGCCGCGGCGCCGCTGACAGGTTCGCCATGCCGCCATGGCTGATGCGGCTGTCGAACAGGATCGCGTCGCCGGGATCGAGATCGGGCGCGGTACCGCCGCCGCAACCGTCGGCATTGCCGTCGTCGTCCGGGGCGTATTCCGGATCGCGGTGGCTGCCGGGAAAAAACCGGGTGCTGCCGGTGGTCGCGTTGAGCCCGACCAGCGGGATCACCAGGGTGACGCTGTGGGCGGGCAGGGCGGCCTCCGCCACAGGGTCGCTGAACAGGCCGCTCTGGTCCGTGTGCAGGCGCTGCGCCCGGGCGCCGGGCATCGAGGTCACGGCGACGTAGCTGCCGAGAATGAAGTCGTCCCCGAGCAGCGGGGCCACCACGCTCAGCGCGACCGGGTTGGCGAAGATATCGGGTGACGCGAAGTCATCCGCAACGTCGAGCGCGATCATCAGCCGCCGGTCGCCGACTTCCTTGATATGCGGACCCGATGCGCGGTGATCGAGCTCGCCGTAGCGTTCCGAATACGCCGCGTGGAGCGATGCGATCCGTGCCGGCGTCAGCAGGTTTTTCACGACCAGCACACCGGCTTCCGAAAACCGCGCCGCCGCATGCGCCGCGACCGGTTCGGGCAGGGCATCGGTGCCGCCCGCTTTCAGGACCGGAATCCCGCCTGCGGTCATGCGGCCGCGAAATCCGTCTGGCGGCGGAGCGTGCGGCCCGCCAGCGCGCCGGTATGTTCGCCGTCGCGCAGCACGGTGGTTCCGTTGACGATTACCTGGTGTATCCCGGATGCGAACTGGTGCGGGTCTTCGTAGGTCGCCTGTTCGGCAATGGTTACGGGATCGAAAATCGTGATATCGGCGGCATTGCCGGGTTGCAGGGTGCCGCGGTTTTTCAAACCCAGCGCCCGAGCGGACGCGCCGGTCATTTTCCACACCGCCTGGTGCAGCGGCAGCAGTTCCTCGTCACGTGCATACTGGCCGAGTACCTTGGCGAAAGTCCCGTAAAACCGGGGATGCGGCTTGCCCTGGCCGGTAGTGCCGTAGGGCGCTACCGAGTTGCCGTCGGAGCCGATCATCACGTCGGGGGAGCGCACGAAATCCTTTACATCGTTCTCGGCGATGGAGCCGACCAGCACCCGGGTCTGGCCCCGGTCCTCGACGATATAGTCCAGTGCCATGTTAAAGCCGTCGATATTCCGTTCGGCGGCGATATCGGCGATGGTGCGCCCGGCATATTGCGGCATGTCGGGCGAGATCGAGATGCGGATCGCGTCCCAGTCGGGAATGCGCCCGAAATTGTTCAGGCCTTCGGCCTCCAGCGCCGTGCGCAGGCGGTTGCGGACATTGTCGTCGGCGAGCCGGGTGATCATCGCCTCGACGCCGCCTTCCTGCAGCCACGGCGGGAACAGGTTTTTCAGCGGGTTGCTGGCCGCTGTATAGGGATAGATATCGCAGTCGATCGGCACGCCGCCGCGCCGCGCATCGGCCAGCAGGTCCATCGCCTTCACTGCCCCGCCCCAGTTATCGGTGCCCGACAGCTTCATATGCACGATCTGGACATGGACCCGGATCTGTTCGGCGAATTCCATGGCTTCCTGCACGGAATCGAACACGGTATTCCCCTCGTCGCGGAGATGGGTGAAATAGCGTGCGCCCGTTGCCGCCAGGGTCCTGCCGAGCGACACCATTTCCTCGACATCCGAATAGGATCCCGGCGCCGTGAACAGGCCGGACGACATGCCGAGCGCGCCGGCCGCCAGCGCTTCGGTCAGCAGGACGCGCATATGGCCGATTTCGGCTTCCGTCGGCGGGCGGTCTTCCATGCCCATCGCCATCAGGCGCAGCGTATTGTGCCCGACCAGGTGGATCGAGTTCACCGACAGGGCAGGGTACTGGTCGAGATAGTCCTTGAAATTCGTGGCGCGGAAAGTCAGCCACGGCGCGCTCGGGCTCAGATAATCGGCGAGGGCCTCGACCTTGTCCGGCAGGGCGGGCGCACAGGAATAACCGCAATGGCCGATGACCTCGGTGGTCACGCCCTGGCGGATCTTGCTTTCCGCCTGGGGCATCAGCGGCAGGGTCCAGTCCGAATGGGTCTTGATGTCGATAAAGCCGGGGGCGACGACCTTTCCGGACGCATCGATAACCTCGGCGCCGGCGGTTGCGATATCCGTGCCGATCTCGACGATGCGTCCGTCGGCAAAGGCAATATCGGCTTCGATTCCGGGCGCGCCCGTCCCGTCGATGATATGGCCGCCCCGTATGACGGTCGCGCCCGTCATGGCCGGTCTTCCTGGTGGTCGTTCATCCATGTTTCCTTCATTGCGTTGCGGTCGACCTTGCCGCGGGCGTTCCGCGCGATGGTTCGGGCTACGATGGTCTCGGTGGGCTGTTTGAAATCCGGCAGATGCCCGGCGCAATGCGCGGCGATATCCTCGGCCGATAACGCTTTTCCCGCGCGCGGCACCACGTAGCAGACGATCTTTTCGCCGTAGATCCTGTCCGGCACCCCGACCGTGCAGACTTCCATCGCATCGGGGTGTTTCATCACCACGTTGTCGATCTCGAGCGGGGCGATATTGACGCCGCCGCGAATGATCAGCTCCTTGGCGCGGCCGGTGATACGCAGGTATCCGTCCGTATCCAGCATGCCGAGATCGCCGGTTTTAAGGCGTTTGCCACGTACCGGTTCGATCCCGCCATCGGGATTGAGATAGGCCGTCGCATTCTGCGGGCCGCCGATCTCGATCTCGCCTTCCGCGCCCTGCGGCAGCGCCTTGCCGTCCTCGTCTATGATTTTCAGGTCCTGACCGATGCCGGGCATCCCGACGCTGCCGATCCGGCGCGCGAGATGGTGGTTCCCCGCCACGGTGCCGCCTTCGCTCATCCCGTAATGCTGGATCAGCTTGATGCCGTAGGTGCTCTCGAACCGGTGGTGCTGTTCTTCCATCAGCGGTGCGGTGCTGCAACTCATGAATTCGAGGGTCTGCATGGCCGCGACATCTTCGTCGAGACCGGCATCGGCGTCCCGGTCGAGCAGCATGTTGACCACGGCGGGAATGCCGATCGCCTTGGTGATGCGGTAATCGCGGATCCAGGCGAACAGCCGGCTGAACGAAAATTTCGGCGCGAACACGACGCAGCCGCCGCCGAAAAGCAGCGGTTGCAGCACGATCTGGTGCGAGGACGACCACGAAAACGACCGGTATTCCAGTACCCGGTCGGACGGCTCCAGCCCCCAGAGATAGGCGGTCTGTGCGCCGATATAGTTGTAATTGCCGAAACTGTGGATGACGCCCTTGGGCCGGTCGGTGGTTCCCGACGTGAAGCATATCACGGCCGCGTCGTCTTCGGCCGAAACCTCGGCCGGTTCCGCATCGCCGTCGAGGGCATTGAGCGCTTCGAACAGGCCGCCGTCCCGCGCCGCGGCCCCGTCCGGGTCCGCCGCGCCGAACGGAACCCAGTCGCCGGGAGTGGTTTGCGGCAGGTCGCCGGTATCGAGCGCATCGTGCCACAGCACCACATGCGGGTTCAGCCGCTCTATGATCTCGCGCATATGATTGGCGTTGATATCGACGTTCACCGTGCAGAACGTCGCGCCGTGGCGCTGCACGCCGTAATACAGGATCAGGTTTTCAAGCGAATTGTCGGTCAGCACCAGTACGCGGTCGTTCGCGCCGATATTCCGTGCGTGGAGCCACGCCGACAGCTTGTTGGTGAGCCGGTAAAGCTGGCGCCAGGTCAGCGATAGATCCTGGTCGATGGCGATCAGGCATTCCTGGTCCGGCGCGCGCGTCGCGTGTTCGCGGATCATCGAAAGGATGCTGCGATAGCGGATATCGGGGGCGGGGGGCGGCAACGGGTTCTGGCTCATGCGGGCGTCTCTGGGTTCTCCTGTCCGGCTTGTCGGGCGGCGAGCGCCTTTCGCGCTTTGCCCTCTCGGTAGACGATATAGTAAGACGCGCCAAAGATCACGGCAGCCCCGACCCAGGTCCAGATGTCGGGCAGTTCGGAAAACATGATCCAGCCGATCGCGGTCGCGAAAATCATCCGTGAAAACTGGAACGGCTGCACGATCCGCGCATCCGCCGACGATACCGCCCGGGTAAAGCAGTACCCGCCGATGCTGCTGATGACGCCGATGCCGATCACCAGCGGCCATTGCTGCGCGGTCGGCGTGACCCACAGAAACAGGGTCGGGACCAGGGCCAGCGGCAGCATGCCGATATTGGTCCACAGCGTGATGACTTCAGGCCCGTCCTTTCGCGACAGTATCTTTATCGTCGTGTTCGACCCGGCATGCATGAACGCGGTCGTCAGTGCGCCGACGGCGGCCAGCGTGACCTCGATGATGCCCGGCCGCATGACGATCAACGCACCGGCGAAACCGACAAAGCAGGCGATCCAGCTGTGAATATCCGCCTGCTGTTTCAGCACGATCACGGCGAGCAGGATCGTGAACAGCGGGATCGTGTATTGCAGCGCATAGACGTCGGCGATGGGCATGCGGGCGAGCGCGTAAAACAGCAGCACCATCGCGCCATAGGCAAACAGCACCCGCAACGCATAGACCGGCAGCTGGCTTTTATCCGGCAGGCCGACGCCCTGGCGGCGAACGATGGGGATCAGGGCCAGTACGGCAATGAGATTGCGGAAAAAGACCAGTTCCATCGTCGGAAGCTGGCCGGCCAGTTCGCGGACCATGGCACCCGAGACCGAGCTGATCAGCGTCGCCATGCACATCCAGAAAATACCTGCCGCCGGGCCGGATCTGAGCATCATTGTATCCGTGTTTCTTTTTATTTGATCGCAGGCTATCAGAATTTCGGCCGGGGTATACTCCACTGGGTGCTCCACTGGGCGAATTCCGCAGGATTGCCTCTTAGCGCTTTGAATCCGGCGTGCTATACGCTCCTCCATGACCGATACAGAAAACACGCTGCCGGAAGCCCCCCACGATTTTATCCGCGACCGAATCCGCGACGATTTGGCGAACGGGGTCGTTGATTCTCTGGTCACGCGGTTCCCGCCGGAACCCAACGGCTACCTGCATATCGGACACGCCAAGTCGATCTGCCTGAATTTCGGCGTGGCGGCGGAGTTCGGCGGCCGCTGCAACCTGCGCTTCGACGACACCAACCCGGCGAAGGAAGACCAGGAATTCATCGACGCCATCCAGGCCGATGTCCGCTGGCTCGATGTCGGCTGGGACGGCGAGGTTAAATACGCGTCCGACAATTTCGAGCAATTGTACCTTTGGGCGGAACACCTGATCGGCGCGGGGCTTGCCTATGTCGACGATCTGTCCGCGGAGGAGGTACGCGACTATCGCGGCACCCTGACCGAGCCCGGGCGGGACAGCCCGCACCGGTCGCGCAGCGTCGACGAAAACATGGACCTGTTCCGGCGCATGCGGGCAGGCGAGTTCGAAGACGGCGCCCGCGTCCTGCGCGCAAAGATCGACATGGCATCGGGCAACATGAACCTGCGCGACCCGACCCTGTACCGCATCGTCCGCGCGCCGCATCCGCGCACCGGGGATGACTGGTGCATCTACCCGACCTACGATTTCGCCCACGGGCAGACCGACGCGATGGAAGGCATAACGCATTCTCTCTGCACGCTGGAATTCGCCGATCACCGGCCGTTATACGACTGGCTGATCGAAAACCTGCCGGTCCCGGCGCGGCCGCGGCAGTATGAATTTTCCCGGCTGAACATGACCCATACCGTGCTGTCCAAGCGCGTGCTGACCCGGCTGGTATCCGACGGCCATGTCGCGGGGTGGGACGATCCGCGCATGCCGACCGTATCGGGTTTCCGGCGGCGCGGCGTGCCGGCGGCGGCGATCCGCGATTTCATCGGCCGTCTGTCGATTTCGAAGAGTGACGGCGTGGTCGAAGCGGCGATGCTCGAACACTGCATTCGCGAGCCGCTCAACGATTCCGCGCTGCGGCGCATGGCCGTCCTGCGCCCGCTCAAGGTCGTGATCGAGAATTATCCCGAGGGACAGGTCGAAGAGGTCGATGCGGTCAACAACCCGCGCGACGAAAGCGCGGGGACGCGCAAGGTGCCGTTCAGCCGGGAAATCTATGTCGAACGCGACGACTTCATGGAAGACGCCCCGAAAAAGTTCTTCCGCCTCAGCCCGGGACGCGAAGTGCGTCTGCGGGCGGCCTATTTCGTGACCTGCACCGGGGTCGTCAAGGACGATGCCGGCGAGGTGATCGAACTGCGCTGCACCTACGATCCGGAGACCCGCGGCGGCGATTCGCCCGACGGCCGCAAGGTCAAGGGCACGCTGCACTGGGTGTCCGCCCCGCATGCGGTAGAGGCCGAAGTGCGGCTGTACAGCCCGCTTTTCGCGGAAGAAAACCCGGCGGCGGATGATTTCGTATCGGCGCTGAACCCGGACTCGCTCGAAGTCCTGGCCGGCTGCAAGCTGGAACCCGCGCTGGCGGATTTTCCGGCGGGCGAGGTCGTCCAGTTCGAACGGCTGGGTTATTTCTGCACCGACCCCGACGGCTCGGCCGACAAACCGGTTTTCAACCGGACTGTGGGATTGCGGGATTCCTTCGCCAAGGCGATGGCAAAGAACTGATCCGGGCCGGTTAGCCCCGTAATGCGGTAAGCTGGTCGCGATAGCCCGACGGGTTGACGGTCACATCCACGAGCGTCGGCCCTTCGGCCGAGAACGCTTCGGCGAGGGCGAATTCCAGCGGATCGTGCCGCCCGACGGTCCAGGCATCGCAGCCCATCCCCCGCGCCGCCGTCGCGAAATCGACCCTCGGATACCGCACGCCCAGCGGCGGGCGCTGCTGGCGCTGTTGCTTGATATCGATCAGCGACAGGGCGGCGTCGTTCAGCACCACTACCGTCAGCGCCGCCTTCAACCGCGCCGCGGTGGACATTTCTGCAAGGCACATCATCATGCCGCCGTCGCCGGTGATCGCGACCGTATGCCGGTCGGGCTGTTCCAGCCAGCCTGCCAGCGCCGCCGGGACGGCAAACCCCATCGACGACAACCCGTTCGATTTCATCACGTCGTGGGGCGCGCGGGCCGGCCAGCGCGACATCGCCGAAAACATGTGCGCCCCGGCATCGACCGCAAGCCGCGCGCCGCCGGGAACGGCTTCCGCCGCGGCATCGACTACCGCGTCGATCACCGCGTCCGGAAAACGCCCGTCTTCGCCGGTATTGGCAAGGGTGTCGCGGAGACGGTTTTTGAATGCCGCCAGTTCCCCCGGCGTCCAGGCGCTTCCGGTCGGTATCCGGGCCAGCCGCGCGGCGCTTTCGGCGACCGGTCCGGCGATTTCCGCATCCGCGTCGAACGGCCAGGCGAGTCCGCCGGTTTCCGACAGCACGATCACCGGCGTCGCATGGTTCCATTTTCCGGGGATCATTTCGACCGGGTCGACGCCGCAGAACACGATCAGGTCGGCCTCCGTCAGGACGGTGTGATCGAGTCTGGCGTTGGTGAACAACCCGACATTCAGCGGCCCGTCTTCCGGGACCACGCCCTTGGCCTTGTAGGTTGTCATCACCGGGCCGCCGAGGGCGCCGGCAAGGTCGTTTGCCGCCGCGGCCCTGTCGGCGGCGCGGCACTGGTGGCCGACGAGCACCACCGGCCGGCCGGCGGCGGCGATCAGGGACGCGGCTTTTTCCATCGCCTTGTCGTCGATGGCGCGGGGCGCGGCGGTGGTGGCGACCGCCGGTGCCGCAACCGGCGATGCGGCGTCCCCTGCGGAAAGGTCGATATGGACGGGGCCGGGCGGTTCCGCGGCGGCGAGGTCGAACAGGTCTTCGAAGGCCTGTGCGCCGTCTGTCGGGTCGAGCCGCGCCTGGGCCTTCGAGATCGGGGCGAACATCGCCTGCTGGTCGGATATCTGGTGCGGCGGCGCGACCGCCCCGTCTTCATGTGTGTCGGTGATCACGACGATCGGCGCGCGCTCCAGCGATGCATAGGCGACACCGTTGACCACGCTTGCGGCGCCGGGCCCGATTCCCGTCAGTACCACGCCCGGGATGCCGGTCAGTTCGCCGGTGACAGCGGCCATGATCGCGGCGGCGGTTTCGCCCCGGCAGAGGACGAATTCGATGCCGGCCCGGGCGGCGGCATCGATAATATCGAGGCTCGATCCGCCCCCGGGGACGCCGAAGATGCGTTTGACGCCGCGGGCCGAGAGGGTCCGGGCGATACTTTCGGCAAGGGTGAGGGATATATTCATCTGACCATCATGGATTGCGTCGGGATCGATTTAGGAACAAGCTTGTCGGACGATGGATCAGGCAGCACATCCCGTGTCCGGCGGCCACTGGACACCTTATTTCGTCTCCAGCGATACGCAAGAGACGCGCCAGATCGTGGGCCAGAACATTATTTCCCACACGCTGGAGCACCGCTCGCGGCAGAAACGCCCGGTCACGGTGCGATACCGCACGGCATCCGTCGGTACGCTGGGCTTCAACGAAATGGCCTATTCGATGTTCGGCGAGGGAGAAGCGGCCGTCCATGTGCCGAATATGTCGAATATCTATCTGTGCGAAGTCAATCTCGGCGGCAGGATGGCCGTCGGGCAGACGCGGGCGACGACGCCGTTCCGGCCCGGCGAAATCTACATGATCAATGCCAACGCGCCCCATACCAAGATCTGGCAGACCGACGGGCATCAGATGATGATCCGCATCGATCGGACGGATATGGAATCGGCGCTGGAGCGGCGGATCGGCATGCCGGTTCGCGATCCGCTGATGTTCGATCCGTCGCCGCAGGCGGCCGCCGGTGCGGTGGGCACGCTGGCGAAAATGATCGAACTTCTGGGTACCGACCTGGAACGGGAAGAATCGTTCTTTGTCGGACCCGGCGGCATGGATGCGAAACAGGTGCTGCTCGACCTGATGCTCAACGCCTTGCCGCATAATTATTCGCACGTTCTTTCGGGGTCGCCGCCGGGCCTGCGTCCGCGCCACGTCCGCCACGCGGCGGCGTTTATCCACGATCATTCGGCCGAGCCTATCGGGCTGGACGATCTGGTTCGGGCCGGTGGGGTCGGCAAGCGATCGCTCCATGCCGGCTTCCGGAAATATTACGGGGTCCCGCCGATGGTCTACCTGCGGAATGTGCGTCTCGATATGGCGCGGCTGCGCCTCAAACAACTGGGTACCGGCGATGTTTCCGTCACCGAAATCGCTTTCGAATGCGGATTTACCCATCCCAGCAAGTTTGCCGCCGCCTATAAGGACAGATTCGGCGAATTACCCTCTGTTACGCTGAGAAATGCGTAGAATTTTGCGTTTTGAGGCTAATCGACGCCGTTTCGGGCTAGATAAGCCCCGGTGAAGCTGTGAACCTTCGTCATTGCACGATCCCGCAGGGATTGCCACACCGTACATGAATCTGCAATCGGCAGAGCCGGAGGTATCGATGAGCTGGACCAATGAACAGATCGCCGCCATGGTCGAACCGGACCGGGCGCACCGCAAAGCCTACACCGATCCCGAGATTTTCGATCTCGAGATGGAGCGGATTTTCGAAAACACGTGGATCTATGTCGGCCATGAAAGCCAGGTGAAGGAACCGGGCGACTATTATCTCGCCCAGGTCGGCCGCCAGCCGATGGTGATGGTCAGGGACCGGAACGGCGAGGTCCAGGTGCTGTACAACAGGTGTCCCCATCGCGGCGCCCAGATCTGCACGGCGCGCAAGGGAAACACCGGCGGCCATTTTTACTGTTCGTACCACGCCTGGACGTTCCACCTCGACGGCAAGCTGGAAAGCATGCCCGCGAAACACGGCTATGACGGTACCAATCTCGATTTCGACGATCCCGAATTTCACATGGCACGCCCGGCCCGGTCCGACAGTTACCGGGGATTCTGGTTCGCGAAACTGTCCGAAGGCGGGCCCGACCTTAAAACCCATCTCGGCGATTCCGCGTCCGCGTTCGACCAGTTGATCGACCGGGCGCCCGGCAAGGAAACCGAAGTCGTCGGAAGCTGTTTCCGGATGGTCCAGCAGTCGAACTGGAAAATATTCCTGGAGAACCAGCTCGATTCGTCCCATCCCGGCGTGACTCATGAATCCACCGGCAAGGCCGCCCAGCAGATCGAAGCGAAAATCCGCGCCGACGGCAAGGAGGTCCCGCTGGAACTGAGCTTTCTGTCGGATTTCGCCCGCCTCGGACATGACGGCTGGACCAAGTTCGGCACGATCGGGTTTCCGAACGGCCATAGCAGTCTCGAAGGCTATATGGGCCTGCGCCCCGACGACCCGGATACCAACGAATACGTCCGGCGCATGTACGCCGCCTATGGCGAGGAAAAGGCCGAGGAGATCCTCAACGTCAACATTCATCACATGCTGGTCTATCCCTGCCTGTCGATTCAGCCGCCATTGCAGCAGTTGCGGTCGATCCGCCCGCTGGGCCCGGACAAAACGCTGACGGAGATCTGGCATTTCCGCCTGAAGGAGGCGCCGGAAGCGATCTACCGGCGGTCGCTCGCCTATTACTATCTGGTCAATTCGCCGTCGACGCTGGTCAACGCGGACGATCTGTTCAACTGGTGGAAATGTCAGCACGGCCTGGAATCGTCGGCGCGGGAATGGGTCAGTTTCCATCGCAATGCCGGGCAGGACATCGTCGAGGGCGACAAGACCTATTCCGCCCCCGACACGATGAGCGAACTGCCGCTGCGTCACATGATGCATGCGTGGAAAGACTATATGACCGCCGGCGAGGGGGCCTGATCATGGGAACCGCAACCGAAAAGCTCGCCGCCGACAATCCCTTTGCTGTCGCCGGAGTCGCCGTCGAGACCCAGTTGGCGGTCGAAAAATTTCTCTACCGCCAGGCGGAAATTCTCGACGAGAAACAGTGGGACGACTGGCTCGCGCTCTATACCGATGACGGGTTTTACTGGATGCCGTCGGAGGAGGACCAGATCGAAGGCGACGGCGAGCCCAACATATTCTGGGAAGACCAGGATTTGATGCGAATGCGCATCGCCCGGAACACCCATCCGCGCGCCCACAGCCAGGCGCCGCATAACCGCCTGTGCCATGTGGTGTCGAACGTCATTGTCGAAAGCGAAGCCGCGAACGGCGATCTCGTCGTCCGCTCCCGTTTCCACTGCGCGGAGTATTTCCGCTACGAAGTCCGCAACTTCACCGGCAAGTACCGTCATGTCCTGAAAAAGACCGGCGACGGTTACCGCATCGCCCTGCAGCGGGTCGACCTGGTCAATCGCGAAGGGCCCTACGATTACGTTCTACAGTGGTGGCTGTAGGTTCACGCTCAATATTCTATCGGCCGATTTGCATTGCGTTTTTTATCTGCCATCCTGATGGCAGATGAATGTTCACAGAAAGGTCGTGGAGATGATTGATTTCACCAAGCCGCTTGCCAGTGCGTCCGTTCTGGCCGGGTTATCGCTCGTTGTCGGCGGCGCTGCCGCTCAAACCGTAAGTATCGGAACCCTGCCGCAGGGCTCGCTTGCCTATGGCATTGCCTCGGCGGCGGCCAAGGTCATGTCCGACAAGGGAGGTCTGACGACCCGCGCAGTCGGGTTCGGCGGATCGAATATCTTCATTCCGCAGGTCAATCAGGGCCGGATCGAAATGTCGACGGCAAACGCCATCGAGGCACATTTTGCGAAAGACGGAACCGGGACATTCCCGGGCCGCCCGAACCCCAACCTGCGGGCACTCGCGCGGCTGTTCTCGTTTCAGACCGGCTTCATGGTGAAAAAGGATTCAAATTTCCAGAAACTCACCGATTTTAAGGGGCAGTCTTTTCCGTCCGGCTTTACCAGCCAGAAGATCGTCGAAGTTCTGGTCCGAGCGGCCTTCGATACCGAAGGTATGAGCTGGAACGACATCAAGCCTGTGCCCGTGCCCAATTTCGTGCGCGGCACCGACGAACTGGTTTCCGGCAAGGTTGTGGCCTCGTTTCTGGCGCCCGGATCGGCACTCGTCCGCAAGGCGAATGCGGCGGTGAAAATCCGTTTCCTGTCGCTCGACGCCACGCCGGCAAAGCTTGCCAAAATGCGCGCCGTCGCCCCGGGGTCGTTCTTTGCGACGGTAAAACCGTCCAAGCGGATGCCGTATATCGAAAAACCGACGACGATGCTCGGCTTCGACTATCTGCTGCTGGCCGGCAAACATGTCAGCGACGAGATCGCCTACAAGGCGGC
The DNA here is from genome assembly GCA_963974055.1 of uncultured Rhodospirillaceae bacterium. Lineage (GTDB taxonomy): Bacteria > Pseudomonadota > Alphaproteobacteria > MPNO01 > UBA830 > CAXBCP01. The sequence goes on from CAXBCP010000007.1 coordinate 17,331, forward strand.
CAAGGCGCTGCATGACAACAAGAAGGACCTGATCGCGGGGCATGGCGTATTCCGTCAGTTCCAGCCCAAGCAGATGGCGAAGGAAGGCGTGGGGGTCGATTATCATCCCGGCGCCGTCAAGTTCTACAAGGAGGCAGGGGTCCTCTAGGAACTTTTCCCCGTGAACGATCCGCAAACGCCCGGCGCGTCCCGTCTTTCGAAGGCGGGGCGCGCCGTTGTTAACGGTGGGGCCGTTCTTGTCTCGCTGGGGTCCGTCGCCTGGGCGGCCGACCTGTACAGGGAAGTCGGGCTGGTCCTCTATACCGAACAGTTCCTGTCCGCGATGCTCGCCCTGGCGTTGCCGGTGGTGTTCCTGAACGTTCCGGCCGTCAAGGGGCGAACCGGGCCGGTGCCGTGGTATGACATTCTTGCCGCCATCTCCGGGTTTGCCGCCCTGGCCTATGTGGCGGCAGTGTATCCGCGTCTCGCCAATGAACTGGTTTATCAGCCCCTGGATGCGCTGATCGTCAGCGCGGTGATCCTGGGCCTGATTATCGAAGGGCTGCGACGCAGCGTCGGCAAGGTTCTCGTCGGTGTCATCCTGGTCTTCATTGCCTACGCGCTGTGGGGCCATCACATTCCCGGCAAACTGGTCGGGCGCAGTGTCGAGACGACGACTGTTATCATCAATCTGGCGCTCGACCCGCAGGCCCTGCTCGGCACGCCGATGATCATCGCCACAACAGTGGTCATTGCCTTCCTGTTGCTCGGCCAGATCCTTTTCGCCTCCGGCGGCTCGGCGTTTTTTACAGGGATCGCGATGGCCCTGATGGGCGGCTATCGTGGTGGTGGCGCGAAGATCGCGGTCACCGCATCCGGGTTGTTCGGATCGATCTCCGGCAGTGCAGTGTCCAACGTGCTGTCGACCGGCGTTATCACGATCCCGCTCATGCGCGAATCCGGATATTCGGCCGAATCCGCAGGCGCCATCGAAGCGGTCGCCTCGACGGGCGGCCAGCTGATGCCGCCATTGATGGGCGCCTCCGCCTTCGTCATGGCGGAATTTCTGGAAATTCCCTATGCCGATGTCGTGCTCGCGGCCCTGGTGCCGGCGGTCCTCTATTATTTCGCCCTGTTTGTTGTCGCGGACCTGGAAGCCGCCCGGACCGGTATCACCAAGATCGACCGCGGCGCATTGCCCGCCGCCGGCAAGGTTTTGCGCGCCGGCTGGTTCTTTCCGCTGCCCTTCGGGTTTCTGATCTATGCGCTGTTCGTCCTGAACCTTCGTCCGGAAACGGCGGCGCTCTATTCCGCGCTGGTGCTGCTGATCTGCGCCGCGATCTTCGGGTATGAAGGAAAACGCATATCGCCGTCAGGGCTCCTGGGAGCATTGCGCGATACGGGCCTGGCCGCGGTCGAGCTGATCCTTATTGTCGCGGCGGCGGGTCTCGTTATCGGCGTGCTGAACCTGTCCGGGCTCAGCTTCGGGCTCACCCTGTCCCTGGTCCAGCTCGGCGGGGGGAACCTGTTTGTCCTGCTCGGTCTCGCTGCCGTGATCTGTATCGTGCTCGGGATGGGAATGCCGACCCTGGGGGTCTATGTGCTGGTGGCTGCGCTGGTCGCCCCGGCGCTGGTCGAAGTCGGCGTCGATATCGTCGCGGCGCATATGTTCGTGCTGTATTTCGGCATGATGTCGATGATTACCCCACCGGTCGCCATCGCCGCCTTTGCCGCCGCAAGCCTGACCCGGGCCGATCCGATGCGCACGGGATATGCAGCGGTGAAATTCGGCTGGCTCGCCTATGTCATTCCGTTCCTGTTCGTGCTGTCGCCGACCCTGATCCTGAAGGGGGAGACCGGCGCGATCGTGCTCGCCGTGACGACGGCTCTGGTCGGCGTGTGGCTTGTATCCGTCGCCGTCGCCGGCTACGCCACACGGCCCCTCAACGGGGTCATGCGGCTCGCGTTCGCCGTCTGCGGACTGGCGGCGCTGATGCCGGCCGGGGCGTTTTCGGGCGGGCATTGGGTCGATATTGCCGGCGTCGGGGTCGGGGTGGCGCTCGCAGTGCGTGAACGGGTTGCCGTCCGGTCCCGGAACACGTCTGCCGCGGCGGAATAAGACTGCCGTCGACCGCTAGTTCACGTTTTCGTACATTTCGAGGCCCTCGATCTCGTCGGGGTTCTCGGTGCGGGCGCGCAACTCGATCACGTTCCGGTCGGGGTCGCGCACGAACAGCGATACATGACCGTCGCTGCCGAACATCACCGGGCCCTGGGTAATGGCGACGCCGTTTTCCTTGAGCACCTCCATGGTGTCCACGATGGACGACACCCGCAGCGCCAGATGGGTGATGCCGGCATATTTGGTATCTGCGTCCATCAGGATATTGCTGCCGTCGTGTTCCTTCGCCGCGTTCACGATCAGGTTGATCTCCACGTCCTGCGGGTTGCGGATGATAATGACCGGATCGAAATCCACCTTCGTCAGCAATTCGAATCCGAGCATTTCATAGAACGCGATCGCCCGGTCCGGGTCGGCGACGCGGATGCCGGTATGGTCCACCCGTTCGACGTTGATTGTGGCGCCCATGGAAATGTCCCCTGCTATTTGACGTGAACTAGGCCGCAACCTCGATCGGGGCAAGCGGCGTGCGGCCGCGCATCAGGTCGGCCGCGCGTTCGGCAAAGGCGATCGTCGGCGCGTTGATATTGCCGCCCAGCATGTCCGGGAAGACCGACGCATCGACAACCCGCAGGTTTTCGGCGCCGCGCACCCTGAATTCGGGATCGACCACGGCCATGTCGTCGCTGTCCGGCCCCATCTTGCATGTGCCGAGCGGGTGGTGGACGGTCCACGCCGTGCGCTTGATGAATGCGTCGAGGGATTCGTCCTTCGGCTGGATTTCCGGGCCGCGGAATCCGTCCAGCGCTTTCTGGCCCGCGATTTCCTTGACGATGGCGATGCCGTCTTTCAGGGTTTTCCAGTCGGCCGGGTCGGACAGGAAGTTCTGGTGGATCTTCGCGTGATCCGCCGGGTTGGCGGAGGCGAGCTTCAGTTCGCCCCGGCTTTTTGGGTGCAGCACCACGGGGCGGACCATAAAGGCGTCTTTCGGCTTCTTGCCGACCAGCGGCATCCAGGGCTGCGATTCCGGCGGAATGAACCGCGCCAGCAATTGAATGTCCGGCTGGGCCATGCCCTCCTGGGACGAGATATAGCCCGTCAGCGGTCCGGGCATTTCGGTCGCGAACCCGGTGCCGAACAGATAGGCCTGCGCCATTGACAGTGCGAGCCGGTCCCAGCGCAGCGTGCCGACGAACGGCCCGTCGCCGATACGTTCGTATTCGACGCCGACGGATAAGTGGTCCTGCAGGTTCTGGCCGACGCCTTTCAGGTCGATCGCGGTCGAAATGCCGTGTTCGGCCAGGTGATCGCTGTTGCCGATACCCGACAGCATCAGCAGTTGCGGCGAATTGATCACGCCGCCGGCGACAACCACTTCGCGCTCGGCGCGGGCGGTGGTAATGGCGTTGCCGCCGGTCGAATATTCGACGCCGATGGCCTTCGTGCCCTCCATCACGACCCGGTGGGCCAGCGCATTGGTGATGACCGTCAGGTTCGAGCGTTTCATGGCGGGGCGCAGATAGGCGACCGCCGCGCTGCAGCGCCGGCCGTTGCGGATGGTCGATTGCAGGGTGCCGAGCCCTTCGTTCTGGTGGCCGTTGTAATCGGCGGTACGCGAATAGCCCGCCTGTTCGCCGGCCTGGAGCCAGGCTTCTAGCAGGGGATCGGGATATTTGTTTTCGATCGTCGTCAGCGGTCCGCCGGTGCCGCGCAGGGGCTGGTCGCCCTTTTCCCAGTCTTCCGACTTGATGAAATAGGGCAGGATATCGGCATAGGACCAGCCGGTGCAGCCGTTGCGGCTCCACCGGTCGTAATCCTCGCGGTGGCAGCGGACATAGGCCATCGCATTGATCGACGATGAGCCGCCAAGGACCTTGCCGCGGGCGCATTCGACCTTCCGATTGTTGAATTCGCCTTCTTCTTCGGTGAAGTAGCCCCAGTCGTAGAGCCGTTCGAACAGAATTTTGCCCCAGCCGAGGGGGACGGTGATGATGGGGCTGCGATCGCTGCCGCCGGCCTCGATGACGAGTACCTGCGTGTCGGGGTCTTCCGTCAGGCGGTTGGCCAGCGTGCAGCCTGCCGATCCGGCGCCGACAATCACGTAATCGTAGCTTTTCCCGTTGCTCATTAATCGTAACCCCTGTTTTCCGGCATTGTTATCCGCCTGTAAGATAGCATATGGATTTTACATCCCAATAGGGTGCGCCATGACTGTTTCGGACGATTTCATCCGCGGCCTGCCGAAGGCCGAACTGCATCTGCATATCGAAGGCAGTTTCGAACCGGAGCTGATGTTCGAGATCGCGCGGCGCAACGGGGTGGAAATCCCCTACGCGACCGTCGACGACCTCAAGGCAGCCTATGATTTTGCCGACCTTCAGGAATTTCTCGATCTTTATTACGCGGGGATGAGCGTCCTGCGGACCGAGCGGGATTTCTACGACCTTACAGCCGCCTATGTGGCGCGCGCCGTCGCCGACGGCGTGGTGCATACCGAAATATTTTTCGACCCGCAGGGGCATACGGTGCGCGGGGTCGCGTTCGAGACGGCGCTGGACGGGATATGGCGTGCGCTGTGCGATGCCGAGACCGAACACGGCATTACGTCGCGCATCATCATGTGTTTTCTGCGTCATCTCGACGAGGACGAGGCGTTTCCGGTGCTGGAACAGGCATTGGCGCATCGCGACCGGATAATCGGTGTCGGGCTGGATTCATCAGAGCTCGGGAATCCGCCGCAAAAGTATCAGCGCGTGTTCGCGAAGGCGCGCGATGCCGGTTTCAGGCTCGTTGCCCATGCGGGCGAGGAAGGCCCGGCGGCATATGTGCGCGATACGCTGGACCTGCTGAAGGTCGACCGGGTCGATCACGGCAATGCGGCGATGGCCGACCCCGATCTGGTCGCGCGTCTCGCCGGGGAAAAGATACCGCTGACGGTCTGTCCGCTGTCGAATTACCGGCTGCAGGGCGTGACCGACATGTCGGAACACCCCCTGCGGGCAATGCTCGACGCGGGTCTCGTCGCGACCGTGAACTCCGACGATCCCGCCTATTTCGGCGGCTACGTGCTCGACAATTATATCGCGGTGCGCGACGCACTCGGTTTGTCTCAGGAAGAGATCGTGACGCTGGCGAAGAATTCTTTCAGTGGATCGTTCCTGGACGCGGGGATGAAGGCGGACTGGCTCAGTAGGATAGACGCCGCCGCCGGACAGTACCGATAGCGGCGACACCGAATACGAACAGCATAAGAGTCCCTGGCGCAGGCAATTCCGGGACCGGCGGGGTTTCCGGTTCCGGCTCGCCGCCGACCGGCGTAAACGTGTAGGTGACGTCCCAAGTATAGTCCCACTGGCTGCTGAACGTGGCTTCGCCGTCCACGGTCGCAAAGACGCTGCTGCTTGGAGCAAACTGACCGTTTCCGACGAATGCCGCGATGTCTGCGACGTCTGAAAAAACGTAGCTGGCGGAAAGCTCGGTGTTCGCCGCGGTGTCGTTGTCGGAACAGACTCCGCCGACCGGCGCAATGCAGCTGACGGTCGTGACGACTGTCGGCGTGGAGAGGGAGAGGCTCACACTGCCGAGCGACAGCGAGAAATACTGGGTGAGCGCACTTTCCACGGTGGGCGAGCAGGGCGGCTGGTTGACGTACCCGGTCGCTTCGCAGAACACCGACAGGGAGACCGGTGCAGGAGTTGTCGTCTGGGTAAACGAGAAGGAGACGCCGGTCAGCGTACCGAGCGCCGGATCAAAGAGGTTCAGCGCCTGAAAGCTTCCAATATAGAGTCCGAGACCCCGATCTGTGCTGGCGAGATTCAGCGACTCCGAGCCGCCGTTCGAGTTTGAAATGGTTGCACCGAGAGCCGGTCCGGCAAGCCCTGCACCAAGTCCGATTGCCCAGATAGAGGAAAATAAAAGGGCTGCTGCCCGAAGTCTGCGCGTCAACATATACTACCACGTTCCTACTACTAAGTTTCTGCATGTCGGATGGAGCGTCCCAACCGACCCCTCAATTTTATCGAAATCGCGGTCGTCATGAGCGATTCACTGTCGATGAGACTGGGTACAACAGGCGGTCCGTCGGGTCAAACCATGAAGGATTTATCGTTAATATGCGTAAGAGGAGGGCGGTCCAAATACTGAAGAGGCGCCAATATTAACCTGTTTGGTCCCGATAGCGTTTGCTGGAGCGTCGTTACGACAGGGAGGATAAAAATGTCTGACGGTCCCGGAAACCGCCATGCGTTAAGTCTTTCTTCGATAAATCCGGGGATACTCCGTTTCGTTTTGTAGAGTTCAAGTGAGACATTCACAATGCGCAAATCCGAAGATATTCAACCCGGTCAGCATTTTCGTGCCAGCGAAGGCCTTCTTTGGGAGGTCGATACGCTGAGCGATCTGTCGACGTCCATCCCGCACGTCAAAATGGTTGGCGTCAGCGACCGGTCGGTTACAAAAATTATAGCGGTAAGCGTGTTGCTCGATCAGTCGCGTTTCCAGGCTCTGCCGGCCGCATAATAAGGCTGTCGCAGCAGAGCCAGAATGAAACGAGCCCGGCACGGGGCCGGGCTCATTGTTCGTACCTGGTTCGGCGGCTGCCAGGAAATTCAGTCGCGGGGCTGCCAGGTATGGGTCACCGCCGAATAGATCAGCTTCGGGACCCGCCGGAGCTGTCGCGCGAAGGCGATCAGGTCTGCGCTTGTATTGGGCCGTTCGACCTTGGGCAGGGGGCGCTGCGCTTCCTGCCAGATGGCGTTGAAGTAAACCGAGAGCGAATCCATGGTCCGTCTCCTTCTATCGCGGGGGATGCCGGGATGGCATCCCCTCAAAGGCGCACATCGTGCGCTGTCGAGGGCAGATATAGACGCACCTCGTGCGCCTTTCAAGAAAATAAACGCACGAAGTGCGCTTTTTTTGGTTTTCTGTTATTTATCGGGCCTCAGCCGGCGGGTATGATCCGCGCCTGTCGGGGGAACGACCGCATGTGGGGAACATGAACAAGCACAAAGAGGTAAACGGGCCCGGCATGTCGCCGGCCGAATTCAAACGCTGGCGCAAATCTCTGAAAATGTCGCAGAAAGAAGCGGCGGATGCGCTCGGACTCAAGCGGCGGATCGTCCAGTATTACGAAAAGGGCGAGCGCAATGGCGACCGCGTCGAAGTACCCAAGACCGTGCGACTGGCCTGTTACGCCCTGTCCCAAGGGTGCAACGACTATACCGGTCCGGGCAGCCCCGACTGACCGCCTCGCCCCGGCGTCAGGTCAGGAACCCGATCACGACGGCCAGCGTCCCTGCGGAAACTGCCGTCGACAATAGAATGGAAGACGTCACCGGACCGGCGAAGGTCCGGTATTGTTGCGCGACCGTAAACACGGTGGCGCCGACCGGGATTGCGGCCATCATCGTGGCAACGCCGGTGGTAAATGCATCGAGGGCGAAGACCTGCGTGCATAACAGCCAGACGATCACCGGATGCACGGCCAGTTTGAAGCCGATCATCGTCGCGGTTTCTCCGGGCCGGCCGGCGATTTTGTATTCGGCGAGGCTGGCACCGAGCACGAACAGGGCGCAGGGTCCGGCGGCGCCCGACATCATGTCGATATAGCGTTCGACCGGCAGCGCAAGCCCGATACCGGTAAAGCTCCAGCCGGCGCCGGTGACGATGGCGATCAGGATCGGGTTGCGCGCCATTGCCCTGACCGGCGCGATCACGATGCGGGCGAGGCTTTTCTGGCTGGCGCGGCCGCGCGATATTTCGATCTGTGCGATCGTAACCGGCAGCAGCAGAAGCGTATTGAACGCAATCAGCGTCGTGATCGGACCCACCGCGTCGTCGCCGAAAGTCAGCACGATCAGCGGCAGGCCGAGCAGGACCGTGTTCGAAAACCCGGCGCCCATGCCCATCAGGGCCAGTTCTTCGCCGGGAAGACGGAACGCGGCCCGGGAAAATACGATGATCAGCGCCATCGCGATCAGGCTGCCGCCGAAATACGCCGCGGCGATGAGCGGCTCGACCCCGTCGAAGGCGCGGCCGCTTGCCAGTTTGCCGAACAGTAATGTCGGCAGTGCGACGTAGAAGACGAAATTGTTGAAATAAGTTGTCGCCGCCGGGGTCCATTTCGGCGTTCTGGCGACGGCATAGCCGACGACGATCAGCGCAAAGACCGGCGCGATGATGTTCAGGATGGCATTCATGGATGCGCCGGGGGGAACGGGTACGGATTGCTGCGGTTACCCGGTGGCGCACCCGGGAGGTGCGATTCGCGGTTCAATTAAGTTCTTCCGCCCGCCGAATCATTTTCTGCAGGGCTGCGACCATCGTGTCGAGCTCGTCGCCCGACACGGCCGATATGAGTTCGGCGTATCGCTTGTTCGTCGTGGGGGCGATCCTGTCATACAGTTTGTTGCCCTTCGCCGTCAGCGCCAGGCGGTAGCTGCGGCGGTCTTCGGGGTCGCGGGTGCGGGACACCGTTCCATTATCGACGAGACGTTGAATGGCGCGGTTTACAGCCATTTTTTCGATCGCCCAGCGGCTGGTGATCTCGGCGGCCGACACCCCCGGTTCCGCCCTGAGGGTCAGCATCACCCGCCACTCGGCAATGGTGATGCCGAACTTCATTTCGACTTCGCTGTAGAATGCCCGCCCGATCCTGTTCGACAGAATATGGACGAGGGAAAGCGGTTTTTCGTCTGTTATCGCCATCCGGCGAGTATAGCAGAAAAAACTATTCCGCCGCTGTCGATTGCCCGATTGCGGCATTCACTGCGGGCATGACCTTTTCGGCCATCAGCTCCATCGAGCGCCTGCCGAGCGCCTTGTCTTCCCAGTCCTTGCCGGCATAGAGCAGGGTGCCGAAATCGCCGGTGATTTCACGGAATGCGAGGATCTGGTCGACCACGCTGTTCACGTCGCCGCAGATGACCAGGTTGTCGAGAATATAATCCAGGTCGACTTTTTCGTCCGGGAAATCGCGTTCCGGTTTGAACACCTCGTGGCGGTTCGCTTTTTTCAGCTTGGTGAACAGCTGGTTGTAATAGAACCGGTAGGGGCTGCGGTCGTTGGCCTTACCGTAATCGACGGCGGTGTCGTGGTCGTCATGGACGAAGATCGACCGTGCGACGCGCCAGTCGCTTGCATTCGCCGGGCGTCCGCCTTCCTCGCAGCCCTTGGCATAATTGGTCCAGTGGGTGGTTACCCATTTCGCCAGCAGGAAATTGGCGGAAATCGGCAGGAAGCCCTTCTTGCCCATTTCGATCACGCCTTTGGAGAACGGTGCGACCACGGTGCCGACAACCGGCGGGTAGGGCTTCTGATAGGGTTTGGCGATCGGGCCGAGCCCGATTTCCGGAAACTGGGTTTCGCGGGTCGAGATGTTCCAGTACTTGCCCGTCAGGTCGTAGGGCGCCTCGCCGGTCCAGATATTGATAATATGGTCGATCGCTTCGGCGAACATTTCGTTGCGGTCGACGCCGCGGATGCCGAGCGCCTCGGCGTCGGATTCGAGCGCGCCCGGGCTGACGCCGAATATGAACCGTCCTTTCAGCAGGTGGTCCATCATGGCGGCGTGCGCGGCGATCAGAACCGGATGGCTGTGCGACAGGTTCGACGTGCCGGTGCCCAGCTTGATCTGCTTGGTGTCCGATATCAGGCTGGCCTGGAACAGCATCGAATTGGTGATGCTTTCGGCGGCGTCCGTGACGTGTTCGCCCACATAGGCTTCGGAATAGCCGAGTTCGTCGGCAAGGATGATCGCCTCGCGGTCTTCCTGCAGGCATTCGGTGTAGTTCCGGTCCAGCCGGTGAACCGGCATTGTGAAAAATCCGATCTTCATCATTCTTCTCCAGCCAGGGGTCGGGAAATATGGACGCAACGGCTTTGTAATTGATGCCGTAAAAGAAGATAATACGCCAATGGGGCATATTATATGTGAATTCAGGGAATAGGTATCCGTGTCCAGCGCCTCAAGCATCGAAATGAGCGTTTTCGTCGCAGCGGTGGATGCCGGCAATTTCTCCGCCGCCGCCCGGCTTCTCGGGCTCACGCCGTCGGCGGTGTCCAAGCAGATCGGCAGGCTGGAAACCCGGCTCGGGGCGCGGCTGCTGAACAGGTCGACCCGCCGGGTCAGCCTGACCGATGTGGGGCGCGAATTCTACGACCGCAGCCGGGCCATCCTGGCCGATATCGACGATGCAGAACGTGCCGTCGGCCAGGCCTCCGACCGGCCGCGCGGCCGGTTGCGGGTGACCGCATCAATTTCATTCGGGCAGCGCCAGATCGTGCCCATGATCCCGGAATTCGTCTCAAGGTATCCGGATCTTCGTGTTGATGTCGTGTTTTCCGATCACATGGTCGACATGGTCGAGGAAGGCATAGATGTCGCCGTCCGTGTGTCCGCCCCGGCCGATTCCGCGCTGATTGCCCGCCGGCTGGTGCCCGACCGCCGGGTCATCTGCGCCTCTCCGGCGTATCTGGATGTGCATGGAACGCCCGGAAAGCCGGAAGAGCTCGCCACCCACAACGCGCTGATATATTCGACCGTCTATTCCGATACCTGGCGCTTTGACGGACCCGGCGGGCCGCGCGCGGTGCGGATGTCGTCCAATTTCGGGGCAAATTCCGGCGAGGCGATCCGCGATCTGGCGCTTGGCGGGCTCGGTATCGCCCGGCTGGCGACGTTTCTCGTCGGGCCGGATATCAAGGCCGGCCGGCTGGTCGAACTGTTGCCGGACTGGCGCGATCCGCAGGAAAATATCATTCATGCGGTATATCCGAGCCGCCGGCTTGTGCCGCCGCCGACCCGCGCCTTCGTCGACTATCTGGTCGAACAACTGACCCCGGTCCCGCCCTGGGACCGTTGAGCCCGGATCGGGAACCCCCGGGCGTTTATTTTTCGCCGGCCCGGAACAGAATCTTCCCGCGTTGCCCGACGAGAAGCTTTTCGCCGGTCGCGGGATGGAAATAGGCTTCGACGCGCTGCCCTTCCGGGGTCGTTCCGTATACTTCCCAGCAGCCGCCGTCTTTCTTCATGAAACGGACCAGCCATCCATCCGCCGTCAGTTTTTTGGTGAGCGCGTCCTCGGTCAGCCACTTGTCGGGCGCGACGGTTTCGCAGGTGAGGCGTCCGGTGGCCTGAGCGGTCGAAAACGGAGCGGCAATTGCGGCGGCAAGAAGCAGTGCGCGTATGGCTGCGGTGTTCATTGGGCTGTCCTTTTGATGGTCGGGGCGGTGAAGTGTTTCCAGACACGGTATGTTTCCAGCGCCGCCAAGGGCAGAAAATGGGCAAGGGCGGGGCCGAGATTGTTGTGTACGAATATCCAGTGGATCAGCGTTGCGAGCGCGGCGGGATAGACGCAGCGCTGCAGCGCGGACCATCCCCGTCCCAGTTGCCGGACCGCCCATTCGTTCGACGTCGCGGCGAGGGGGAGCATGACCGCCATCGCGAGCCAGCCGGTCCAGATGCCGAGGATAAAGAATTCCCCCAGAATTGACACCGCCGAGCCCATGTCGACGATGTACAGCGCCGTATGCGCCAGCGCGTAGGCGAAGGCGGCGATGCCGAAATACCGCCGGCGCTGCATCATCCAGAGCAGGAAACCCGACCGTGGAAACAACTGACGCAACGGCGACAGGATCATGGCGACGATCATGAAGCGTGCCGCGAATTCGCCCGTCGGATGCAGAAGCATTTCGGTTACCGGCTGGCCCGCCGGATCGCGCGGGCTGCCCGTCAGCGCCGCCGCCATCGGAACGGCGGGAAGCGCGAGCAGCAGCCAGAGGGCGTATTTCGAATTCAGGAATCGCATGTCGGCAGTCGGTTGTTACTGTGACACACGTTTCGGCAGGGAATCCCCGTCGCCGGGCAGGCTTATGAAGATTCGGCGGCCTCCACGCCGTCCACGAACGCCGAATAGGCCGCCATGTCGAATTTCCGGTTCAGCCCGTTGGCATTCATGTAGCGGATTTTTCCGAAGACCGGGCGTTCGGTCCAGGCCCGGTCGTGAACGCCGTAGCACCATGCGACGTTAGCGTAGGAATTCGCATCCCGGCCGTCGAGAAAATACCGGTTGTTCAGTGCGATGGTGGTCGTGAACGCCTCTTCGGGTGTAGCGCTCCACTCCAGGATTTTCTTCGCCCAGTACATGCGCATGTAATTGTGCATGAAGCCGGTATGGACCATTTCCCGCATCGCGTCGTTCCAGTGCGGGTCGTGGGTGTCGCAGGCGGCGAGGGTGTCGATATCGTATACGTATTCGCGTTCGTCGCCGGCATGTTCGTCCAGCGATTTCCGGGCCCAGCCGGGCACGGCGGCATAGGTCTCGAAGGCGGGTTCGAACGCAGCGTAGTTCATGGCCAGTTCGCGCCGGACGACCAGTTCCTCGATGAACGAATTCCGGTCTTCGGCCGATCCGTTGTCCGATTGCCGGACCGCCAGTGCGATTTCCACCGGCGAGACATGGCCGAAATGAAGATAGGGGCTGAGGAACGACGTGCGCGCGGCTGACGGTTCGTTCCGCCCGGTCGCGTAGCCGCCGAGAACGTTGTCGATGAATTCGTCCAGCCGCCGCAGGGCTTCCGCCCGGCCGCCACGAAATCTTTTCACCGGTTTCACCGACCGGTCGATGTCGAGCTGCGCCAGCGCCGCCCTTGGGTCCGATACGTCGATATCGCTTTCAAGGGTCAGGCCGTCCGCCGCCACATCCGGCTCGGTCTCGTCGAGCGGCACGAGATATTCGTCCCACACCCGGTGAATGCGCGGGCGGATCGTGCGGGCGGCATATTCCGATTTGTCGGACGCCACATCGACCGGCACCACGACCTCGGTTTCGACCTGCACGACGGGGCATCCGGCGGCGTCGGCGAGCGTTCTCCGCCATGACCGCTGGGCCGGCATATAGCTGCGGTCGCAAATTACGGCGGCGGCATTCTGCGACATACCCAGAGCGACATCCGCCGGCCCGCCGCGGCGCAGAACGAACGCGATCCCGCGGGCGCGAAGTTCCCGGGCGCAATCCGCAAGACCTTCCAGCATGAACATGTAGTGCCGTGCATTGGCGTCCGGATACCCGTCCATGAGTCCGAAACACACCACCACCGGCAGGCTGTATTTGTTGGCGCTGCGGATCGCGAGTTCGAGCGCGGCGTTTCCGCGTGCGCGTTGGGCCTCCTGCATCCAGTACAGGACATAGGCGCCGTCGGCGCGACGGTCGCAGTCGTTGAGGGATTCGATGCGGGTGTTGTGGATCATGGCGTTCACTGATTCCGATACGCGCTCGGCCGGCTGACGGATCATGAAACCGTCAATACGGCCCTGAGACCCGGCTGGTTGTCCGCCAGGCTGATATCGCCGCCGTGAAGCTGGGCGACCGCTTTCACCAGGCTGAGCCCGAGCCCGCTGCCCGGCGCATTCCGGCTTGCCTCCAGCCGGTGAAACCGGCGGAACACGTCTTCGCGGGCGTCGTCGGGCACGCCCGGCCCGGAATCTGCGACGGTTACGGACTTCGCCGTGGAATGCAGCGATACGCTGCCGCCGGCGGGTGTGTATTTGATGGCATTGTCGGTCAGGTTCGCGACCGCCTGGAACAACAGGTCGCGATCTCCGGTCACGTTGCCCGCTTCATCCGACCGGGACGAGAACGCCAGGTCTTTCGCCTGGGCGACGGGCTCGTACAGTTCCGCGACGTCGCGGACGACTTCGGACAGATCGACGGGCGCGAAATTCTCGCGCCGCCCGCCGGCCTCGATCTGGGTGATCCGCAGCAGCGCGTTGAACACCGATAGCAGGCTGTCCGCTTCGGCTACGGCGGCATCGATACGCCGGGTCCGTTCTTCGCTGCCGAGCGTGGCGTCGTCGAGATCTTCGAGCCGGCCGCGCAATCGGGTCAGCGGCGTACGCAGGTCATGGGCAATATTATCGGACACATGACGCAGGCCCTCCATCAGACCCTGTATGCGGTCGAGCATGTCGTTCAGGTTTCCGGCGAGCTGGTCGAATTCGTCGCCGGTGCCGCCGGCGGGGATGCGGCGGCCGAGATCGCCGCTCATGATGTCGCGGCTGGTCTGGTTGATCGAATCGATGCGCCGGGCCGTGCTGCGGCTCATGGCGATGCCGCCGGCAAATGCCAGTGCCAGCGTGATGCCTATCCCCCAGACCATCGCATTGGCGATCATGCGCTGGATGCGCTGCAGTTCGCGGACCTCGCGGCCGACCAGCAGGTTGAGCCCGCCCTGCAGCACGAAGCGCCGCGCCCGTGCGGGCTGGGGTTTGCCGTCCGGTGTGTCGCGGTCCAGAAGCTCGAAGGTTATCCAGCCGTCCGCATCCGGCGACACCGTCGGCCAGCCGCTCAGATTGCCGACCAGCGGACGGCGCAGCGGATCGGTCAGCAGGTAGACCGTGCGCCCGCCGGGATCGTTGCGGACGCGCTCGGCGATAATTGCGGCAATGCCCGGTGTGCCGCGCCGCTCGTATTGTTCCGCCAGGCCTTTGATGTCGGCCTGGATCGTCTCGTCGACCTGTTCCGACAGAACGCCGACGGTCGCCCAGTACAGGAACCCCAGCAGCAGCGCGACCGAGCCGCCGAACAGCAGCATGTAGATCAGGGCCAGCCGGAACGTGGCGCTTCGCAGGAGGCGGCGCGGTTTCATGACCCCGCGTCTTGTCCGGCATCCCGCAGCACGTATCCGGCGCCCCGCACGGTGTGGATCAGCGGTGAATCGAAATCGCGGTCGATTTTCTGGCGCAGGCGGCTGACATGGACGTCGATGACGTTGGTCTGGGGATCGAAATGATAATCCCAGACGTTTTCCAGCAGCATCGTGCGGGTGACCACGCTGCCGGCGTTTCGCATCAGGCATTCGAGAAGGCGGAATTCGCGGGGCTGGAGATCTATCGGGGTTCCGGCGCGGCTGACGGTCCGGGCCAGCAGGTCCATTTCGAGGTCGGCGACAGACAGCGCGGTTTCGGCGGGCGTGCCGGAATTGGACGCCCGGCGGGTCAGCGCTTCCAGCCGGGCAAGCATCTCCGCGGCGGCGAACGGCTTCGTCAGGTAATCGTCGCCGCCCGCTTTCAGTCCTTTGACCCGGTCGTCGACATCGCCCAGCGCGCTCAGGATCAGGGCAGGTGTATGGTCGTCCGATGCCCGCAGCGTGCGGATGATCGTCAGGCCGTCCGGACCGGGCAGCATCCGGTCGACGACCAGCACGTCGAAATCGTCCGTGGTCGCCATGACCAGGCCGTCCTTGCCGTTATCGGCATGCGATGCGTTATGCCCCGCTTCCGTCAGCGCCTTGACGATATAAGCGGCGACATCGGCGTCGTCTTCGATGACCAGAACGCGCATGAAGCGGACCGTTTCCCGTTGTTCCAGCAATATGTAGAGGCGCAGAGCGCCGTTTCGCAAGTTTCCGCGGATTAATCTTTCGTAATGTTCGGGACGGCGCGGGACTATTCGTAGTGCAGCGATTCCGCGGACGATGCCCGGTTTGCGACAAAGGCCGGATAAACCGACGCGATTACGCAGGTGAGGACGCAGAGAGCGGATATGTAAAGCGTTGCCGGCAGCGAGATCCGCAGGAAATATTGGAACAGCGTGAAGTGGTCGAGAAAGCGGACGCTGATCGCGCCGAGACCGTTGCCGATCACGACCGCAAGCACGGCGCTGACACAGCCGATAATCGTGCCTTCGATGAGCAGCATGCGGGCGACCTGGGCGCGGCTGATGCCGATCGACTTGAGAACGGCGAACTCGCGGTCCCGCGCGCGGACCTGGATCAGCATTGTATTGGCGACCCCGATCCCGGCAAGGATGACCGTGCCGATCAGGATGAAATCGAATATCAGGAAATCGCGGTCGATTTCCCGCCTTTGCCAGTACCCCTGCGACCGCCCGCGCTTGACCGTAACGTACCATGGGTAAAGCGCATCTTCCTGGTATCTGGAAAGATAGGGCCGCACTCCCCCGAATGGCCGCGCCACGGCGTAGCGGCCCAGCGATTTTTCGAGGTTGTCGGCGAAGATCGGGTTGCCGTCGCTGAAAACCGCGTAGGATTTCATGTCCACGTATTGCGCGCTTTCAAGATAAAAGCCGATCGCGTCGGTGACCCCGACGACGACGAACCGGTGATCTTTTTCGCCGTCCGAAAACACGATCCGGTCGCCGGGGCGGGTGTCGTACCGGGCCGCGAGGGTGCGCGACAGTATCACCCGGCCCGGTATCAGCGTCGGCTGGCCGAGTGCGCGGAGATGCGGGTTGACGTCGCCGCTGCGAATAAGCCGCATCGGGAACTCGCCCGTCGTTTTCGCCGACATCCGCATCAGGATGATGCCGTTGGTGGCAAGCCTGGTCTGCAATGCATCTTCATCGATCTCGCGCCCGGCCGGCCGTTCGAGATACGAATTCGCCTGCATGGCGTGATAGGCCCAGATGGCGATTTCGTCCTTCAGGGCGCGGGTGACGTCGTGAAGGCCCGTCAACAGGCTGAAAACCAGCGTTACGCCGGTCACCGAAAACACCAGTCGCTTGCTGTTCAGACGCATGCGCCGGCCGGTCAGGAAAGTTTCAAGCGGCAGGACTGCCCGGAAGACGGTCTCGAACAGCCGGATGGTGCCGCGCAGCAGCGGCGACAGCCACCACAGCGTCGCAATGGCCAGGATGGCGACAAAGGCGGCTTCGAACAGGAAGAAATAAACCACCGACAGCCAGCTTTCCATGAACGGGCGCATGCCGATCCAGGCGGCGGCGAGCATCGGCGGGATCAGCCAGCCGAACCCTTTCTGGGCGAGCGTTGCGGCGCGTTCGCCGTTGGACAGAAATCGCGGGGTCAGCACATCCGTGATACTGAGCCGGCGGATTTCCCGCAACGGGCTGGCAACCCCCAGATAGACGATCGCGAGGCTGACCAGGCCCATGCCGCCGAGTTCGAACCACGGGACTTCGAATCCCGGCAGCGGCCGGCGGCCGTTCGTGGAAATCCCTGCGGCGAGCAGCGCGGCGGCGGCGGGAAAGGCTGCGATCAGGCCGACAACGGTGCCGAACGCGCCGAGCAGCGTCGCTTCCGCCATCAGCGACAGGCCGACATTGCGCCGGCTTTCGCCCAGGCACAACATCAGGCTGAATTCCCGCGCCCGCGTCGAGACCGAGTAGCGCATGGTGTAGAAAACGATGACGGCGCCGATAAAGAAGGCCAGCAGCGACGCCATCCGGACGGCAAGGCGCATCGCCTGATAGTCTTCTTCACCGATCCGGGTGCGGGCGTCGTCGCCCGCTTTGATCCGGGTCGCGGAACCCCGTTGCGACGGCACGATGGACTGCTCGATCCGACCGTTGCGCCGGCGTTCGATTCTGATCGAAAACGACTTGGCGCCGACTTTCTGGCGGGCGGCCTCCTGCGCGGATGTTGCGCCGGGATCCTCGGTCTCTGCCGCGGCTTGTGCCTCCGCCTCGTAGTTCCGGGCGGTATTGGCGTCGACGATCAGTACCGCGTTGACGACCCCGACACCGATCGCGACCCCGAGCAGCGTCGCAAGCGCGATCATCTTCCGGTGTTTCAGGCTGCGGGCGGCGAGCCGGAAGGCGAGGCCGATATTCAGGGGAAGCGCCGCTGCCGTCGCCATGGATCAGATACCGAGCCGCTGCAGTTCGGCGTAGATCGGCCCCAGGTTTTCCGGGCCGCCGGTCTGGGCAACGCTGCCTGCAATGACGCCGCCTTTCAGGAAACAGATACGGTCGGCCCAGGCCGCGTGTTCCGGGCTGTGGGTGACCAGCAGGACGCTTGTCTGTTCCTCGCGCACGGTGTCGCGCAGGGTCTGCAGGATGGACCGGCCAATGGCCGGGTTGACGTTGCCGGTCGGCTCGTCGGCCAGCAAAAGGGCGGGGCGGTGCACCAGGGCGCGGGCAATGGAAACAAGCTGCATCTCTCCGCCGGACAACTGGTGGGGGAGGTGGCCGCTGCGTTCCTCGAGACCGACGCGTTTAAGCAGGTCGTTTACCCGCGCGTCGCGTCCTGCCCGGTCGGCGCCGGAAATCTGCTGCGGCAGCGCAATATTTTCGCGCACCGTCAGGGTCGGGATCAGGTTGAAGAACTGGAAGACGATCCCGATATCGCGGCGGCGCAGCAGCGTGCGCGCCCGTTCGGACTCGTATGCGACCGGCGCCCCGGCAAGCGTCACATCGCCGCCGTCCGGGGTGTCGATCGCGGCGATGCAGTTCAGAAGCGTGGTCTTCCCCGAACCGCTCGGTCCCATGATGGCGACAAGTTCGCCGGGCTCTACCGTCAGCGACAGGCCCTGCAGCACGGGAATTTCTTCCTTGCCCAGCCGGTATGATTTCTCCAGGCCGGATACAGCCAGCGCCGGCGGCGTCTCGGCGTCGCGGCTGCCCGGGGTATCGGGGTTGTGGGACGGGCCGGGAACGGGCCCCTGTGCGGCTGGCGTCTCTGTCATGGATTCCGTTTTGCGATAAGGACATTGTCGATATAGGTCAGAACCGTCTCGTTGTCCTGATTCTCCAGCGTGGTGCGCACCCGCACGATTCCCCGGTCCGGCTTCGATCGGGAAGGCCGTTTTTCAAGTACGTCGAGCCGCACACTGATCCGGTCGCCGGGCCGGACGGGTTTCAGGTAGCGCAATTCGTCATATCCGAGAGATGCCATTACGCCAGGCGGTATACCTTTGCCATGAAGCAGTATCTGTTTGATGGCCATGGTGTATTCGCCGGAGGCGATCAGCCCGCCATGGATGGATTTTTCCGCGGCCGCGCGGTTGATATGGAAGGGGAAAGGGTCCCATTTCCGGGCAAACGCGACCATCTCGCCTTCGTCCACGAGATACGCGCCGATGACATCGGTACTGCCTGCGGTCATGTCTTCGAACCAGCCGTATACCATAATCGTCTCGCAAATTTCAGACCGCCGGACCATCGCCGGGGTGCGCTTCGAATGCAAGCAATTGCCACCGGGCAGGCATATCGGGTTTATACTGCATTGCGATGAACCTGACCCCGATCCCCACTGACGAACTGCCGCGGGCGTTGGCCCGGATGGATTCGTTTCTCGATTCCGCCGGTCCGGCAGCGGCTGCGCTCGGGCTGATTGCCGACACGTTCGCCGCCGTCAATATGCCCTGCGATACCCCGGCCGACCGCCGGGCGGCGATCGCGCTCGCGGTCCGGTTCGGGATTCCCGTGCGCGATGAAGATCCGGCCATGGCGTTCAGCTGGGACGGAACGGTCATCCGGACACGGAGCGAAGCCAGTGTTGTCATCCATGAAATCGCCCACTGGCAGATTGCCCCGCCGGCCCGGCGGGCGCTTCCGGATTTCGGGCTCGGGGCCGGGCCCGAAACCGGCCGCACCGCAGAGGCAGACGCGGCGCGCTGTGTCACCGACGCCGAAAAGGAGCGCGAAGAGCTGCTGGCGTCATTGCTCGGCATTTTGTGGGAGGCCGCTCTCGGCCTGCCCGCCATCCATGCCTTTGTCGAACAGAACTGGCTGGAGGCCTGGGACCGCCGCGCCGCGGCCGACCAGTTCCGCAACACCGTGGACGCGCTCATCCGGCGCGGCCTGATCGGTCCGGACGGCATGCCCTATGTCGGCAATGCCGCAACGGCCGCTATTTCGAGCAGGAATTCCGGCCAGGCCAGCGCCGATACTTCGACGATCGCGGAGGCCGGGCCATCCTTGGGAAAGTAGCTTTCCCGGATATCGGAAATGGAATTGAACGCTTCTATATCGCGGACATACACCGTCACCTGGGCGATGTCGGCCATGGTGCCGCCATTGGCCTCGACAATGGCGCGGATGTTTTCAAGCACCTGTGTCGCCTGGGCGCGGATATCGCCCGCGCCGACCAGCCTGCCATCCGCATCCAGCGCGACCTGGCCCGCGATAAAGAGTAACGGTCCGCTTTCGGTGCGGATGCTGTTGGAATAATGGGGCTTCATCGGCGGTGCGACGGAGGCCGGGGTGGTGCCGACGGATTTGGTGCTCATGCGCGGATTCCCTGAAAATTGAATATTCGGATCGATATAACGCGACCCGGCGGGTGCGAGCTATTGACTTGGCGTAATTACGATCAGCATACTGATGTTTAGATTGCTAACAATTATTGGCCTTCCGGCCACGGATCGTTAGAGTTCGAGGACGGATTTTAATTCAAAGGGAGAGAATTATGGGACACCTGAAACCTGTCGGAAAAATTATGGGCGCGCTCGCCGCGCTCGCTATTACCGGTTTCGCCGGCAACGCCATGGCGCAGACCAAGGTGAAGATCGGTTACGCAACGCTCAACGATCCGCAGCAGGCGGTCGGCATGGAACTCGCCAAGCGTCTTGCGGCAAATCCGGCAATGAAATTCACCGGACAGAACTTCCCCGCCGGTCAGATCGGGTCTATCCCGCGCATGATCGAGGGGCTGCAGTTCGGTACGCTTGAAATGATGATCACGCCGCCGGGCTTCCTGGTCGGTATCAACCAGAATTTCCAGGTTCCCGATGCCCCCGGCCTGTTCGACAACCCGATGCATGCCCACAAGGCGCTGAACGACCCTGAATTCTTCTCGAAATATTCGCAGCTTGCAGCGAATAAGGGCATCAAGATGATGTCGCTTTATGTCTATGGGCCGACTTCCTGGGCGAGCAAAAAGCCGATCCGTACCCTGGCAGACTTCAAAGGCGTCAAGGTCCGGGTCCTCGCCACCAAGATGGAAAGCGCGATGGTGCGCAAGTTCGGCGCGGCCGGTGTGCCGATGCCGTATACCGAAGTGCTGCCCGCATTGCAGCGCGGTACGATCGACGCGTGCCGGAGTGCGATCATCGTGATGGGCGGATCGAAGTTCTTTACCGTCACCAAGTTCATCACGGTCATTGAAAGCGGCATGATCCCGAGTGCGGTTCTCGTCAGCGATGTCTGGCTCAAGAAGCTGTCGCCCGAGCGTCGCAAGTTCGTTGAGACCACGGTCGCGGGGATGAGCGACTGGGCGACGGAGACGGCCATCGAGTACGGCAAGAAAGCCGAAACGCTCTGGAAAGAAAACGGGGCCGAGGTTATCCGGCTGAGCGCAGCGGACCAGAAAACCTTCATGGATACGGTCCGTCCGCTGGGCGACGAGTTCCTCGGCGGGAACCCGGTGACCAAGGATATGTACAATCTGCTCAAGAAGGCTGTGGAACGCGCACGTATGTAGCCGTTTGCGTTCTCGTAAATCAGGAAGGGGTGGCTTCGGCCGCCCCTTTTTTATGTAGGATTGTTCTAACCGGCCGGCCGTTTTCGGGCCGGTGCGCGGCTGAACTCGTTATTGGCCTCGACCAGTTCGGTCATGAGCTCCATCAACCGGTCGCATTTTTCGGCGGAAAGCGGCGCCATCAGCCTGGCCTGGGCGCCGAGAGACGCATGTTCCATATCGCGCGCGATGCGTTCGCCCTCTTTGGTCAGTAAGGCAATCCGCATCCGCTTGTCCTGCGTGCCGGCCTCGCGTCGGACAAGGCCACGCTGGGCCAGCCGTGTCAGGACGTCTGCGACGCTGGTGCGGTCGATGGCGGCATCATGGGCGATCGTGACCTGGTCCGCGCCCGGGTGATTCAACAGCGCCGTCATCACCGCGTACTGCACCGGCGTGATACCGTACTCCGCGCATTCTTCGAGGAAAATGGCCACATGAATCTGGTGCAGGCGCCGGATCAGGTAGCCGGGACGTTCCCACAGGCTGGTGAGGGATCCGCCTCGTATCGTTTCAGTGTCTGTCATGGCGAAACCATATCGGCAGACCGATGCGCGGTATACCGTCAATCACGCTTTCCGGTTGTGATCGGATATTAACGGGGTATACTGATTAAATTTCCCGCTTCAGGGAATGTCCGGGAATGCTCAGGGAGAATGCCGATGTTTGTCAAAAACGCCTGGTACGTTGCCGCCTGGTCCAAGGATGTCGGCAGAGAACTGCTCGGCCGGGTTCTTCTGAACGAATATGTCGTACTTTACCGGCGGGAGGACGGCACGCCCGTCGCCCTTGAAAATCGCTGTCCGCATCGCAACCTGCCCTTGTCCGAGGGCCGGCTTGTCGGTGATGAAATCGAATGCGGGTATCATGGCCTGGTCTTCAACGGAGAAGGCATGTGCACTCACCTGCCGGGTTCGGAAGAGGTGCCGGACTGGGCCACCGTCGGCCGATATCCGGTGGCGGAACGTCACGGCTGGCTGTTCTACTGGCCGGGAGACCCTGAACTGGCCGACGAAGCGCTGATCCCGGATTACCCGAAACACAACCTGGACGAAGACTGGGTCCGCGCGCAGGGGCAAACCTATGTGAAGGCGGGATACCGGCTGGTCCTGGATAATCTGCTTGATCTGTCTCACCTGACCTATGTCCATGGGTCCACTACGGGCAACCGCGCCGTCGCCGAGGCGGCAAATCTGTCCATTGAAGTGGAGGGCGACACCGTACGCGTCACCCGGTGGATGGAAGATATCGAGCCTGCGCTGGCGTTCCGCGAATATGGCGGCTTTACCGACAATATCGACCGCTGGCAGATGAGCCAGTTCATCCCGCCCGCCTATATCAACATCAATAACGGCGCGGTCGATGCGGGTGTCGGCGCCGATGCCGAAACCCGCAACAACGACCAGGGCAAATGGGGCTTCGTGGTCTATCACGCGATGACGCCGGAGACCGAGACCACGACCCATCAGTTCTGGACCGTCGCCGGGCATCACGACAAGGTGCCCGAACACATGCGCGGCCTGTTTGTCGACCAGATGAACGGCGTGCTCAAAGAGGATCTCGATATCTACGAAGCGCAGCAGCGCGCTATCGATCTTGACCATGCTTCCGGCAGCCGCGATGCCAATCCGCGCGGTACCATTCCGGCGGATGAAGGACTGCTTGCAATGCGCCGGGTCCTGCGCCGGCTCTACGGCGAAGAACAGAAGGCGGAAAGCGTCGCCGCAGAGTAGATTTCGTTCGTACGGGTATCCAGCGGCGCGCCGTCAGGGGGGCGGCTGCTTTTCCAAGGTCTCGCCTCTGTCATCTTCGGCCCTAGCCAAAGCGCATCATGGCGCCCACCAACGGAATCCCTATACTCGCACCCCACCACAACAACACCATTGACCGCCTCCCGAATAAAAGGGAGTATACTACGTATTATAGCAAGCTGACGGGACGGGAAACCACATGACCACTACCATTCAGTCACCGCCCTGGCGGGTGGGCGTCGATGTCGGCGGCACGTTTACCGATCTTGTCATTGCCGACAGCGAAGGCCGCACCGATGTGTTCAAGGTGCCGTCGGTGCCTGCCGATCCCGGCGAAGGCGTGATCTCGGCGCTGAAGACCGCCTGCGCGGCGCTCGACCAGCCGATGGCGCGGTTCCTCGGCGACTGCCAGTTTTTCCTGCACGGTTCGACGGTTGCCACCAACACCCTGCTTGAAGGTAAAGGCGCGAAAGTCGGCCTCCTGACCACGAAGGGATTCCGCGACAGTCTCGAAGCCCGGCGCGGGTTACGAAAGGATCCCTGGGATCACCGCACGCCCTATCCGCCGGTCCTGGTGCCGCGTTATCTGCGCCAACCGGTAACCGGGCGCATCGCCGCCGACGGCTCCGAGGTCGAAGCGCTGAATCTGGACGACGTGCGCGCTGCCTGCAAAATCTTTGCGGATGACGGTGTCGAATCGATTGCCGTCAGCCTTCTCAACAGCTTCGTCAATTCCGCGCATGAAGACGCCGTCGCCGAAGTGCTGCGCGAAGAAAACATCTGCGAATGGATTTCGGTGTCGTCCGACATCGTGCCGGTCATGGGCGAATACGAACGCACATCGACCACGGCGGTGAACGCCTATGTGATGCCGCGGGTCGCATCCTACCTGACGGCGCTGCAGCAGAAGCTGATCGATATGGGCCTCAAGACCAAGCTGCTGATGCTGCAAAGCAACGGCGGCGCCGCATCGCTCGACCAGCTGATCCGCCAGCCGGTGAACCTGCTGTTGTCCGGCCCGTCTGCCGGCGTCGGCGCGATGCAGCACCTGGCCGCCGGGATCGGCGAGAACAATCTGGTCAGCATGGAAATCGGCGGCACAAGCTGCGACGTGATGCTGATGCATGACGGCCGCGTCGCCATCACGGATTCGCTGTCGGTCAACGATTACGACCTCGTCACGCCGTCGGTCGATATCCACACCGTCGGTGCGGGCGGCGGCACGATCGCCGGCATAGACGCGGCAGGCCTGATGTATGCAGGGCCGGAAGGCGCGGGCGCGCGGCCCGGCCCGGCGGCCTATGGTCATGGCGGCACGCGGCCGACCGTCACCGATGCCCATCTGGTCCTCGGACGGATGCGGCCGGGGCCCTATGCCGGCGGGTCCGTTTCGCTCGATCTCGCGGCCGCCGAGACGGCAATCGATACCGAAATCGCCAACGATCTCGGCATATCGCGGACCGAGGCGGCGGCGGGACTGATCCGCATCGTCGAACAGAACCTGCTGCACGCGGTCGAACGCATCAGCATTCAGCGCGGCTACAACCCGGGCCGGTTCATGCTGATCGCCTGCGGCGGCGCCGGGCCGATGCACGGCGCCAGCGTCGGGCGCAAGCTCGGGGCGCGGGCAGTCTATATTCCGCGCCAGGCCGGCGCGTTCTGCGCCATCGGCATGCAGCATGCCGACGTGCGGCGGGATTTCGTGCATGTCGTCATGCGCCAGCTCGACGACGACGTCGCGGCGCCGATCGCCGAAGGATATGCCCAGCTCGAATCCCAGGCGCTTGAAGCCCTGCAGGACGAAGGATTCGCCGCGGCGGATACCACGTTCGGCTACGAGCTGGACCTCCACTACGAGGGCCAGCAATGGGATGTCCGCGTCGCGCTCGCGCCCGATGCGACGCCGGCCGAAATACGCTCCGCGTTCGAGGCAGAATACGACCGCCAGTTCGGGCATACCAATCCGGAAAGCCGGATCAACGTCGCGAAGCTCCGGGTTGTCGGTATCGGCAAGCTGCCGCCGCTGGACGATCCGACATTCGACCCGGTCGACCGGCCGGTCGAGCCGATCGAAACCCGGCCGGTCTATGCGGAATCGGTGCGCGAGTTTCTGGATACGCCGGTGTATCGCGGCGCCGATCTGCATCACGGCCAGACCTTCGCCGGTCCTGCGATCATCGAAGAATCGACGACGACGATCCTGGTCGGTCCCGGCGATCTGGTTTCCATTGATGCGCTGAACAACTACATCATCAACTTCGAGACGGAGGACTGATCCGATGGCTCAATCTTCAGAAAAAGTCGCCCTCGATCCCGTCATTTTGGCGCTGACGCAGAACCGTCTCGACCATATCTCCCACCAGATGGGCTGGGTGATGGTGCGGACGGCGCGCAGCCCGATCTTCAGTCAGGCGCATGACTTTTCCTGCTTTATCGCCGGGCCCACCGGCGAGGTCGTCAGCCAGGCCGACGGCATCCCCATTCATACCGGCAGCGGCGGGTTCGGGGTACGCGCGATCCTGCGCGATTTCGGCGACGAACTGGCAGAAGGCGATGTCTATCTGCTGAACGACCCGTGGGAAGCCGGCGGCAACCATCTGCCCGACTGGGTGATCGCGCGGCCGGTCTTCGTCCAGGGTAAAATGGTCGGGCTGACCTGCAACCGGGCGCATCAGTCGGATATCGGCGGCGGCGCCGCCGGGGCCTATAACCCGATCGCGACCGACGCCTGGTCCGAGGGGGTGCGGCTGCCGGTGCTGAAACTGGTCGAAGCGGGCGAGACCCGCAAGGATCTGTGGAAGCTGCTGCTGCTCAATACCCGCACACCGCATCTGCTCGACGGCGATCTGCGCGCCATGCTCGGCTCCACCCGGATCGGCATGGAACGCGTGGCGGCGCTGGTCGAGGAACTCGGCGTCGACGAGGCGATGGGCTATTTCACCGGCGTGCTCGACCATGCCGACCGGTCGGTGCGCAAGGAGATCATCAAGCTTGCCGACGGCGTCTACGAAGCCGAGGACCGGTCCGACAACGACTGTTTCGAAATCCGCGACGTTACCGTCCGTGTCAAGCTAACCATCGACGGCGATCGGATGGTCGTTGATTTCACCGGCACCGACCCGCAGATAAAGGGCTTCAAGAACTCGTCTCTCGGCAATACCTATTCGGCGATTTTCACGGCACTCGCGTCGTTTCTCGACCCGCATCTGCCCCATAACGAGGGCGCGTTCCGCTGCGTCGACGTGGTCGCCCCCGAAGGCACCATCGTCAACGCCCGCGAAGGCGCACCGACCACCATGTGCACGGTGTTCTTCGCGCATGAGATCATTCATGCGGTTTGGAAAGCACTGGCCCAGGCCGACCCCGTCCGCGGTTGCGCCGGCTGGGCGAAGAACGTGTTCGGCATCTCCGTCGGCCGTGAAGACGACGGCGAACCCTATGTATTCTATCACGGGGCGGCGGCGGCGGGTTCCGGCGCGGTCGACGGCCGCGACGGATTCAACCAGATCGGCCATGTCTGCACCCTCGGCGGGCTGACGATGCCCAATGTCGAAGTGTATGAGCAACTCTATCCCGTCCGGTTTCACCGCCAGGAATTCCGGGTCGATGCGGCCGGCGCCGGCAAATACCGCGGCGGCAGCGGCTGCGACTACGAGGTCGATATCCTGACCCCGGCGACCCATTCGTTCCGCGGCGAAGGCCTGAACTACGAAACCGGCTACGGCATCAATGGCGGCGGCGCCGGCGCGCCGGGCCGAATGCACCTGCGTCATGCCGGCGGCGAAGTCGAAGACGCGCCCAAATACGGTTTGCGCGGCACCGATCCCGTGCGGTTCGTTACCCAGTCGCCGGGCGGCGGCGGCTACGGTCCGGCGCTCGACCGCGATCCGGAGAAGGTCCTGCGTGACTGGCGCGACGAAATCATCTCGGAAACGACCATGCGCGACGTATACGGCGTCGTGGCGGCGGCGGACGGCAAAACCGTCGATACCGCCGCGACCAGCGCTTTGCGCGGATCGATGGCGGGCTAAAATTACGTAGTATACTACATATTAATACTGGCAATCGCCGTGGAAACGCGGCACAATCCGGACGTTACAGAAATTGTACGTCCGACTGGGAAAAGGAGACGACATGGCCGACATGAAATTGGACTTCTGCGGCGTTCCGTTCAAAAACCCCGTGGTCATCGCATCGCTGGAAACGACGAACAGCCCCGACCTGATGAAACAGGCGTTCGATTACGGCGCATCGGGAGCGATCATCAAGACGCTGACCGATATCGACGACATGGCCGTACTCACCATGAATTCGAAATACGCGATCATGAACGATCGCGGCGACATCATTAAAGGCAAGGTGCCGCGCGACTTCAAATTCTTCAGCCGGTCGGGTTATTCCAGCACCTATTACAAGGACTGGATTCCCTATCTGAAGGAAGTCGGCGCCTATGCGCGCGAACGCGATGCCCACCTGATCGGCAGCGCCGGGGCAAAGGACGTCCAGGGCTGGATCGATATCTGCCGCACGATTGAGGATTGCGGCCTGCCGATGGTGGAACTCAATTTCGGCTGCCCGCACCCGGCGCTGATGCCGGGCGTCCATGGCGGCAGCATGATCGGCCAGGATCCGGAAGTCGCTTTCAGCGTGACCCAGGCGGTGTGCGAAGCGGTCGACATTCCGGTCGTCGTCAAGCTGACGCCAGACCAGTCGAAGCCGGTGGACATTGCAAAAGCGGTCAAGGAAGCGGGCGCCGCCGCCGTCACGGCGACCAACCGCTACACCGCCTTCGCCGTCGATATCGACACCGCGCAGCCGCGTCTCGGCGGCACGGCGGGGATCGGCGGAACGTGGACCAAGCCGCTGTCTCTGCGCTATGTCCACAATATCTACAAGGAAGTCGGTATTCCGATCGCCGGCTCGAACGGTATCTTCGATCATCGCGACGTGGTCGAATTCATCATGACCGGCGCCAATATCGTCGAGGTCGGCTCGGTCCTGATGATCAAGGGCATGAAATGGCTGCCCAATATCATCCGCGGGCTGGAACGGTTCATGGACGATCACGGCTATGCCGATATCGCTTCCATGCACGGCATCGCGAGCGATGCGGCGGCAACCGATTATTCCGACCAGTTCGCCAAAGACCGCATCCATGCCGAGGTGAATGCGGAAACCTGCCAGAACCCGACCTGCAATGTCTGCGTCCAGATGTGCTTCTACGAAGCGCTGTCGCAGGACCCGGCCGGCAAGATCAACGTCCATAACGACAAGTGCATCGGCTGCGAATTGTGCATGGATGTCTGCCCGTTCGATTCCATTGCCATGGTGCCGACCACGGATGCCCAGTACGCCGACGGGTATTTCAAAATTCAGGACGACATATACGAACCGGCCGACATGAAATTCGCAACGAAGCGGAACAACATGGACACCATCGAAGCCGACGCGCCGAAGATCGCCGCCGAATAGGTTTTGTTGGAACACAGATGCAAAAGGGCGGTCCCGCGGGGCCGCCCTTTTTTTAATCCTTGTCCCGGGTTTTCAGACGGGCGCGGCCTGAATCGTTGTTGTCGAGCATGACTTTCTGCAACAGGTCCATCAGCCGTTCGCGGTCGCGCTTGCCGAGGCTGCCGGTGAAACGGTCCTGCGCGCGTTCCATCGCGCCATGGGCGTCCTCGACGAACCGGCATCCCGCCTCTGTGATGGCGTTCAGCATGGCGCGGCGGTCTGTGGGGCTCGGTATCCGCTGGACGAACCCGCGGCGTTCGAGACGGCGCAGGACGTCGGCGGCGTTGTTGCGGTCGATGCCGACCTCGGCGGCGACGGAAACCTGGTCGAGCGCCGCGCCGCGATAGAGCACGCTGAGCACTGCGTACTGGACCGGGGTGACGTCGAAATCCGCGCATTCTTCCAGAAAAACCGCGACGTGAAGCTGGTGGAGACGCCGGATCAGAAAACCCGGGCGCGACCACAAATCGGTATAGGGAATGTCTCCCGCCGCATCGTCCTGAGGGTCGCCGTCACGTGCCATCGTTGTCTTTCGAATTGGTCAGCTATCGTTCTACACCACTGGACGCGAACTCCAAAGACGGGCGAGTCGGATGCGTGTGTGCGGGGCGACAAACCCCGAATTCCTTCGTACTATCCGGCACTGAAACGGAATGAAAAAAAGGGACGCGTTATGGAATTCGGGATCAGCTTTTTCCCCAATGTGGGGCCGACGGAAAAATCCGGGCGGGATTACTGGGAAGAAGCGCTGAGCCTTGTCGACCTGTGCGATGAGCACGGCTACTCTCATGTCCGCACCGTCGAGCATTATTTCCATCCCTATGGCGGTTACAGTCCCAACCCCATCGTTTTCCTGTCGGCGGCGTCGCAGCGCACGAAAAAGGCGCGCCTGGTCACCGGCGCGGTGCTGCCTGCATTCAACAACCCGCTCAAACTCGCCGGCGAAATCGCGATGCTCGATGCCATTTCCGGCGGGCGGGCGGATATCGGCATGGCGCGGGCATTCCTGCCCCATGAATTCGCCCGGTTCGGTGTCAGCCTCGATGACAGCCGGGGGCGATATGAAGAGGGCGTGCAACAGATCCGCGCGCTGCTGACGGAAGAAAACGTCTCGATGACCGGGCAGTATCACAGTTTCAGGAACGTCACCTCGCTTCCCCGTCCGACCCAGCAGCCGCACCCGCCGATCTGGGTGGCGGCGTTGCAGACGAAGGAAAGCTTCGAATTCGCCGGCCGCAACGGTTTCAACTGCATGGCCAACCCGATCGGCGGGGCGAAGCTTCATGAGTTGCTCGATATCTATCATGAAGAATGGGCAAAGGCCGGGCATCCCGGACGCGGCAAGGTGGTGCTCGCGTTCATGATGTATTGCGCGCCGACAACGGATCAGGCGATCGACGAAGCGGGCCCCGACGTGAAGGCGTATTTCGAGACCCTGACCGACGCCGCGTCCGACTGGACCGGCGGGGCGAGCACGAAGGACTATCCCGGCTATGACAGGATGATCGAGGTTCTGTCGAAGGAAGACGTCCATACGCAGCGCGAAAAAAGCGCGGCCTTTATCGGCAGCCCGGAAGAATGCTGCGACATGATCTCGGATTTCCATGCGCAGATCGGCGGGTTCGATGTGGCGTCGCTTCAGGTCAACACGAAGATGATGCCGGTCGCGATGGCGCGAGCATCGATGGAACTGTTCGGCCGCGAAGTTATTCCGAAATTTGCAAAGGCCTGAGGCGCCGCGCGGTGCAGTTGCAAAACCTCTTGAACCCACGCCGCGATCCGTTAGGTTCGACGCGCATTTCTTTTCCGGCGCGCAGGTGACCGGACCGCAAATCTATTTACGCAGAACACGCAACAGGGAGATATAAAATGCGTTTCGTTGCTTTCAAAAAAGGCGGACAGGCCAAACTTGGCGTTCGCACCGAAGCCGGGCTGGTCGATCTGTCGGTCGTCGACAAGAAACTGCCGACGGATCTCAAGGAACTGATCATCAAGGGCAAGGGCGCGATGCAGAAAGCCGCCCGCGCGGCCGCCAAGGCGCCGCCCCGCGCCATCGTCAAAGGTCGCGTCAGCTATCTGACGCCGATCCAGGAGCCGAACAAGATCATCTGCATCGGCCTGAACTACAAGGACCATGCCGCCGAAGCCGGGCTGAAGATCCCGACCTACCCGGTCGTGTTCACGCGGTTCACGACATCCTTCGTGCCGCAGGGCCAGGCGATCATCCGTCCGAAGCTGTCGAAGCATTTCGACTACGAGGCCGAGCTTGTCGCCGTAATCGGCAAGAAGGCGCGGAACATCAAGAAATCGGAAGCGCTCGACTATGTCGCCGGTTACGCGGTCGCCAATGAAGGCTCCATCCGCGATTACCAGATGAAATCGTCGCAGTGGGCCATGGGCAAGAACTTCGATGCGACCGGTTCCATCGGTTCCGACTTCGTGACCGCCGACGAACTGCCTGCCGGCGCCAAGGGGCTGAACATGCAGTGCCGCGTCAACGGCAAGGTCCTTCAGGATTCGAATACCCGGGAAATGATTTTCGATACAAAAACCCTGGTTCACGAACTGGCCAAGGTGTTCACGCTGCTGCCGGGCGACCTGATCCTGACCGGCACGCCGGCCGGTGTCGGTTTCGTTCGCAAGCCGCCGATTTACCTTAAGGACGGCGACACCTGCGAGATCGAGATCGAAAAGATCGGTATCCTGTCGAACCCGGTCAAAAACGAAAAGTAACGCATCCGCGTCTTTCTTCGCCGCCGCGCCTCACCGGAAGTTTACTGGCCGGGGCGCGGCGGTTTTTTATAGTGGGTGCATGAAAACCATGCATTCGATCCTCGTGGCCGCCCTGGCGCTGACGATGTCCGCCACGGCCGTGCCCGCAGCCGACCAAAACGCCGGTCCCGGCGCGCCGGTGGTCGTCGAACTGTTCACGTCCCAGGGCTGTTATTCCTGCCCGCCGGCCGAAAAGTTTCTCGGCGATCTCGCGGGACAGAAATCCGTTCTGGCCCTCGAATTCCACGTCGATTACTGGGACGACCTGGTCCATGGTGCCGACGGCAAGTGGAAGGACGTGTTTTCCAAGCCGCAATATACCGCCCGCCAGCGCGGCTATAACGAGCGCATTCGCGGCCGCGGCAACGTCTATACCCCGCAGATGGTGATTGACGGAAAACTGGAAGCCGTCGGTTCGCGCAGGCTGGCCGTCCTGTCGGCGATCCGCCGTGCCGAGACCGCCCGGCGGGATCGCGTCGCCGTCGATGTGACGCTGGCTTCGGGCACGGTTCAAAAGATAAGGCTCGGCGGCGCCGTAAAGTCGGCAGGATCGGTCTGGCTGGTCCGCTTTATCGAATCCCGGGAAACCCGCGTGCGCTCGGGCGAAAACAAGGGCAAAGCGCTGCTCAGCCATAACGTCGTCACCGAAATGCGTAAAATCGGCGCATGGTCGGGACACGCCGCCACGATCGACGTGAAGGGTTTCACCCTCGCCGACGGCGAAGGCTGCGCCGTGCTCGTCCAGGACGACCGTCAGGGTCCGGTTCTCGGGGCGGCGCCGTGTCCTTCGGGCACGTCCTGAACCGGGTCCGGTTCTACCTGAATTTCGGCATCACCTGTTCCGCGAACAGACGCATCGCCTTTTCCGCCGTGCTGACGGGCATGACGTGCGGCATGAGGTGCAGCGATGCGATATCGAACCCGCCGAGCTGTCGTTCGTAGTCGGCGACCATGTCCGTGACTTCTTCGGGCGATCCGGCCCAGCAGATGCCGCGGTCCAGTTGCTGGTCGAAATCGTCGTTCTTCAACGCCGCGATCATCTTGTCATAGCCCTTGTAGTCCCGGGTGCTGGCGCCTTGCAGCCACCCGCTGGCCGCGTCCACCAGCCGTTCGAGATAGGCGTTCAGCGGCGGGCGGCAGATGTCCCGTGCGGTGTCGCCGTCAGCGTCCACATGCATCGAAAACGACAACATGATTTTGCCGTTGCCGGGATAACCGGCGGATTTCCATTCTTCGCGATAGACGCCTATCAGTTCCGCCATCGTGCCGCCGCCCATCGGGATGCCCATGATGTAATGTCCGTTGCGGCCGGCGAATTCGAACGATTCCCGCGAACTCATCGCGGCCACCCAGAATGGCGGGCGCGGCTTCTGGGTCGGGCGGGGCAGCGATGTCACCCTGTCGAAGCTGTGAAACCGGCCGTGATGGGAAACGTTTTCCTCTTCCAGCAGCAACCGGACCTGCTCGACGCCTTCTTCGTAGCGGGCGCGGCTTTCCTCGATACTGATGCCGAACGTCTCGAACTCGCTGGGCAGGAAGGCGCGCGCGAATCCGATTTCGAGCCGTCCGTTCGAAATACCGTCCAGCATGCCCAGTTCCCCGGCGACCTTGAGCGGATTGTTGAAGACAGGCAGCACGGCGCCCGTGATCATTTTTGCTTTCTGCGAGCGCTGCGATGCCGCGGCGAGGAACACGACGGGGTTCGGACTGTATCCGCCATAAGCGTGAAAATAATGCTCGACCGTGCGCACATGGGTGTAGCCAAGCTCGTCCATCAGGCCGCACAGATACAGCGCATCCGCCCAGTAATCCTCTGCCGAACGCTCTTCGGGCGCGCAGCTCGGAAAAAAGTTGAGGCCGAATTCCATCTTTATGTCCCCGTTGTTGTTTTCCGGATTTAGGCATGCCGCCAGCTGAATTACCAGTACGGGACCAACTCCTGCGGGGCAGACGATGGCGCCGTTCCGGAGGGCTTCGATCCCGGAGGGTTAGGATTTGCCGTGCGATTGTCGGATCATTACTCTGACCCAATCGGTACCGGTCTGGGCAACACGCCAGCCGCCGCAGAGGAGACAACCATGAGCGATCCCAACCCGTTCCGGACTCGGCGATGGCTTTCGGGTGACGGCGATGAGTGCGGTCATGAAAACCCCGGCCGTCCCGCTTCACAAACAGCCTGAACGGAAAAGCGATGTTCGATTTCAGATTTGGCGATATCAGCGTCACCCGTATTGTCGAGATGGATATGCCCATGCTCGGCGCGACGACATTTTTCCCGGATTGGAACGAAGCGGCGATCGCGCCGCACCGGGACTGGATGGTTCCGCGCCATTTCGATCCCGTCTCCGGGAATGTCGTTATCACGGTCCAGGCGTTCCTGATCCGCACGCCGCATCACACGATCCTGGTCGATACCTGCGTCGGCAATCACAAGCCCCGCGAGCGCGAGATGTTCGACGACAAGGTATTCCCGTGGATGGACAATTTCTGCGCCGCCGGGGTGACGCCGGAGGATATCGATTTCGTCCTGTGCACCCATATGCATGTCGATCATGTCGGCTGGAACACGAAGCTCGAAGACGGCCGCTGGGTGCCGACGTTTCCGAACGCCAAATACATTTTCTCCCGGACGGAGCTGGATTTCTGGATGGAGCAGTCGGCGCAGGACAACATGACCCGCACCGGGGACTACGTCGCCGACAGCGTCATCCCGATCCTGGATGCCAAGCGCGAACTGGTGGTGGAAATGGACCATCAGCTTGAAGACGGCCTTGTGTTGCAGCCCCTGCCCGGCCATACGCCCGGCATGGTCGGCCTGCACGTGAATTCGGGCGGCGACCAGGGCATTCTGTGCGGCGATATGATGCATCACATGATTCAATGCCATATCCCGGACTGGAGTACGATTGCCTGCGCCGACCAGCAGGCGGCCCGAACGACCCGAAAGGCATTTCTCGACCGCTATGCCGATACCGACGTGATGATTCTTCCGTCGCATTTCCCGAACCCGACGGCCGGCTTCATTGTCCCCGACGGGGACGCCTTTTCCTTCCGCTATGTCGGCGAATAGTTAACCGTGCATTAATCAAGGCGTTTCATACTGTTTGTTGTATGGCATCACGGCAATGTCGCCGCTGACCTGCAAGGGAACGGATTTGTGGCGCTCGCATTGCTGAAATCAGGCGACAGGGAAGACGGCGGCAGCCCAAAGCATTCGCTTGGAAAACGCCTGCGTGCGTGGTGGGAAGGCTACGAATTGCGGCCGCCCGGCAGCGATGCGGGTGGCGGCGGTGCAGGGGCGGATTCGGAAACGGATGGTGTTGAAGGCCCGGCGGAGGACGTACCGCAGTGGAATCCCGGTCGCCAGAAACTGGTCGAAATCATTTGGGGAAAAGGTTTTACCGCACCCGGCGGCCCCGAGGCCGTGGTCGATCTGGCGCAGCCCTTCGGTCTGACGGCTGAAAATACGATGCTTGAAATAGGCTCGGGCACGGGCGGCGGCGCCTGCGCCGTTGCGGAGAAAATCGGCTCCTATGTCGACGGTTTCGATCTCAGCGGCGAATTGGTCAAGCAGGCCCTCGAAACCGCGATCACGAAAGGGCTCGACAGCAAAGCGGTGGTCAAGAAATTCGACCCGGAAAGTTTCGAGTTGAAAAAGAATTTCTATGACGGATGCCTGATGCGGGAAGTACTGATCCTGATCGAGGATAAAGAGGCTCTGCTTGAAACGGCGCTCGCCGCGATCAAGCCCGGAAAACCGATTGTCATTGTCGAAATGTTCACAACGGAGGCCGAACCCGGACCGCTCGCCGCCGCAAGCATGGCGGGGGAATTCGGCGATGTTTTCCCGTCGGACGTCGCCCCGGTCCTGGCCCAGATCAAGGAATCCGGCTTCGAAATTCGGACCGATGTCGATGAAACGGAAGAATACACCGGAAAAGCCCGTACGGCATGGTCCGATCTGGCAAACAGGCTCGCCGGAGAAGATCTCGACGATGATCTGGCGGCCGCGCTGTTGCGCGAAACGGAACTCTGGGACCGGCGCAACGAAGCCTTTGCCGCCGGCGAACTGCAGATGAGACGAATCGTAGCGTTCAAGAAATCCGAGGTCGCCTAGCCCGGCGTTGACAGGGTCCCGAACCGCCGTTAAGTTCCGCGGCCAATCGGGTGAAAATCTATCGCCTCCGCGTTGAAGGAAAAGAAGATGAAAGTTGTAAACTCGCTCAAATCTGCGAAAAACCGCGACCGTTTTTGTCGTGTGGTCCGCCGCAAGGGCCGCACCTATGTCATCAACAAGCGGAACCCGCGGTTTAAAGCCCGCCAGGGCTGATTTCCGCCGCCAGATCCGGATTTATCCGGCTGACAGACCGCGCCTTTCCGGCGCGGTTTTCGTTTGTCGCGGCTTTCGTTTTTTGACGGCTCGGTTACACTGAAAGCGGCGGAAACCGGAGTATTTAAATGCGCATGCCCGATCCAGATGCAGATGTCCTGTCGCGTCGTGGCGAGATTATTGCGGCATTGCGCAGGATCGTTCCCGGCGAGGGTGTTATTGCCGAGGAAGAGGAACTCAGGGCCTATGAATGCGACGGGCTGACCGCCTACCGTCAGCTTCCCATGATCGTGGTGTTGCCCGAAACCGTGCAGCAGGTCTCCGATATCCTGAAATACTGCCACGGTACGGGCGTTAACATCGTGCCCCGCGGCGCCGGGACGTCGCTCTCGGGCGGCGCTCTGCCGCTGGAAGACGGCATTACGCTCGGTCTCGGCAAGTTCAACCGGATTCTCGATATCGACTACCCCAACCGGTGCGTCACCGCGCAGCCCGGGGTTACCAATCTCGCCATCACGCATGCCGTGCAGGCGGACGGATTCTACTACGCGCCCGACCCGTCGAGTCAGATTGCGTGTTCGATCGGCGGCAACGTCGCGGAAAATTCCGGCGGGGTGCATTGCCTGAAATACGGCCTGACGGCGAACAACCTGCTTGGGATCGAGATGGTCCTGATGGACGGCGAGATCGTGCGGCTCGGCGGCCGGCATCTCGACGCGGGCGGGTACGACCTGCTCGGCGTGGTGACCGGCTCGGAAGGTCTGCTGGGCGTGATAACCGAGGTGACGGTGCGCATCCTGCGGTCGCCGGCGACAGCGCGGGCGTTGCTGATCGGGTTTCCGTCCAGCGAAAGCGCCGGAAACTGCGTCGCCGAGATCATCGGCGCCGGCATAATCCCGGGCGGAATGGAAATGATGGACAAGCCCGCAATTCACGCCGCTGAGGCGTTCGTCAATGCCGGTTATCCGCTCGATGCCGAGGCGCTTCTGATCGTCGAACTGGACGGGCCCGAGGTCGAGGTCGACGAGCTTATCGGACGGGTGGAAACGATCGCCCGGGAAAATCAGGCTGAATCGGTCAGGGTCAGCACGTCGGAAGACGAACGCATGAATTTCTGGGCCGGGCGCAAGGCTGCTTTTCCGGCGGTCGGCCGTATCTCGCCCGACTATTACTGCATGGACGGCACGATTCCCCGTCACCGGCTGTCCGAGGTTCTTACCCGGATGAACGAACTGTCCGGCCGGTACGGTCTGCGGGTCGCCAATGTCTTTCATGCCGGCGACGGCAATTTGCACCCGCTGATCCTGTACGATGCCAACACGCCGGGCGAACTGGAAAAGGCAGAGGAATTCGGCTCGGATATTCTCCGGCTTTGCGTCGAGGTCGGCGGCGTGCTGACGGGGGAACACGGAGTCGGGGTCGAAAAACGTGACTTGATGGGCGAAATGTTCTCGGAGATCGACCTCAACCAGCAGCAGCGTGTCAAATGCGCCTTCGACCCGACGCAGCAGCTCAACCCCGGCAAGGTTTTTCCGACTTTGCACCGCTGCGCGGAGCTCGGCCGCGTTCATATTCAAAGCGGCCAGACCCGCTTTCCCGATATTCCCCGGTTCTGACCGCGCCGATGACCGACCAGTTCGATCCGACATCCGCCGAAGAAACGCGCGCCATCGTCGCCGATGCCTTGGCCAGCAAGACGCCGCTTGAAATAACCGGTAGTGGGTCGCGGCGCGCCCTCGGCCGGCCGGTATCGGCGGATCACGTGTTGAGCACGGCAACCCTTGCAGGTGTGTCGCTTTACGAGCCGGATGAACTGGTGATGCGCGCCGGGCCCGGCACGCCGATGGAACAGATCCGGATGCAGCTCGACCAGCACGGCCAGATGCTGGCGTTCGAACCGCCGGATTACGGACCGCTGCTGGGAAAGGCCGCAGGGCTCGGCACCATCGGCGGTGTCCTGTCCGGCAATCTTGCGGGGCCGCGGCGGATCAAGGCGGGGGCGGCCCGCGATCATTTCCTCGGTGTAGAGGCCGTGTCGGGGCGCGGCGAACTGTTCAAATCCGGCGGCCGCGTGGTGAAGAACGTGACAGGCTACGACCTGTGCAAGCTGATGGCCGGTTCGTGGGGAACGCTTGGCGTGATGACCGAGGTGACGGTAAAGGTTCTGCCGGCGCCGGAGAAAACACGGACCGTGCTGGTGTCCTGCGCCGCGGCGCCGGCAGCGGTCGCCGCGATGAACCGCGCCCTGTCGAGCCCGCACGATGTCTCCGCCGCGGCCTGGACGCCGGAACCGGCGGCGGCGCGGTCGGCTGTCGGGTATGTCGCCGGGGCGCAGACGGCGCTGGTCGCGGTCCGGGTCGAGGGGATCGGCGCGTCGGTCGATGCGCGCTGCGCCGCCCTGCGCGAGGAACTTTCGGAATTCGGCGATATCGAGGAACTGCACACCCATAATTCCCTTACCTTCTGGCGTGAAATCCGGGATGTCCGCCTCATTGACGACGCCGCCGATCCCGGCACCGCGTTTGTATGGCGCATCTCGCTGCCGCCCGATGCGGCGCCGCGCCTGCTCGAAGACCTGCAGGTGACGATGGCGTGCGACGCCGTTCTCGACTGGGGCGGCGGGCTCATCTGGGCGCGGGTCGCGGGCATATCCGATGGCGGCTCCTATGTGATCCGCCGGTCGCTGGCCGCAAGCGGCGGTCATGCTACGCTGATCCGGGCGGATGCCGGAACCCGGTCGACCGTGCCTGTATTCCAGCCCGAAGCCCGGGGCGTCGAACGCCTGACCCGGAATATCAAGGAGGCTTTCGACCCCGAAGGCATCCTCAATCCGGGCCGGATGTACGACGGAATCTGAATATGGAAACGAATTTTTCCCTGGCCCAGCTTGCCGATCCCGCGACTGCCGAGTCCGAAAAAATTCTCCGCGCCTGCGTCCATTGCGGATTCTGCACGGCGACCTGTCCGACCTATGCGCTGCTCGGCGACGAGCTCGACAGCCCGCGCGGCCGCATTTACCTGATCAAGGACATGCTGGAAAACGACCGCCCGGCCAGGGAGAAGGTGGTGAAACATGTCGACCGCTGCCTGTCCTGCCTGTCCTGCATGACCACCTGTCCGTCGGGCGTGAACTACATGCACCTGGTCGATCATGCCCGCGTCCATATCGAAAAGACCTATACCCGTCCGCCCTTCGACCGCGCGGTGCGAAGCGTGCTTGCCGCTGTGATGCCCTATCCGCGCCGTTTCCGGGCGCTGCTGCGCCTGGCGGCGATCGGCAGGCCGTTTGCCCCCCTGATGCCGAAGCGCCTGCGCGCCATGCTTGCCCTTGCCCCGACGACCCTCCTGTCCGCCCCGCTGGCGGCGGGGCGGCTCGTCTGGCCCGCCGCGGGCGCGCGTCGGAAACGCGTCTTGCTGATGCCCGGCTGCGTTCAGCAGGTGCTGGAGGCGCGCATCAACGATGCAACGATACGGTTGCTGACCCGGCTCGGTCACGAGGTTGTCGTCGCCGACGGCTCCGGTTGCTGCGGCGCGCTGACCCATCATCTCGGCCGCGAAGACCAGGCGCAGGAGGCCGTCCGCAACAACGTGCGCGCCTGGATGCGCGAAATCGAGGGCGACGGGATCGACGCGATCGTCGTCAACGCGTCCGGTTGCGGCACCACCGTGAAGGATTACGGGTTCATGCTGCGGGGCGATGCGGACCTGGCAGGCGCCGCTGCGAATATCAGCGGCCTCACCCGGGATATAACCGAATTCCTGTCTGAAACCGGCGCCGGGGAGGCACTGACCGCCGCGGCGTTCGATACGGAACTGAACGTTACCTATCACAGCGCCTGTTCGCTTCAGCATGGCCAGAAAGTTACCGCCCCGCCGAAAGAACTGCTCGCCGCTGCGGGGTTTGCCGTGCGCGAACCGCTGGAAGCGCATTTATGCTGCGGCTCGGCCGGCACCTATAACATGCTGCAGCCGGAGCTCGCGGGCCGGCTGCGCGACCGCAAGGCCGAGAATATCGCGCGTACCGGGCCGGATATTATTGCGACCGGCAATATCGGCTGCATGATGCAGCTCAGGGATGCAGTGGCGGCCCCGGTGGTGCATACGGTAGAATTGCTCGACTGGGCGACGGGCGGTCCGCCGCCCGAAGGCGTTGCGAAGCGACAAGAAGATCGATGAGAAACTTCATGCAATGGCTGGCGACAGCCGCCACCCTTACCTTCGCCGTACCGGTTCAGGGCGGCCAGAACGATCCGCGTCTGGATCCGCTATTCGCCGAGCTGCGTGCTGCGCCGACCAAAGAGGATGCGGCGCCGATCGAAGAACAGATTTGGAAAGTCTGGTTGCTGTCGGGCAACGGCGCAGTGGACGCCCATATGTTGCAAGGGTTGCAGGCCATGGGGGGCGGCGAGAACGGGGCGGCGCTGGCGGCTTTCGACAGGGTGGTTGCCGCCCAGCCGGATTTTGCCGAGGGCTGGAACAAGCGGGCGACCGTGAATTACCTGCTCGGCCGGTTCGACGCGGCGGTCATCGATATCCAGAAAACCCTGGCGCTGGAACCCCGCCATTTCGGCGCGCTGTCCGGTCTCGCCCTGATTAACCTGGCGCTCAGCCGGGAACGCGAAGCATTGCAGGCTTTCGAAGCCGCGCTGCGGATTCATCCGAACCTGCCCGGCGCGGAAACCCATATCCGCGAACTTCGCGAGAAGATTCAGGGCAAGGGGATTTAGGCGCGGTGGCGTTGAATTCCGTGACGACGCGGCGGGCGGATCCGATTGCCACTATTTTCCGGGCCTTCAGTCGTGGACCCAGGCGATTCGCAGGATGTTCGTGGCTCCGGGGGTGCCGAACGGTACGCCGGCGGTGACGACCAGCCGTTCGCCTTTTTTTGCGAGTTCTTCCTTGCGGGCGATACGGCAGGCCTTTTCGATCATGTCGGCGAAATTGCGGACGTCCTTAGTGATTACGCCGTGGACCCCCCAGGCGAGAACCAGGCGGCGGGCGGTGGCCGTGCTTTCGGTGAGACACAGGATCGGCACGACCGGGCGTTCGCGCGCCGCGCGAAGCGTGGTCGATCCCGATGTCGTATAGGTCACGATGGCTGCGGCGGCGATGGTTTCGGCAACCTGCCGCGCGGCGGCGGTGATGGCATCGGGCGCGGTTTTTTCCGGGTCGGGGTGGGTGGTATCCATGATCGCGCGATAGGCCTCGTCGCGCTCCACCCGGGCGATGATGCGGTCCATGATGGCTACCGCTTCGAACGGATACTGGCCGGCGGCGGTTTCCGCGGACAGCATGACGGCGTCGGCGCCGTCATAGACCGCGGTCGCAACGTCCGAGGCTTCGGCGCGGGTCGGCGCCGGCGCGCTGATCATCGATTCCAGCATCTGCGTGGCGACGACGACCGGCTTTCCGGCTTCGCGGCAGTGGCGGATGATCTGTTTCTGGATGCTGGGGACGTCTTCGGGCGGCAGTTCCACGCCGAGGTCGCCGCGCGCGACCATGATCGCGTCCGACAGGGTGATGATCTCGTCGAGCCGGTCGATGGCCGCCGGTTTTTCGAGTTTCGACAGCACCGCGGCCCGGCCCTGGATGATCTTGCGCGCTTCGGCAACGTCTTCCGGGCGCTGCACGAAGGAAAGGGCGACCCAGTCGACCCCCATCGACAGCGCGAAATCGAGATCGGCGCGGTCCTTGTCCGTCATGGCGGCCAGCGGCAGGACCGCGTTCGGGACGTTGACGCCTTTGCGGTCGCTCAGCCGGCCGCCCGCGATCACTTCCGTATCGGCGAAATCGGCGCCCGCCGCCGTAACCCGCAGACGGATCTTGCCGTCGTCCAGCAGAAGCTGGGTGCTTTCCTTCAATGCGGCAAAAATTTCAGGATGGGGCAGGGGG
The DNA here is from genome assembly GCA_963974055.1 of uncultured Rhodospirillaceae bacterium. Taxonomy (GTDB): domain Bacteria; phylum Pseudomonadota; class Alphaproteobacteria; order MPNO01; family UBA830; genus CAXBCP01. Next base: position 58,900 of record CAXBCP010000007.1, read on the forward strand.
GCGCGCGCGCTGTCGCCGGTTTCCCCCGTCAGGTCGAGACGGAATGCCTGACCCGTTTTCAGCTCGACACCGCCGTTCTCCATGGTTCCGACCCGCAGTTTCGGACCCTGAAGATCGGCAAGGATGGCGATCGGGCGATTGTATTTCTTCTCGACCGCGCGGATGGCATCGAACCGGGCCTTGTGCTCGGCATGTTCGCCGTGGCTGAAATTAAGCCGGAAGACGTCGGCGCCGGTTTCGAACAGTTTCTCTATTTCCGCGGCGCTGTCGGTCGCGGGGCCCAGGGTAGCGACGATTTTTGCGCGCCGGTTGCGTTTCATGACCCGGTTATAGAACAGCCTGTCCGGCTTCGCTACCGACGATCAGCCTGAAATCAGAATGGCGCGGAAATCGTTCACGTTTGTCCGGGTCGGACCCGTCACGATCAGGTCGCCGAGCCGCTCGAAAAACGTGTAGCTGTCATGGCCATGCAGCATTTCCGCCGCGTCCATGCCTGCCGCACGGGCGCGGGACAGGGTGTCGGGGGAGATAAATGCGCCGGCGGCGTCCTCGGTGCCGTCGATCCCGTCGGTGTCGCAGGCGATGGCGTGAATGCCGGGTGCGCCGTCGAGCGCGATCGCCAGGGCGAGCAGATATTCGCAGTTGCGCCCGCCGCGTCCCGCCGCCGCCGCGGTGGCGTCGACGGTTACGGTTGTCTCGCCGCCGGAAATAAGCACCCCTGCCGGCGCATCCAGCGCCCGCCGGGCGTGTGCTGCGGCCAGGTCGCGCGCTTCGCCTTCGAGGTCGGCCCCCAGCAATGTCGGCGCCAGTCCCCGCAACCGGGCGGCCTCGGCGGCGGCGTTCTGCGCATCGACCGGGCGGGCGACAAGCGTAAAGGATGTGCCCGACAGGCACGGATCCCCCGGTTTTATAGATTCCCATCGCCTGTTTTCCAGGGCGTCTATGGCGGTTTCCGGCAGGTCGATCCGCCGGGCGCGGGCGATGGACAGGGCATCGGCGCAGGTCGTGGGATCGCCCACGGTCGGGCCGGAACCGATCACCGCGGGGTCGTCCTGCGGGACGTCGGAGATCGCGAGGGTGACGACCGGCGCGGGCCACGCGGCGGCCGCCAGCCGTCCGCCCTTGATCGCGGAAAGGTGTTTGCGCACGCAATTCATTTCGTCGATCGGGGCGCCGGAATGAAGCAATGCGCGGGTGATGGCCTGTTTCCGGTCAAGCGAAAGCCCGGCCGCCGGCTCCACCAGAAGCGCCGAGGCGCCGCCCGAGATCAGGCACAGTAACAGATCGTCTTTTGTCAGAGTCCCGGCAAGGTCGAGAAACCGCCCGGCGGCGCCCTGTCCGGCGGCGTCGGGCAGGGGGTGTCCCGCCTCGATCACGTCTATCCGGTCGCCGGCAAGCCCGTGGCCGTAGCGGGTGACGGCGAGCCCCGAAAGACCGCCCGGCCAGTGCTGTTCAGCGGCGCGTGCCATGGATGCGGCGGCTTTGCCGGCGGCGAGCACCACGGTTCGGCCGCTGGGTGGGAGGGGCAGGTGCGGCGGCAGGACATTCGCCGGATCGGCGGCGCCGACGGCGGCGTCGAACAGTGCGCGCAGGAGATCTTTCTCTGTTTGTGCTGTCATGCCGCCTGTCATCACTCCCGTCATTCCGTCCGTCAGCGGCGCGCGCTGCCCTTCCGCGCCAGCATGATGCCGCCAAGCACGATCACCGCGCCGATTGCCTGTTGTACACCGATGTTCTCGCCGAACAGGGCCCAGGCGACAAGGGCCGCGGTCACCGGCTGCACCAGCAGGCTGACCGATGCGAAGGCGACCGGCAGATGCGCCAGCGCCCAGGCGATCAACCCCTGCCCGAATACCTGCGGGCCGGCGGCCAGTGCGATCAGGAATCCCCATCCGGCCAGGGTGACGGGCAGCAGGTCGTCGCCGCTGGCGATTGCGACAGGCAGCATTGCCAGGGCGCTGACCGGGATGGCGTATTTCATGATCGTCAGGGTCGAGAACCGCCGGCGCAGGCGTTCCACCGACATCTGGTAGGCGGCATAAAAAACGGCCGTCAGAACGCCGAGCAGGTCGCCGATGAAACGGTCGTGGCTGAATGACAGGCTGGCCTGCGACAGGATGAATACGCCGGTCATCGCTGCGGCCAGCCCGATCAGGTAGGTGCGCGTGACCCGCGTACGGAACAGTATCCAGCCTCCGAGAACGACGAATACCGGTGCGACATTCGCCAGCAGGGTCGAGTTGGCGACCGTCGTCATCTGGATCGAATAGTGCCAGACCGCCACATCGGCGGCGAGATAGACCCCGGCCATGCCGACCAGGACGAAATCGCGGAGTCCGCGCGGGCGTTCCTGGCCGCCCGGCGTATCGGACCGGGGCAGCGTCATGGCGATGGCCCAGTAGAGCGGGATCGCGAGCAGGAACCGGTGAAACCCGGTCCCCGAAGGCCCGGTTTCGCTCAGCCGAACCAGTATGGGCGCGAACGCGATCACCACGGCACCGACAAAGACCGCGAGGATCGCGATCCGTTCCGTGCGCAATGCGCCTGCCGGGCTCTGGGAGGACAAATCCATGATGCCGCCTTATATCGGGTATAGGGCCGTCCTCAAAGAAGTGCCGACAGGCCGGGCGCCCGCGGGGCTTTGCACGCCGGGCGAATCCGCCCTATATCAGTATCAGTGTTACACAGCGACACGGAGGAACCAGTTATGGACGACCAGACACGGATCGAACTAGAAGCGGCGGCGTTTCGCAGCCTTGTCGATCATCTGCGCGAACGCACGGACGTGCAGAATATCGACCTGATGAATCTGTCGGGCTTTTGCCGCAATTGCCTCAGCCGCTGGTACCAGGAAGCCGCCAATGAAAAAGGCATCGATCTGGACAAGGACGGCGCACGGGAAATCGTCTACGGCATGCCGTTCGCCGAATGGCGCGACAAGTACCAGAAAGAGGCCTCGCCGGAGCAGAAGGCGCAGTTCAAAGAGGCCAATCCGGGACATTGATGCGCTGCGACGCCTGCGGCCGGGTTTTCCACCGGAAAATCGCGTTCTGTGGATAACCCGGGCGCCGGATTCTTCCCGATTCGCGGCATGCCTCCTAAGGTCTGCCCAGCATGTACAGGACCCAGTGGGAGAGATTAAATGGCTGAAGGCAGCGACGTTGCCCAGGATCGGCTGAGATCCTTTATCGAGCGGATCGAACGTCTGGAAGAAGAGAAAGCGGCGCTGTTGGCGGACATCAAAGAGGTCTATGCCGAGGCAAAAGGCACCGGCTTCGATCCCAAGACCATGCGCAAGGTGATCAGCCTGCGTAAAATGGAAGAGAGCGACCGCCAGGAAGCGGAATTCCTGCTGGATACGTATCTTTCCGCTCTCGGGATGCTGGAACGCCCCCTCGCGGCGGAATAACCCCGGAATCACCGAATAAAAAAGGCCGGTCACTGACCGGCCTTTTTGCATCCTCAATCGTTATGCCGGCCTTTGCCGGGAAAAAGACTGCGCTCAGAACTTTTCGACCCAGGGCCGCAATTTGACCTCCCACGTCCAGGACGACCGGTGCTGGCGATGGACATGCAGGTAATCCTTGGCGATTTCGTCGGGCAGCAGCATGGCGTCTTCGCCGCGTTCGGCGCCGCGCTTGTCGTCCGGGCCCTGAAGAATGCCGCCGTCGATCACGAAATGGGCGACATGGATATTCTGCGGCTGCAATTCGCGCGCCAGCGACTGGGCGAGACCGCGCAGCCCGAACTTGCCCATCGCGAAGGACGATGAATTCGGATAGCCCTTCACGCTGGCTGACGCGCCGGTTAGCAGGATGGTACCGGCCTTGCGTGCGATCATCTGTTTCGCCGCCGCCTGGGCGACCAGGAAGCCGCCGAAGCAGCTGATTTCGATCGCGGTGCGCACCGCTTCGGGGTCGAGGTCCTGGATCGGCCCGCGGGCGCGGTTCGAGGCATTATAGACCACGACGTCCGGCTGCCCGATGTCCGCCGTCACGGCGGCGAACAGGGCGTCCACCTGGCCTGCATCGACCGCGTCGCAGGCATAGGCCTTGGCGCCGGTATCGCTGCACAGACCGGCAAGCTTGTCGGTATTGCGCGCCGCAATTGCGACATTCATGCCTTCCGCCGCGAACAGCCGCGCCAGCGAGGCGCTGAGCCCCTGTCCCGCGCCGACGATCAGTGCTGTTTCCTTGTCCGCCATTCAATCGCTTCCTTCGGTTTCGGTTAGAGGGCCTTGGGCGGACGTATCCATGCGTGGTTTACGACCTTTTTCACCCGTTCGGTTTTCCGGATCACGTCGATCACGGTGTTCAGTTCCGCCTGGGACCGGGCGGTCCCGATCAGGTAGACGGTGCCGTTCACGGACCGCCAGCGGTAATTGATGGACCGTATGTCCTTGGTGCCCAGCAGCAGGACTTTGAGCTTGGTTTCGATCCACAGGTCGTTTGCGGCGGGGCCGATACCGTACTGATCGGTGACCTGAAGTTCGTTGATGATGCGCTTGACGCCCTTCACGCTGCGGACGATTTCCGATGCGCGCTGCTTGTTCTCGGCATACTTGACCGTACCGGTCAGCAGCACGACGTGTTCGTAGACGTCGGTCGAAATTTCCGGGAACAGGTCGCGGTATTTCTCGCCGAGCAGGATTTCGTTGATGTCGAAGGTGATCGCCGTGTCGTCACGCAGGGTTTCGATCGACCGGTCTTCCACCGGCGACGAGGCCACGTTCATAAGACCGGTCGGCTGGGTGCAGGCGGCAAGCATGCCCATCAGGGCGACGGCCGCGATGCCGCGGATTTTTGAGGACAACCTGTTCAACGTTCTGACTCCTTGAATGACAATCTAGGCTCTGAGACCGGCGGATGGCCACCGATAATGCCCCCCTATAGATAGGGCTTAAAGGGAATCATCTATGCAATTCTCGGAAAAGTCCGAAAATTGTCACAGGATCCCGGCGGTTACCGCGCGTACAGGCCTTCGAGTGCTGCACCGTATTTGCCGCATATCACGTGGCGGCGGATTTTCATCGACGGGGTCATCATTTCGTTATCGATGGAGAACGGTTCGGCGGTCAGGATGAATTTCCGCACCCGTTCGATCACCGACATGTTTTCGTTCACCCGGTCGATTGCGGCGGAGATCGCCTTGCGGAAATCCGGATCGTCCACCAGCGACGCCAGGTCGACCGGCTTGCCGTTCGCCGCTGCCCAGTCGCCGGCAAAATCCGCGTCCGGCACGATCAGGGCGGTAATGCTCGGTTTGCGATCACCGTAAACCATGGATTGGGCGATTTCCGGCTGCAGGTCGAGAAAACCTTCGATTCGTTGCGGCGAGATATTGTCGCCGCCAGAATTGACGATGATGTCTTTCTTGCGGTCCGTGATCTTCAGGTGACCCTGTTCGTCGATCTCGCCGATATCGCCGGTATGCAGCCATCCGTCGGTGATGGCCTCGGCGGTGGCGTCGGGCATGTTCCAGTATCCCTGCATGACCAGTTCGCCCTTGACCAGAATCTCGCCGTCGGCGGCAATTCTAAGGTCGATATCGACAAAGGGCGGGCCGACGGTGCGCATCCTGTTATTGCTGGGCGGATTGCAGCTGATGATCGGCGCGGATTCGGTCTGGCCGTATCCCTGAAGCAATTCGACGTCGAGCGCCTTGAAAAACACGCCGACCTCGTAGTTCAGCGGCGCGCCGCCGGAGACCATCGCCTTCAGCCGCCCGCCGAAGCGCTGCGCAACCTTGGCGCGGACCAGTTTAGTCAGCAGCGGATCGATCAGCGTTTCCACCGGCGACAGCCGGTCGCCCTCGTATTTCTTGCGACCGGTCGCGACCGCCTTCATGAACAGTTTTTCCGACAACCCGCCTTTTTTCTGTACGCCGCGGAGGATACGGCCGTGCATGGTCTCGTACAGTCGCGGGACCGCCGTCATGATGGTCGGACGGACTTCTTCCATGTTGGCGGCAAGCTTGTCGATGGATTCGGCGTAATAGATTTCGGCGTTGATCGACAGCGGAAACATCAGTCCCGCCGTATGTTCGTAGGAATGCGACAGCGGCAGGAAGGACAGGAACACCTCGTGGTCGAGGCCGAAATCGAGCAGCAGGTGATAGGCGCCCTTGCAGTTGGCGAGGATCGCGCCGTGGCTCAGCATCACGCCTTTCGGTGTGCCGCCGGTGCCGGACGTGTAGATCAGGCAGGCGGTGTCGGTACGTGCGACGGACGATACGTCCGCCGTCGCACCCGACTGCGCGGCGATCAGATCCGCCCAGTTATGGACGGCGATGCCGTCGGTCCCCGCCGCCAGCGGTTCCATTGAGATGACGAAGTCGAGCCCGGCTTCAATGGCTGCCGGCAACAGGTTTTTCGCCAGCGCCGGGCCGGAAGTTATGACGCCCTTCGCACCGCTGTCCTTCAGAATATGCAGGTGGTCGCTGACCTGGTTGGTCACATAGGCGGGCACCGAGATGGCGCCTGCCGCCATGATCGCGATATCCGCGATCATCCATTCGGGGCGGTTTTCGGACACCAGCCCGATCCGGTCGCCTTTGACGACGCCAAGCGCCGTCAGGGCGGCGCTGAGGGCGGCGGCCTGGTCGCGGGCCTCTGCCCCCGTGGTCGCTTCCCAGCTGTTTTCCCGTCTTTCCCACAAAAACGGCTGTGCGCCGATTTCTGCGGTATTCTCGAAAAACATGGCGGGCAGACTAGAACAAGTGTCGTAATCCATCGTTACCCCTGTTGGCGTATTGCTTTGGAGAACTTATATCGTGGGGAGACAAAGGGAGCCAGACATGACAACCGCGCCAGCCGAAATGAAAAACAGCGATACCCTGGGGGATCTGCCCGTCTGGGACCTGGACGACCTGTATCCCGGAACCGACAGCGCGGAACTGAATGCCGATCTCGACCGTGCGGCCCGGGAAGCCGGCGCGTTTTCGGCGAAATACAGGGGCAAGCTCGCAGGGCTCAGCGGCACCGCGCTCGGCGGCGCTATCGCCGAATACGAAGCGGTCGACGAAATCATGGGGCGGATCATGTCCTATGCCCAGCTCGTCTATGCGGGGAACGTGTCCGACCCCGGTGTCGGGCGGTTCTACCAGACCATGCAGGAGCGCGTGAACGACATCTCGGGCGACCTGCTGTTTTTCGCGCTTGAACTGAACGGGATCGACGACAGGGTTCTTGCGAAACAGATGAAGGCGGCAGAGGCGGCGGTCTACAAGCCCTGGGTGGAAGATGCCCGCCTGTTCCGCCCGCACCAGCTGGACGAGGAAATCGAACGCCTGCTCCACGACAAATACGTCGCCGGACGCGCCGCCTGGAACCGTCTGTTCGACGAGACCATGGCCGATATGCGGTTCGATCACGACGGACAGAAAATCACCTCGGAAGAGGTCATGAACATGCTGTCGAACCCGGATGAGGGTGTCCGCAAAAAGGCGTCTGAAACCCTCGGCCGGGAACTTCGGAAACACGGGCGGATTTTCTCGTTGATCACCAACACGCTCGCCAAGGACAAGGAGATCGAGGACAAATGGCGTAAATACCCGCGCCCGGAATCGTTCCGCAATCTCGCCAACCAGGTCGAGGACGAGGTCGTCGATGCCCTGAATTCGGCGGTCCAGGGGTCCTATCCCGCGCTGTCGCACCGCTACTACGCCATGAAAGCGAAATGGTTCGGCAAGGAGCAGCTCGACCACTGGGACCGCAACGCGCCCCTGCCTGATGCGGATAACACCGTCATTCCCTGGAAACAGGCGACCGAGACGGTGCTTTCGGCCTATGGCGATTTTTCACCCGATCTCGCCGATATCGGCAAGCGGTTCTTCGACAATGCCTGGATCGATGCGCCGGTGCGCGAAGGGAAATCGTCGGGCGCGTTCGCCCACCCGACCGTGCCGTCGGCCCATCCCTATCTGCTGCTGAATTATCAGGGAAAGACGCGCGACGTGATGACGCTTGCCCATGAACTGGGCCATGGCTGTCACCAGGTGCTGGCGGCGCCGCAGGGCAACCTGATGGCCAATACGCCGCTGACCCTGGCGGAAACCGCGTCGGTGTTCGGCGAGATGCTCACCTTCCGCAGGATGCTGCGCTCGCAGGACGATCCCGCCCGGCGCAAGGTGATGCTGGCCGGCAAGGTGGAGGACATGCTGAATACCGTCGTCCGCCAGATTGCGTTCTTCAATTTTGAACTGCGCGTGCATACCGCCCGCCGCGAAGGAGAACTGACCGCCGAGGATATCTGCGATATCTGGATGGGCGTCCAGACCGAGAGCCTTGGTCCCGCGATCCGGTTCGACGATAATTACCGGTGGTACTGGACCTACATCCCGCATTTCATCCATTCGCCGTTTTACGTTTATGCCTATGCGTTCGGCGACTGCCTGGTGAATTCGCTTTATGCGGTTTACGAAAATGCGTCGGACGGGTTCGCGGACAAGTATCTCGACATGCTGCGGGCCGGCGGAACGTTGCGCCATACCGATCTGCTCGCACCGTTCGGGCTCGACGCGTCGGATCCGGCGTTCTGGCAAAAGGGGATCGGAGTCGTCAGCGGCCTGATCGACGAGCTGGAGGCGATGGATTGATCGCGCCCCGTGGCTGATTCCACCGAAAACAACTCGCTCGGCGGGCGCGCAAAACGCTATGCGAAGGTAGGCCGCGCGGTCGGCGGCCTGGCGGCGCGCGTGGCGGGAGAACGTTATCTCGGGCTGAACCTGGACAAGGGCAAGCATGCCGAAGACCTGAAACAGGCTTTGGGCGGGCTCAAAGGTCCCTTGATGAAGGTTGCCCAGATCATGTCGACCGTTCCCGACATGCTGCCCGAGGAATATGTCGGCGAACTGGCGGAACTCCAGTCCAATGCGCCGCCGATGGGCTGGCTGTTCGTGCGCCGGCGCATGGCCGCCGAACTGGGCCCCGACTGGCAGGACAAATTCCAATCGTTCGAACGCGAAGCGGCGGCGGCGGCGTCTCTCGGACAGGTTCACCGCGCGGTGCATCCGGACGGGCGCGATCTTGCCTGCAAGCTGCAATACCCGGACATGAAATCGGCGGTCGAAGCCGACCTGAAGCAGCTTCGCGTGGTGTTTGCGCTGTATCACCGCTACGACAAGGCGGTGAACCCGAAGGACATTCACCAGGAAGTCTCCGACCGCCTGCGTGAAGAACTCGATTACGTGCTGGAACGCCAACATATCGATCTGTATCGCGACATGCTGGCGAAGGAAAAGGGCGTCCACGTCCCGGAACCGGTGCCCGAACTGTCGACCGACCGTCTGCTGACGATGACCTGGCTGCAGGGCACGCGCATGATGGAATGGATCGATTCGGACCAGGAAACCCGCAACCGGGTGGCGCAGAACATGTTCCGCGCCTGGTACGTGCCGTTCTATTATTACGGCACGATTCACGGCGACCCCCATCTCGGCAATTACTCGGTGCGCGAAAACGCGTCGATCAACCTGATGGATTTCGGCTCGATCCGTATTTTCCAGCCGCATTTCGTCAAGGGCGTGATCGATCTGTACAACTCGTTGCAGCACAACGACCGCGCGCTGGCCGTGCATGCTTACGAAACCTGGGGATTCACCGGCCTGTCAAACGAGGTCATCGACACGCTGAACATGTGGGCCGAATTCGTCTACGGCCCGCTGCTCGAAGACCGCCCGCGGCTGATCCAGGAAACCGACGGCACCATGTACGGCGCGAAAGTGGCTCACAAGGTGCATGCCGAACTGCGCCGTCTCGGCGGCGTTACCCCGCCCCGCGAATTCGTGCTGATGGACCGCGCGGCCATCGGGCTTGGTTCCGTGTTTCTGCACCTGAAGGCGGAACTGAACTGGCATTCGATGTTCCACGACCTGATCGGCGATTTCGACGTCGACGCGCTGGAAAAACGCCAGGCAAAGGCTCTGAAAAAGGCCGGCATCGACATGCCGGACTGATTGTCCTCGGCGGGCGGAAATATTCGGCAATCGTACCGGTCGATTGTTCGTGCCGGTCAGGAGGGGGTGTAAACCGTTCCCAGAACCCGGATACCGCCCCCGTCGTCGAGGCGGGCGACGACGATTTCGCCGGAGCGCGGATAAACCTTCGTCAGGGCGGTTATATTGACCTGGTGGGTCACCAGCACCAGCGGTTCGCTGCCCCTGTTTTCCGCCAGCCATGCCTTAAGCGCCGCCGTCTGCTGTATCCTGTTTTCCGGCGCGCCGAAAAAGGAATTGAGGGGCGGCAATACCGCTGCCTCGCCGATCTTCAGAAGCGCCGCGGTTTCCGCGCAGCGGCACCAGGCGCTGGTGAATACGCGGGCCGCCCGAACGCCGTTAGCCCGGAACCGGTCGCCGATTTCCCGGGATTGCGCCCGCCCGTCCCCGGACAGGTTGCCCTGGGTCGTGCAGTCGCCGATCACGACGGTTTCCGGGTCGCCCGTTCCCGGGGCGAGCGCATGGCGCATGATTGCGAAGGCCGTGCCCGTGCGAATCGCGGACCAGAGGGCAGTATCGTCGGCTGCGTGAGCGGGGCGGGCGGTCGCGGACAGCGCTGTCACAAGGATCAGCGTACCTATGAACACGGTGTCGAGGAGCCGGAGATATCGCATGCAGGCCTGTGAACGTGGTTGAAACTGCGAAATAGGGCGGATTCCGCGCACCGGCAACAGGTGGCATGGTCATATGCCGATCCGGCGGCGGATGCTATATCCGGCTGTCGTGAATCAACCGATCCGGGGGGCGAGCGGAAAATGGCCGGTAAAAAGCAGGACAAACCATCCCCGCAGGCGGGGCTTCCGGCGGACGACGCCCATCCGTCCCTGTCCGCCAAGGATTACGCGAAGGCGCTTCAACCCCTGCAATACCTTATGCGCTCGATTTCGCTGAGCTATCGCCGCCAGGGGTTGCGCGCGGTGATCGCGATCGAAGGGTCCGATGCGGCCGGAAAGGGCGGGGCTATCCGCCGCATGACCGCCGAGCTCGACCCGCGGCACTATGATGTCTGGCCCATCGGGCCGCCGACGGCCGAGGAACTGAAACATCACTATCTCTGGCGCTTCTGGCAGCGACTGCCCGAACGGGGACAGGTCGGCATTTTCGACCGGTCCTGGTATGGACGGGTGCTTGTCGAACGGGTGGATTCGCTGACGACGGAAACGCGCTGGCGCGAAGCGTATGCGGAAATCCGGAATTTCGAGACAGCGCTGATCGACGATGGCGTCCGGCTGGTGAAAATCTACCTGCATGTGAGCGCCGGCGAACAGCGCGACCGGCTGGCCCAGCGGGTGAAAACCCCGCACAAGCAGTGGAAAATATCGGCGGCCGATTTCCGCAACTTTATGCAGCGCGACCGCTATATAGAGGCTGCAACCGAGATGCTCGACGAATGTTCCACCGATGCTGCGCCCTGGCACGTTGTCGCTGCCGATGACAAGAACCATGCGCGGATCGCCATCCTTGAGACGGTCACCGATGCCCTGCGCAAAAACGTCGATCTGACGCCGCTGCCGCTCGATGCCGATACCCTGCGCCTGGCCTGGGACGTCCTGGGCGAAAACGGGGACTGAGCGCGCACCGGTCTCCCCACAGGCTCCGCCGTCCGCCGGTTCCTATTGCGATGGCCCCGTCGGCTTTCCGCGCTGACGGTCGGCCCGCGCCTTGGCCTCCGCCATCGCCCGCTTGGCCTGCTCGACATATACCGGGTGTTGTCGCGCGGACTCGTCGTAACTTTCGCGCCGGGCGGCGAAGTGGCCGCGAAAATACGGGATAACGTAACGGGCGAACATCTCGTAGCTGCGGTTTGCCGCCGACCAGTCGGCCCAGTTCTGTTCCATGACAAGATAGGCGCCGAACCCGCCGACACCGGCATTGATGGTTTCCAGCGCTTCGATCGCGTCGTCCGGCGTGCCGACGATGGCGCCCCGGTTGGCGACGAGGTATCCGAGCGGGTCTTTTTCGCCCGCCGGTACGGGGCTGAACGGCAAGACGTCATGTGAATATTTAACCCAGCCTTCGAACCCGAATTTCAGGTCGTCGATGGCCTTCTCGCGCGTCTCGGCGATATGCATAGGTATCGCGATACGGAAGCCGCGGCGGTCGAAAGTCTGGCCGCACCCGGCCGCGATTTCCTCGCAGATCGCGATATTGGACGCATAATGCGCCAATGCGTCGTCCGACGCGCCGCCGAGCGACAGTGTTCCGAGCCCGAAGCGACCGGCGAGCATCGCACCCGCCGGCGACCGCACATTGGTGATCGCCATCTCCATGCGCGGCTTCGTGTACGGCGCAATTTGCAGCTTGGCGTCGCACAGCTCGAACCAGTCGGTTTTCATCGTCACCCGTTCCCCGGCAAGCAGCCGGACGATCGCCTCCAGCGACTGTTCCATCATTTCGCGTGTCTGCGTCGGGTCGATCCCGGTCTGTATTGCGTCGATCGGCAATGCGCCCGGACCGACGCCCAGCATAACGCGGCCGCGGGTCATATGATCGAGCTGTACGATGGAATTGGCGACGGAAAACGGATGCGAGTACGGCAGCGAGCGGACGCCGGTCCCGAGCCGGATATGTTTCGTCCGTTCCGCCGCGACGGCAATGACGATCTCGGGCGAGGCGATCGTCTCTACACCGCCGGAATAGTGCTCGCCGATCCAGGCCTCGTCGAACCCAAGCCGGTCGCACATGGAAATGACCTCCAGGTCGCGGTCGAACAGCAAAGTCGGGTTTTCGGTAAGCGGATGCTGCGGCGGCACGAACACGCCGAAACGGATATCGGACTCAGTCATTTGTTGTTTGCCCCATGCTTTTTTTTGACAACCATCCGATTGTTTGTCAGGTCTTTGGACAGACAATAAGAAGCACGTTCAAGATGCTGATCCTCGAACACGATGCCAAGGAAATTCTCCATTCTTCCGGGGTGCCGGTGCCGCGCGGCGTACTTGCGGCGTCGCCCGGCGTGGCCCCGCCGTTCGACGGGCCGTGTTTCGTAAAGGTCCAGATTCCTGCCGGCGGACGCGGCAAAGCGGGTGGAATCGTCCGCGCGGAAACGACGGCCGAAATCGAAGCCGCGCTGAAGCGTCTGCTGGGTACCCGGATCAAAGGCCATCCGGTCCGCGAGTGCCGCATCGAGCAGGCGGTCGGCGACGCGGCGGAGGCCTATCTGAGCCTGGCGGTCGATCCGGTTTCCGGCGGTATCGACGTCCTTCTGTCGGCGACGGGCGGTGTCGAGATCGAGAGCGCGGCGGGTCGCGAAAGCCTGGAGACCGGCAGGGCGTGCCGCGATCCCGGCGCCATCTCCGCGACCGTCGCGGCGCTTGCGGACAATCTGCCGGACCCGGTGCGCGGGGCGCTGATCGATGCCGGCGGCCGGCTTGCGGACATATTCTGCCGGCTTGAAACCACCCAGATCGAGATCAACCCGTTGCTTGTCGGGCCCAACGGCACGTGGATTGCGGGCGACGCCAAGATGATTGCCGACGAAAGCGCTTTCGTTCGCCAGGCTGTGTTTGCGGAGCTCGTGCGCGCCCGTGCGGGATCCTATCCGGAGGCCGCGCTGAAGCTCGCCCAGGATTTCGACTATGTCGAACTCGATCCCGACGGCGAAATCGGCCTTGTGACCACGGGCGCCGGGCTGTCGATGCAGCTAATCGACGAAATGCTCGAAAAAGGCGTTCGCCCCTATAATTTCTGCGATATCCGGTCCGGCACCTTCCGCGGCGATCCCGGCAGGCTGATCTGGACGATGCAACAGGTGGCGCGGGGGACAAACGTCCGGGGCGTCCTGGTCAACATCTTTGCCGGCGTGACCCATCTGGGCGAACTGGCGGACCTGCTGCTGCAGGCGCGGGCCGCGGTGCCGGAACTGACCGTGCCGATGGTGGTGCGACTGGTCGGCAACGGGCTCGACGAAGCGAAGGAAATCCTCGCCGCGGCGGACGACCCGCCCATTCTCGAAGTCGACCTGGAAAAGGCGGTCGATCTTCTCGTCGGAACCCCGGCATGACGGTGCCGCTGGTTACCCCCGAAACACCGGTGCTGATCCAGGGGGCGACCGGTCGCGCCGGCCGCCGCCATGCCGTCCTGATGCGGGATTACGGCACGAATATCGTCGCCGGCGTGTCGCCCCGCACCGACGCGGGCGATATCGACGGTATTCCCGTCTTCGCGACCTGCGCAGACGCTGTCGCCGCAACGGGCGCGACGGCAAGCGTCGTGATCGTCCGGCCGACGGAAGTACGCGATGCGGTGTTCGAAGCGCTGGATGCCGGTATCTCGCTGCTGGTGACGGTGGCGGAAGGTGTGCCGGTCGCCGACTGCATCGATGTGCTCGAACGCGTGCGGGCCGCCGGCGCGCGCTGGATCGGCGCATCGACCCCCGGCATTGCGATTCCCGGCCGGCTCAAAATGGGGTTTCTGCCGGCCGTCTCGCTCGCGCCGGGCCCGCTCGGCCTGATGTCGAAAAGCGGCACCCTGTCCTACGAGGTCGGGTACCGGCTCGTCGGTCGCGGTATCGGCCAGTCGCTCTGGGTCGGCGTCGGCGGCGACATGGTGAAAGGCACGCGTTTTGCCGATCTTATCCCGTTCTTCGACGCCGATCCGGAAACGAAGGCGATGCTGCTGATCGGCGAGGTCGGCGGCACCGAGGAAGAGGATTTCGCGGCGGCGTATCAGGAACTCGGCGCGCAGAAGCCGGTCTATGCCATCGTCGCGGGCAGCACGACGCGGGAAGGCATCGCCATGGGTCATGCGGGGGCCCTGATTCACGGCACCAGCGGCACGATCGAAGCCAAGACCCGGGCGCTCGAAGCCGCGGGCGCCCGTGTGTTCACGCGGATACGCGATATCGTCGACGCGATCGCGGCGGATTTCCCCGCCGCTGCCGGTTAACTGCCTGTAAGGGGGACCCAACATGGATTTTGCCTTAAGCGACGATCAGCGCGCGATGGTGGACAGCGTGCGCCGGGTGGTGCGCGAACGTATCCGCCCGGACGCGCAGAAATATCTCGACGGCGTTTTCCCGTGGGAAAACCTGAAGGCGCTGGCGGAAATCGGCGTCCTCGGCATGGCGGTGCCGGAAAAGTATGGCGGGATGGAACTGCCGGTTCTCGATACCGCGCTCGTCCTGGAGGAAATCGCCAAGGGCTGCTACCCGACCGCGATGGCGGTATTGGGCGAGGTCGGCACACAAACCCGCATCATCGCGACCTACGCCCCCGACGGCATCAGGGAACGCATCCTGCCCCGGGTCGCGACCGGCGACTGCGTGCTGTCGATCTGCATGACAGAGCCGCAGGCCGGTACCGACGTCGCCGCCTATGAGACCAATACCGTGATCGACGGCGAAACCGCGCGCGTGAACGGCGTGAAAACCCTGATCAGCCGTGCCGAGGAGGCGGGCATGTTCGTCGTTTTCACCCGCGTGAACGGGAAAGAGGGACGCGAAGGCGTCGGCTGCGTGCTCGTCGATGGCGACGCGCCCGGCCTCACGATGATCGGCAAGTTCCATACGATGGGCGGCGAATATCTCCACGAGGTCCGCTTCGAGGATTGCAGGGTGCCGGCCGAAAACGTCGTCCTGCAGGAAGACGGGTTCCGCAAGCTGCTGTCGGCCTTCAACACCCAGCGCTGCCTCAATCCGGCGATTTCCCTCGGCCTGGCGGAAGGCGCGCTGGAGGAATCGCTGAAATACGCGAAGGAGCGCGAAGCGTTCGGACGGCCGATCGGCGCCTTTCAGGGTATGCGCTGGAAACTTGCCGAGATGTACCGCGACATCGAGGCCGCGCGCAGCATCCTCTATCGAGCCTGCGTCACCGCCGACCCGTTCCCCGATCCGCTGCTGGCGGCAACGGCGAAAACCGTCTGCAACGAGATGGCGATCCGGGTGACGAACGAGGCCGTGCAGATTCACGGCGGGTACGGCTATACCGACGAATGTCCTGCATCGCGCTATTATCGCGCGGCGCGCTATGGCTCGCTTGGTGGCGGGACAACCGAAACCCTGAAAGACCTGATCGGCCGCCGGCTGATGGCAAAGGACGGATCGCCGTTCGAATAGGCGGAAAAACATCCACCCCGCGTTTGACGTTCATGTTGCGTTCAGGAGGATAAGTGTATCAGGGTCCGGAGTATATGAGGTAGGCAGCCTGTTTGTTTTGGAGAACGTGAGTGAAAAAGATCAATAGTTTGCGTCTGTTTCGAATGGTTGCCCTCGCGCCCCTGGCGTTGACGGCCTTTGTGCTAACAGCGCCCCTGGCGCAGGCGGCGGAGCAGGTTTCACCTGTGGCCGCTTCCCATAGTGCCTTCATTTATCGCTCAGCCTGGGATTGCGGAAACAAGGCCGTTATGGTCGGCGTGATGGCCAACGAAGGGCACAACATCCACCGTTTAGGCGCCATTTGTCGCGAAATCAGGGCCAACGGTAATTTGGGCAAGCGTATTAATCGCCCTGTCAAAGGAGACACGCGTTATGCAATCAAAAATTTCGTCTGTCCCAAGGGGAACGTCATCGCCGGAGTCGATATGTATTCTGGGCTGCATCTCAAGGGTATAAGCATTTATTGCAAGAAGTGGTACGCGGCGAAGCGATTTGTTACCGGTGACTACACAACCAATATACTTGTCGGAAGTCTCACAAACGATATTGTCGCGTTTCGGTGTTCCGGGCCCCAATATATGGTTAAGGCTTTTCGGACGGGCGCCAAAGAAAAGATTGTCAGCCGCATAACAGCATTCGCTAATTTCAGGACGGTTTGCGACGTCCATAACAAATAGCCGTAACTGTCGGCGTTAAGCTTTGCGCGCGGCCCAGCGCGGCAGGATGTCGGCGATTGCCCCGGTGATCGCCGACAGTTCCGCCGATGTGATCGTAAAGGGCGGCATGGTGTAGATCACGTTGCCGAACGGGCGCAGCCAGATACCGGCGTCGATGAACTGCGCCTTGAGCCAGTCGAGATCGTGCAGGTTCGTCACTTCCACGGCACCGATGGCGCCCTTTACCCGGATATCGACGACCCCCGGAATATTGCCGAGCGGCGCAAGCTCGTGCTTCAGCTGCGCCTCGATCGCCGCGACCTGTTGCAGGCGGGGTTCGGTATCGAACAGGTCGAGCGAGGCATTGGCGGCGGCGCAGGCCAGCGGGCTCGCCATGTAGGTTGGCCCGTGCATCAGCGCCGCGTCGGCAGCGTCCGACAGGAACGCGTCGAACACGTCTGCGGTCGCCACGGTGGCGGCGAGGTTGATCGCCCCGCCGGTCAGCGCCTTGCCGAGGCAGATGATGTCCGGCGCAATCCCCGCCTGGGTGTGGGCGAACAGCGTACCCGTGCGGCCGAAATTGACCGCGATCTCGTCGCAGATCAGCAGCACGCCTGCTTCTTTCGCGGAATCGGCGATGGTTTTCAGCACCGCCGGGTCGTGCATTTTCATGCCGCCCGCGCCCTGGACCAGCGGCTCGACGATGATTGCTGCGATTTCGCGTTTATGCGCGTCGAGGAGCCGCCGGAATTCGCCGGTCGAGACGTCGTCCCGCGGCAGCGGCGCGATGACCTGCTCGGGCAGGTAGCCCCGGAACAGGGCATGCATCCCTTCGTCCGGGTCGGTGACCGACATGGCCGCCATCGTGTCGCCGTGATAGCCGTCGCGGAAGCTGAGAAATCGCGTGCGGCCGGTCTCTCCCCGGTTGATGCGGTACTGGATGGCCATTTTCATCGCCACCTCGACCGCGACGGAACCGGAATCCGCGAAGAACACCCGGTTGAGCGGTCCGGGCAGCATCACCGCCAGCCGCGCGGCCAGCGTCTCGGCCGGTTCGTGCACCAGTCCGCCGAACATCACGTGCGGCATCGTGTGCAACTGGCGCTCCATCGCCATCACGATATGCGGGTGGTTATAGCCGTGGCATGCCGTCCACCAGGACGATACGGCATCGATCAGCTCGCGCCCGTCATCCAGGATGATCCGCGCGCCTGCCGTCCGCGCCGCGCGCAGCGGCGCCGCCGCGGTCTGCATCTGTGTATAGGGCAGCCAGAGATGGGCCGTCATCGCAATGCCTATTCGGCGGCAGGCTGGTCCGCCTGTAATTCTGCCGGTGTATCGACCGGCATGGGCCGCACGCCGAGCTTGTCGAACAGGGCGCGGTCTGTGTGCTGGGCCGGGTTGCCGGTGGTCAGCAGCGTGTCGCCGTAGAAAATCGAATTCGCCCCGGCGAGGAAGCACAGCGCCTGGGTCGCCGCGTCCATTTCCAGCCGTCCCGCCGACAGCCGCACCATGGATTTCGGCATCATCAGCCGGGCGGCGGCGATGGCGCGGACCAGTTCCAGCGGGTCGAGCGGATCGACATCGGCCAGCGGCGTGCCGGGTACCGCGACCAGCATGTTCAGCGGCACGCTTTCCGGGTGGTCGGGCAGGGTCGCCAGGGCCTGGAGCATATCGGCGCGGTCGGCGCGCATTTCGCCCATGCCGACGATGCCGCCGCAGCACACGTTGATGCCCGCATCGCGGACCCGGGCCAGCGTGTCCAGCCGGTCCGCGAATGTCCGCGTCGAGATGATCTCTTCGTAGAACGTCTCGGATGTGTCGATATTGTGGTTGTAATAGTCGAGCCCGGCCTGTTTCAGCCGGTCGGCCTGTCCGTCATCGAGCAGGCCCAGCGTGACGCAGCTTTCCATGCCGAGCGATTTTACCTCGGCGATCATGTCGCAGACGGCGTCGAGATCGCGGTCCTTGGGGCCGCGCCAGGCGGCGCCCATGCAGAACCGGGTCGCACCGGCATCCTTGGCCCGCAACGCCGCGGCGCGCACGGCATCCAGCGACATCAGCTTGTCGGCCCCGATATCGGCCTCGTTATGAGCGCTTTGCGAACAATAGGAACAGTCTTCCGGACAGCCGCCCGTCTTGATACTGAGCAGGGTGGAAACCTGGACCTCGTTGGCGTCGAAATGCCGGCGGTGGACCGTCTGGGCCACGTGGATCAGGTCGTTGAACGGCGCATCCATCAGCGCACGCGCTTCTTCCCTGGTCCAGTCGTGACGGATACCGTCGGTATTTACGGGAAGAATCGCCGGGAGAATATTTTGAATCGTCATGTCGGCTATACTACGGGCCGGAAATGACACGACAAGCAGGATTCCGCATGTCCAACGAATCGCTCGACAGGTTTGCGCAGTCCAAACTGGACCGTCTGACCGCGCATGGCCTGCTCCGGACGGTTGTCGATACCAACCGGACCGATGCGGTGCATATCCGCCGGGGCGGTCGCGACCTGGTCTCGTTCTGCTGCAACGACTATCTCGGCCTGACCCATCATCCGGCCGTAAAGGCGGCGGCGCGGGACGCGGTCGGCGCATATGGCGCCGGCGCCGGGGCATCGCGGCTGATCACCGGCAATCACGACCTTTATGCCGGTCTCGAAGACCGGCTCGCCGCCCTGAAAGGTACCGAGGCCGCCTGCGTTTTCGGCAGCGGTTACATGGCGAATAGCGGCATTCTGCCGGCGCTTGCGGGGCCGGACGACCTGATCGTGATCGATGCGCTCGGCCATGCGTCGATGCATATGGGCGCACGGGCGAGCCGGGCGGCGATCCGCACGTTCGGCCATAACGATGCGGACGATCTCGCGCGGCTGCTCGACCGGGAACGTGCGAATTTCGGCACCTGCCTCGTTGTGACCGAGGGCGTGTTCAGCATGGATGGCGATCGCGCGCCGCTCGACCGCCTGGCGGTCGTTGCTGCCGGTCACGATGCCTGGCTGATGGTCGATGACGCGCACGGGTTCGGCACGCTCGGCGGTGGACGTGGCAGCGCCTGGGAGTTCGACCCGCATCCCGACATCCCGCTGCAGATGGGGACCCTGTCGAAGGCAGCCGGGGTCTACGGTGCGTTTCTGTGCGCGAGCCGGCCGGTGATCGAGCTGATGAAGAACCGCGCCCGCAGCCTGGTCTACACTACCGGCCTGCCGCCGGCGGTCATTGCCGCCTGTATCGCGGCGGTCGATATAATTGCCACCGATACGGACCGCGTTGCCCGACCGCTCGGCCATGCGCGCACGTTCTGCGATTCCGTCGGCCTGCCAGCGCCGCAAAGCCCCATCGTCCCGCTTGTGGTCGGAGCCGAACAGGAGGCGCTGAATGCGTCGGCGGCGCTGGAAGAAGCCGGTTTCCTGGTCACGCCCATCCGCCCGCCGACGGTGCCGGCGGGCACGTCGCGGCTGCGCTTCACGTTCACGGCGGAACACACGACGGCCCAGGTCGGGGCTCTCGCCGCGGCGGTCAACGCGCTTGCGCTCGGCGGCCGGGACCCGGTGCGGGCGGCCAAGACCTGACATGCCGGCCGTTTTCGTCACTGCATCCGGCACCGATATCGGCAAGACCTACGTCGCCGAGGCATTGGTCCGCCAATGGCGGGCGGCCGGTCATCGGGTCGCCGTCCTCAAACCGGTGATCAGCGGCTTCGACCCGGTGGCGGCGGCCGGCACGGATACCGGGCGTCTGCTTGCCGCCGCGGGGGCGGACATCACCGAAGACAGCATCGCCCTCGTCTCGCCGTGGCGCTATGCGGCGCCGCTCTCGCCGGATATGGCGGCGGCACGGGAAGGCCGTACCGTGCCGGTCGACGACGTGATCGCCTATTGCCTCGCCGCCATCGATGAGGCGAACGAATCCGGGATGTACCTGCTGATCGAAGGGATCGGCGGCGTAATGGTGCCGCTGGACGATACGCGCACGGTCGCGGACCTGATCGCCGGGCTCGGCATTCCGGCGATCGTGGTCGGCGGCAGTTATCTCGGGAGTCTCAGTCATACATTGACGGCATGCGCGGCGTTGCAGTCCCGGCGCGTGCCGATAGACACCGTTGTCATCAGCGAGACGCCCGGCAGCGAGGTGCCGTTATCGGAGACACGCGATACCGTTGCGCGGTTCCTGCCGAACGTGCCGGTCGAAATGATTGAATTCGTGCCGCCGGTTTAGGGCGTCAGGGCGCGCGCCCGGTGACGATCCAGCAGGCCCCTCCAAGGCGGACGGCGCCGTCATCGTCCTGGTTTTCCTGAAGAACGCCCGTGATCGCGTCGATGGCTCTGCGGCGGTTGTCGCCCGTCACCGTGCTGAACGGCG
Source organism: uncultured Rhodospirillaceae bacterium (assembly GCA_963974055.1). GTDB lineage: Bacteria > Pseudomonadota > Alphaproteobacteria > MPNO01 > UBA830 > CAXBCP01. The sequence continues at coordinate 79,998 of CAXBCP010000007.1, forward strand.
CAGAGAGAGGGCCCATTTCCATCGCGAAACGGAGCGCTTCGTCGAGCGAGCCGCCGAGCGGCAGCTGAAAATCGAGCGGCGACAGCGCGATATCCTGTAGCCCGGCCGCCCCCAGAACCTTTGTCACGCGCCCGGGATCGGCGAAGGAGAACGGGCCGGGCTCTTCCGGGCCGGGGCGCGGCGGCATGTCTAGGAATTCCCTTGCCGCGGCGACGGGTGCCATTGCCCACGGGTTCTCCCGCGGTTCCCGCCAGACGCCGAGCGCCACGCGCCCGCCGGATGCAAGCCCGCCCAGGATGTTGCGGAACGCGGATTCCGGGTCGTCGAAAAACATCGTGCCCAGCCGCGAAATAAGTGCGTCGAAGGATTGGGGGGCAAACGGATAGACTGCTGCATCGCCGAGGATATAGGTCACGTTCAAATGACCGGCAGCGGCGCTGCGCGCCCGTGCGCGTTCGATCATGGGGGTGGAGACATCTACCGCCGTGACGGCGCCGATCGGCGCGGTGCGGTCCGCTGCGGCCAGCGTCGTGCCGCCGTTGCCGCAGCCGAGATCGAGCACCCGGTCGCCGGTTGAGATCGCTGCCGCGTCCAGTATCGCCCCGGTTATATCGGCAAACATACCATCGACGATATCTGCATACTGCGCCCAGGAGACGCCATGTTCGCCGTTCCAGAATTCAATCTGATCGGCGTTTTCGGGGGGAGTGATATCGGTCATGGCCCGGTGCCCTGCAGGGGTGGAAACCCGGACAGTATACAGGCGCGCCGCGCCGCCGAAATCCTGGCATCAAAAAAGGCCGCGATGAAGCGGCCTTTCAGATCGTGCGGCGACGGAAAGCCTAGAAGCCTTCGCGTTCGATCCGTTTGCGTTCCAGCTTGCGGGCCCGGCGAATCGCCTCGGCCTTTTCGCGGGCGCGGCGTTCGGACGGCTTTTCGTACGACCGGCGCATTTTCATTTCCCGGAAAATACCTTCGCGCTGCATTTTCTTTTTCAGCGCGCGAAGCGCCTGATCTACGTCGTTGTCTCTAACACTAACTTCCACGGTCCGATCGTCTCCTGTCGGGCAAGAACAAAATCTGTTATAATCGTTTTTCGCTGAAAAATAGCGAAAACCGGCGTTTCCACCGGTTCGTCGGCACGTATATAGCATATACCGGGGTTGATTTTAAAGTCCTTAACGCCATTGTCGTAAATATGCTTAAAACAGCCGAATTCCGCCCCTAAACAGCCGCAGGACCGCTTTTCTCCATGACCCTTCTCAAGATTGCCCGCATGGGCCACCCCGTTTTGCTCCAGGTTGCGGATGCGATCGCCGACCCCACATCGCGCGATGTCGGCCGGTTGCTGGAAGACATGGTCGAGACCATGGAGGATGCGACAGGGGTAGGTCTGGCTGCGCCGCAAGTCTACGAGGGCAAGCGGGTCATTATTTTCAAGTCGCCGCGCGAACGCGGCGAAGACAGCGCCGCCGCGAGCGATTTTTCCCCGCTGACGGCCCTTATCAACCCGGAATTCGAGCCGCTGGACGACGACATGGCCATGGGCTGGGAAGGCTGCCTGTCGATTCCGGGGATCACCGGGGCGGTGCCGCGTTACTCGCGCATCGTCTATCGCGGCTATGGGCCGAACGGCGAAGCGGTGGAACGTGAAGCGACCAATTTCCACGCGCGCGTGGTACAGCACGAGATCGATCATCTCGACGGGGTGCTGTTTCCGATGCGGATGAACGATCTGTCGCTCCTGAGTTTCAATGAAGAGCTCAAGAATTTCATGGAACATGCCATGGCGCAGGATGAAGCGCAGGACGAAACGCCGGGTGAATCTGAATGACCGGGGACCGCGCCGGTAAACCGGACCGCGGTGAAGACCCCGCCGTTGCGGCACAGCGCGACCGGCTGATCGAAGCAGCGCTGGCGCATGTCCCGTTCGACGGCTGGTCGGCGGCTGCCCTGCGGGCCGGTGCCCGCGACCTGGACATGCCGGACGGCGCGGCGGCGGATCTGTTCCCCGGCGGCGCGCGTCAGGCCGTGCAGTATTTTTCGCGCTGGGCGGACCGCCGGATGCTGGCGGCGCTCGGGGCCGAGGATATTTCCGGGCTTCGCATTCACGAAAAGGTCGCCCTTGCGGTCGAGAAGCGGCTGGAAATTCTGGTCCCTCACCGCGAAGCCGTGCGCCGGGGCCTGTCCTGGCTGGCGATGCCGCAGAACGCCGTGCTAGGCGCGCGGCTGCTGTACCGCACGGTCGATGACATCTGGTATGCCATCGGCGACCGTTCGGTTGATTTCTCGTTCTATACGAAACGCGGGCTGCTTGCCGGCGTGGTCGGCTCGACGACCCTGTTCTGGCTGGACGATAACAGCGAGAACGGCGCCGACACATCGGCATTTCTGGAACGCCGGATCGCCGATGTCATGAAAATCCATTCCGCCCGGCGCCGGGCGGAGGGCGTTCGAAGCACCGGTCCCAATCCGATCCGTATTCTGCGGGACGTTGTGCGCAAACGCTACGGAACGCCGGCGTCCCCCCTGGGCGACAACCGGTTGACGTGACCCATCTTGCGGCCGGGCCGGCTTTCGGCCTTGCCGTACAGATGCAGGCACGCGCCCGCTTCCCGTAAAATATCCTGCCACCGGTCGGCCTCGTCGCCGATCAGGTTGGTCATCACCGCGTCTGAATGACGGACGGGGTCGCCCAGCGGCAGGCCGGCAACGGCGCGGATGAACTGTTCGAACTGGCTGACGGCGCAGGCATCCATGGTCCAGTGACCCGAATTATGCGGCCGCGGTGCGATTTCGTTGACCAGGATGCCGCCGTCACGCGTCACGAACATCTCGACCGCCAGAAGGCCGACGAGGTCCAGTGCATCCGCGATCCGGCTCGCGATACCGCGGGCGGTGTCGGCAAGCGCCGCGTCGATGGTCGACGGGGCCGTTGTCGTAAACAGGATATGGTCGCGATGGACGTTGTCGACGGGCACGTAGCTTTCGGTCCGGCCACCGGTATCGCGGGCGACGATCACCGAAATTTCCCGTTCGAAATCGACGAAGCCTTCGAGCACCGCCGGCGCGCAGCCGATCTCCGCCCAGGCGGCGGCAAGGTCGCCGGCGGCGTCCACCCGCACCTGGCCCTTACCGTCATAGCCGAACCGGGCGGTTTTAAGGATCGCCGGAAATCCGACCGCCTGCGCCGCGGCAAGGTCGTCCTCCGATCCGACGGGCGCCCAGGGAGCGGTCCCGATCCCGGAATCGGCAAGGAACGTCTTTTCGATCGCCCGGTCCTGGGAGACATGGAGCGCCGCAACGCCGGGACGCACGGCGACGATTTCCGAGATTGCGGCAAGGGTTTCGTCGGGTACGTTTTCGAACTCGAACGTGACGACGTCCACCGCCAGGGCGAAGGCGCGCGCGGCTTCGCGGTCTTCATACGGGGCGGTGGTCTCGGCGGCGGCGACTTCCTTCGCGGGAGCATCTGCGTCGGGGCTGAATATGTGGCAGCGATAGCCGAGCGCCGCGGCGGCGATGGCGGCCATGCGGCCGAGCTGTCCGCCACCGAGAATGCCGATCGTCGCACCCGGCGCCAGGGGGGCTGTCGAAGACGGTACCGGAGGCGCGTTCGAACTGGTTGTCACGCTTATCGTCCCGTCATCGGCCGGTGGGTGCTTCCGGCACGTCGGCGGTCTGTTTGGCCCGCCAGGCCTCGAGTTTTGCGGCGACGGTGCCGTCGTTCAGGGCGATGATCGACGCGGCCAGGATGCCGGCATTCTTGGCGCCCGGCGTGCCGATGGCCAGCGTCCCCACAGGAATACCGCCCGGCATCTGGACGATCGACAACAGGCTGTCCATGCCGCTCAGTGCCTTGCTTTCAACCGGCACGCCGAGCACCGGCAGCGCCGTCATCGAGGCGACCATGCCCGGCAGGTGCGCGGCGCCGCCGGCGCCGGCGATAACGACGTGAAGCCCCCGGTCCTTTGCCGATTTCGCGTATTCGGCGAGACGGTCCGGGGTCCGGTGCGCGGAGACGACTTTCGTTTCGAACGGCACCCCCAGCGCCTTCAGCATATCGGCGGCGTTTTTCATGGTCGGCCAGTCCGACCGGCTTCCCATGATTACGCCCACCAGCGGGGCTTTCCGCGCCGGTTTGCGGCGTTTGGCGGTCGCCGTTGTTCTGCCGGCAGCCATGACTTTTCCCCTTAAATATCGCGCCGCCAACCCGGAATGCCGGGAGGGCGGCCTGTTCGAAACACGATGCGTTGACGGCCGCATTATAGGCGGGTGATCGGCCCACGCAAAGCGCGGGAAACCGCCGGTCTAAACCAAACGTTAACTTTTGGAGTGGTATTACAAACCCTGTACCGCAGAACCGGATACCGATTTCATGCGCATTGACAATACACGCCGTCCGGCCGCCGCCGCAGGTGTCGGCTCCTATCAGAAAGCCAGCACCACCGCGGGAAGCGCGCCGGCGCCCCGGGCAGCGGATGCCGCGTCGGTCCTGGGCATTCCGCAGAACGAGCTGACGCCGAAGGTCCAGGAAGCCATTTCCCAGTTGATGGCGGAGGTCGATACGCTGCGCCAGGAGCTCGAACAGAGCATGTCGCGGATCGAGTATCTCGAGGAACTCGCGGACCAGGATTCCCTGGCACCGGTGGCGAACCGGCGCGCATTTGTCCGCGAACTTTCCCGCAACCTGTCCTATGCCGAACGTTACGGCACGCCGTCGAGTGTCATATACCTCGATCTTAACGGGCTTAAGCAGCTCAACGATACCAAGGGGCATGCCGCCGGCGATGCGGCGATTCTGAAGGTTGCGAAAATACTGGCCGCCAATGTGCGTGAATCGGACATTGTCGGGCGCCTCGGCGGCGACGAGTTCGGGGTGATGCTGTCCCACGCGGACGAAGACGCCGCCCGCGGCAAGGCCGAATTTCTGGCGAAAACCATAGCCGGGGATCCGCTTGAATGGGATGGCGGCCTGATCGATCTGGAGGTCGCTTTCGGGGTGCATACCATCCGGGGCGGCAGCGACGCCGGGGCTGCGCTCGAAGCGGCCGACAAGGCGATGTATGCGCACAAGACCGGAATCCGGAAAGAACCCGCCTGACGCCGGCACACCGTGGCCGCGATATTCCCTAGGCGATGATATCGGGCAGTAATTCCGCTTCGATATGGGAAATCTGATCCTTGAGAATCAGTTTGCGCTTTTTCAGCCGCTGAAGCTGTAACTGGTCATAGGGCGCCCTTTCGGTAAGGCGCGCGATCACGTCATCCAGATCGCGATGCTCAAGCTCCAGTTCGACCAGCTTCTGGCGAAGGGCTTCCTCTTCGCTCATGAATTCCGTCTCATTTTCGTTTACTACGGCTTAATTTCGCCGCGAGGATAGCAGAAACGGCGCCACACTGTTAATTTTGAGCGTCGATTTGCTGCAATTATTTATGGTTAACGGTGCCTGAAACAAAGAAAATCGGGGTTCTGACCAGCGGCGGCGATTGCGCCGGGCTGAATGCGGCGATCCGCGCCGTCACGCTGCGGGCGATAGAGGGATATGGCTGGCAGGTCTTTGGCATTCGGCACGGCACTCACGGTCTGATGAACCGCCCGGTTCAGGCGGAAGAACTGACGATCGAGAAATTCGACGGCAATATTCTGCGTCAGGGCGGTACCGTGCTGGGATCGATGAACCGGGGCGACCCGCTCGCCTTCCCCATGCCGGACGGGACGCTGAAAGACCGTTCGGACGAGATCATCGAAGGTTATCATCTGCTCGGTCTCGACGCGTTGATCGGAATTGGCGGCGACGGCAGCATGGATATCCTGCGCCGGATTGCGCAAAAGGGCGGATTGAATCTTATCGGAATCCCGAAAACCATCGACAACGACCTCGGCGGGACGGAGAATTCAATCGGTTATGTCACTGCCGTCGATGTCGCGACCGAAGCGCTGGACCGGCTCCAGCCGACAGCGGCCAGTCATGACCGCGTCATGGTGCTCGAAGTGATGGGGCGCAATGCCGGCCATATCGCCCTCTCGGCAGGCATATCGGGCGGTGCCGATGCCATCCTGATTCCCGAGATCGACTGGTCGGCAGAGGGGCTTGCCGGAAAAATCCGCGACGTCCACGAAGACGGGCGGACATTCGCTCTTGTAATGGTGGCCGAAGCCGCGCGGCTGCCGGGCGGGACTACGGTCGGCCGGAAACGGGCAGAGGGAGGGGTGCGCCTGGGCGGCGTCGGCCAGAGGGTCGGCGACCTGATCGAGGACACGACCGGCGCCGAGACCCGCGTCACCGTTCTGGGGCACGTCCAGCGCGGGGGCGCGCCGTCGCCGCGGGACAGGCTGTTCGCCTCTGCCTTTGGCGTCAGGGCGGTCGACCTGGCGGCTGCCGGCACGTTCGACCGGCTGGTGGTATGGTCGAACCGGGCCTGTACGGATATCCCGCTGCAGGATGCCATCGAAACCGGTCACGGTGTCGACCCCGACGGGACCCTCGTGCATACGGCACGGGGGCTCGGCATTTATCTGGGCGGCTGAACCGGTCCCGGCAGAATCTGAAATCAAAGGAAGCAACGTGGCAGAATTTCCCGATCATCCCTTCTGGGACTTTTCACTGGATGTTTACATGTCCGACGGCGTCGGTGCGGCCTGCCTGGAATTGCAGGGCGCGCACGAACTCGATGTGAATATCCTCCTGTTCTGCATGTGGCTGGGCGCGTCCGGCCGCGGTGCCCTGACTGCCGCCGACATGGAAACGGTTACCGCCGCCGTTCAGGCATGGCATCACGACGTCGTCCGCCCGCTGCGGGCCGTGCGGACCCGGATGAAGGGCGGGATCGGTTCTGCGCCGCCGGACCTCGCTGAATCGATGCGCCAGCGTATTCAGAAAACCGAGATCGACTGCGAACACACCGAGCAGCTCATGCTCGCCGCCGCGATTGATCCTGCGGTGGACGATGCAAAGGCGGCGGAAATGCGGCTTGCGGATGCGGTATCCAGTCTGGCCGGGTATTTCCGGTCGTTCGGCGGGGATGTTTCCGCACAGGACAGGGGCAACCTCGCGGTGATGCTGGGCGTGGCCTTTCGCGAACAGAGCGCGGAGAGCATCGCGACTGCATGCAATAGCATGTAAAGAATTGTTGCGATTCCATTGGTCGATTTACAACGCGCCGCGGCGCGGTCTAGAATTCCGGGGTTCTCATCGTCCATCAAATACGGAAGGGTAGCCGATATGAGCGAAGGCGAACGTATCGAGAGTCTGAAGGCCAAGCATGCGGAGCTTGAAACGAAACTGGACACAGAAAAGCGAAAACTTCAGCCGGATGCCGCTGCGGTTACCGAGATCAAAAAACGAAAGTTGTTTGTAAAGGACGAGATGGAACGCCTCGATCATGCCTGAGGCAGCCTGAGATCGCAGAAAAAAGCCCGCCCCGGAATGAACCGGCGGCGGGCTTTGTTTTTGCGGTGTCGGACCGTCGCGGCAATGCTGCCGGGATATCCCGCTAGAGCTTGAACGCCGGCATTGCCGGGGTCGATGCCTTGGAGGCTTCCTCGACCGGCGGCGCTTCCGCTGTCGACGTGTAGCCGGCGCGTTTGACTTCCTTGTCGAGATCCTGGCGGTTGCACAATCCGAGACCGACCGGGTCACGGGCGCTGATGGTCGCCATGTTCCAGTGCGACCGGTCGCGGATCGCCGTGATCGTCGGTTTCGTCGTTCCGATCAGACGCGAAATCTGTGCGTCTTTCAGGTTCGGGAAATGTTTCACCAGCCAGGCGATTGCGTCCGGCTTGTCGCCGCGCCGGGCGACGGGCGTGTAGCGCGGACCCTTGGTGCGCGATGCAGGCCGCGGAACGTCCGTCTTTGCGAGCTTCAGCCGCTCGGCCGAATCCGCTTCGCAGCGGTCGATTTCCGCCTGGGTCAGCTGTCCGTTGGTGATCGGATCGTATCCGACCATGCCGACGGCCACTTCGTCGTCCGCGATGCTCTGGACTTCAAGGTCGTGCAGACCGCAGAACGCGCCGATCTGGCGGAACGTCAACGCGGTGTTCTCGATCAGCCACACGGCGGTGGCCTTGGGCATCAGCGGCTTGGGGCTTTCGTTTGCTTCACGGCTCATGACGTTGTGCTCTCTTGCTTCTTCGTCTGTCAAAAACGCGACCGTCGCGCAACGCTCATATAGCTAAGCATTGTCGACCGTCAACATGATCTTCCCGATATGGTTGCTCGATGCCATCAAAGCATGGGCCTGAGCGGCTTCTTCCAGCGGGAAGGTTTTGTATATCAGGGGCTTGATATCCCCTTTTTCGAATAACGGCCAGAGATTCTCGCCAACCGCCTTCGTAATTGCCCCTTTTTGTTCGACCGTCCGGGGCCGCAGGGTGGACCCGGTATAGCGGATTCGCTTGGCCATGATGGTCGGGATGAACAGTTCGACCTTGGCGCCTTTTTGCACCGCGACCTGCACCATCCGGCCGTCCGGCGCCAGAACGTCGAGGTTCCGTTTGAAATAATCGCCGCCGACCATGTCGATGACCACCGTGCAGCCAACGCCGCCGGTTTCCTGTTTCACGACTTCCACGAAATCTTCTTCGATGTAGTTGATGGCGCGCTTGGCGCCGAGGTCTTCGCAGACCTTGCATTTTTCGGCCGTCCGCGCGGTCGTGAACACCGTCGCACCGAAAGCCCTGGCCACCTGGATGGCTGCCGTTCCGATCCCGCCCGATCCGCCATGGATAAGGATCGTATCGCCGGCCACCAGCTGGGCGCCGTCGAACAGGTTGGTCCATACCGTGAAAAAGTTTTCCGGGATCGCGGCCGCGTTCAGCATGTCGTAGCCCTTTGGCAGCGGCAGTGCCTGTGGGGCGGGCACGACGCAGTATTCGGCATAGGCGCCGCCGGAGACCAGCGCGCAGACCTCGTCGCCGACGGCAAACCCGGTGACGCCGGCGCCGACTGCGACAACCGTGCCGGCCAGTTCGAGGCCCGGGATGTCGGTCGTGCCGGGCGGCGGCGGATATCCGCCCTGGCGCTGCATGGTGTCGGGAAAGTTCACACCGACGGCTGCGGTTTTGACCAGTATTTCGCCGTCGCCCGCGGCCGGAACGGGGCGGGTTGCAGGCTTCAGGACTTCGGGACCGCCGAATTCGGCAATCTCTATCGCTGTCATGGTTTCGGGTATGTCGAAGGTATTCGGCATCCGGAGCTTCCAGGTTCAATTGTGACGGAAAGGACGGTTGCAGGTCTATCCGCTCGGCGGCACACTGGCAAGCCCAGTCAAAGGAGATTCCGGGTGCAGGAAAACGACGATCTTCCGCAGAACATGCCGAAACCGAAGCGGGATCTCGATCCGATATCGATCGAGGAACTGCACGAATATATTGCCGAGATGCACGAGGAGATCGAACGCGTCCGGGCCGAAATCGCCAAGAAAGAGGCGCATCGGGCCGGTGTGGATTCCCTGTTCAAAAAATAACGCGGAAGCAACGCTGGAACGTCCGGCAACCGGCGGCGGTACAGCTGCGGATTAACCCAAAAGTTGAAATTAATTTTTGGATCTGCAGGAAAACTTTCCGGGAAACAGTCGCGAATATTTCGTAATATATTGATATATAATGAGAAATATAGATCTTGCGGTCCGCAGCCGAACGCAATTTATTTTAAATTGGTCGCCAATTTGTCCGGTATTTTAAACGTTTGTTAACACTTTCGGCCGTATTTTACAGACTGACAGTTCGGGAAACTGATCTGTCGATAAAGGATCCTCATCCCATCCTTTTGACGCCTCCCTGTTAGACTTGAGCCGCCCATTCGGGCGGCTCTTTTTTTACTTTACGCTTTTTTCAGGGCATAACCCTATGGTTCGCCCTGTCGTCGCTTTTGGAAATTCACAATGTCCGGCCCGTTATCGGCTTTTATCGAAGAGTCCTATCAGGACACCCTGTCGCTTATGACCGAGCTGCGGGACTATCTCACCGAAGTCCAGGCTGCGCCCGACGGCGACAAGGGCGGTGAAAGCCGCGTGCAGATCGTCCGTGAAATTTCCTCCATGACGCGTCGTCTGACGGAGGCGATGGCCTGGTTGTTGCTGCAAAAGGCGGCGGTGGCCGGCGAGATCACGGGCGAGGAAGCGCGCAACCGTGCGGAAGGACTGCTGGTGGCGGCCGATCCGGAACAGGCGGCCGTTCCCGGCGGTGCGGCGTTGCCGCTGGAGGTCCGGGGGTATATCGACCGCAGCCGGCGCCTGTACGACCAGATTCTCCGGTTGCGGGAAATGACGGAAACGCACCCCGACTGAACCGGGAAAATACGCCCGGAGGCAAAACCCGGATACAAAAAAGGACGCCACTGGCGTCCTTGTCTGTAACCTGGGGCTGAAAATCAGCCGCCGAGCTTGATACCCGCAAAGCGCTTGTTGAACTTCGCAACCTGTCCGCCTGTATCGACAAGGCGCTGAGAGCCCCCCGTCCATGCCGGATGGGACTTGGAATCGATATCGAGCTTCATCGTGTCGCCCGGGGCACCCCAGGTCGAACGGGTCGTATAGGTCGTTCCATCGGTCATCACGACGGTAATGTCGTGGTACTCGGGATGAATGTCTTTTTTCAACGCATTTCTCCTGCGAAAGAGAGCGGTTTATAGGGAAACGGCAGCCGCATTGCAACAAAAACACGCAGATTTGCCGCGCCGGGGGAAATAAACCCGCTAACGCTGCGTCAGTTTGAATTCGATCCGCCGGTTCCGGCGGAACGCGACCTCGTCGTTTCGCGTATCCAGGGGCTGAAACTCGCCGAATCCGGCGGCGACGAGCCGGTTGGCGGGAAGGCCGTACCCGATCAGTTCCTTGACCACCGAGATCGCGCGTGCCGACGACAATTCCCAGTTCGACGGGAATTTCGCGTTCTGGATCGGCACGCGGTCAGTATGTCCGTCGACCCGCAGCACCCAGTTCAGGTCCTCGGGAATGCGCTGCGATATCTCGATCAGCGTTCTGGCGAGCTGTTCGATCTGAAGCTTGCCGCCGGGGTTCAGGTCCGACGACGCCGATGGAAACAGGACCTCGGACTGAAACACGAAGCGATCTCCGACGATGCGTATGCCCTGACGGTTGCCGAGCGCTTCGCGCAGGCGGCCGAAAAATTCCGACCGGTAGCGCGCCAGTTCGGCGACCTTGCTCGCCAGCGCCTGGTTCAGCCTTTTGCCGAGACTGGTAATCTGGACATTCTGCGCTGCGGCCTTCGCTTCCGAGGCGCCGAGCGCCGCGTTGAGGCGCGCAAGCTGGCGGCGGAGCGCCAGCAGCTGCCGGTTCAGTGCCTCGACCTGTTTGCGGGCGGCGGCGCTCTCTCGCTGTTCCTTGGTCAGGTCTTCGCCGATGCGGCGGGCCTGTTCGCCGAGTTCGCGCAGGCTGAGATCTTTTTTCTCGATTTCCTTCTGGGCGAGCGCCGTGCGTTCCTGCTCGGTCGACAGCCTTGATTCGAGCTCCTTCGAGCGGTCGCGGATGGCGGTCAGCGATTCGTCGCGCGCTTTCACGGTCGCTGCGAGATCGCCGATCTTCTTTTCGAGGTCGGCGCGCAATTTCCGCAATGCTTCCACGTCACGGTTCAACCGGGCGATTTCGCCGAGCTGCGCTTCGATTTTCGCCCGGTCGGCGGTGACCGTCTTCCGGGCTTCTTCCAGTTCGGCGGCAGTCCTGCCCGCCGCCGCCAAGGCATCGTCGAGACGACCCTGAACGGCGTCGCGTTCCGCGGTACGGTCCGCGAGCATCGATTCGAGCGCATCGGCCCGCGGCAGCAGTTCCGCGAGCTGGCTCGACAGCCTTTCGCGGGTCGCGTTGGCCGATTGCAGATCGCCCGACAGCTGTGACACCTGATCGCGAAGCTGCGCATTGGACGCCCGTTCCAGCGACAGCATTTCGCCCAGTTCCGCCACCTGGCGGTTCAGCCGTTCCAGGGCCTGGTTTCGCCCCGACAGCATTTCGCTCAGGAAAAACTGCGCCAGGGTAAACACCATGAGCAGAAAAATGATGATGATCAGCAGCGCCGACAGGGCATCGACAAAGCCGGGCCAGATATCCAGCGCCGGCCGCGGGCGTCTGATTGAGCCTGGCATTTTCCCCGGGCTCCCGTCGCCGGCCTAACGGCCCGCTTTTTCGGCGATCGCGGCCAGCGTGCGCGACAGCACCCGGATTTCGCTGCGCAGTTCCTGCACCATTTCGGCGCGGCCGGTCGCCGTTTCTTCAAGCAGCCTTGCGAGATGAACGTCGATATTGCGAATATGGGCCGGAACTTCGTCGCCGCCGGTCGCACTGCCGAGCGCCTGGCGGTTCAGGCTTTCCTCGAGCCGCGACAGGATCGGCTTCAGGTCCATCTGGCTTTCGGCCAGTTTCAGCATCAGGTTCTGTTCCGCCTTCATCTGGTCCGTCAGCGTGCCGAGCCGGTCTGCCAGCGCGTTGATGCCGGTATTCGCCCCGATCCGCGATTCCTCGCCGCGCTGGAGCGTCCGCTGGAGGTTTTCCAGCCCGTCGGCGGTCTGTTCGAGCAGCGCCTGGACATAGGCCGGAACCGACTGGTCGCCGTCGGCCTGAAGCGCGCCGGAGCTGAGCCGAGTCTGGCCGGACAGCCAGTCTTCGAGATCGTTGAAAAAACGGTTCTGCGCCTGGCCCGCCTGCAGTTCCAGGAAGCCGAGGACCAGTGACCCGGCAAGGCCGAACAGCGACGACGAAAATGCCGTTCCCATCCCCGATAGCGGGGCCTGGAGGCCGGATTTCAGGTCGTCGAACACCGCTCCCATCTCGCCGGAGCCGACGTTCAGGCTGGCGATGACGCCGCTGACGGAATCGATCGTTTGCAGCAGGCCCCAGAAGGTGCCGAGCAGTCCGAGAAAAATCAGCAGGCCGATCAGATAGCGCGAAATATCGCGCGATTCGTCGAGCCGCGCGCCGATACCGTCCAGCAGCGACCGCATCGACAGCGCCGACAGGCTGAACCGGTCGGAGCGTTCGCCGATCATCGCGGCCATCGGCGCCAGCATCCGCGGCTGCGGCACAACCGACAGCCCGGGGCGGTTCGCGCGAAAGCTTTCGAGCCAGGCGACATCGCCGGTCAGGATGAATACGGTACGGAAGATATACCCGATCCCGAGAACCAGAACGCCGACGATAAGGCCGTTCAGTGCCGGGTTGGACATGAACGCGTCGCGAATCCCGGCAAAAAGAACCCCACCGACAACGACGACCGCGGCAAGAAAAATTGCCATTCTGATCAGGTAGCGCCGCGGGTGGGTCATGCTTTTGCCGGTCCCGTCAGAGATTCAGCACGGTTTGCGGTGGGCCGTATGGCATCATCTGGCAGTGACGATGACGTCGACACGGTCGGGCGGGCCGCCTTCCGACTTGTTGCCGAGCGCACGGACATCGATCCGCGTGCTGCGAACGCCCTGCTTGATCAGGTGGGACCTGACTGCCAGCGCGCGCGACAGCGACAGGCGGCGCGCCTGGCTCGGGGTCTGCGTGCCGCCGCCGGAATAGGCGAGAAGCTGCAACCGCAGGGATTCGTCCGCTTTGAGCGAATTGGCGATGTTGTCGAGCTGGGCGGTCGCGGCATTCTCCACCGTGGCGGCGCCCGCGCCGAAGGTCAGCCGGAATTGCTGGCCGGCGGCAAGTTTGCCGTTCGGACCGGGCGATGGCGGCAGCGAGGCGGTTTGTTTCGGCGCCGATTCCGCCGGCTGCGCATCGGATTTCCCGGCGGGGGGCGGTGGCGGCGGGCTCGTCGCCGGGGGCGGCGGCGGTGCAAGGGCCGGGGGCGGTGCGGGCGGCGGCGGCGTCGCAGCGGCCATGGGCGGCGGGGGCGGCGCGGCCGGGGCCTTCGGCGCCATGGCGGTGGGCGGCGGCGCAATTTTCGGCGGCGCCGGCGGACGCGGGCGCTCGACGGCGGGTTTCTGCGCCAGAACGCGTGGACTTGCCGTGGCCGCTCTGCGCGGCGCCGGCGCGGCGCGTTTCATCTGAGATGGCGGTTTCAGCATCACCTGGCCCGGCGCCGGAGCGGCGTTGCCGCGCGGTTGCGCCAGGGGTGCCGGTGCAAATCCCCGGGTGGCGGGGCGCTGAGCATTCGGCATCATCAATGCGCGCACGCCGGGCTGCAGCAGTTGCGGCACGGTGGCCGGCCTGCCCAACTGGTCGAGAACGCTCATGTCCACCGTGACCGACCCGTTATTGTATTGCGCGTCCGCCGATAGCGGCGCGATCAGCGCTGCGGCAAGGAAAAGAAGCGCTGGGGCGGCGATGCGGTGCGTCGCCGCGGTCAGCACCGGCCTTGCAAATCTGGGAGCCATCATGTCCAACCCGAATTATGAACGCAGTTTCAAACCGGAACGAAACCGGTACCGGCAAGCGCAACATAACCGACGCGCTCCGCGCCGACAACTGCTTTGCTGTGTCATTAAGCAAGCAACCCATTGAAATAACGGGTCAATCGGTAAGCTTGAGACCTTCGTTGCGTACAGCGCCCGTCAGCAGTTTGCGCAGCGGATCGTATAGCCGCTGGTTCGAGGCGAGGATCGAGTCGCCGTAGAGCATGTTGTCGCGTCCGTCGATCTGGCTGACCAGCCCGCCCGCTTCGCGCACGATGACGATGCCGCCCGCGATATCCCACGGCGACAGGCCGACCTCCCAGAATCCTTCATAGCGTCCGGCGGCGACATAGGCGAGGTCGAGCGCGGCGGAGCCCTGGCGGCGAACGCCCGCCGTCTTGTCCATTGCCGCGGTCAGCATAGCCGAGAAGGCCTTCTTGCCCGGCCGCTTGCCGAACGGAATGCCGGTTGCGATAAGCGCATCCGCCATGTCGCTGCGTTCCGATACGCGGAGACGACGCCGGTTGAGAAAAGCGCCTTCGTTGCGTTCGGCCCAGAAAATCTCGTCCCGGACGGGCTCGTATACGATGCCGGCGACCAGTTCCTTGTCGCGTTCGACGGCGATCGAAATCGCGAAATGCGGAATGCCGTGCAGGAAATTCGTCGTGCCGTCGATCGGATCGATTATCCAGCGTTCGTTGGCGTTCTCGCCCTCGATCGCGCCGCCTTCTTCCATCAGGAAGCCGAATCCGGGGCGCGCCTTGTGGAGCTCTTCGTGCAGGATGTTTTCGGTCCGCCGGTCCGCTTCGGAAACGAAATCGCCCGGTCCCTTTCGCGATACCTGCAGCTGTTCGACCTCGCCGAAGTCGCGCATCAGCAGGCGCGACGCCTTGCGGGCGGCATTGTTCATTACGTTTATAAGGGCGGTGGGCAGCGACATCGCTGGTTCAGCTTTCCTGTAAAACCGGCAATGCCGGGGCGATAGGGACTTTAATCCTTGGCGCGCTCGACATAGGACGTGTCTTCGGTGTTCACGACGATCCGCGTGCCGGCTTCGATATGCGGCGGTACCATCACCCGGACGCCGTTTTCGACAACGGCGGGCTTGTAGGACGAAGATGCCGTCTGTCCCTTGACGACGGGATCGGCCTCGATCACCTCGACCGCCACATGCTGGGGCAGCCGGACCCCGGTGACCTCGCCGTCGATCATTTCGGCGGTCACGATCATGCCGTCCTGCAGGAACGCGGCGGAATCGCCGATCGCTTCCTTGTCGAACGAGAACTGCTCGTAGGATTCGCTGTCCATGAACGTGATCCGGTCTTCTTCGGCGTAGAGGTACGTCGCGTCCTTTTCCTCGACCATCAGCTTTTCGACGGTTTCCGCCGTGCGGAAGCGTTCGTTCGTCTTGTTGCCGGACTTTACGTCGCGCATTTCGACCTGGATGAAGGCGTTGCCCTTGCCGGGCAGCAATATCTCGGTTTTAAGAACCGTCCATTGCTTGTCGCCGTACTCGATCACATTGCCGGGTCGAATGGTATTGGCCTGGATTTTCATCCTGCAGTTCCGCTGATTTGGTTTTCCGGGTAAGGGCGCGGAAACTATCAGCTTGCCCCCGAAGACGCAACGAATTCGGCACCGCCCCGGACGGCCGCGGCGGCGTGTCAGTTCTCGCGGTAATCGTGGGTTTTTCCCTGAAAGTCGCGCAGCGACCACGCGTCTGCGTTCCGGCGCACCGCCTCGCCCTGGGCGACGGCTTTTCCGTGCCCGCCCGGAATATCGACCACATAGGTGGGCTGGCACAGACCGGAAATATTGCCGCGCAGCGCCGCGACCAGGGCGCGGCCTTCTTCCAGCGTCAGGCGGAACCGTTCGGTGCCCCGGGCGCGGTCCGGATGGTGCAGGTAATAGGGCTTCACCCGCAGGCGGACCAGGCGGCGCATCAGGCCGGTCAATGTCTCGACGTTGTCGTTGACGCCTTTGAGCAGCACCGACTGGGACAAAAGCGGAATGCCGCCCCGGATCAGGCGATCGCAGGCGGCGGCGACGTCGTCGGTCAGTTCGCCGGCGTGGTTGCAATGCAGCACCATCCACACCGGCAGGTCCGATTGCAGCGCCGCGACCAGGGTATCGGTGATGCGCCCGGGCATCGCCACGGGGACGCGGGAATGGATGCGGATGCCGTCGAGATGGGCGATGCCGTTCAGGCGGGCGACTATCCGGGCAAGGCGGGCATCCGACAGCGACAGCGGATCGCCGCCGGTCAGGATGACTTCCCGGATCGCCGGGCGGGCTTCGATATAGCGGAATGCGGTCTCCAGGTCGTCCGCCGACGGCGCGTCCGCCGCGCGGCCGACGCGGTCCCGGCGGAAACAGTAGCGGCAATAGACCGGGCACGACATGGTCGGCATCAGCAGCACCCGGTCGGGATAGCGGTGAACCAGCCCGCGCACCGGCGAATGCGCGGCGTCGCCGATGGGATCTTCGAGCTCGCCGTCGGCGATTTGCAGTTCTGCCGGGTCGGGCACGAACTGGCGCGAGATCGGATCGTCAGCGTCTGTCGGGTCGATCAGGGCGGCGAGTCCCGCCGGAATGGCAACGCTGTACCTTGCGGCCACGGCATCGATCGCCGCGATATCCGACGGGGCGGCGAGTCCCGCCGCCGCAAGCTGCGTTCCCGTGCGCAGGGTGGTGGGCCGGGGGGCGTTGGTCATGCCGGTTACGGGTCCTGAATACGAGATAAGGTGACGCTCCCCCCGTTGATGGGGCATTATCGCCGCCATGTCGAATAACATTATCCCCGAACATACTCTTCCCGAAAACTGGTGGCACCCCGATGCCTTCGAAGCGCGGGCCGATGCGCTGGTATGCCGCGCCGGCGCGGTCAAAACCACGCGCGAATTCTTCGACCGGCGCGGCTATGTCGAGGTCGAGACGCCGGCGCTGCAGGTATCGCCCGGGATGGAGCCGCACCTGACCGCGTTCGAAACGTCGCTCCACGATACCGTTCAGGACAGCGCGGGGGAGGGGCGACCGGTCTACCTGCACACGTCGCCCGAATTTGCGATGAAGAAACTGCTCGCCGCCGGCATGCAGCGGATATTCCAGCTCGCCCGGGTGTTCCGCAACGGCGAACGCTCGGCCCGCCATCATCCCGAATTCACGATGCTCGAATGGTACCGGACCGGCGCCGGGTGGCGCGATATCGCGGACGAGGCCGCCGAACTGGTACGCACCGTGTGCGGCCCCGTCGCCGGCTATAACGGCCAGACCTGCGATCTCGGCCGGCCCTGGGAATATCTGTCGGTACAGCAGGCCTTCGACAAATTTGCCGGGATCGACCTGCTGGAAACCGCCTCCGATCCGCTGCGGCCCGATACTGAATACCTGCGTCTCGCCGCCGACGGCATCGGCGTGCGCACGGCCGACGGCGACACCTGGGAAGATATTTTCTTCCGCATCTATCTCGACCGCATAGAGCCGCATCTGGGGGTGGGGCAGGCGACGGTGCTGCATTCCTACCCGGCGTCGATGGCGGCGCTGGCGCGGCTGTCGCCGGAAGATGCGCGCGTGGCCGACCGGTTCGAGATTTTCGTCTGCGGGCTGGAACTGGCCAACGGGTATGGCGAACTGACCGATGCAGCGGAACAGCGCCGGCGGTTCGCGGCGATGACCGGGCAGCGCGTCGCGCAGGGCCGGGACGCCTATCCGGTGGACGAGGATTTTCTCGCCGCGCTGGACAGCGGCATTCCCGATTGCGCCGGGATCGCGCTGGGCTTCGACCGATTGGTGATGCTCGCCGCGGGTGCGGACAGGATAGAAGACGTGCTGTGGGCCCCGGTGGCCGGGCCGACCGTCAGGTAAACCTAGCCCGCCATCTTTGCGTTGAAGGCCGCGACTGCGGCGGCGGGGCCGTCGGCGTGGTTCCACACGCCGCCGCCGACGGCGAGGAAATCGGCGCCGGCTTCGATGATCGTTTCGCAGTTTTCGACCGTGATGCCGCCGATGGCGACGCAGGGGACGACCATCAGTTCCTGCCACCAGGTCAGGATGTCGGTATCGGCGGGCGTTGTGATCTGCTTGGTGGTCGACGGAAAAAACGCGCCGAAGGCGACGTAATCCGCGCCCGCTTCGCCCGCTTCGAAGGCGAGGTCGCGATCCGCCTTGCAGGTGACGCCGACAATGGCGTCGTCGCCGACCAGGCGACGGGCTTCGTCATAGGGGGTATCTTCCTGGCCGACATGAACGCCGTCGCAGCCTGTCTCCGCGGCGATATCGGCGCGGTCGTTCAGGATAAAGGCGACGTCGCGGTCCTGCACGACGGGGCGCAGAACGTCGCAGGCGCGGCGGATGTCGTCGTCCGATACGTCTTTAAGCCGCAACTGGACGCAGGCGACGTCGCCGCCGTCAAGCGCGGCGGCCAGGATGTCGGCGAAGCCTTCGGCGCCGCCCGTGCCGAGGGCGGGCGGGGTGATCAGGTACAGCTGACAATGTTCGGAGCGAATGGAGTTTTCCTCAATTTCAGATCAGGGCCGAAGTCCGGCTTCCGTTCAGGACTTGCCCTGGTAGATCGAGACGATTTCGCTCAGCATCGCCAGCGCTTCTTCCTTCGGGCGCTGGAACGTGTTGCGGCCGATGATCGACCCGTTGCCGCCGCCGTCGCGGATGGCCCGGGCCTCCGCGTAGATGCCTTTCAGGTCTTTCGCCTCGCCGCCGGAAAACACGACGATGCGCCGTCCGTTGAAGCAGGACTGCACGACATGCTCGATGCGCTGCTCCAGCGTTTTGACGGGAATTTTCCGGTCCTTGTAAACCTTCTTCGCCGGTTCGAGCATCATGGCGTCCGTCGGCGGTTTCACCTTGATAATGTGGGCGCCCATAAGGGCCGCCATATGGGCGGCATAGGCACAGATATCCATCGCGGTCTCGCCTTCCTTGGTGACCATGCCGCCGCGCGGATAGGACCACAGGACGACCGCCAGCCCGACCGATTTGGCTTCTTCCGCCAGTTCGCGGATTTCTTCCATCAGTTCGAACTGGTATTCGGAGCCGGGATAGATCGTAAAGCCGATTGCGGCGCAGCCGAGGCGCAGCGCGTCGTTGACCGAGCCGGTAACCGCCTGGTCCTTTTCCGTCGCCAGCGAATTGGCGGAGTTGCATTTGAGGATCGTCGGGATCGCGCCGGCGAAACTGTCGGCGCCGGCTTCGATCATACCGAGCGGGGCGGCATAGGCCGACAGGCCGGCATCGACCGCAAGCTGGAAATGATAATGCGGATCGTAGCCCGCCGGGTTCGGGGCGAAACTGCGGGCCGGTCCGTGCTCGAATCCCTGATCGACCGGCAGGATCACAAGCTTGCCGGTGCCGCCGAGTTTTCCATGCATCAGTATCCGCGCCAGGTTTCCTTTCGTGCCGGGATTGTCGCTTTCGTAGCCGGCGAGAATTTTTTTGACTTTCTGACTGACGCGCATGTTCTGATTCCTCTTGAAACTGAAGCCACTGAATACTCCATAGAGTTCCGGATTTCAATCGGTGGATTGGCCGTAGCGGGCGGAATTCCGGGGGTTACGAAGGTCTTCGCCGGCGTCGATTCGGCGCGCGGAAATCGCGGTCCCGCCCGGTTGACGCGGGTTTGACCTGCATCGTATGGTGCAAAAACTTCAGGAAAACGGCGGGTTAGGCGATTTCATGTCGAAACTGGATGAAGCGCAGCAGAGATTGCAGCGGGCGGTGTCGGGGCTTGAAGAAGCCGCGCGCAGCGCGTCGTCGTCTCTCGGCGCGCAGAATTCGGGACCGTCGGCCGACGATCTGGCCGCGCTGAATGCAGCACAGGCACGCAATGCGGAACTGGAAAACCTGAACGCCACGGTTGCTGACCGGCTCGACGGCGCGATTGCCCAGATCAAAGAAATACTGGACGACTGACATGGCGCAGGTCGAAGTTTCCATCAACGGCAGAAACTACCAGATCGCCTGCGACGACGGGCAGGAAGGCCATCTCGTCCAGCTCGGCGAATACGTCGACCGCCGGGTCAAGGAACTGGTCACCGCGGTCGGACAGGTCGGCGATTCGCGCCTGCTGGTCATGGTGTCGCTGCTGATTGCCGACGAGCTGGCCGAAACCTATGCCGAGCTGAAAAAGGCGCCGGCCGAAACCGAAGCGTCGTCCGATGCAGCGATGGATCCGGCCGCCGCCCAGCAGCTCGAAGACCGCCTGGCCGAGATCGTCGATGCGGCTGCGGCGCGGATCGAGGCGGCGACCGCGGGGCTGACCGCGCCGGTTCCCGCCGCCGAATAATTATTTTCGGTCCCGCAGGGCCGCTTTTCCGCCCGTCCGCGCGAATTGCCGCGCAAGTTGATTTCCCGTTTACCGATAATGCACTAGGTTAGATGCAGGCGGGGCTGTCCGGTGCGATAGATCTCTACATCCCTGGGGCCAATACATCTCTCTAGGGAGCTGTCTCTGCAGGGACCTTGGTCTCGGCACGCGGCGCCCACCTGTCTCGTACAGGCCACAGAGGATCACACCGATCGCCGGCCGCGATGGCTCCGCCGCTTACACCGTTCCCGTTCCGGACCCAATGCATTGACGACCCCGCCCGAAACGCTCATCGATCAGAAAGCGGCCCTGCGCCGCGATGCGGCCACCCGCCGCGCGACGGCGCATGCCGGCCGGGCGGAGTCCGCGGCGGCGGCGCTGGCGGTCCGGTTCTGTACCGCCCTGGAAGACCGCCTGGCGGGCGCGACGGTGTCGCTCTTCTGGCCGATGGGCGACGAGATCGATGTCGGGGACCTGTTCGCCGCGCTGGCGGCAAGCGGTGCGCGGACGGCGCTGCCGGTCATGGCGGGCAACGCAGCACCGCTCCGGTTCCGGGCATGGGTGCCGGGCGATTCCCTTGTCGATCGCGTGTTCGGGGTCCGCGAGCCCACGGAAGACGCGCCCGAGGTGGTGCCCGGTATCGTCGGCGTGCCGCTGCTGGCATTCGATGCCCGGGGCAACCGGATCGGCTACGGTGGCGGGTATTACGACCGGACCCTCCGGGCGTTGCGCGCCGCCGGCAGCATCCTTGCCGTCGGGATCTGCTATGATGAACAGGAATTCGCCGACCTGCCCCGCCATGGGGGCGACGAGGCGCTCGATATGATAGTAACCGACCGGCGGACCGTCTCGGTCGCACCGTAGGAAGAAATATTTATATGCGTATTCTGATTTGCGGCGATGTCGTCGGCCGGACCGGGCGTAAGGCGATCACCGGCAACGTGCCGAAACTGCGCGAGCGCTACGGCCTCGATTTCGTCATCGTGAACGGCGAGAACGCGGCCGGCGGGTTCGGCATAACCCCGAAGATCTGCGACGAGTTCTACGCGGCGGGCGTCGATGTGATCACGACCGGCAACCATGTCTGGGACCAGCGCGACATCATTCCCCATTTCGACAAGGAACCGCGCATCCTGCGGCCCGACAATTTCCCCAAGGGCACGCCGGGGCGCGGGGTTGCCGAATTCAAGGACGCCCGCGGCCGCCGGATCGTCGTACTGCACCTGATGGCGCGGCTGTTCATGGACCCGCTCGACGATCCGTTTGCGGCCATGACGGCGATGCTCAACACCTGGCGGCTTGGCGCGAACGCGGATGCGATCATTCTCGATTTCCACGGCGAGGCGTCGAGCGAGAAAATGGCGATGGGCCATTTTGTTGACGGAAAGGTGTCGGTCGTCGTCGGCACCCATACCCATATCCCCACCGCCGACGCCCAGGTGTTCCCCGGCGGCACCGGCTACATGACCGATCTCGGCATGTGCGGCGACTACGATTCGGTGATCGGCATCCGCAAGGAAATATCGGTCGAACGCTTCGTGCGCAAAATGCCGACGGCGCGCATGGAAGCCGCCCAGCAGGAAGCGACGTTCTGCGCCGTGCTGGTCGATATCGACGACGCCACGGGCCTGGCAACCAATATGCAACCCGTGCGGATCGGCGGCCGGCTGCGCGGCGAATTGCCGGACTAGGGGAGCAGCGTCCCGGGCAGCGGGCGGGGTGTTACGTTCATGCCGGAAATCTCGATCGTCACACTGAATACCTGGAAGGGTGAGGGCGATTACGCCGGCCGGCTGACGGCGATGGCTGGCCTGCTGTCCGCGCTGGCCCCCGATATCGTGCTGTTGCAGGAAGTCTTTGCGGTTCCCGGTATTGGGCTGAACACGGCGGAAACGCTTGCCCGCGCGCTGGAGATGAACATGGCCTGGCATCCGGCGCGGGCGAAGGTCCGGCGCTTCGGCGGGGCGGCCGTGATGTCGCAATCCGGTCTTGCGGTTCTGGCGCGGGCCGAAATCCTGTCCTCGGTCGCGGTCCCGTTGCCCGAAGACGCGGCCGACGGCGAACGCATCGCGCAGATTGCCCGGGTCGCCCCGATCTCCCCGCGTGAAGGCGCGGGCGCCGCCGGGGAAATTGCCGTTCTCAACCTGCATCTCACCCATTTGCCGGATGCCCATACCCTGCGTCGGCAACAATTTGCGGCGGCAGTCGCTGCACTGCCCGGCGATCGAATGTGTATCGCCGGCGGCGACTTCAACACTTATGTCGATCCTCGATGGCTGGAATCCGTGCCGGGGGCGTTTCCGGCGGGGCAGATCGCGAATACCCGCTTTGCCGCGCCCGGCCATGAAAACCTGCCGACACTGCTCGATCTGCCGGACGAAAGCGGCTGCATCGATCACCTGCTGGTTCTGACGCCCGCGGGACATACTGCCGCGGCCGTGACGGGTTTCGGCCATCATGGCGCGGCCGATTGCAGCGACCATCTGGCGGTGCGGGCGGTGCTTGCAATGCAGGAATGAGACCCGGCAGAATGTTGCGCCGGAAAATCGTGCCGAAATATTGCGTTGATACATTCATTTCATTCGACACCGGTCGGCTTCCGGCTGTATTGTCCGCGGCCTGTAGCCCAGAGAGTAAAAGACATGTTTGGATCCAGCCGCGCCCGTAGAACCGAGATTCCGTCCGGCCAGCTTTTTCGCGCAGTCGGCGGCGGCACCTGGGAATATACCGGGGAAGCGCCGACGGTGGCGCCGGAGCCCCATGCGCGCCTTGTGCGTCCGGGCGATCCGCGCACGATCAAGATCATTTCCTACGATGCGCTGACCGATACCAGCCTGTTCGAACGGGTGAACTGACACGTCTCGGCTGCTTTCCAAACGGGCGGCTCAGAATAATCTCCCGGCGTTTCCGGCGACTGCCGGAACGGTGAAGGGCGGCGGCAGCGCGGGATCGGCCTGCCCGGTTTTTATTTCCCCGCCCCATTCCTGCCACAATATGCCGCTAATTCTTATGCCATCGCCCGAATCTCGCGGAAATGTGGGGGTTCAGGGTCGCATATTCACCAGATATGGTATAAATTGCGGCGTTTTACGGGCATCTGACGGAGCGATCATGGCGGGCCATTCGAAATTCAAGAATATCCAGTTCAGAAAAGGTGCGCAGGACGCGAAGCGCGCCAAGGTTTTCACCAAGCTGATCCGCGAACTGACGGTCGCGGCCAAGCAGGGTGCCGACCCGGATGCGAATCCCCGCCTGCGATCGGCGATCGCCGCGTCGAAAAGCGCCAATATGGCGAAGGACACGCTGGAACGCGCGATTGCCCGCGGGGCGGGCAATGAGGATACCGAGCAGTACGAGGAAATCCGCTACGAGGGCTACGGACCCAACGGTGTCGCCGTGATCGTCGAGGCGCTGACCGACAACCGCAACCGCACCGCCAGCGACGTGCGCGCGGCTTTCACCAAGCATGGCGGCAATCTCGGCGAAACCGGCAGCGTCAATTTCATGTTCGACCAGGTCGGCCAGGTGGTCTACCCGGCGGATGTCGCCTCCGCCGACGCGGTCTTCGAAGCGGCGTTCGAAGCCGGCGCCCAGGACGTTCAGTCTTCCGAGGACGGGCACGAGATAATCTGCGATCCCAACGATTTCAACGAGGTGCGCGACGGGCTCGAGGCCAAGTTCGGCACGCCTGAATCCGCCGAACTGACATGGAAACCGCAGAATACGATAGAGCTCGATGCCGACAGCGCCGGCACGATGCTGAAGCTGCTCGACGCGCTCGAGGATAATGACGACGTGCAGAAAGTGTCGTCCAATGTCGAGATCGACGACGCGATTCTCGAACAGCTGGCGGGCTGACGCCATGGCGGTCAGGCTGCTCGGTCTCGATCCCGGTCTCCGCCGTTCCGGCTGGGGCGTTATCGAAATCGACGGCAGCCGTCTGGTACATATCGCAAGCGGTGCCGTGACATCGGATTCGAAGGCGCCGCTGGCGGAACGTCTTTCCCAGCTGTTTACCGCGCTCACCGCGATCGTCGAAACCCACCGGCCGGACGAGGCGGCGGTCGAGGAAACCTTCGTCAACAAGAACCCGGCATCGACCCTGAAGCTCGGCCAGGCGCGGGGGGCGGTCATGCTCGCCCCGGCGCAGCTCGGCATCCCGGTCGCCGAATACGCCGCCAACCTGATCAAGAAATCCCTGGTCGGGAACGGCCATGCCGACAAGAACCAGATCCAGGCGATGATCAATATCCTGCTGCCCGGCGCGAAGCCGCAGACCGCCGACGCGGCGGATGCGCTGGCCGTCGCGATCTGCCATGCCCATCACCGGCGTGCGCCGGCGATCGCCGAAGCACTGAGGGTTGCCGGATGATCGCCAAGCTGACCGGCATTCTCGATTCCATCGGCGACGACTGGGCGATTATCGATGTCGGCGGGGTCGGCTATCTGGTGTTCTGTTCGACGCGGACGCTGTCGCAACTGCCGGGGACAGGCGAAGCCGTATCCTTTGTGATCGAGACCCATATCCGCGAAGACCACATCCATCTTTACGGTTTTCTCGACCATGCCGAACGCGACTGGTTCAGGCTGCTGACCACCGTGCAGGGCGTCGGCGCCAGGGTCGGGCTCGGCATCCAGTCGGTGCTCGGCCCGCAGGAACTGACCGACGCGATCCTGTCGCAGGACAAGGGCATGATCACCCGCGCGCCGGGGGTCGGCCCGAAACTTGCCACCCGTCTGCTGACCGAACTGAAAGACAAGGTCGGCGGCATTGCGTCCGCGGCGCCCGCCGTGGCAGCGGTCGCGGCCAACGATACCGACCGGGCCGCGCTCGACGATGCGGTCTCGGCGCTCGTCAATCTCGGCTATCGCCGGGGCGATGCGTTCGGCGCGGTATCGGGCGCGATGCGGTCGCTGGGCGGCGATACGCCGGTTGAAGACCTGATCCGCGCCGGGCTGAAGGAGCTGACCGCATGAATGACGGTAGAACCGTCGCGCCCGTCTTCACCGAGGAAGACCTGTCGGAAGGGACCGTACGGCCGCAGCAGCTTGACGATTTCGTCGGCCAGCCCGCCCTGCGCCAGAACCTCCGCATTTTCGTGGAGGCCGCGCGCGCCCGCGCCGAGGCGATGGACCATGTGCTGTTCCACGGCCCGCCCGGGCTGGGCAAGACCACCCTGGCGCAGATCGTCGCGCGCGAACTCGGCGTCGGCTTCCGGGCGACGTCCGGTCCGGTGATCGCGAAGTCAGGCGACCTTGCCGCGATCCTGACCAACCTGGAACCGCGCGACGTCCTGTTTATCGATGAAATCCACCGTCTGAACCCGGCGGTCGAGGAAATCCTCTACCCGGCGATGGAAGACCAGAAGCTCGACCTGATCATCGGCGAAGGCCCGTCCGCCCGGTCGGTCCAGATCGAACTGCCGCCGTTTACGCTGGTCGGCGCGACGACGCGGTCGGGGCTGCTGACCACGCCGCTGCGCGAACGGTTCGGTATTCCGCTGCGGCTCGAATTCTATGCGATCGACGACCTGGTGAAGATCGTCCGCCGCTGCGCCGGGGTGTTGGGCGTTACCGTCACCGCCGACGGCGCCCGCGAAGTGGCGGCGCGGTCGCGCGGCACGCCCCGCGTCGCGGTTCGGCTGTTGCGCCGGGTGCGCGACTTTGCCGGTGTCGCCGGGGCCGAAGCCATCGACGTGAAACTCGCCGACCATGCCCTCGGCCAGCTGGAGGTCGACAAGATCGGTCTCGATTCCATGGACCGGCGCTACCTGCTGTGCATCGCCGACAATTACGCGGGCGGCCCGGTCGGGGTCGATACGCTGGCCGCCGCCCTGTCCGAACAGCGCGACGCGATCGAGGACGTGATAGAGCCCTTCCTGCTGCAAAGCGGGCTGCTGCAGCGCACCCCCCGCGGCCGGATGCTGACGTTGAATGCCTATCGCCATCTCGGCATGGCGGCGCCCCAGGGCTACGATTCCCAGCTCGACCTGCTGTCGCGCGGGGAGGGCCAGGATGACTGATATTGTGTCCGAACATGTTTTCCCGGTGCGCGTCTATTACGAAGACACCGATGCCGGCGGCGTCGTGTATCACAGCAACTACCTGTGTTTCGCCGAACGGGCGCGGACCGAACTGCTGCGCGGCTTCGGTATCGACCACACCAGCCTGCTGGCCGATGACGGTCTGTTGTTCGCTGTGCGCCGGTGCGAGGCCGAATTCGTGAAACCGGCACGGCTCGACGATGCGCTGGAAGTCCGGACCCGCTGCACCGAGGCGTCGGGCGCGAGCTTCTGGCTCGAGCAACTGGTGCAGCGCGCCGGCGAAACGCTTGTCGAAATGAAAGTGCGGCTGGTCTGCCTGAAGGCTGACGGCCGGCCCGCGCGTATTCCCGAAACTTTGCGGTCGCTGCTCAGCGGTGCCGCCCCAATGCAACCACAACACTAAGAAACGAACGGAAAAGACATGGAAGCTACAGCCGTCCAATCCGCCGCTCTCGCGGGATCGATCTCAACCGATTTGTCGATCTGGGGCCTGTTCATGCAGGCGGATTTTATCGTCAAGGCCGTGATGGTCGGCCTGGTGCTGGCCTCGTTCTGGTGCTGGGCGATCATCTTCGAAAAAATTCTGCGGATGCGCCGCCTGCGTCGCCAGGCCGGACAGTTCGAGGAGAGCTTCTGGTCGGGGGGCTCGCTCGACGACCTGTTCGACCGTATCGGGTCGCGCCCGGTAGATCCGATGTCGGCGGTGTTTTCG
Organism: uncultured Rhodospirillaceae bacterium; assembly: GCA_963974055.1. Taxonomy (GTDB): domain Bacteria; phylum Pseudomonadota; class Alphaproteobacteria; order MPNO01; family UBA830; genus CAXBCP01. The sequence continues at coordinate 107,412 of CAXBCP010000007.1, forward strand.
TCGGCGATGCGCGAATGGCGGCGCTCGACGTCGCGGGCGGCGCGCGATCCCGATGGACATCAAAGCCTGTCCGAGCGCATCGACCGCGTCATGCAGATCACCCTCAACCGCGAACTCGAACAGCTCGAACGCTACATGACGTTCCTCGCGTCGGTCGGCTCGACCGCGCCGTTCGTCGGCCTGTTCGGCACCGTCTGGGGGATCATGAACAGTTTTTCCGCCATCGCGGTCAGCAAGAACACATCGCTCGCCGTCGTCGCGCCGGGCATCGCAGAGGCGTTGTTCGCCACCGCGCTCGGCCTCGTCGCCGCGATCCCGGCTGTCATTGCCTATAACAAGCTGTCGACCGATATCAACCGCTATGCCGGGCGGCTCGAAGCCTTTGCCGGCGAATTCAGCGCGATCCTGTCGCGCCAGAGCGAAGACGGGGAATAGCCGATGGCGATGATGTCCGGAAACGGAAACGGCAACGGGCGGGGACGCGGGCGGGGACGCGGCGGCCATGTTCCGATGGCCGAAATCAACGTGACGCCGATGGTCGATGTCATGCTGGTGCTGCTGGTGGTCTTTATGATCTCGGCGCCGCTGATGACGGTCGGCGTGCCGGTCGACCTGCCCAAGACCGAAGCATCGCAGATGGTCGGCCAGGACGAACCGTTGGTCGTCAGCGTGAATGCCGGGGGCGAGGTTTTTCTGCAGGAAACGAAGATCACGCTCGAACAGCTCGTGCCGCGGCTCGAAGCGATCACGCAGAACAAGAAAGACACGCGCATCTTCGTGCGCGGCGATGCGGCGATTGCATACGGCAAGGTTATGGAGGTGATGGGGACCGTAAACCTGGCGGGGTTCACCCGCGTGGCGCTGCTGACAGAGCTTCCCAAGGGCAACGGCGCCGGAGGGGCGAAGTGAATCATGCGGTACGGCGCGGCGATTTCTGCTTTGCTTCATCTCGGGATACTGGTTCTCGTGATCGTCGGTTTGCCGAGCCTTCTGCAGTCGGATCGTCCCGAAATCGTACCGGTCTCGGTCGAAGTGGTGTCGATAGACGAACTGTCGAAAAAACCGGAAAAGAAAGCGCCGCCGAAACCGGAAGCCCCCAAGCCGGCTCCGAAAAAACCGGATCCGCCCAGGGTTGCCAAACAGGCGCCGCCGCCGCCGGCACCGGCACCGGCGCCCGCTCCGCCCGAAACGGTGAAGATTCCCGAACCGGAACCGTTGGCGCCGGCACCCAAGCCGAAGCCGAAGCCGGAACCGCCCGCTCCGAAAGCGGAACCCGTGCCCAAGCCGAAACCGAAACCGGCCCCGCCCAGAAAGGCGGAACCCCCGAAAAAGGCGGAACCGCAGGTCGCCGCCAAGTCGCCGCCGGTGCCGACGCCGAAGACAAAACCGAAACCGCCGCCGCCCGAACCGGACGCGTTCCAGTCGTTGCTCAAGAACCTCGCGCAGGACAAGCGCAAGGCGGAAAAGGCAAAGGCGGCCAAACCGGAGAAGGCCGCGAAACCGGTGGACGAGACGCCGAAGCGGTCCGCGCTTCAGGCGCGCATGATGGCGGCCAGTCTGGCGCAGGCGGTCAACCGCCAGATCACGCCCTGCTGGTCGATCCCCGCGGGCGCCAAGGATGCCGCGAATATGAGCGTCGCGATCCGCATCCGCCTGAATCCGGACGGCACGCTCGGCGGTCAGCCGAAGGTCGAGGATTCGGCCCGGCTCGGACGCGACCCGTTTTTCAGGGCGGTTGCGGAGAGTTCGTTGCGGGCGCTGGGCAATCCGCAATGCATGCCGCTGAAACTGCCCTATGACCAATATGACCTGTGGAAAGAGATCACGTTTGTATTCGATCCGAAGGAAGCGCTTGGCCAATGATGAATATGTTTGATACCGAAATGACGGCGCGCCGGGTAAGGGGCACTGTCTTTGCCGTGATTCCCGCCCTCGTCTTCGCCCTGCTTGCCGTGTTGATACAGGCGCCCCCGGCGCAGGCCCAGTTGCGGGTCGATATTACGCGCGGCACCGTCCAGCCGTTGCCGATCGCGATCCCCGAATTTTTCGGCAAGACGCCGCAGGAGACCGAGATCGGTCGCGACATGGCCAATCTCATCTCCGCCGATCTTGAACGGTCGGGCCTGTTCAAGCCCATCGACCGGCTCGCCTTTATCCAGAAGGTCTCGGCCCTGCGGGTCCAGCCGCGGTTCGGCGACTGGCGGCAGATCAATGCCCAGGCGCTGGTTGCCGGCAGCGCGGAAGCCCAGCGCGACGGGCGGCTCAAGGTGGAATTCCGCCTGTGGGACGTGTTCGGCGAAGCGCAGCTGACGGGGCTCGCCTATTTTACGGCGCCGGATAACTGGCGCCGGGTCGCGCATATCATCGCCGACGAGATTTACAAGCGGATCACCGGCGAGAGCGGTTATTTCGATACCCGCGTCGTTTATATTTCCGAAACCGGCCCGTCGAACCGCCGGATCAAGCGCCTTGCGATCATGGACCAGGACGGCGCCAATCACCGGTTCCTGACCGATGGCCGCGCGCTGGTGCTGACCCCCCGGTTCTCGCCGACGGCACAGGAAATCACCTACCTGTCCTACACGGCGGGCAGGCCCCGGGTGTATCTGTACAATATCGACACCGGGCAGCAGGAAATCATCGGCGATTTCCCGGGTATGACCTTTGCCCCGCGGTTTTCGCCCGATGGCAACAAGGTCATCATGAGCATGGCGCAGGACGGCAATTCGGAAATCTATTCGATGGATCTGCGGAACCGCCGCGTGCAGCGGCTGACGCAGCATCCGTCGATCGACACGTCGCCGTCCTACGCGCCGGACGGCCGGCGGATCGTCTTCAATTCCGACCGCGGCGGCTCGCAGCAGATCTACGTGATGGAAGCGGACGGCGGCGGGGTGAAACGCATCAGTTTCGGCACCGGCCGCTACGCGACGCCGGTCTGGTCGCCGCGCGGCGACCTGATCGCCTTCACTCATATCAACAAGGGCGTTTTTTCCATCGGGATCATGCGCCCCGACGGTTCGGGCGAACGGCTCCTGGCGAACGGATTTCTCGTCGAAGGGCCGACCTGGGCGCCCAACGGGCGGGTTCTGATGTTTTTCCGCGAACAACGCGGCAACGGGCGGAGCGGCAGTTCGGCCAAGCTGTACTCGATCGATCTGACCGGCCACAACGAACGCGAGATCGTAACGCCGGCCGGCGGGTCGGACCCGGCCTGGTCGCCGCTGGTGAAATGATCGTGTCGTCCGCCACGTCATTCACCGCGCCGCGAGACGGGCGCATTTTTAATTTGAAATCGCAGGAAGTCGCGCCACATACCTTTGATAAATCTTGTGATTTCGGACTGCCACAACTATCATTCGCCGCTGCAATGCTGCGACATTTCAACTTCTTACCTAATATTGATTGGGGGAAAATCTGATGCGCTTCTCATACGTCATTTGTGCGATTGCCGGGCTTGCGCTCGCAGCTTGTGAATCCTCCCCGGAGGTAAATTCCAGCGCGACCGGCGATGGCTCCGCGTCGACCACGTCGGCGAGCCAGACGGGCACCGGCGGACCAGTTACCAGCGGCGTCGTAAGCCAGCAGGTTACATCGCAGAGCCCCGGCAGCGCCGAGGATTTCGTCGTCAATGTCGGAGACCGGGTGCTGTTCGGTTTCGACCGGTTCGACCTGTCGCCCGAAGCGCGGACGACCATCGAAAACCAGGTTATCTGGCTGAAGCGCTTTCCTGCCGTGACGATCACGGTCGAGGGCCACACAGACGAACGCGGCACGCGGGAATACAACCTTGCGCTCGGCGAACGCCGCGCCAATTCGGTGCGCGATTACATGATCGCCCTAGGCGTAGACCAGAACCGGGTCAAGACTATCAGCTACGGCAAGGAACGCCCGGTCGATCCGGCGTCGAGCGATGAAGCATGGTCGCGCAATCGGCGCGCTGTGACGGTCGTCAACGGCGCAACCGGCTGACGGGACGGATCGTGGCGGACTTCCCGGCGGTTATCCGGGAAGTCATACTTTCGCCACGTTTCCGCCGGAGGTTGGCCGTCGGGATTGGTTCGGATCCCACGGGCTTGATATTTTGGGGTCCGGAATTTCGAGGCCCGGCATTTTGAGGCCCGGCATTTAGAGGCAACGCACCGCTATGAAACCATGAAGGCCAGTTCGAAATTCAGCCGCCGTGTACCGGCCATGGTTCTTGCCGTTGCCGTGGTGTCGATGCCGGTCCTGGCGCAGGCCCAGAATACGGGGATGCAGGAACTGCTGAACCGGGTCGAGCGGTTGCAGCGCGAACTGTCGACCCTGCAGCGCCAGGTCTACAAGGGCGAAGCGCCGCCCGCTCCGTCGGCGGCCCCGACCGCTTTAAATGCAGGACGGCCCGGCGCCTCGGCCGCGGATCCTGGCAGCGCCGGCCGTAATTCGATCCGGATCAGCCAGCTCGAAAGCGAATTGCAGCGCCTGACCGGGCGCATCGAACAGATCGATTTCCGGACCGGACAGATTCAGTCGCGGCTCGAAAAGCTGGTCTCCGACATGGATCAGCGCCTGACCGTGCTCGAAGGCGGAACCGTCGCGTCTCCCGCACCGGCAAACGCGGCGCCGAATGTCGGCCTCCCGCTGCGCCCGCCGCCCGCCGCATCCTCCGCGCCCGCCGAGCCTGCGGCCCGCTTCCTGCCGGCGCCCCCGGCCCCGACGGAGAACGCGCGGCCCTCGGCGAATACCGGCGCGCCACCCCGGGTGCTGGGCACGATCCCGAAGGATCTCGCGGTTGCCAGTCCGCGCGGTCCCGCACAGGCAGCACCGCCGCCACAGCGTCAACCGGCCGCGACGGCTTCTGTCGCGCCGGCATCCGCGTTGCCGGCGGGAACGCCCCAGTCGCAATACGATTACGCATTGTCCCTGATGCTCAAACAGCAGGATTTCGCCAAGGCGGAAACCGCGTTGAAGGCGTTCATCGAGCAGAACCCCAAGGACAAGCTGACCGGCAACGCCTATTACTGGCTCGGCGAAACCTACTACGTTCGCAACAGCTATCAGGAAGCGGCGTTTTCGTTCGCCGAGGGCTTTCAGACATTCCCCGACAACAACAAGGCGCCCGACAGCCTGCTCAAGCTCGGCATGTCGCTTGACCGGTTGGAAAAGCGCAAGGAAGCCTGCACCGCCTACGCGCGGCTGCTCACGACCTATCCGAAAGCGGCGCCGCGGCTGAAGGCCCGCGTTCAGCGCGAACAGCAGCGGGCCAAGTGCCGTTGAGCGGAGCCGCGGCTGGCGCTCTTACACCGGATGAATTTGCTGATCTGATGGCCGCTGCCGGACCGTTTCCGGCGCAGCCGCGTATTGCCGTGGGCCTCTCGGGCGGCCCCGACAGCATGGTTCTGACGGCGCTTGCCCGGGACTGGGCGGCAGAACGTCAGGGCATGCTGACGGCGCTCACCGTCGATCATGGCCTGCGCCGGGAATCCGCTGCGGAAGCGCAAACGGTCGCCGCCTGGTGCGCCGACGCGGAAATCGCCCACGAAATTCTCGCCTGGCAGGGCGAAAAACCGGCAAACGGCATCCAGGCGGCGGCGCGGGATGCCCGCTATCGCCTGCTGGCCGACTGGTGCGGGCGCAACGGTTGCACCGAATTGCTGGTCGGTCATACGCAGAACGATCAGGCCGAAACCTTCCTGCTGCGGATGAACCGGGGCAGCGGCATTGCCGGTCTGGCGGCGATGCCGCTGGTGTCGTTCCGGGACGGTTTGCGCCTGGTGCGCCCGTTGCTGACGGTATCCCGCGCCAGGGTCGGCGTGACGGCGACAGAACTGGCGCTGGCGCCGGTGACCGATCCCGGCAATGCCGACCGGCGTTATGCCCGCGTCCGCTTCCGCCGGACCGTAGCCGAGCTCGGGGATCAGGGGATTTCCGTCGCCACGATCGCGGGCGCGGCGCGGATATTCGGTGATCTCCGCGCGAAGCGGGAGACGGCGATCGAGGCGCTGGCGAAGGAAATTGTGACCGTTCATCCGCAGGGTTACGCCGAAATCGACCGGTCGGCGCTGGGGTCGGCGGATCCCGATATTGCGCGTGGCCTGATTTCGACCCTGATTCTCGCGATAGGCGGACAGGATTACCCGCCGCGGCGCGAACGGCTGGACCGCCTTATGGGTCATGTGCTGGGGGCGGCCGTCTTTCGACCGCGCACCCTGGGCAATTGCGTCCTCGGCCTTCGGCAGGGCGTCATCGTCGTGCGGCGGGAATATCGGACGATCCGCCATGTGTTGCCGGTCATTGCCGGTAAACGGACGGTCTGGGACGGGCGTTTCCGGATCGTTTTTGGTAAAAATGCCGGTCCGGCGGGCCGCGATCGGGAGCTTCGCGCTCTTGGCGAAGCCGGTTGGCAGGCCATTGCACCGGCCCTGAATCGCGCGGAATTTCAAGGGATTCCGGGACCCGTGCGCTATGCCCTGCCGGCCGTCTGGGACGGCGGGCAGGTGGTCGAAGTGCCGCACCTGGAATACCGGGCAAAACAAAACGTTGAAAATGTCGTCGAAATTGCGCAATTTCGCCGCCAGTCGGTGCTCTCGGCGCGACCGTTTTGGGTTGCTTAACCGTTCAGGCGCATTATCTAATGCATAACGGTAGTTGGGACGTACACAGGACATTGCCCATGTCGGGCCAATGTCCGCCGCCTTTCGGGAAGCAGGACCATTGAATAACTTCGGTAAGAATCTCGCCCTCTGGGTCATCATCGGTTTGCTGCTGGTGGCGCTGTTTAATCTGTTCCAGCAGCCGTCGGGCCGCGGCGGACAGGCCGGCGTTCCGTATTCCACCTTCCTCGCGGAGGTCCAGGGCGGCCAGATCAGCGAAGTCACCATCAAGGGGCGCAGCATCACGGCCGTGCGCAAGGACGGCCGCACGATTTCGACCTATGCCGCGAACGACCCGAATCTTGTCGACAAGCTGGATAAAAGCGGCGTCGTGATCATCGCCGCCCCGACCGACGACGGATCGCCGTCGCTGATCAATATCCTGATTTCCTGGTTCCCGATGCTGCTGCTGATCGGCGTTTGGATTTTCTTCATGCGCCAGATGCAGGGCGGCGGCGGCAAGGCGATGGGCTTCGGCAAGTCCAAGGCGCGGCTGCTGACCGAACGGTCGGGCCGCGTGACATTCGGCGACGTCGCCGGCATCGAAGAAGCCAAGCAGGAACTGGAAGAGGTCGTCGAATTCCTGCGCGATCCCCAGAAATTCCAGCGTCTCGGCGGAAAAATTCCGAAGGGCGTGCTGCTTGTCGGCCCGCCCGGCACCGGTAAGACATTGCTGGCCCGCGCCATCGCCGGCGAAGCGAATGTGCCGTTTTTCACGATTTCGGGCTCGGACTTCGTCGAAATGTTCGTCGGCGTCGGCGCCAGCCGCGTCCGCGACATGTTCGAACAGGGAAAGAAAAACGCGCCCTGCATCATTTTCATCGATGAAATCGATGCGGTCGGTCGTCACCGCGGCGCCGGTCTCGGCGGCGGCAACGACGAGCGCGAACAGACGCTTAACCAGTTGCTCGTCGAAATGGACGGCTTCGAGGCCAATGAAGGCGTCATCCTGATTGCCGCCACCAACCGTCCCGACGTGCTGGATCCGGCGCTTCTGCGGCCCGGCCGCTTCGACCGCCAGGTCGTGGTACCGAATCCAGACGTGCTTGGCCGTGAAATGATCCTGAAGGTCCACATGAAAAAGGTGCCGCTGGCGCCTGACGTGGACGCCAAGGTCATCGCCCGCGGCACGCCCGGCTTTTCCGGCGCCGATCTCGCCAACCTGGTCAACGAAGCGGCGCTTCTGGCCGCGCGCAAGAACAAGCGCCTGGTGACTATGGCCGAGTTCGAGGACGCCAAGGACAAGGTAATGATGGGCGCGGAGCGGCGCTCCATGGTGATGACCGAGGAAGAAAAGGCGCTCACCGCCTATCACGAGGCCGGCCATGCGCTGGTTGCCCTGTCGGTGCCGAAGCACGACCCGCTGCACAAGGTGACGATTATTCCCCGTGGCCGCGCGCTCGGCGTGACGATGTCCCTGCCGGAACGCGATAAGTACGGTTATTCCAAGGTCGAACTGACATCGAAGCTTGCCATGATGTTTGGCGGGCGGGTCGCCGAAGAGCTGATCTTCGGCGAGGAAAACGTGACCACCGGCGCCGGCAACGATATCCAGCAGGCGACAGGGCTGGCGCGCAGCATGGTCACCGAATACGGGTTCTCCGACAAGCTCGGGCCGCTGCGCTATTCGGCGAACGAGGAAGAGGTCTTCCTCGGCCATTCCGTCACGCAGCAGAAAAATATGTCGGACCAGACGGCTGACCTGATCGATTCCGAAATCCGCAGCCTGATCGAAGATGCCGAAACCACGGCCCGCAAGGTGCTGACGGAACGCTCCGCCGACCTGGAAACGATTGCCCAGGCGCTGCTGGAATACGAAAACCTGTCGGGCGACGAAATCAACGCTCTGCTCCGCGGCGAGGAGATCTTCCGGCCGTCTGCGGACGACCCGCCTGCCGGGTCCGGCCGCAAATCGTCGGTGCCGACATCCGGCAAGAAGACCCGCGACGACGGCGGGGATACCGGCGGGATGGAGCCCGAACCGCAGCCCGGCACCTGAAACCGGCCGCAATCGTAGTTTCGTATCCATGACAATCACGTCCAGCGACCCCGGCTCCGACCGGGGTCGCTTGCATTCCGGCGCGGGTTCCCCCGCATTCAATCCAACAGGCCTGCTGACGGGCAGTGCCGCCGAACGTGCCGTCGGGGCCGGTGACGCACAGTATCTTGCCGGCGGCCCGGTCGCGTTTTCTTTTGTCGAGACGCTTTCGCCGGCGTCCGGTGGGGTGGAGAGCAGCCTGGCGCCGGTGAGCGCACTGTCCGGACGGCTGGCGGCGCTCGCCGCCCCGCGGCCTGCGTTTGCCGGGATCGACCTGTCGCGGCCCGGGCTGATGGGGGTGGTCAATGTCACCCCGGACAGCTTTTCGGATGGCGGCGATTTCTTCGACCGCAACCGGGCGATCGACCAGGCGCTCAGGCTGGCCGCGGATGGGGCGGCGATTGTCGATATCGGCGGCGAGTCCACGCGGCCCGGGGCCGATCCCATGACTGTTACCGATGAAATATCGCGGGTCATCCCGGTGGTCGAAGCCGCGGTTGCGGCGGGAATCGCGGTTTCCGTCGATACCCGACGGAGCGAAGTCATGACGGCCGCAATAGAGGCGGGCGCTGCCATCGTCAACGATATCACGGCGCTGACGGGCGATTCCGCGTCGCTCGAAACCGTTGCCGCCTCCGGCGCGTCGGTGGTGCTGATGCATATGCAGGGAACGCCGGAAACCATGCAGCGGGCGCCGGCCTATGCCCTGGCATCGCACGATGTTTTCCGCTGGCTGGACGCGCGCGTGGCGGCCTGTGTGGCGGCGGGCATTCCGCGCGCCCGGATCGCCGTCGATCCCGGAATCGGGTTCGGCAAGACCGATCTTCACAATATGGATATTCTGGACCGCGCCGGGCTGTTTCACAGCACCGGGTGCGCCGTTGTTTTCGGCGTGTCGCGCAAGAGCTTTATCGGGCGAATTGCGGGCGTAGACGATCCCAAAGACCGGCTTCCCGGCACGATTGCCGCCACCATCATGGCGCTCGACCGGGGCGTTCAGATACACCGGGTTCACGATGTCGCGGCGCTGCGCCAGGCGGTTTCCGTCTGGATGGCGCGGAACGCTGAATCCGGGGAGAATTCGTGACAGCGCCGACCGAACGACGGGACGTGAATCCGGCGGAGTTCCTTGCTATAACGTCGCGTCCCGCTGATGACAAAAGAATATGCGGGCAGGGCAGTATCTAATGGCACGTAAGTATTTCGGCACCGACGGCATCCGCGGATCGGCGAATTCGGATCCGATGACGGCGGAAATCGCGCTGCGCGTCGGCATGGCCGCCGGGCGGATATTCACCCGTGGCGCACACCGCCATACGGTCGTCATCGGCAAGGACACGCGGCTGTCCGGCTATATGCTGGAGCCCGCCCTCGTCGCCGGGTTTACCGCCATGGGCATGGACGTGATCCTGGTCGGCCCCATGCCGACGCCGGCGGTGGCCATGCTGACCCGGTCGCTGCGGGCGGATATGGGGGTCATGCTCTCGGCCTCCCACAATCCGTACCAGGATAACGGTATCAAGCTCTTCGGGCCGGATGGCTACAAGCTGTCCGATGAGGCCGAAGAGGAGATCGAAAACATGATTGAGGCGGAGATGAGTTCCGCCCTGGCCCAGTCGGAAAATCTCGGCCGCGCGAAGCGGCTGGACGACGCCGAAGGCCGCTATATCGAGTTCGTCAAGAACACCTTCCCGCGCGGCCTGCGCCTCGACGGTTTGAAGATCGTTGTCGATTGCGCAAACGGCGCCGCCTACAAGGTCGCGCCGACGGCGCTGTGGGAACTCGGCGCCGATGTCGTGACCTACGGCGTCGAGCCCGACGGTTTCAACATCAACAAGTATTGCGGCAGTACCGATACCCGCACGATGTGCCGCATGGTGCGCGAACACGGCGCCGATATCGGGATCGCGCTCGACGGCGATGCCGACCGGGTTCTGGTCGCCGACGAAACCGGCCGGCTGCTGGACGGCGACCAGCTGATGGCGACGGTCGCCGAATCGTGGCACGCGGCAGGCCGTCTGAGCGGCGGCGGCGTGGTGGCGACGGTGATGTCCAACCTCGGTCTTGAAAAATATATCCAGGGCCTCGGGCTGGATCTCGTCCGCACGCAGGTGGGCGACCGCTACGTCGTCGAGCACATGCGGGCAAACGGGTTCAATGTCGGCGGCGAACAGTCCGGCCATATCGTGCTCAGCGACTACACCACGACCGGCGACGGACTTGTCGCCGCGATGGAAGTGTTGTCCGCCATGGTGCAGTCCGGCCAGAAACTGAGCCAGGTCGGCCGCAAGTTCGAGCCGCTGCCGCAGGTTCTCGAAAACGTGCGTTTTTCCGGCACGCCGCCCCTCGATCATGCGACGGTCGTCGATGCCATCCGCGAAGGCGAAGGGCGGCTCGTCGGTACCGGCCGCCTGCTGATCCGCAAGTCCGGGACCGAGCCGTTGATCCGGGTTATGGCCGAGGGCGAGGACCTGACGCTGGTTCAGGGCGTGGTGACGGATATCGTCGCCGCAATCGAGCAGGTTGCGGGCTGAACGTTCCATGAAAGGACGTATTCTTATTGTCGCCGGATCGGATTCGGGCGGCGGTGCCGGCATCCAGGCGGACATCAAGTCCGTCACCGCGCTTGGCGGTTTCGCCGCAACGGCGATCACTGCGCTGACCGCGCAGAATACCCTCGGCGTACAGGACGTGTTCCCGGTCGATACCGCCTTCATCCAGATGCAGATGCGCGTCGTGCTGGACGATATCGGTGCGGATTGCCTGAAGACCGGCATGCTCCATGCCCCCGACGTGATCGATGCCGTTTGCGACGTGCTGGAAAACGAGGCCGCGGGGATTCCCGTGGTGGTCGATCCGGTCATGGTTGCCAAGGGCGGCGCGGCGCTGCTCGGGTCGGACGCGGTCGGCACCCTGCGCGACCGGCTGCTGCCCCTGGCGCGGGTGATTACTCCCAATATTCCCGAAGCGGAAACCCTGCTCGGGATGGCCATCGCGACGATCGACGACATGAAGTCGGCGGCGGAAAAGCTGAAAGCGATGGGGGCGTCCGCCGTGCTGGTCAAAGGCGGGCATATGGAGGGCAACGACCTGACCGATGTCCTGCTCGATGACGACGGATTCCATTTATTCGGGACCCGCCGGGTCGACACTGCCCATACCCACGGTACCGGCTGCACGCTGGCGTCGTCCATCGCCACCGGGATTGCGCAGGGCATGACCCTGCCCGAAGCGGTCGGTCGGGCGCAGGCCTATGTGGTGGCGGCGATACAGGACGCGCCCGGCTTCGGCAGCGGGCACGGCCCCATCGATCACGGCCACACGGTGCGGCCGTTCGACGGAAAGTAACGCCGTGGAACTGCCGATATTCCAGATCGATGCCTTTGCGGATGCCGTGTTCGGCGGCAACCCGGCGGCGGTCTGTCCCCTCGATAGATGGCTCGATACCGGCGTCATGCAGGCCATCGCGGCCGAGAACAATCTGGCGGAAACCGCATTTTTCGTAGGAACGGACGGCAGCTACGATCTGCGCTGGTTCACGCCCACGGTGGAGGTCGATCTTTGCGGCCATGCCACCCTGGCCAGCGCCTTTGCGATTTTCGAACGCCTTGCGCCGCAAACCGATCGTATCCGGTTCCGCACCCGCAGCGGCGACCTGGAGGTGACGCGCCGGGACGACGGGATGATCTTCCTCGATTTCCCGGCCTATCCGGGTCCCGCGGTGGACTGCCCGGACGCCCTGTCGCGCGGACTCGACGCCGATCCGGTAACGGTGATCGAGGGGCCGAACTACATGGCGGTCTTCGGAGCGGAGGCCGATATCGCCGCGATGGCGCCGGATATGGATACAATTGCGTTGCTGCATCCACGCGGCGTGATCGCGACCGCGCGCGGCGAGTCCTGCGATTTCGTTTCCCGCTATTTCGGACCGTCCTTCGGCGTGCCGGAAGATTCCGTCACCGGGTCCGCCCACTGCATGCTGACGCCCTACTGGGCGCGGCGTCTCGGCCGCGACCGGCTCGACGCCCGCCAGATTTCTGAACGCGGCGGCCGCCTGGTCTGCGAAGACCGCGGCGACCGGGTCGGGATCGGCGGCAGGGCGGTGCTGTATCTCGAAGGAACGATCACGGTCTAGGCGGTCCCGGGACCGCGCGATTACTCCGGGTCCAGAGGCGTCTTGAATTCCATGTTCTCGACAATGATTCCTGCCGGCCGCTGGCCCGGCTTCAGGCCGACATAGCGTTCCAGGATGGCATCGGTCAGGGGGCGGCCGCCCGGCGTCGCGAGCCAGAGACGCAGCAGGTGCCGCTTGCGGTCTTCCTCCGGCCAGTCCTGATATTCCGTGCGGCTGTGCACGACCACATGGTTATGCAGGAACTGGATATCGCCCGGCCGGAAATCCGTCTCGTGTTTCAGTTCTTCGGCAAGGATATCCATCATCTCCAGCGCCTCGATCTGGGCCGGGGTGAACCGGGGCAGTGCGTCGAAACGCTGGGTCGCCCGGATATAGTAATTATGCCAGCTGCACGAAAAATATCCCTCGGCGAAACAGAAAACCGGCAGTTCGAACCACGGATCCTTTCCCGGCGGAATTTCATTGCGGCGGTCGCGGTACCACGGCTTGGTCAGTTCGGCGACAAGGTCGGGCCGCCGGCGCAGCATTTCGTTGTAGATCGCGACCGAACTGGCGACCGAGCTCAGGCCGCCCTGCTTCGCGGGCCGGAGGCAGAGCAGCCCCACCACGTCGCAGGAATCGGAATGATAGTTGAGATAGGCGCTTGTGTTGTAGGCGCGGGACGACGGATCGGCGCGCGACGACCCGGTGAGATCGTAGACATGGCCCAGAAGATGGCCGTTCTTGTTCTGCGATACCGGGCGGCCGACACGCAACCCGATGCCCCAGTAGGCGGCGGCGGATTCGGCGATATCGTAGCGGTGGACCGGGATGCCGCGCAGAAGACCGATGCCGAGCCCGTCAATGACCTGGTCTTTCAGCCGGGCCAGCCTCACATCCAGCGTCGGCAGCGGAAAATCCGCCAGCGTGATGTCCTTGATATCCAGCCCGCGGTCGCGAATGCCGGCGACGGCGGCATCGATTTCCGCAATTTCGGTATCGGTAAGGTCGATCCGCCAGTGCGGGTTCCGCTCCAGCTCTTCGCCCGTCCAGTCGGCCGGGTCGACGATCGGCTGCATGGGTTTGGCGGGCAGCCGGGCGGGGCGTGCGGCGTCGATCGTAACGGATGTCTGGTTCGGCATGGATTGCGGTTCCTCTATGCGGCTGTTTGTCGCCATTGGAAGAATGCTAACCGGTATCTCCGGTCCGCATCAATGTATCGCTGTGCATGGCATCGGCGCGTCGCCGCATGTCTGGGGTGTCGGCGGGGTGGTGCCGGCCGGGTTTGCCGCGGGGCGTAACGTCAGTCCATATCGCCCGGCTTTGGGCCGAACACGCGTTCGCGGTCTTCTTCCGAGATCATGCCCATCAGCACCTTTCGGTACCCGTCGACCGCCTCGGCGCCGGCGGCGCGATAGGCGTCGGCGAAGCGGCGGCGCTGGGATTCCGACAGCCGGCGTTCCAGCGCCACGCCCTTCGGCGTCAGCTCCAGAAGCCGCTGGCGGCGGTCGTGGGGGCCTTCGTGCTGGACGATGAATTCTTCCCGGACAAGCTGTCCCAGGACCCGCGACAGGCTCTGCTTTGTGATCTTCAGGATGGCCAGCAGGTCGGAGACGTTGATGCGCGGGTTTCCGCCGACGAAGTGGATCACCCGGTGATGGGCGCGACCGAAACCGTACTCCGCCAGGATGGCGTCGGGCTCCGCCGTGAAGTCCCGATAGGCGAAATAGAGCAGCTCTATTCCCTGGCGGAGATCCTCTTCGCGGAGAAACAGCGGATTGAACGAGGATTTTATGTCAGTCATATTGACATATATGCCTCTGAATGTTACCAACCGCAACCCTCAATGGTAACAATATGTCTTCAGGACGAGCTGCGGAGTAACAAAGCCATGATGAACTTCGACGATCAGGACGGCAACGTCTGGTATAACGGCAAACTGATCCCGTGGCGGGACTCCAAGCTCCACGTGCTGTCGCACGGCCTGCACTACGCAAGCTGCGTGTTCGAAGGCGAACGCGTCTATAACGGCGAAATCTTCAAGCTGCGCGAACACACCCAGCGTCTGATCGATTCCGGCAAGGAGCTCGGCTTCACCATCCCCTATTCGCTGGAAGAGCTGGAACAGGCAACGCGCGACACCGTTGCGTCCCAGGGCTTTGCCGATGCCTATGTGCGCCCGGTGGCGTGGCGCGGCAGCGAAATGATGGGCGTGTCGGCGCAGCAGACCAAGATCAACGTCGCGATCGCGGTGTGGGAATGGCCGTCCTATTTCTCGCCCGAAGCGCGTCTGCGCGGCATTCGCCTGACGACGTCGAAATGGCGCCGCCCGGCGCCCGATACGGCGCCCGTGCATGCCAAGGCGGCGGGACTGTACATGATCTGCACGCTCAGCAAGCATGCCGCCGAAGCGGCGGGTTACGACGATGCGCTGATGCTCGACTATCGCGGTCAGGTCGCGGAATCTACCGGCGCCAACATCTTCCTGATCCAGGACGGCAAAATCCACACCCCGACGCCGGATTGCTTCCTCGACGGCATTACCCGCCAGACGGTGATCGGCCTCGCGGAAAAACACAATATCGAGGTCATCGAACGGGTCATCATGCCCGAGGAATTCGCGGATACGGACGAGGTTTTCGTCACCGGGACGGCGGCAGAGGTCACGCCCGTCAGCGAAATCGACGAATACCGCTTCACCCCGGGCCAGATCACCCGGACACTGCTGGAAGATTACGACAGCCTGGTCCGCGGCGCGCGCAACGAAGCCGCGGCGTAAAGACAGGGCGTTCCGGGCGCTGCATGGCGCATTCCGGCTTTCCGGTATTGAATTTTCTGCGCCCCCGGCCCTGTGCCGGGGGTCTGCCGTTCCACCTCAGCTGTCGGTCACCCGCACCCAGCGGTCGGCGGCGACGGTATCCTCTTCGCGGGACTCGACCCATTTTGCGCCGGATTCGCGGTCTTCGAGTTTCCAGAACGGGGCCTTGGTCTTCAGCCAGTCGATCAGGAACTGGCAGCTTTCGAGCGATGCTTCCCGGTGTTCGGACGCCGTGACGACCAGCACGATCCGGTCGCCGGGCTGCAATTCGCCGTAGCGGTGGATTATCAGCACGTCCTGCAACTGCCAGCGTTCGCGGGCGTCCGCTTCGAGCCGCTCCAGCTGTTTCTCGGTCATGCCCGGATAATGTTCGAGCGTCATGGAGCTGATTTTCTCGTCGCCCGCGTAATCGCGGACAAGCCCGACGAAGCTGGCAAGCCCGCCGATTTCGGTATTGCCGTCGGTCATGCGGCTGATTTCGGCGCCGATATCGAAATCCTCGGTCTGAACCCGGATCATGCTGCTCAGCCTCCCGTCATCGGGGGGAAAAGGGCGACTTCGTCGGAGTCGGTAATGGCGGCATCGAGCGGCGCGATCTCCTGGTTGACCGCGACGCGCAGCGCCGACGAATCCTCCAGCGCGCTGGCATAGCCGCCGCCTCTGGCCTTCAGCCAGTCGATCAGGCCGGCGACGCTGTCGACCTCCGGCGGGGGGGAAAGCTCTTCTTTTCCGGTGCCGATCCGCGACCGCACCCATCCGAAATATAGTACCTGCATTATCCGATCTCGCTGAAAGGTAGATAATCCACCATGGTTCCCGCCTCCAGGCTAGTCAACTCCTCGGGCAGTTCGACCAGGCCGTCGGAATCGACCATCGACGTCAGAATGCCCGCCCCGTCGCGCGGGAACTTGCGGGCGACCGGTGCCCCGTCGGTATCGCGCTCCAGGCGGACGCGCAGCCATTCGCGCCGCCCGAGTTTCTTTTTCACCGGGAAGCCTGCGCGCACCCGGTACATGCCGGGGTCGAGGTCGCGGCTGCCGCCAAGGCGCAGGATCGCGGGCCGCGCAAAGCGCATGAACGTGACCAGCACGGCGACCGGGTTGCCGGGCAGGCCGATAAACGGGACGGTCCCGATCTGGCCGAGGGCCAGCGGCCGTCCGGGCCGTATGGCGAGGCGCCAGAAATGCATTTTCCCGAGCGCGGCGACCGCGGCCCGGACATGGTCTTCCTCGCCGGTCGATACGCCGCCCGACGTCATGATCAGGTCGTGGCCGGCGGCGGCATCGCGCAGGGTATCGTGAACGATGTCGTAGGAATCGGGCAAAATGCCGAGATCGTCGACGTCGCATCCCAGCCGTTCCAGCGCGGCGGCGACCGAATAGCGGTTGGCGTCGTAAATGCTGCCCGGCGGCAGTTCGGCGCCGACGTCGCGCACTTCGTCGCCGGTCGAAAACAGCGCGACCCGCACCGGCTTGAAGACGGGCAGGGTGACGGTTCCCGTCGATGCCGCAAGGCCGATTTCCTGCGGCCGCAGTTTCGTGCCGGCGGTCAGGATGGTCGCCCCGGCCTCTATGTCCTCGCCGGCGAAGCGGCGGTTGGCGCCCTGCTTGATTCCCGGCGGGATGGTGACCGTATCGTTCTCAGCGCGGCAGTCTTCCTGCATCAGGACCGTGTCGGCGCCTTCCGGCATGGCGGCGCCGGTGAATATCCGCATGGCCTCGCCGCGCCCCACCGGCCGGCCGGACACGCCGCCCGCGGCGATGCGCCCGGTCACCGTCAGCGTGGTGTCGCCGCCGGCCGAGAGATCCCCGAACCGGACCGCGTATCCGTCCACGGCGGCGTTGTCATGGGGCGGCACGGCGCGGTCCGACGTCACGTCGGCGGCCAGCACCCGGCCCGATGCGTGGCGCAGGTCGACATCCTCGCGGCCGACGACGACATCGAGACGTTCGGCCAGAAGCGTCAGCGCGTCCGCCGTTTTCATCAGGTCGCCGCCAAAGGCGAAACAGTCATCGGACAGCTGCGCCATGTCAGGCGGCCCCTTCGAAATGGGGAGAAGACGGGGAAGGGGACGGAGTGCCGGGGCCGCATCGGGCGACGATGAAGTCGGCGATGGCGCCGGCGTCGTTGAGGTCGAGCACTGGAAGGCCGGTATCGGCAACCGGCGCATCGCTGGCGACCGCGACGACGGTGTCGTTGCGGCGGCAGATCAGTTCGGCGCCGGTGGATGGACGGTGAACCTCTATCTTGGGATGTGCCTCGTCCTTGAACCCCTCCACGAGAACGATATCGACGGGCGACAGCCTGGCGAGCAGGTCGTGGAGGGTCGGTTCCGGCGCATCGCCGTTTTCGTGGACGACGGCCCAGCGCCGGGCGGAAGATACGACAACCTCTGCCGCGCCGGCGGCACGGTGTTCGTAGGAATCCTTGCCGGGCTTGTCGATGTCGAAGTCGTGATGCGCGTGCTTGACCGTCGCGACCCGGTAGCCGCGTTTGGTCAGTTCCGGAATCAGGCGGACGATCAGCGCCGTCTTGCCGCTGCCGCTCCAGCCGGCAATGCCCATTATGCTATCTGTGCCGCCGGTCATGGCGCGTCCATGTGGCGCAGCCCGGCGCGCAGGTAATCGTAGCCGGTAACGATCGTGATCGCGGCCGCAATCCAGAGGCCGGCCTCGCCGATTAATTTTACCGGTATCGTTTCCGGCACCGTCGGATGCGCCGCATTGCCGAGGATCAGCACCCCGATGGCGATCATCTGGATGGTCGTCTTCCACTTGGCGAGCCTGCTGACCGGCAGGCTGACGGACAGGCCGGCGAGGTATTCGCGCAGGCCCGATACCAGTATTTCGCGGCACAGGATGATCACCGCCGGTATGATGGCCAGTTCCGCAACCTGGCCGAACCCGACCATCATCAGCAGGGCGGCAGCCACCAGCAGCTTGTCGGCGACGGGATCGAGAAACGTGCCGAACGCCGACATCTGATCCCGCGCCCGGGCCAGGTAGCCGTCGAAGAAATCCGTGATGCCCGCCAGCGCGAACACGGCGCAGGCAATCCACTGCCCGGTCGCGCTTTCGAGGAAAAACAGCGCCACAAACACCGGAATCACCGCCACGCGGGACAGTGTCAGGATATTCGGCAGGGTCAGAAGCATACGCGCTCGTCTCGGTCAGGTGTTTCGGGGCAGGGGCGCAAGTCTACTCTTCGGCGTTGAAGTGATCATAAATTCTTTTCGCGACGGTTTTGCTGATGCCGTCAACCGCTTCGAGGTCGCTCAGCCCCGCCCGGCCGATACTGGACGCAGAGCCGAAATGGTTCAACAGGGCGCGTTTGCGTTTCGCCCCGATACCGGGAACTTCGTCGATCACCGAGCGCGTAATCTGTTTCGAACGCCGGTTGCGGTGGCTGCCGATCGCGAAGCGGTGCGCCTCGTCGCGCAATCGCTGCATGAAGTACAGCACCGGGTCCTGCAGGGGCAGCGAAAACGGCGTCCGCCCGGGAACGTGGAACCGTTCGCGCCCGGCATTGCGGTCCGGGCCCTTGGCGATGGACACGACCGGCAGTTCCGCGATGCCGAGTTCGTCCAGCACGTCCATGACCACCGACAACTGGCCCGGCCCGCCGTCGATCAGGACCAGGTCCGGCCAGGTGCCGCGGTCGCGGTCGGGGTCTTCCTTCAGGGCACGGGCGAAACGGCGGGTCAGCACCTCGCGCATCATCGCGTAATCGTCGCCGGGCTCTATATCGGGGTTTTTGATATTGAACTTGCGATAGGCGCTCTTCTCGAACCCGTCCTCGCCGGACACGATCATCGCCCCCAGCGCGTTCGTCCCCGAAATATGGCTGTTATCGTATACTTCTATCCGTTTCGGCGGAGCGTCGAGGTCGAACAGGGCGGCAACACCGTCCAGCAGCTTCCGCTGCGACGCGCTTTCCGACATGCGTCGGGCAAGCGCGTCGGCGGCATTCAGGGCGGCGCTGTCGATCAGGCTTTTCCGGCTGCCGCGCTGCGGCCGGGAAATGTCGACCTTGCGGTCGCCACGGATCGTCAGCGCCTGGCGCACCAGTTCCTGGTTCGGCAGGGCGTGGCTGATCAGCACCAGCTTCGGCGGTTTCTTGTCCGAATAGAACTGTCCGATAAAGGCTTCGAGCACCTCTTCGGCGGGGATCGACTTTGCGTGGTTCGGGAAATAGGTCCGGGTCCCGTAATTCTGGCCCGCCCGGTAGAAGAAAACCTGCACGCAGGTGGCGCCGCCGTCCTGGTGGGCGGCGATGATGTCGGCCTCGCCGATGGTCTCGACATTGATGTCCTGGTGCGCCTGGATCTGTGTCAGCGCCCGGATGCGGTCGCGGTAGATGGCGGCGGATTCGAAATCGAGCGCCTCGCTGGCGGTTTCCATCTGCTTCGATATGGATTGCTGTACCGCGCGGGTGCGCCCGCTGAGGAATGCCTGTGCCTGGTCGGCGATCCGGTCGTAATCCTCGCGCGAAATCAGGTCGACACAGGGCGCGGTGCAGCGCTTGATCTGGTATTGCAGGCAGGGCCGTGTCCGCCCCGCGAAGACGCTGTCCGAACAGCTGCGCAGCGGGAACACCTTCTGCAGGATATTCAGGGTGCGGTTCACCGCGCCGGCCGACGCGAACGGGCCGAAGTATTCCCCGTCCCGGTTGCGCGCACCGCGGTGCTTGACCAGCTGGACCCAGTCGGAATCCTTTCGCAGCAGGATATAGGGATAGGATTTGTCGTCCCGCA
This sequence comes from uncultured Rhodospirillaceae bacterium, assembly GCA_963974055.1. Classification (GTDB taxonomy): domain Bacteria; phylum Pseudomonadota; class Alphaproteobacteria; order MPNO01; family UBA830; genus CAXBCP01. The sequence continues at coordinate 127,767 of CAXBCP010000007.1, forward strand.
GCAGGATGTTGTAGCGCGGCTTGAGCTGCTTGATCAGGTTGCTTTCGAGAAGCAGCGCCTCGACCTCGGTATGGGTGCTGACGATCTCAAGCTCGGCGGTCTGCACGACCATCAGGCGGATGCGCTCGGGCTGGCCGTGTCCCCGCGCATAGGCCGTCACCCGGTTGCGCAGATTTCTGGCCTTGCCGACGTATAGCGGTTTTCCGGCCGGATCGGTCATCCTGTAAACGCCTGGCCCCGTCGGCAGGTTCTTAAGCCGAGACGCGATGAGCGCGGCGCCGGTCAGTGCCGGTGCGTTTTCTGTCTCGTCAGCCATTCCGTTTTCATCTTCGTTAGCGCCACGCGGGGATCGGCAAACCGGACGGTCATGCTTCCCGGCGCCGGCCGGCCCCCCGGCCGATTCGATTGCCCGGCTTATCCACTGATTCTGTGGATAAGCCTGTCTATAAAGCCAACATATTCCTGCGCCGCCAGATTGACAATTATGACGCGCCGGTCATTGGCCTCCAGGGCGGCCTATCATAAGTTATTGATTATAATAGGAAAAGTAGATTCTTTAAAGTATTGAATATGAACAAAAGGTTAATTATTTGTTACCCGTCCATGAATGCTTGTGTTCGGCGGCGTGTGTGTACAAACGGCCCTGCCCGGCGCCTTTGTGCGGGCCCGGTTCTGGGGCGAGACACTTTCAGTTCGACCGGCTTATCTCAACGCCGACGCTCGAAGCATCTGCAAATACATCGAGTTTCTCTACCCGGACTTTGGCGATACTGACGTCTCCTTCGGCAAGGCAAAGTTCGGCAATGCGTTCGGCCAGGGTTTCCACCAGGTTTACATGGCCGGCGCCCGCAAGGGCGCGGACCTTGACGATCAGGTCTTCATAGCTCAGCACGTTCGACAGTTTGTCGTCGATCGGGTTCGGGGATTCGTACACCGACAGGTCGAGATTGATCCGCACCCGCTGGGCGCCGTCGCGTTCGTGCCGGTACACGCCGATCAGGCAGTCAACCACCAGATCTCTGACGAAGACCTGGCGGGTCGGGCGTTCCGGTTGCGGCAGGCCTTTCAGGGGTTCGACCGTCATGGTAGTGCCTTTCTGTCTCTGCGCCCGTTGACCCGGCATCCGCGCGTCCGGCGCGGGTGCCGGGTCAACGGGCGGCAGTTGTTATTCGGCGACCGGCGGTGCGCCGGGATCGGGAAAGTCCCATCCCAGGTGCTGGCCGCCGTCGAGTGCGATCATCTGTCCGGTCAGCGACGGCGACGCCAGAATATAGCGCACGCCGTCGGCGATTTCGCCGGCATTGGCCCCGTGACCGAGCGGCACCCGGGACGCCTGTTTGTCGAACTGCGCCTGGGTCTGGCGGGGGCTCGGCAGGGTCGGACCTGGGCCGATCGCGTTCACCCGCACATGCGGCGCCAGCGACAGCGCCAGGCTCTGGGTCATCGCCCACATGCCGGCCTTGCTGACGGTATAGGACAGGAACCCCGGCGGGATGCTGACCACCCGCTGGTCGGCGATATTGACGATATTGCCGGTTTTGCCGGCGGGCAGGTCCCGCGCCAGCGCCTGGCTCAGTTTCATCGGCGCCCATAAATTTACGTTCAGGTGGCTGTCCCATGACTGCCGCGACAGCGTCTCAAGACTGTCATGTTCGAAAACCGACGCGTTATTGACCAGGCAGGTCAGCGGCCCGGCCGCGTCCGTTGCGGCGTCGATCAGGGCGTCAATGCCGTCGTCGGAACCGAGGTCGGCGGCCACCACATAGGCGTTCCGGCCGGCGGCGGTCAGGTCGCGGCAGAGCGCGTCGGCTTCGTCGGCCGAGCTGTGATGGTGAATCCCCACGGTCCAGCCGTCCCCCGCCAGGGCGACGGCGATTTCCCTGCCGATCCGCCGCGCGGCGCCGGTGACCAGGGCATTTCCTTTTGAGCCGGAAGCCGGGAGTGTTGCAGACGTCATTGCGTCAAAATGCGGCAAGTTCGCATCCCGTTCAAGGGAGCGCGTCTTCCTGTCCAATGCGGCGTCCCGATGGCCGTCAGGACGGCATTCCGCTGACGCCAAAGAACTGGCTGGCGATGAAGCCGAGATACAGAACCAGCAGTATGCTCCCTTCGACGCGGCTGATACGCCGGCCGCTCAGCATGAAGGGGATGATAATCAACGTCGCCGCCAGCAGCATCCACAGGTCGAAACCGACCACCTTGTCGGAAAACGGCAGCGGCGCGAACAGGGCTGTCACACCGGTGATTCCGAACAGGTTGAACAGGTTGCTCCCCAGCACATTGCCGACGCAGACATCCGAATGACCGCGATAGGCGGCGACGATCGATGTCGCGAGCTCCGGCAGGGAGGTACCGATCGCGACGATGGTCAGGCCAATCACTTCGTCGGCGACGCCGTATTGCCGGGCAAGGGTGGTCGCGCCGGTCACCAGCCATTCGGCCCCGACCACAACCGCAAACAGCCCGATCGCGATGATTCCGCAAATGCTGACCGTGCGCAGGGGAATAACGCCCATCTCCGCCGCTTCCTCGCGGTGAAGCTTGGCGACCTCGTCATTGGTCTTGTTGTCGTGCCACACGGTAAAGCCGATATAGGCGCACAGGGCGATCAGCATCAGCACGCCGTGCCAGAAAACGATCTGCCCGGTCATCCCGAGCGCGACATAGATCAGGGTTACGGCGGTCATCCCCAGCAGGTCGCGCTTTACCGCGCCCGGATGAACGGCAATCGGGGCAATGACCGCGGCGACGCCGAGAATAAGCAGGATATTGGCGATATTGCTGCCGATCACGTTGCCCACGGCGAGACCCGGCGATCCGACAAGGGCGGCGTTCACGCTGACTACCATTTCGGGAAGCGATGTCCCAAAACCGACGATGGTCAGTCCGACGATCAACGGCGATACGCCGAGCCGCTGCGCCAGCGCGACCGAGCCGCGTACGACGGATTCGCCCCCGACAAGCAGCAGGGCAAATCCGGCGATGATGAGAAAATATGTCATTCAGTTGGCTAAAGGCGCAGATGAGTCCAAGGGGGGCGATGCCCGGCGGGGAAGGCTTCGTACCATGCTGCGCCATTAATCAACAACTGCAGCCCTCCGCCCGGTGAAATTCACTTATCACTGGTATATGGGGCGGCTTCCCCGATTTTCCATAGAAGAGCCGAAAGACCCGTTAATTTTAGGGATCCGGGCCGTATTGTCGGCGTTGTCCGGTTGGAGCCTGCCCGCGCCGCCTATAAAGTGTAGGACCGCTTGTCGCCCGCTCCGGACCGGTTCAGGTCCGGAATCCGGCGGCGAATCTGAAGCAAACCGAGACGACGCCCATGCATGACGCCTCTTTTCTGACCGAAACGCTGATTTTCCTGATCGCCGCGGTGGTTGTCGCCCCGGTCTTTCAGCGCCTCCGGTCGAGCCTTGTGCTCGGGTATCTCGTCGCCGGGGTTATCATCGGCCCCGGCGTGCTCGGCCTGATCTCCGGCTCGAAACAGGTCCACAACATCGCAGAGCTCGGCATCGTGTTCCTGTTGTTCACGATCGGCCTTGAACTCAGCGTCGATCGCCTGAAGCTGATCCGCAACCAGATATTCGGCGTCGGTACGGCCCAGGTGGCGGTCACGTCGGTCGTGATTGCGGCGATTGCGTGGACGGCGGGTTTTTCGTCCCAGAACGCGGTGATTATCGGCGGCGGGCTGGCCCTGTCATCGACGGCGGTCGTGCTCCAGCTTCTGTCGGAGCGCGGCGAGCTCTCGTCCCGCCGCGGCCGCCTGGCCTTCGCGATCCTGCTGCTGCAGGATCTCGCGGTGGTGCCGCTTCTGGCCCTGGTGCCCGCCTTCGCGGGGGACGGCGAGGACACCGTTACGTCCCTGCTGTGGACGCTCGGAAAGGCCGCCCTGCTGCTGGTGGCGGTGGTGGTGGCCGGCCGCCTCGTGGTGAGGCCGCTGTTCAAGGCGATTGCCGTCGGCCAGAATTCCGAACTGTTCGCCGCCGTGACCCTGGCGGTTCTGCTGGGGATGGCCTGGCTGACCGGTTCGTTCGGTCTGTCGCTTGCCATCGGCGGCTTCCTTGCCGGGCTGCTGCTGGCGGAAACCGAATACCGCCACCAGGTCGCCGCCGATATCCAGCCGTTCCGCGGTCTGCTGCTCGGTCTGTTCTTCATGACCGTCGGAATCGGTCTCGATCTCCGCATAATCGTCGAAAACACCCTGTTGGTGCTCGGGCTTGTCGTCGCTCTGATCGCGCTCAAGACGACGATCACGGCGGTCCTGTGCCGGATCAGCGGGGTTTCCCTGGCGAACAGCGTCAATACCGGCCTGGTGCTCGGCCAGGCCGGCGAATTCGGCTTCGTGCTGTTCGCGCTGGCCGGCGGGTTCGGCCTGCTGGAGGTGCGCGAAGCGACGATCCTGTCCGCGGTGATCGCGCTCACGATGGCGGCGACGCCCGGCCTCGCCTTTATTGGCGGCCGCCTGCATGCGCTTCTCGAGGCGCGGCTCGCCGAACGCCAGCACGACCTGCGCGAAGAAAGCTCCGACCTGAAGGAACACGTGATCGTCGCCGGGTTCGGCCGGGTCGGCCAGTCGGTGGTCAAGACCCTGGCGGCGGCGGGCGTTCCCTATGTCGCGGTCGAATACGAACCGACCCGCGTCGCCGAAGCCCGGGCGCAGGGCCTGTCGGTCTATTTCGGCGATGCCAGCCGGGTCGAGGTGCTCGAGGCGCTGGGCGCGGAACGTGCGCGCGCCGCCGTCATCATTCTCGATAACGCCAGCGCCGCCGAGCGTGTCGTCGATCTGCTGCACCGCCGGTTCCCGCGCCTGCGGCTCTATGTGCGCGCCCGCGACAATGCCCATAAACGCCGTCTGAACGCCGCCGGGGCCAGCGGCATCGTGCATGAAACCTTCGAGATGAGCCTCCAGCTCGGCGAAGCGGTGCTGCGCGGCTACGGCACCCCTGACGACCAGATCCGCAATATCATCCGCGACCACCGCGCCGACGACTACGCCCTGCTGTCGGACATCATCCACCCGGTGACGGAAGAAGAGAAGAAGGCCGCCGAACAGGGGAATAAGAGGTAGCGACAGAATATCATGTATTCCTCCGCCTTTGTGGCGGGGATCCATTTCGGCATATGGGGCTCTTTGGGATGGACGGCCAATTCTGTGTCTACATACTCGCGAGTGAGCGACAGGGAACGCTGTATATCGGATACACCTCTAATCTCGTACGCCGGGTTTACGAACATCGTGAGGGCGAGATTCCCGGTTTCACCGAGAAGTATGGTGTAAAACGTCTCGTGTATTTCGAAGCATTCGATGACCCGCGCCTGGCGCAGCAACGTGAACGGTCGCTGAAAAAATGGCCGCGCGACTGGAAGATCAATCTGATCGAGCGTGAGAACCCGGACTGGGCAGATTTGTATGACGGTCTGAACACCTGATACTGATATCGATGCCGTCGTCCGATGGTCCGGGGCTGCATCCTCCATGGACCCCCGCCACAAGGGCGGGGGAGTAACGATATGGGGAAGGTCTCACTCTCAGTTTATTCCCCCGGGCCTGTCCCGGGGGTCCATTTCGGCAAAGAATTTCGCGTCCGAACCCGCGAAACGGGCCTTTCGGCCTTTCGGCCTATCGCCGCCGCGGCTCGCCGGTCTTTTTCGATTTCCCCGGCTTGCGGTTGCGGCCGCTGCGCTTGGCGGAATCGATGCGCGCCTGAAGGCGCCGCGGGCCGGTGGGCACGCCGATTTCCATGTTTTCGAGCCTGCGCAATTCGTCGCGCAGGCGGGCGGCTTCCTCGAATTCCAGATTGGCGGCGGCATCGCGCATGCGGGTATCCAGATCGGCGAGATAGGCTTTCAGGTTGTGGCCCACCAGATGCGGCGTGTCCTCGTCGCCGGTTTCCACCGTGAACGAATCCTGCGAATAGACGCTTTCGAGAATGTCGCCGATATCCTTCTTCACGCTTTCCGGCGTGATGCCGTTGGCGACGTTGTAGGCCTGCTGTTTTTCGCGCCGCCGGTTGGTTTCGTCGAGCGCGTATTGCAGCGATTCGGTGATTTTGTCGGCATACAGGATCACCCGCCCGTCGACGTTGCGCGCGGCGCGCCCGATGGTCTGCACCAGCGACGTCTTCGAGCGCAGGAAGCCCTCCTTGTCGGCGTCGAGAATGGCGACCAGCGCGCATTCGGGAATGTCGAGCCCCTCGCGCAGCAGGTTGATGCCGATCAGCACGTCGAACGCGCCGAGGCGCAGGTCGCGGATGATTTCGATCCGTTCCAGCGTGTCGATATCCGAATGCAGGTAGCGCACGCGGATGCCCGATTCCTGCATGTATTCGGTCAGGTCCTCGGCCATGCGCTTGGTCAGGGTGGTGACCAGCACGCGCTGGTTCTGCGCCGCGCAATTCCGGCATTCCTCCAGCAGGTCGTCGACCTGGTTGGCGACCGGGCGAATGATGCAGACCGGATCGATCAGCCCGGTCGGGCGGATGATCTGTTCGACGAACACGCCGCCGGTGCGTTCCATTTCCCAAGGGCCGGGGGTGGCGGATACATGCACGGTCTGCGGGCGCATCGCTTCCCATTCCTCGAATTTCAGCGGCCGGTTGTCGATGCAGGACGGCAGACGGAAGCCGAACTCCGCCAGGGTCGATTTGCGGTTGAAGTCGCCTTTGTACATGCCGCCGATCTGCGGCACGGTGACGTGGCACTCGTCGACGATGAGCAGCGCGTCGTCCGGCAGGTATTCGAACAGCGTCGGCGGCGGCTCGCCCGGATTGCGCCCGGTCAGGTAGCGGGAATAGTTCTCGATCCCCGAACAATGACCGGTGGTTTCGAGCATTTCGAGGTCGAACATCGCGCGCTGTTCGAGGCGCTGTGCTTCGAGCAGCTTGTTGTCGGCCTCCAGCTCGGCGAGACGCTGCTTCAGCTCTGCCTTTATCTGGCCGATGGCCTGCTGCACCGTCGGGCGCGGCGTAACGTAATGGCTGTTGGCGTAAATCTTGATGTCGTCCAGCTTGCCGGTGCGTTCGCCGGTCAGCGGGTCGAATTCGTGGATTTCCTCGATCTCGTCGCCGAAAAACGACAGCCGCCAGGCGCGATCCTCGTAATGGGCGGGAAAGATTTCGACCGAATCGCCGCGCACCCGGAACGCGCCGCGGGTGAAATTGGCGTCGTTTCGGCGGTATTGCAGCGCCACGAATTTCTGCAGCAGTTCGGCGATCGCGATTTCCTGGCCGACCTTCAGCGGCACCGTCATCGACTGGTAGGATTCGAGGCTGCCGATGCCGTATATGCACGACACGCTGGCGACGATGATCACGTCGCGCCGTTCGATCAGCGCGCGGGTCGCGGCATGGCGCATCCGGTCGATCTGTTCGTTGATCGACGCGTCTTTCTCGATGAACGTGTCGGAGCGCGGCACATAGGCTTCGGGCTGGTAGTAATCGTAATAGGATACGAAATATTCGACCGCGTTATGCGGAAAGAACGATTTCATCTCGCCGTAAAGCTGGGCCGCCAGGGTCTTGTTCGGCGCCAGCACCAGCGTCGGGCGGCCCTGGTCCTGGATCACATGGGCCATCGTGAAGGTCTTGCCCGACCCGGTGACCCCCAGCAGGACCTGATCTTTTTCATGGGCGCGGATGCCTTCGAGCAGCGCGGCGATGGCCTGTGGCTGGTCGCCCGCGGGCACGTAATCCGACACGATTTTGAACGGCGTGCTGGCATCCGGTTCGGGCAGGGACGGGCGGTCGGTGAGGGTGGTGCTCATGCGCCTAATATGGCGCTGTGCGGCCCGGAATTCCAGTTGGCAGCGTTACCCCGGTGTATCCGCCGTATAGAGCGGCGTCGCCTGCACCAGGTAGCGCAGCGGCCCGCCGGGAATCAGGGCATCGAACGGATAGCAGGTGACCAGCACCAGCCGGTCGGCATCCGCCGGCGCGGCCCAGGGCTCGGTGGCGTCGGCAATCGTCGTGGCCTCCACCCGGTAAACCCGCGTGGCGCCGTCCGGGCGCTGGATTTCGACCCGGCTGCCGGGTTTCAGCTTCGCCAGCACCTTCAGGTGGGTGTCCCGGTGGCCGCCGATCATGCTCAGGCCCCGCCGCCCGGGGGGCGCGGTGCCGGCGACATGACCGGGGCCGAAAGCCAGCGCCTGGCCGTGCGCGCCGGCCAGCACGATCAGGTCGGTGCCGTGGTCTGGCAGGCGGAGCCGGGCGACCGGCCATGTATCCGCCCAGGGCCAGGGTTTCACCCGGTCTCCGCCTGCCAGTGTCGTGTCCCAGGCGCGGTGCAGCAGGATCTGCGCGACCACCGCCTTGGCGGGAATGAACAGCGCGGCCCCGACCTGCCACGCCCCGGCCGCCGCCAGTACAAGCACGGCGGCGCGCAGGGCGGTGCGGCGGCTCACGCGGGGCGCCGGCGGCGGGGCGGGGCGACCGCCAGCACCAGGCCGGCCATCGTCAGCATCCCGAGCCCGAGGGCGAGATGGACGAAGAACGGCGTCGCCCCGGCGGGCAGGGCCACGGGCGTCGTCGCCACGGCAAACCGGGCCTTGTCGGCGGCGGCTGGCGGCGCGGAGGACCGCTTGAGCAGCGCGCGGCCCGGCCCGGCCCCCATGGCTTCGCCCATGGTGGTGCCGAAGCGCCAGCCATGGGGCAGGTTCACCGGTGCATCGCCGGACGCCAGCGGCGCGTCCTGCAGCCGGGACACCGTTTTCTCGGTGGCGAGCAGGCTGGTGTAGCGGGTGACCAGGCTGTGGGAGAGGGCGACCTTCGTGACCGCGGCCTGTACATCGGCTTCCGTCGCGCCGTCGCGGCGGCTGTCCATGAACGCCGTGATCTTGTCCCGGGCCCAGAGCGTGCCGATCCCTGCCGCGGGGCGCGCATCGGCGAGGCGCAGATCGGTTTTCCAGCCGCCGGCGCGCAGCGTGAGCACGTCGTTGCGGGCCAGCGATTCCGCGGGCAGGCGGCTGACCAGTACCACCGGTTCGCCGACATAAAGATCGGGGATCGCGGCCGGGAAACTTTCGGGACGGGACGCATCCGTACCGGTGCCGCCGCGCCAGCCGTATGAAATGCCGGTCAGCGCCGGGCGTTCCAGCTTTTCGAACAATGTCGACATGCGGGCCTTCACCTGCGCCACATCTGGAATATAGACGAAGGTCCCGCGCCCGGCCTCGGCCGCCTTGCGCATGAAATAGCTGTTGGGGGCCGATCCGATGCCGATGGTGAACAGGCGGCTGTTCCCCAGCCTTTGGCGGATATCGCGGAACAGCTCGGTTTCGTTCGACACCGCGCCGTCGGTGACGAACACGATCTGCCGCAACCGGCCGTCTTCCGCTGCCGTGTCGCCGGTATTTCCGCGCAGCGCGGCATGCAGCGCCGGGCGCATCCGGGTGCCGCCCTCTGCCCGGGTATCGCGGAGATACAGCTTGGCGAACAGCCGGTTGGTGTCGGTGGCCTGCATCGCGTCGTCGAACAGGGTGTCTGTCTGGTCGGAGAACCGGATCAGATTGAACCGGTCGGCGGGGCCGAGCCTGTCGATGGCGGCATCGAGCGCCGAGCGCGCAGCGCGGATCGATGTTCCGCCCATGGATCCCGAACGGTCGAGGACGAACACGATATCGCGCGGCCGCCGCGGTCCCGCGGTTTCCTTCGCTGCGGGCGGCATGACCAGCGCGGTGACAAAGACATCGGCGCCGATGGTTTCGCGGAACGCCGCGACCAGCGGTTCGGCAGCCAGTTTCGGCGACCAGTTCAGGGTGAAATCGCGGTCGGCGGGCACCGCCTTTTCGGCCAGGGTGATGCGGCGCCTTCCGGTGCCGAGGGTCTTGGTGTCGATACCGTGGCTGGCGCTGCCCAGGGCGCCGAGCGCCATTCCGGCATCCAGTGTTATGCTCAGCGTTACGGGGTTGAGCGGCGGAGACTGTTCGGTGTTGTGGACGGGCACCACGATGGGCGGCAGGGCGGCACGCAGGGGCGCGGGCATGCCGTCGCCGTTCTCCGGCACAGGCTGTTTTACGACATGACGGACCCCGCCCGCCGGGTCGAACCGCGGGGCGACGACCAGCGGGAAGCGCAGGCTGAACTTCCCGTCGTCGTATCCGAGCCGCTGGACGTAATGCAGCTCTACCGCGATCCGCCCGCCCGGCGGGATATTGGCGACGCTGTTGGAAAACACGTTGGGCCGGTGCTGTTCGACCAGCGCGGCGCGGCGGCCGCTTTTCTTCGCTGCGTCATAGGCCTTTCGGGCCGCGCCGCGTTCGGCGATTTTCGCCTCGATCACCCGCGCGCCGATAACCATTTTCATCCGGTCGACCGCGGCGTTCTCCGGCAGCGGAAACACGTAGCGTCCTTCGAGCCAGTCTTTGGTGGGGTTCACGAAATACTGTTTCACCGAGGCGCTGGCGACGATACCGCCGACGTCGATATCGACCTCGGTCGCGACCAGCGGGGCCGGGGCATAGCGGCCGGGAACGGTGGTGCGGAACAGCAACTGGCCGCGCCCGACATCGCCCAGCGTCATCAGACCGGGCGCGGTCTCCGGCGCGGTCCCGGCCGGGGCGTTCCGGGCATACAGGGTGGCAGTGGGGATGGCGAGGAAGAGGACGGAGAGGAGGGAGAGAAGCCGCCGGATGGCGGGGAACGGGCTGGGGGTCATCGGGGCGTTTCCTTCTCGGAGGGGTGTCGGGTGGGCCCGGGCGGGCGATAGGGTCAGGAAACACCGGCATTGGGGCGCCGGTAGGGCGAATTGCCCTGAATTGCGGCGAAGCTGTGATCAATCGCGGCGATTTTGTGGCGAAACCGTGCGGACTCCTGTTGCCTGTGATCCGCCACGGGCGTAGTTTGCGCGCGCTCAATACTCTCGAGAAAAGGTAGTTTCGTCATGGCTCTGGTTGCGCAACGTCTGTCGCGGATCAAACCGTCCCCAACCAACGTGCTGACCGGCAAGGTCGCCGAACTGAAAGCCGCCGGGCGCGATATTATCGGCCTCGGCGCGGGCGAGCCCGATTTCGACACCCCGGACAACATCAAGGCCGCGGGCAAGAAGGCGATCGACGACGGCCAGACCAAGTACACGCCGATTCCAGGCACCCTGACGCTGCGCCAGGCGATCTGCGACAAGTTCAGGCGCGAAAACAACCTCGACTACAAGCCCGAGCAGGTGATCGTCAGCTGCGGCGGCAAGCAGGTGATCTATAACGCCTTCATGGCGACGCTTGATCCCGGCGACGAGGTGATCATCCCGGCGCCGTACTGGGTGTCCTATCCCGACATGGTGCTGCTGGCCGAAGGCACGCCCGTCTTCGTCGACGGCGTCGAGGCGAACGGCTTCAAGATCACGCCCGACGACCTCGAAGCGGCGATCACGCCGAAAACCAAGTGGGTGCTGCTGAATTCGCCCAGCAACCCGACCGGCGCCGCCTATAGCCGTGCCGAGCTGAAGGCGCTGTGCGACGTGCTGATGCGCCATCCCCATGTCTGGGTGATGACCGACGACATGTACGAACACGTCATCTACGACGATTTCGAATTTTCGACCCCGGCGGAGATCGAACCCGGCCTGTACGACCGCACGATCACGCTGAACGGCGTATCGAAGGCCTATTCGATGACCGGCTGGCGGCTCGGCTACGGCGCAGGGCCGGTCGAGCTGATCAAGGCGATGGTCGTGGTGCAGTCGCAATCGTCGACCCACACGTCGTCGATCAGCCAGGCCGCGGCGGTCGAAGCGCTGAACGGCCCGCAGGACTTTATCGAACCCCATAACGAGATGTTCCGCGAACGCCGCGACCTTGTGGTGTCGATGCTGAACCAGGCGGCCGGCATTACCTGCCTGAAACCCGAAGGCGCGTTCTACGTCTATCCGTCCTGCGCCGGCACCCTCGGCAAGACCGCGCCCGACGGCACGAAGATCGCGACCGATTCCGATTTCTGTACCTACCTGCTGGAAAGCGAAGGCGTGGCGGTCGTTCCCGGCGTCGCGTTCGGGCTTGAGCCGTATTTCCGGATCTCCTACGCCACGTCCACCGAAGCGCTGACCGATGCCTGCGAACGCATCCAGCGGGCCTGCGCCGCGCTGAGCTAGGTTGCGCCAGGCTTTATTCTGGGGGGTCCGCCGGCTTTCGCCGGTGTGGAAGATTTCCGGCGTGGCGGATTAATCTCGATCATACCGGGCGTATAGCGGGCGGCCTACCCTGACTGCCGAACGGGAGCCTCGTTCCCTTCCCGGCGGAAAAGGATAAGCCCGTGCAACTGAAATTTCTCGGCGCGACCGGCACGGTTACCGGGTCGAAATACCTGATCGAACATGACGGGCATCGGATTCTTATCGATTGCGGCCTGTTTCAGGGACTGAAGGAATTGCGGCTGCGGAACTGGGCGCCGCTTCCCGTTTCGCCGGCCGCAATCGATGCGGTCGTGCTCACCCATGCCCATATCGATCACAGCGGCTATGTGCCGCTGCTGGTTAAAAACGGGTTCAAGGGGCAGATCTACTGTTCCGGCGCCACGTTCGACCTGTGCTCCATTCTGCTGCCGGATTCGGGCTACCTGCACGAAGCCGATGCGGATCGCGCCAACCGTCACGCCTATTCGAAACACAAACCCGCGCTGCCCCTGTATACCGAGCAGGACGGCCGGGATTGCCTGGACCGGTTCACCGTTGTCGATTTCGACACCGCGTGCGACCTGCCCGGCGGGCTGGAATTCACTCTTCAGCGGTCGGGGCACATTCTCGGCTCGGCGTTCGTCACGGTGTCCGGCGGCGGCAAATCGATCGTTTTTTCCGGCGACCTGGGACGGCCCGACGACCCGGTCATGAAGCCGCCTGTCCCGATCCGCAGCGCCGATTACCTGGTTCTTGAATCGACCTATGGGGATCGGCTGCACAAGGAAGACAATCCGTTCGACCAGATCGGCGCAATCGTTCGGAAAACGGCGGCGCGCGGGGGCACGGTTGTCATTCCAGCCTTTGCGGTCGGGCGTACCCAGACCGTTCTCTACTATCTCCACGAACTGAAAAAGGCAGGCGATATCCCCAATATTCCGGTCTATCTCGACAGCCCGATGGCAATCAACGTCACCGAGTTGCTGCAGCGCCGCGGCGCGGAGCATCGACTGACCAAAAAACTGTGCGCCGAGGTATGCCATGTCGCCGCCTATTCGCGGACCGTCGAGGAGTCAAAGGCGCTGGATCATTCCAACGGCCTGCCCGCGGTCATCATCTCGGCCAGCGGCATGGCGACCGGCGGCCGCGTCCTGCATCATCTGAAGCACTTTATCGGCAATACGAAAAACACGATCCTTTTTACCGGCTACCAGGCCGCCGGCACCCGGGGCGCCCGGCTCGTTCACGGCGACAGCGAAATAAAAATCCACGGCAGGATGTGGCCGGTGCGGGCGCAGGTCGACGTGCTGCACAACCTGTCGGCCCATGCGGATTACGGCGAAATTCTGGATTGGCTCGGCAATTTCGAGGCGCCGCCGCGGCATACCTTTATCACGCACGGCGAACCCGAAGCGGCTTCGTCCCTCGCCATGAAGATCGACGACCGTCTCGGATGGCGGGCATCGGTGCCGGAATACCTGCAAACGGTGACTCTGTAACATGCCCGGATACGGAATTTGGATGTGGAATTTGAACGTCGCCCGCAGCATCGGCCCGGTTTCCGTCCGCATTCGGTAGTCCCCGCGTTCAGTATACCTCCGGCACGTAGAGTTCGTCGGGCAGGGTCTTGCGCTCGTAGTTCGGATTGAATACGCGTTCCGGCAGGGTGACGTTCTCGTGCGGAATGTCGCAATAGGGGACCTGTTGCAGCAGGTGGTGCATGCAGTTCAGCCGCGCGCGCTTCTTGTTGTCGCCTTCGACGATGTACCACGGCGCTTCCGGAATATTCGTGCGTTCGAGCATTTCCTCTTTCACGCGGGTGTAGTCTTCCCAGCGGATGCGGGATTGCAGGTCCATCGGGCTCAGCTTCCATTGCTTCATCGGATCGAGAATCCGCATCATGAACCGGAGCTGCTGTTCCTGGTCGCTGATCGAGAACCAGTACTTGACGACCTTGATGCCCGACCGTGTCAGCATGCGTTCGAATTCCGGCACGTCGTGAAAGAAATCCTCGACCTCGCCGGGGGTCGCGAAATCCATCACCCGTTCGACCCCGGCGCGGTTGTACCAGGACCGGTCGAACAGGACGATTTCGCCGGCGGCCGGCAGATGCGGCACGTAGCGCTGGAAATACCATTGCGATTTTTCCCGCTCGGTCGGCGCGGGCAGCGCCACCGTCCGGCAGACGCGCGGGTTCAGCCTGTGGGAAATACGCTTGATCACGCCGCCCTTGCCCGCCGCATCGCGTCCTTCGAACAGCACCACCATCTTGTATCCCGTGGCCTGGACCCAGTCCTGCATCGCGACCAGTTCGGTCTGGAGGCGGATCAGTTCGTGGAAATAGGTGCGCCGGTCCAGCGCGGGCACTTCCGCATTGCCTGCCGGGTCCGGAAACCCGTCCGGGAACCGCAGGTCGTCGATTTCCAGCTCGAGTTCCTCGTCCAGGATGTCGTCGAGTTCGGCATCGATCCAGGTCGGCGGCGTCGGGGTGTCTTCCATGTCGGTCATGATGTCTTTCCAGAGATAAATCGGACGGCGGGTGGAGCTGCGCGGATCCGTGCGTTCTATGTGCCCGGCGGGTTCATTATTATATGACGAAATTCTGACATTTTTATGTCCTTCCTGTCCGGCGTCTTGGTTTGTCGGGCCGGGTGCCCCATATTGGGGGTCGAAACCGAAACGCGTATCGGCGCACGGGCGCAGTACCTCCCCGGCGGCCGCAGACAGGAAAAACCGGATGACCGAAGGCTACAGGCTGATGACCGTCTTCAAGGCGATCCTGCAAAAACCGAATGACCGCGTCGGCCGTCCGATGTCGATCAGGACCGTGGTGATCGTGTGGGCCGTGGCGCTGTCGATCAGCCTGTACGGCGCCTACAGCTATTATTTCGGGGACTGAACCCCGCCGCCGGGCAGTGCCGCCGGGCCGGGCCACCGGGACTGGGTCCGATTCGAATCTTCTTGCACGCCGGTCCGGACCCTGCCCACAATAAGCGTCCTTGAAATGCAATCGTTCGACGACCTCCCAAAGGCGTCGCAATCGACGCCACAAGAATAATCAGCGCGGTCGTCGGCTGAAGGGAGGAAACTATGGCCGGTGGTACACGTTGCGCGGCCCTTGTCGGGCCTTATCTCAGTGGAAAAACGACGCTTCTGGAAAGCCTTCTGTTCACGGCGGGCGCCCTGCACCGCAAGGGATCGGTGAAGGAGGGCAATACCGTCGGCGATGCCTCGGAGGAGGCCCGCGCCCGCGGCATGAGCACCGAGGTCTCTCCCGGCGCGATGACCTATCTCGGCGAGGACTGGACGATCCTCGACTGTCCGGGCTCGATCGAGCTGATGCAGGAATATCTCAACGCGCTCAACGTCGCCGATATCGCGGTCTTCGTGGTCGAACCGGCGATCGAACGGTCGGCTACCCTGTCGCCCGTCTTCCGGGCGCTGGACGCGCGCGGCACGCCGCACATGATCTTCATCAACAAGGTCGATACCCTGACCGCCGAAATCCCCGACGTCGTCGCCGCCATGCGCCGCGTGTCCGCGCATCCGCTGCTGCTGCGCGAATATCCCGTCACCGAGGGCGACGCCGTGACCGGGTATGTCGACCTGATCAGCCGCCGCGCCTATCGCTATGTCGACGACGCGGAATCCGCCGAAATCGATTTCCCCGCCAGCCTCGCCGACGAGGTTGAGATCGCGCGCGGCGAGATGCTGGAAACCCTGGCCGATTTCGACGATTCCATCCTCGAGAAACTGCTCGAAGACGACCTCCCCGATATCGACGAGATATACGCCAAGGCCGCAGAGGCCATGCGCCGCGGCGAACTGGTGCCGGTCTATTTCGGATCGGCACAAAGCAATCACGGCATCCGCCGGGTGTTGAAGGCGCTGCGCCACGAGGCGCCGCAGCCTGGCATCCGCGCCGCCGGCCTCGGCTTCGATCCCGCCGCAGACACCACCGTTCAGGTCTTCAAGACCTGCCATGCGCAGCACAGCGGCAAGGTCTCGCTCGCCCGCGTCTGGTCGGGCGAGGTCAGAGACGGCCAGACCCTGGGCGGCAGCCGGATCGGCGGACTGCAGAAGCCGGGCGGCGCGGAGGCCGGAAAAATCGCGCAGGCCGGTTCCGGCGATATCGTCGGACTCGGCCGGATGGAAGACGTGCGCACCGGCGACGTGCTGACGGCGGATTCCGACGCGCCCGACCGGTCCTTCTGGCCGGACCCGCTGGCGCCGGTCTATTCGCTGGCGATCGTCCCCGAAAACCGCAACGACGAGGTCCGGCTGGCGACCGGGCTGCACCGTCTGAACGAGGAAGACCCGTCGCTCACCTATCGCCAGAACGACGAGACCCAGGAGCTGGTGTTGTACGGGCAGGGCGATATTCACCTGCAGATCGCCCTGGAAAAACTGCGCAACAAGTACGGCGTCGCGACCGTGTCGTCGAAACCCAACGTGCCCTACAGGGAAACCATCCGGAAACCCGCGGTCCAGCACGGCAGGTTCAAGCGCCAGACCGGCGGCCACGGCATGTTCGGCGACGTCCATGTCGAGATCGCGCCGCGGCCGCGGGGCGCCGGGTTCGAATTCGCCGACCGCATCGTCGGCGGGTCGGTGCCGAAACAGTACATCCCGGCGGTCGAGGCGGGGGTCAAGGAATTCGCGGCCGAGGGCCCGCTCGGCTTTCCCGTGGTCGATTTCGCGGTGACCCTGACCGACGGCCAGTTTCATTCGGTCGACAGCAACGAGATGTCGTTCAAGCTGGCGGCCCGCCTCGCCATGACCGAGGGCATGCCGAAATGCGCGCCCGTGCTGCTCGAACCGATCGTGAAAGTGACGGTGGCGGTGCCGAGCGAATACAGCAGCAACGTCCACGGCCTGATCAGCAGCCGGCGCGGGCAGATTCTGGGCTACGAGGCGCGGGACGGCTGGTCCGGCTGGGATTCCCTGTATGCCAACATGCCGGAATCGGAAATCCACGACCTGATCATCGAGCTGCGCTCGCTCACCCAGGGGGTCGGCACCTATTCGGCGGAGTTCGACCACCTGGAAGAGGTCAGCGGCCGCGTCGCCGACCGGATCGTCGCCGCGCGGGCCGAACATCGGGCGGAAAACCGCGCGCATTGAGGGGCGGATCGCCCAGATTCGGCCCTGTACCACATGCCGGACCTGGCCACAGGGAGGGGCGCTGACGATTAATTGATTGGGAGTTTTTTCCGGCCAAACTATGTTTGCGAGGTACACAGCCGGGAGAGCCGACAATGCTGACAAGATCCAAACCGACCTGGGAACTGCCGGAATCCGCCGCGACCGATGAATCCGCTTTCCTCAACCGGCGCGAATTGTGCAAAACCATCGCCGCCGGATCGATTCTTGCCGGGCCCGCCGCGGCAATCGGCGCGCCGCTGTTCGGTGCCTCTTCGGCGATGGCGGCGGAAGCGGCCGATCCGTCCGCCGGGATGTATCCGGCGAAGCGGAACGACGCCTACACGCTCGACCGCGAGATCACGCCCGAGAAAATCACCACCACCTACAACAATTTCTACGAGTTCGGCTCGCACAAGAATATCTGGAAGGCGGCGCAGAAACTGCAGACCCGCCCGTGGACCGTGACCATCGACGGCATGGTCGAAAAAACGCAGACGGTGGATATCGACACCCTGCTGAAAGCCATGCCGCTGGAAGAACGGTTGTACCGCCACCGCTGCGTCGAAGCCTGGGCGATCGCCGTGCCGTGGACCGGATTCCCGCTCAAGGCGCTGCTCGATTACGCGCGGCCGACATCCGGCGCGAAATACCTGGTGATGGAAACCTTCGCCGACAAGGACACGGCCCCCGGCCAGCGCCAGTTCTGGTATCCGTGGCCCTATGTCGAGACCATTACGATCGAAGAGGCCGCCAACGAACTGTCGATGATGGGCACCGGCGCCTATGGCAAGCCCATGGCCAAGCAGAACGGCGCGCCGCTGCGCCTGGTGGTGCCGTGGAAATACGGCTTCAAGCAGATCAAGTCGATCGTGCGCTTCACGTTTGCGGATAAAAAACCGAAAAGCTTCTGGGAGAAAATCCAGCCCAGCGAATACGGTTTCTGGGCCAACGTGAACCCGGAGGTCGATCATCCGCGCTGGAGCCAGGCGACCGAAAAACTGCTCGGCACCGGCAAGCGCGTGCCGACCCAGCTCTATAACGGCTACGCCGAACAGGTCGCCGGTCTGTACGCGGAAATCCAGAAGAAAGAGAAGATCTTTTTCTAGGCGGGTGGCCGGTTTGTCTTGGCGAACCGGCCGACCGGGCTTTTGACGGCCCCGGCGTCGGGCTAGTCGATTTTTGCCGCCTGGACGTGCATCCAGTCGAAGTTACGGCTTCTGCCCAGGCTTACCCAGCCTTCGGCCTCCCAGATGCGCCACCAGTCGTCGCAATCGGGCGCTGCCAGAGACGCCCGGTCCCGCCCCCAGCGCAGCTTGTTGCGGCTCGGATACCAGTCGAGGGCGATCCCCCAGGAATGCGTCGACGGTTTCGTACCGCCACGCATCGCGCGGCAGTTATACGATCCGCCATAGCGGTGCAATCCGAGCCGGCGAAGTTCGGCCTCGCCGTAATGTTCGTAGACCCGGGCGAGAATCTCGCCGAGGCTGTCGGCGACGCGTTGATGGCAGCGAATTCTATTTGTTCGCTGTGTCAGGTCCCAATCGAGCGACAGCTGCCAGGGACATTCGACGCTGACCAACCGGCTCTCGTCGCAACCCGGTCCGTAAAATGCCGTCAGATCGGCTTCGGATTGGCCTGGCCAATCATGCGGGTTCGCGGCGGCTGGCGCTTCGTCACGCCAGGCGACCGGTTCGGCGCCGGATTCCAGCGATGCTTCGAACTCATCGACCGCGTTATCGGTCTGGGGCCCCCAAAGCCCGTCGATGGCGCCGACGGCCCGGCCGGCATCGAGACAGCCCAGCTGCAGGCAGGCGATCGCCCTCCGCCGAATCGACCAGTCGGCCGGATCGCCGTCGATCTCCGCCGATCGCGCCGCGATCATCGCCGCAATCCCCGATTCGGTGATGTCGCCGTACAGGCCGTCTACCCGACCGTCGTAATGTCCGTTGTCGGAAAGCACGTGCTGCAGAAGTGTAATAAAGCGTTCGTCCATTTTGGCTCTTCCCAATTCGGTTGCGTGCGCTGGCGCAGGAACCCCCTGAAGCGTACCCCTGTCCCTGCCCGGGGCGAGGGCTGTTCCTGCAATCGCCCCCGGTACGCTTTTGACCCGTTCTTCGGAGGGTTTCGTGTTTAAGCTGCGTGTCCGGGTTGTCTGCGGGGCTGACCTCCGAAGTCAGAAGCCCGGTTTGGGCGGTGGCGTGTTGGCGCCGTCTTGGTTTTTGTCGGTTCCGCCTTCGGGTTTTTGCAGAAATTTTCCGCCGCTATATCCGGCGACGCTGATCCCCAGAAGCCAGAGAATTTCGGAAGGAATATCAGGGAACGCGTATGACCCGGCGTCCTTGCCTACCTGCAGCGTCATAAGAAAGATCAGCGCGGCGATGACAAATGTAAAAATCAGCAGTTGAAGCCGGGACATCGACGCTTTTCCGTCGCTCTCGCAAAGAAGCTTCGTTAACTGTAAGCGGCCTGTCCAGATCAGATAAATCAGGCTCACCTCAAGTGTAACAAAAAAGATAGCGACAGCCCACTGAAGCAAATCCAGCGCCGAGAGCGTTTTGCCGTTTGCCAGGTATATGAGCAGAACGGTGCCCGCGATCATGATCACGGCGATCGCAAGCGTGATTATATCCTGGAGAAATTTTCCCTTTTCGAATTGAGGGGGCGTGGCAGGAGGAGGAGCGGTTTTGAGAGTGTCCGGGGTATTTGTGGCCATCTTAAAATCCTTTCTCGTTTCTCATCGACTAATTGATTTTGATCTCGATTTTCCGGCTGCCGGCAAAAGCCTTCCCGGCGAGGTAGGCGCCGTTGCTGCCCGCAAACAGCGACAGCAGGTCGTTGTCGAGTTCCAGGAAATAGCCAGCCTCCAGGCAATCCGCAAAATATCCAAGGAGCAGGAACGTGGTGACGCCGAGTAATTGCAGGCGCATAGGACTGAATGTATTCAGGCGCTTGTCCATGAGCAGCCTTTTGATGCCGTCGGGGCTCCGGGCAAGATGAACGATCACCGCTATTAGCAAGAGCACAAGAAAGACTTTTGTCGACAGGATGACCAGTTCTGCGGGGGTCACGGGGCAAGTGCCGCTATGCATTTCGCATTTAGCCCTGCATACAGACGAAGATAACGGAGATGCTCTGAGTTTTGTCCCGCCTTTGCCAGGGTCGCCGCATTTTTACGGTCACTCGGCTTCAGGAACAGTCCCATTAGTTTGCTGGCGGCGCAGGATGAGCGTTTTGAATAACTCTTCCAGCATTCGGTATAGGCTGCATCCGGATCATTCTGGTGTTTGGTGCGGCATTTTCCGTTTTCTATTTTGTCTGCGTACAGATATGCAATTGCGCCGGTAGCCGCGATGTAAATCGGCCCACCGTCACCTTCGGCCATTGCATTCTGGATTTTGGTCTCGAGTTTGGTCGTGTTGAAATCGATGTTTTCGCCGCATAATTTCCCGGGCGTATCCGTTTGATTCACCAGTGCCTTGCACAGCGTATTTGCACTTTTTTCAGGGTCGATCCGGCCGCCCATTCCCACGGCGACTTTCCAGACGTCGACGAGGGTCGAAAAATTTTCTGCGAATAATCTGTCGCGGGACACGTAGTTGCCGGTACCCGACAGTTCTTTGCCGACAGCCTTGATCTCGTCGGACAGGAGGCCGGCCGACGCGGTTTCGCCAATCTGCAGATAAATCATTCCTTCGAGAACCGTAAGGTGGGCATTCTCGACTTTGCTATCCGGATATCTCAGTTGAAAAGACCGGATGCGTGACAAGGTTCTTGCAAATGGCCGACCCGGGTTTGTCTCTTTCGGGATATTGACGTTTTCAACTGTCGTTCCGGCACCGGGCAGGAACCGAACGGCAAATTCTTTCCGGTAAAGATCATGTATTTCCCGCATTTCCGAGTGCTGAGGGAAGAGGGAAAACCCCGCGCACCCGCTGAGAAGCAGGGTGAGCGTAAAAATTTGAACGAGGCGTCTGCCCATCGGTCAGGCTCCTGTAAGTTCTGTGATAACCAATTTTGTGAATGCGGTTGCATCCGCTTCGGTGAATTTTGCGGGATCGGCGACCGCCTCCGTGAGGAAACGGGCAAACGCTTTCTCGACAAGCAGGGGCAGGACTTCCGGCCGGAACGCGGTGTTGGAATTCTCTCTGACGGTGACGATTATTGCCTGGACCGCTAGCGCGGGAATTTTCTGATCGAGGTTTTTATCCACGAGACCGGCGGCATGGTCCAGAGCCACATCGATAGAACGTGCGACCGCCGCCTCGAAGTGCGGTGCAAAGACAAAATCGCCGCCGGAAGTCAGTCCCTCCGTCACGCCCTGAAATACGAATCGCACGATGTCCGAGTTGCCGGCGCCGATTTGGCTGATGACGACCTTCCAGGCATCCTGACGGTTTCCAAGGGAGCGCAGAAAACGGATCGCCAATGCCTGTCGTTCTTCAGGGCTTCGCAGATCGCGCAATGTCACCGACGACAGGGTCTGTCCGAATATCTCGACCACGGGCCTGATGTGTCCGGACATATCGATCAGGTGAGTATTGTGCCCGGCGGTCTGCAAAACTGCCTGGAGAATTTTGCCGAACTCGTCCGGTGTAAGCCCGTCTTCGATAAGCGGGCCGGCGGTCAACGTGGCCGCCTGGATTAATTCCGCGGCGAATGCATCGCGTCTGTCGCCGCCCACAAGAATCTCCGGCGATGCCGCGATGGTCGAGAGAAACGCCTTTAACGCTCCTTCGACGAATCTCGGTAGAAGTTCTCTCCGAATACCCTTGTCGGACTGCTCTTCGATCGACGTCAGAAGCGATTTTATCACCGCGCGCAGGAGCGGTTCGTCGATCTTCGCATCTGCAAGGCGGTCCGAGTAGATGAGCGCGGCTGCCAAACTTCGGTCGAGCGCTTCGACCATATGCGGCCCTTGAAAAACGCCCCTCTGGCCATCGACAATTCCCATTGTTATTCCGTCGATAAGTGGTTTGATGATGTCGATCTGACCGGTTTCCGTTCGGTCGGACAGGTATTTCCAGGCCTTTGAATTCTGGGATAGCGAACGAAGAAAGACGCGCGCAAAAGCGATCCGTCCGCCGGAATCTCGAAGGGTCGAGGCGCCGACATTGGTCAGTGCCGCAGCAAAGGCATCGGCGACCGGCCGCAAATTTCCCGACATATCCGCCAGGGACAGGTTGTCCGCCGCTGCGCGCACCGCTGTATCGACGATATCGCGCAGCTCCGCCATCGTGATGCCGTCCTTTACCAACGGTGCGGCGGTTATCAGTGCGGCTTCAAGGGTTTTCGCGGCATAATCGTCGCCGCGGGTCAGCAGAGTGGTGTGTTTCGCGGTTATCAGAAGCGAATCCGCGACGATACGCTCGACCATTTCACGGTCGAGCGTTTTATTGAGGGGTGTTTGGGCGAGGGTTGTCGCGACGCTTTTGACCATCGCCTCGATGTATTCCCTCGACTTCCCTGTATCGGCGACAAGCGCGGGATTAGCGGCGATTCCCTGCAACACTGCACGATAAAGATCCGGAAAAAGGGTGCCGCGCGAGAACCCGTCGACCAGGGATCCTCCGGCCGCCGCGTTTTTGATCTCTTCGGAGAGAATGGAGAGTACGAACCCGGCGATTGTTTTGCCGTTTAGTCCGGCGTTTGGATCGGCGCGGGGGCGGGAGCGATTTTCGAAATCCTCCGCGATGACAGCGATTGCGGCCTCAAAAATGCGATGGCCGTCGGATGTGCTGAATTCGCCATCCGGCAGAACCTCTCCGATCTCGCGCAGGACGGCCCCGATGGTTTTGCGCAGCACATCTTCTGTTTGCGCGAAATGGCGGTCCTGGCCCAGCCGGGTCGCTGTCGCTCCCATCAGGCGGGCAAACCCATCTGCGGTCAGGAGAGTGGCGACAAATTCGTCTCCCGATTGTCTGTCTGCCGGGGAACTGGCATTTTGGGGGGGAGTTTTGCGAAGGTCGGCGAGCGCGCCGACCAGGGCGCTGCCGACGCGGCTGTCTTTGGTTAGGTGTCGGTGATTTTCAAGCGTGACGGCGACGGCGCCGAGAAGATGCCGGAAAAGAAGATCCGACTCCATTTCATCGAGATCGCCATCGAGTGCAAACTCCCGTAGCAATGTCTCGATTACATTAGCGGTTTTTGCATCCGAAACCAGAAGCGAAGCGTTTTGTCCCACGAATTCCATCAATGTATCCGCGGTCGCCAAGAGGATACGCACGAACGCGGGGTTTTTGCTGACCCGTGCGGAATCTACGAGGTAGTACGCGAGCTTGTCGCCACCGTGAAGCCAGTTCTGATCCCGGCCACGTTCGCTTGCGCTCTCGGGGTGCGGGGGTGTCAGGCCCTGCTTCACCTGGATCAGCCGCTGGGCGACCTCGTAGCCTCTGGCGAGTTCGGTAAATTCCGGTTCTGTGAGATTCGATGAGGAGTCGATTTTCTCGACAATTTTACCTAGAGCGTTGTTCTCGACCACCAAAGCGATGATTGATTCTGTCTCGTGATCTTGGTTTGCAATGCCTGTGGGTTTCTCCCGGTTGGCAGAGAAGAAGTCTTTAAGAACCTGTGGCGGTGTCCTGTCGATATTCGGTATCGGCGGCAGCCGGTAAGGCAATTTTTCCGACGCCTCGCTTGTCACCAGAATGGTGTCGAGCCGGTCCCGGAATTTGAGTAGCGCACGGATCCCCGAAATAGCAATTGGAAGCAGCGCAAGCGGAGCAACCATCAATCCCCCCGTGTTTCTTAAGCTTACTCAGTATCTCTTATGCTTACTCAGACAGTGCGATGATGTGTTTGTTATTGATAGAATCGCACCACTTATGGGTGAAAGTGTTGTTTTCTTTTCTAATACTGTCAACCCTCTGATCTGCCATCTGGGCGCCGGACCTGGGTTTTCGACCGCGCATAAACGGTTCTGGCGGCGGGCGAGGTGACGTTTTTTCGGGCCGGCATCCGATCGGGAGCGTGGCGGTCGGCGGGATGCAAAGACGGTCCGGGGCGTCGCAAAGGCGGGCGGCCTCCGCTATGGTTCCGTGCTGTGGGATGCGTGTCGGAGAGTGAAAATTGACGTCAGACGGCGCTGCGGCGATGTCCGGTCCTCGGGGGGCGCAGGCGGGATGGTAACGGCTGTCCCCGGGCGGTTGCGCGCATGTCCGCCCGGTTGGTCGAGATATTCCGGCCCGGCGGCCCGGCCATGACCGCCGGTGCCGTGGCCGGCTGGCTCGACCGAGTTTTCGTCGATCTCGCCCGCCAGTTCCGCTGGTCCTATCTGCCGCCCTTGATGGTCTATCTCGCGGCGGGAGTATCCGGCCTGACGGCGGTGGTCGGCGCGTTCTTTATCAAGGAATATCTCGGGCTCTCGGCGGCGTTTCTCGCGGGGCTCGGTTTCTGGGCGGGCATTCCCTGGGTGCTCAAGATGCCGCTCGGCCACCTCGTCGACCTGATCTGGCGCTGGAAGGCCGTCCTCATCTATCTCGGCGCGAGCCTGATCGCGTGCAGCCTGTCGATCATGTACGGCCTGATCGCCCACACCGAATTCATGACCCGCTTCATGTCGGTCGAGGCCTGGTACGTGCTCAGCGTCCTGATGTCGCCGGTCGGCTACGTCATCCAGGATGTTGTCGCCGACGCCATGACGGTGGAGGCCGTGCCGCTTGTCGATTCCCGCGGGGCGCCCTTTCCGGAGCGCGATATCAAGGCCATGCACACGACCATGCAGACCCTTGGCCGGGTTGCCATCATCGGCGGTCTGGTCGCCGTCGCCGCCCTGAACATCAGCATGTTTTCCGACGTCGCGTCGATGTCGCAGGCGGAAAAGGTGGCCGTGTACGGCGAAATCTACCGGCTGGCGCTGATCATCCCGGCGATATCGGTGGCCGGCGTCGTGCTCGGCAGCGTGTCGCTGCGCCGCCGGGCGCGGGCGCTGCGGCGCCAGGGGTTCGACGAGCAGCGCATCCGGCAGCTGCTCTCCGACCCGGCGGCCGAAACCGCGCCGAACTGGTGGGTCTTCGGCGGCAGTCTCGCCTTTGTCGCGTTCACGCTTGCCGTCGGTCTGGGCGACGTGCCGTTCGCCCAGGAAATCATCTTCACCGGGTCGATGGCCATCGTGCTGTTCCTGATGAAACGCCTCATGCTCGAACTCGACCCCGATGTCAGGGGGGCGTTGCTGGGAACGGCGATTATCATATTCGTCTTTCGCGCCGTTCCGCTGCCCGGGCCGGGCGCGACATGGTGGGAGATCGACATTCTCGGGTTCGATCAGCGCTTCCTGTCGGTGCTCTCGCTGATCTCGTCCGGTCTTGCCCTTGCCGGCATGATTATCCTGCGCCCGTTGATGGCGACGCGGTCGATCGCTTATGTGGTCGCCCTGCTGACCGTTGCCGCCGGTCTATTGTCGCTGCCGAATATCGGGCTGTATTACGGCATTCACGAATGGACGGCGCAGCGGACGGGGGGCGTCGTCGATGCCCATTTCATCGCCATATTCGATACCGCGCTGGAATCGCCGCTGGCGCAGGTCGCCATGATTCCGATGCTTGCCTGGATCGCCAGGAACGCGCCGTCGCATCTGAAGGCGACATTCTTCGCCGTGATGGCGTCCTTCACGAATCTGGCCCTGTCGGCGAGCAGTCTCGGCACGAAATACCTCAACCAGGCGTTCGAGATTGCGCGCGAGGTCAGGGACCGGACGACGGGCGCCGTGACGGTGCCGGCGGATTACGGCGATCTCGGATGGCTGCTGATCGTCGTTGCGCTGATCACGGTGGCGTTGCCGCTCGCAACGATCTGGGCGGTGCAGCGCTCGCGGCTCCGGACGCGGCAATAGGGTATTGCCTGTTCTGACGGCGCCGGCCCGGTGCTCCCGTCAGGGGGCATCCGGGCCGATTGTCGTATCTCCGGTTCGTCACGTCACCGGGGTTGCCGGTTACTTTTTGGTTGGCTTGGCTTTCACGGCGACTTTCGCGACCTTGACGAATTTGGACGTGAAACCGGAAGACGGTTTCTTGTCCCCCGAGATCAGGAAGCTCCAGTAGCCGAACAGTTCGCTGTTGCCGGCATCCGTCTTCACCAGCCGCGCCATGCCGGGATCGTACTTGGCATGGGCGACGGCGTTCAGAAGTTTCGGCCGGGCATTGGCGATTTCGGTCACCTGGTCGATCGCCGTCGTGCCGATCATGAACGCGACCGAGATGATGATCTGCGGCCCGGCGCTGCCGGCGGCCGACAGAAGCCGCTGCGTCGACTGCTTGGCGATCAGTTCGATCGTCCGCTGGGTCGCAATCCCGGCCAGTTTCTGGGACACCTGCTTGGTGACGCCGGATACCGTGGACTTGACCAGTTTCTCGACCGCGAACTCGACGGCCTTGCCGATGGCAAGCTCCGCCGCGGTCTCCGCGCCGTATTTCAGGGCGCTTTCCGGATCGCTGAAATCGGCGAAGCCGCTGCCCGCCGCATCCAGGAGGATGCCAAGCACGTCGCCGAGGACCGGGATGGATCCGGTGGCGATGCCGATCGCGGTGCCGGCGCTGCCGATGGCCATGGAATTCATCATGGCGACGACCGAGAAGTCCGGCGGAACGGTGCCGTAATCGATCATCTTCATCAGCCCGGGGCTGCGGTTCTCCTTGCCGCGCCAATAGGTGTCGGCGGCTTTCCAGGCGTCATAGGCGGCAAGTGCGTCCTTGGCGATATGGGTGCGCTTGGCGACGATGTGATCGCGGAACGCTTTCACCAGTTTCTTTTCGGCCGCGCTCGCCTTTTTGGGCTCGCCCGCCGCAACCAGCACCCGCGCCAGCACTGCGGCTGCTGCCGCCGTGCTCTCATGCGGCGCGGTCACGAAGGTTTTGACTTCCTTGTCCCAGGCTTTCTTGTAGCTGAGCTTCTTGTTGGACTTGGAGGCCGACAGGGCGGTCTGCTTGATCGCGTCTGCGATCATGCCGGGGTTGCGCTTGGTGATGTCGAACAGGACTTCCTCGGCCCCGGCGAGGCCGAACAGGCCGGGCTCGTCGAAGGGTTGCGAATACCACGCCATGTGCTTGGCCGCGCAGGCCTTCGCGCTTTTGACGCTCGACAGGGTGCGGTCGTAGCCGTCGGGGCAGGACCAGCAGGTGCCGCTTTTGACGGTGGCGACTTTCTTGCCCTTCAGTTCGGGGCGTTTCTTGTAATCGTTTGCGGTCAGGCCGATGAAGTCGAATACCTGTCCTGCCGGGCAGGTCAGGTCGGCTTTCTTGGTGGCGGTCTTGAATTCGACGCCGCCGCCTTTTTCGCAGGCCTTGCTGCCGTGGACCGGAAATATTGTGCGGTCCCAGGCCTTGTTGCAGGTCCAGCAGGAACCGCCCTTGCCGCCGCGCTGGTACAGGGGATCCTTGAATTCGCCCGGCCCGCAGGTCGCCTTTTTGACATGGCTGGCCTTCGCCTGTTTTTCGGCGATGTTCTTGAAGCAGGCCTTGGCGCTATGGATATGGGCGGCGGAGCGTTTGTACCCCGACGGGCAGCTGTGACAATTGCCGTCCGCGGCATCCCAGAACTGGCCTTTGGCGCAGTCGGTTTTCAGCAGGCCTTTGCCCTTGCCGTGTTCCTTGGCTTTGCGGTGATCCCGCGTGGCGGCAACGAAACAGGCGTTCTTGGCGTCGACATGGGCCGCCGAGCGTTTGTAGCCGGCTGGGCATTTGCGGCATTCGCCGCCGCGGATGCCGTCATGGAACGAACCGGGGGGGCAGACGGGCCCCATGAAGTTCGCCTTGCCGAACTTGCCGCGGATTTTCTTGTTCGGCTTGCTGCAGGCGCGGGCGCTGTCGACGGCCGCGAGGGTCCGCTTGAAGCCGGCCGGGCACGACCAGCATTGCCACTTGCCGATATCGAAAAACGATCCCTTGGGGCACTTGCCGAGCGCCTTGGATTCGAAGGTCGCGGGCTTGTCGGCGCATTTTTTCTGGTTGGCGCCGCCGCAGATCGGGCCGCTCCGCCGCGGGGGGCTGGTTACGGTGATCGCCGACGTCGTCGATCCGCCGACGTTCAAGGTGCCGAGCTGCTTGTTCAGGGTCGGGCTGGTGGTGACGATGATCGTCGACGGGCCCGGCGTGATCTGGATGGTGTTGTTGACGACAATCTCGCCGCTTTGCGCCCGCGCATCCGGCGCGGCGGCAGACAGCATGAAAATCCCGGCGAGCAGGATGGCAAAATACCTGCCCAGGCGCAGCGTATCGATCATGAATTCCCCCATTAAGCCGGCTCCGCGGAGCCGGCGGTCAGTGATTGAGCCCCAGTATATGATTGAGCCCCAGTATATTGAGGCCCAGTATAGCGGGTCGACCGTACAATGCGAAACCTGAACCCCGCCTGAACGGGGCGAAAACCCTGATCGAACGGGGCCAAAAGAAAAAACCCCGGAAACCAGGGTTTCCGGGGAAAGTTTAACAGGGAGGCTTCACGTCTGGGAGACGTAGGATCCTAGGACCCTCGGATCCGAAGACCCTTGCCGGGCAAGCCCAGCTGGGCAGTGCGTCCAGAGGATGCTCTGCCGGTCCACCTTAAATAGGCCTGCTGTTAGGGAATTTGAATTGCCCGTTTGGGAAATCAGCTATGCAGCAAACGCATAGGCGCAACGATTTGAAACAAATGGATTATTTGTGCCGCGAGCTGATGCTGCGCAGCAAAAAGTCGCGAAATGCCACAATTCGCTGCGAATGGCGCAGCTCTTCCGGATAGACCAGGAAAACGTCGAACTGCGGGCCTTCGAGCTCGGGCATGATGGGCACGAGATCGTGGGCAAGCTGGCCCATATAGTCGGGCAGCGACGCGATCCCGAGCCCGCTCGCGGCGGCGCGGAACATGGCGTAGATGTTGTTGACGCGCAGCATCGGCTCACGGATTTCGCCCGCGGGCATGCCGGCGCCCAGCAGCCAGTTGATCTCCGTGAACGGCTGGTGGAACGAATCGTCATAGGCGATGAACTGGTGCTTATCGAGGTCGTTGATCCCGCGCGGCGTGCCGTGATCCTTCAGGTATCCCGGCGAGGCGAACACCCGGTGATGCATCGTCAGCAGCGGGCGCCGCACCAGATCGCCCTGGGTCGGCGGCGACATGCGGATCGCGACGTCGGCTTCGCCCATGCTGAGGTCGAGCTCGTCCTCGCTGACGATCAGCGTGACCTGGATATCGGGATAGCGCTCGATGAATTCCTTGAGCCGTTCGGTCAGCCAGATCGAGCCAAACGCCACCGTCGTGGTGATGCGAAGCGGCCCCTGCGGCTTGTCGCGCGCTTCCGACACCAGCGATTCGGCGATCGCGACCTTGGCGAACACTTCCTTCGCGGTCGAATACAGGGTTTCGCCCGATTCCGTCAGTTTCAGGCCGCGCGCATGGCGGTGAAACAGCGGCACGTTGAGCGATTGTTCGAGCGACGACACCTGGCGGCTGACCGACGACTGCGACAGGTTCAGTATTTCGCCCGCATGCGTGAAGCTGCCGGCTTCGGCGACCGCGTGAAATACCCTGAGCTTGTCCCAATCCATGTCGCGCTACCCGATCCTCTACCCTTGGGTCCTATTCCGCCGCCTGCGATGCGTCGCTTTCGAGCTCGGCGATGAATTTCTCGGCTTCCAGCGCGGCCATGCAGCCGGTGCCGGCGGCGGTAACCGCCTGGCGGTATGTCTTGTCCTGCACGTCGCCGGCGGCGAACACGCCGGGGACGCTGGTGCGGGTCGAATCCGGCGCCGTGATCAGATAGCCCTCGTCGTCCATGTCCAGCTTGCCCCTGAACAGCTGTGTCGCCGGGTCGTGGCCGATGGCGATGAACACGCCGTCGACGGCGAGACCGGTCACCGCATCGGTCTTTACGTTGCGGACCTTCACGCCGGTAACGCCGAGCGGGTCCTCGGTGCCGACCACCTCGTCGACCGCCGAATCCCACATGACCTCGATCCGGTCGTGTTTCAGCAGCCGGTCCTGGAGGATCTTTTCGGCGCGCAACGTATCGCGCCGGTGGATCAGCGTCACCTTGGTGGCGTGGTTGGTCAGATACAGCGCTTCCTCGACCGCGGTGTTGCCGCCGCCGACGACCGCGACCTCTTTTTCGCGGAAAAAGAACCCGTCGCAGGTCGCGCAGGCCGACACGCCGAAGCCCTGGAATTTCTGTTCCGTGTCGAGCCCCAGCCAGCGCGCCTGGGCGCCGGTCGAAACGATGATCGAATCGGCCGTATAGGTGTCGCCGGAATCGCCCTTGCAGACGAACGGCCGCCGGCTGAAATCGACATCGGTGATCAGGTCGTTGACCATTTTCGTGCCGACATGTTCGGCCTGGGCATGCATCTGTTCCATCAGCCACGGCCCCTGGATGACGTCGGCAAAGCCGGGATAGTTCTCGACATCGGTCGTGATGCTCATCTGGCCGCCAAGCTCCATCCCGGTCACCAGCATCGGCGACAGGGACGCCCGCGCCGTATAGACCGCCGCCGTATAGCCGGCCGGGCCGGACCCGATGATAAGGACCTGTATGCGATGATTTTCGGCCATGCCGCGTTCCTGAATCGTTAGGGGAGCAAATGAAAGACGTGATCCAGATATTTAAGGCGGTCGCGCGCCATTGGCAATGCGGACGGTGAGGTCGATGTTTCCGGGACCCGGGCCGGGGAGCGTCACCGGCCGTCTCCGTTGTCGATTCCGGCTGTAAAAGGCTGTATGATCAGCGCCCGGGCAATTGCGTTTGGTGAAAAAACCGTTGCCCGCCAGTTCCCCTGCCTGACCGCGGCACCGACCGCGGCACTGCACCGAAGACGAAAGGACATCGCGATGAAAGGCGACAAGGAAGTTATCGTGCACCTCAATACCGTGCTGAAAAACGAATTGACGGCGATCAATCAGTATTTCCTGCATGCGCGCATGTTCGACAACTGGGGGCTGAAGGCGCTCGGGGAATACGAATACAAGGAATCGATCGACGAAATGAAGCACGCCGATCGGCTGATCGAACGTATCCTGTTCCTCGACGGCCTGCCGAATCTCCAGGATCTGGGGCGCTTGCGAATCGGCGAGGATATCAAGGAATCGCTGGAATGCGACCTGGCGCTGGAGCAGCAGTCCCACACCGATCTGATTGCCGCCGTCGCCCATTGCGAAACGGTAAAGGATTACGTGTCGCGCGAACTCTTCGTCGATATCATGGAGAACGAGGAAGAGCATATCGACTGGCTCGAGACCCATCTGGAACTGATCGAACGGGTCGGAATCCAGAACTTCCAGCAGTCGTTCATGGGCAGCAGCGACAGCTGAGCCGGCGTTTGGCGGTCGGGCCGCCGGTCCTGTCCACCGACGTCCGGTCTTTTATTGGTTCGGTCTGACGCAGAGGCTGATTGGTCGCAGGCAAGGGAACTTTGCGTGCGGTTACGCCGTGGCAACGGCGGCGGGCTGTTCCGAATCGACGATCGTCTGGATGAAATCTGTGCAGGTGGCGCAATGGGCTTCGCATCCCAGCGCTTCGTAAACGCGGTCCGCGGTGCGCGCGCCCGTCCGGGCGAGTTCGCGGACTTCGTTTTCGCGTATTGCATTGCATAAACAGACGAACATCGGTGCGGCGTTCCCACTTATTTTAATTGCGAATGCTTCTCAATAACATTAACGTAAGGCCAATTCCCTGATTGATCAATAAGGAATCTGGTGTGCCCGCATATTTTTTCCGTCACATCCGTCACCGCCATGCGGTGGACCCGGTCAAGGCCCGCCGCCGCGCCCTGCGGACGGCCGGAACGGCGGCAAACGGCGTGGCGCCGGGCGGCCGGACGGTTCTGCCGGCCGGCGCGAAAATCCTCGCTGCCATGTGGCGGTTGTTCCGGCGCTGACCGCCGGTCCCCGCCCGAAAAAGCGCGGCGCAGCGGGTCCAATTCAGTTGGTAAGCCACGCATTGATCGTTTTCCTGGCGTCGGCTTCCGGGATATCCGGATGATGGAAGCTGAACACGGCCCGCGCGCTTTCAAGCGCCGCTTTCTGGCTCATGTTCCGTTTTCTCAGTTCCCCGAATGCCCGCACCACGGCGGTGCGGCAATCGCACTGATTCTCGTCCTGATCTGCTTCGCGTCCCATTTATCGCAACTCCCTATACGACGGTGGCTTCCCTACTTGGGGAAGGGAGATAATAGTAATGCGAGGCGTTCTCAACAAGTAATTGAATCTGTCTGGCTGATATTTCTTTCTCATATGGGGCGGACCCGCCTGGGCGTCCCTGCGTGCCCGCCCTTCCGTCTGCCGGCCTTTCCGGGCCCGTCTCATCCTGAAACAGGTGTCGGTTTTCTTTACGCCCTTGTCCTGCAAGGCCGCATCCGCAGGCCGCTAAAGCATTGAAAAAAATAGGAATTAGGTTCTGGTACGATTCTTGCATAGTACAGTGCGAACGTAACCGACGATCAATCGTACAGAGTATAAGACCGCACACATGAATATCCGCCACTTCGCTTCCGCCGCCTGTTTCTCCGCTCTTATCGCCGTTGCCGCCCTGTCGCCCCTCCGCGACCTGCGCGCCGGTCCGCTGGGCGATTTCAACGTTCTGACCTTCGGGGATTTTACGGCCCCGTCGAGCGACGTCGAAGGCCGTCTCTATGCCGGCGGCAATGTCGCGCTGAACAGCTACAGCGTCGGAGACAAGCTGCAGGGCGCGATGGTCGGCGGCGATACGCTGGTGGTCGGCGGCGACCTGACCTTCACCACCGGCGCGGTCTATCACGGCAATATCAAGGTCGGCGGCAGCGCGGCCGGGGTGGCCGCCAATGTGGTGTCGGGCACGACCAATGCGGGCTACACCCTGACCGACAATCTCGGCGCTTCCGGCCTGCCGGTTGATTTTGCCGCCGAACAGGCGCGGCTGACCGGCATCAGCGCATCGCTCGGCGCGCTCGGCAATACCGGCACCAGCGAGTTCAAGTGGAGCCAGCTTTTCCTGACCGGCGGCGCATCCGCCGGCCGCCAGGTTTTCAATGTCAGCGCCCAGGACCTTGCCGCCGCCACCAACGTGGTCGTCGACGGCATCGCCAACGGTGTCGATGTCGTCATCAATGTGATCGGCGCCAATGCCGCGATGAGCGGCGGGCTCGACGAGTTCTTCACGAATAACCGCGAAAACGTGCTGTTCAATTTCGTCGATGCCGAAACCCTGAACCTTGCCAATATCGGCGTCCAGGGCAGCATCCTCGCCACCGGCGCCGACATCACCACCGGCTGGGGCGTCGTCTGGGGTCAGGTGGTCGCCGAAAGCTGGAACGGCCCGATGCAGGTCAACCAGGTCTATTTCGACGGCGACGTGCCCACCACGACCCCGCCGCCGACTTCGGTCGAAGTGCCGGAACCGGGCATGGCCGCGATCTTCGTTCTCGGCATTGCCGGGCTTGGACTCGCACGGCGCAGGCGCCTCGTCTGAACTGATCCGAACAGGCCCGTTCCGGGGCGCCGCCTGAAGCGGCGCTCAAGACAGGTCGGCGCCGCTCTTCCACGCATCCGCCAACTGTCATCCCGGACCCGTTCCGTCGCAAGGCGGCTAAAGACGCTGCTCGCCCTTCAGTATGGCATATGTGCAAAGCCGCTCGAGCGGCCCGACGGTCGCCGACGCCCGCTCAGAACCCGAACATGTGATCCAGGCTGAAGCCGCCATCCGCATGGGACAGGCCGTGATAGCCGAACAGGCGGCAGGTGGTGTCGCGGATGATGACATAGGCGCGCGGGCCTGCCTGTGCGCGGGTGGCGGCGTCGAACATGTCCGAATAGCGCCAGAACCGCGATCCGCCGCAGGGGATTTCCAGCCGCGTCGTCGCCACCGCGGCGCCGTCGCCGTCATACAGGGCGATGTCGGTCTGCGACCTGCCGTGCCACGGGGTCGAGGCCGGATAGACCAGGTGGCACATCGATTCCAGCGACGAATCCGCGATATCGCCGGCCAGCCGCAGGAACAGCCGCGTGCTCAGCCCCGGCGGACGGCCGTTATAGGATTGCGGCTCGTTGCGATAGGTCAGCACGGTATTGAAGATATGCGCGCCGAAGCTGGTCTCGGCGGCGTTGCCGGTGGCGCGGTTCTCGTAGCGGAACAGGGCGTGCAGCCAGCCGTCGGCGTCGCCGCCGTCCGGGAAATCGTAGACCAGTTCCATGTGGCCGAACCCGCCGCCTGCTTCCAGCGCCGCCAGGCCGTCCGCCATCTCCCCTGACAGGTCGATCTGGCGGGCGTGATCGCGGGGCAGCCGCCCGAGCGCCAGGCGGCCGGTCTCGCGGCCGTCGCTGTCGACGGTCAGCAGCGCCACCGGCAGTTCGGCCTGGCCCGTCGCCATCGGGGTCGGCAGGGCGATCGATCGCCACGTCGCCGTCGGCAGGATCGGCGCCGGCAGGATATAGCCCTTGCCCATCAGGTTGCGCAGTTCGGGAACGCCGGGGTCGGGTTTCAGGTCGGTGCGCTCCACGTTCGCATGGGCGATGCGCCGGTCGCCCTTCGCCGTGGTGATTTCGTAGCGCGGGCGGACGAAGTGCCTGCCGGCCGAAATCTCGACCTGCTGCGGCCAGGCGAGGCCGGGCAGCACGTCGGCGACGCGGACGGCGAGGGTGGCGTAGGCGCCGACCGGCGTGTCTATGGTTCCGGCAACGCCGTTGCCCATGGCGTTCATCGCGATCTCGCTGGCGGGAATCGTGCAGGGATGCGAATTCTGCACCCACAGGATCACGTCTTCGCCGTCGCGCGGCGCCGGCAGCCCGGCGTAAAAATCGGCCGGCCAGGCATTGGCGTCATGGGTGCAGGACAGCATGTCGGACGATGCGCCATAGGTGTCGAGCGCGTATTTGACCACGTCGTGACCGGTCGCCCCGATGGCATGGACGAAAAGCTGGCCGGTGAAATCGCCGAGGCCGAACCGGGTGCGGATGTCGGCGCTGTCGAGCACGATCGACTGCCCATCGCCGGGCACCGGCTCGGTCCATTCCGCGAGCACTTCGCCCGCCCGGTCGAACAGGCGCAGCCACAGGCGGATATCGGTGGCGCCGTAACGCCCCCAGTAATTCGCCGTCACCAGCCGCGTATGACCGGTCGCGTCGTCGCGGAAAAACGCGAAATTCGTCGCGAAGTTCATCGGATCGAGATAGTTTTTCGTGTTGGTCAGCATGTCCGCGGGCAGGCGCAGCGCGTCGAGGCTGACGACTTCGCAGCCATTGGGCAGCAGGTGGCGGATATGGTCGACCGTCCGATCCGCATCGAACGCAGTGACGAACAGGACGTCGACAGGGGCGCCGATGGCGGCGCCCGGCAGGTCGGTGACCGGCTGGGTGCGCAGGCCGAGCACGGTTTCGCCGATCTTCCCGATATCCTGGACGAACAGGCCGCGGATATTGATGCCGTCGAGCGGATAGAACGCGGCGAACCCTTCGGCATATCCGAGCGGATCGTAGATCGCGACGCCGTCGGCGGCGCGCAGCTTCGCCATCAGCGCGGGCGCCGATTCCGCGGCGAGCGGATGGCTGACCGCCTTGTAATAGCCGTTGCCGCCGGTGCGGTTGTCGAAGGTGTCGATTTTCAGCGCCATATGCGCGTTTTCATCCCTCTGGAATTCGGGCCTCTGGAATTCGGGCCTCTGGGGTTCGGGACAGGCCGGGCGGCATTATGCGGCGGACGGGGGCGAATCTCCATCCGGCGCCCTAGCCCCGCAGCCGTTTGAAAAACGCCGAAACGGCATGGCGCCGCCGTTCGCGTCTGGCGAACTTGTCGCTGGTCACCCAGTTCAGTTGCAGCACGCGGCGCGGCCCGACAAACGGCTTGTGGCCGTGCCACGACGTATCGCAGCGGCGAAAGGCGAGCAGCGTGCCTTCGTCCGGCGGCACTTCGGCGGCGAAATCGTCGAGGTCGTCCCTGCTGCGCAGCACCCGCAGCCGGCCGCCGCTGTCTTCCCAGGCCGGGTTCATATAGACCAGCACGGTGATGATCTTTTCGGTCGAATCCGCGTGGATGCGGCCGTCCTTCTGCTGGCACTGGCCGCGGACGGTCACTGTGGTCGGCCGGTCCGTCAGGTCGACATCGAACGCCGTCTCGATGGCGGCGCGCATGTCGGGACCCTGCAATTCGGCAAGCAGGCCGGCAAAGGCGGGCCCGTAATCCAGCGACTGATAGGGAAAACTGCCGGGCTTGTCGATATCGGGATAGGCGTCGTGGATCGCGGGAATCGCGGCGGCGCGCACGAAACCGGGCACGATCAGGTAATCGTACGGATCGCGCGCCCGCGCCGTGGCGGCAAGCCTTGCGGTATCCAGCGCGGCCCCGGTCGGCGCCGGGGAAGAAGACGGGGAAGGAGGGTTGGTATCCACGGTTGAGATTTATCCCGCCCGCCCGGCGATTTCAATCAAAGAAGGGACAGGGCGGCATTGCGCCGCGGCGTTCAGCGGGCGTCCAGCCGCCGGATGATTTCGGCCGCGACCGCGGCGGTGTCGTTCGGCGGGTCGTAGGACCAGGTTTCCAGCGTGCCGTCGAACGGCCGCGTGATGCCGGCGTCGCGCAGGCCGGCATGGAAACGCTCGAACTTGGCCGAGCCGCCGTCGAGCCCGATAACGTAGACCGGCTTGCCGGTGGCGCAGGCCTCCGACACCATCGACACCGAATCGGCGGTCACCGCGATTGCGTCGGCGAGCCCGAGCAGGCCGAAATAGGGGTTGTCGCCGGTACCGTTCCACAGATAGGCCGGGCAATCGGCAAGGGCCGCGTGCAGGATCGCCTCGTTGTCGGCGCCGGTCCGGCGCGAGGCGGTGACGGCCAGCCCCGCCCCGTGATGGCCGCACAGCGCCTTGAGGTCCGCCGCCAGCTTGCGCGTCACGGCCTCGGTCATGCGATATTGCCGGTTCGATCCGCCGATCAGCACGGCGACCAGCGGGCGCGGCAGGCGGGCAAGGGTTGCGCGGAACCTGTCGGCCTCGGCGGCCAGTTTTGCCGGCGTCACCCGGTGCAGCGCGCCCCGGCATTCGATCACGTTGGCCCCCGTTATCCGGTCGTGCGCGGGCACCGCCAGCAGGTCGAAGCGGTCGCGGCCGAATACCGGGTTCTGGATCTGGACGCAGAACGTTCTGCCGCCGCTCGCCTTCCGTATCGCCAGCGCCGGGGCGACCGTCTGGCGGCCGGTGGCGATGACGATATCGGGCCAGGGCGGGGTCAGGCGGTCGCCGGACCCGCCGGGCGCCAGCAGCGGCGCGACCCAGAATTGCGGCGGCAGGGACGACCACGGGAATCGCGGTGCGATCCGCTTGACGGCCGGCGGGCCGAACGCTGCCGATGCGCCGCCCGATCGGTCGCCCGCCGTGACCAGCGCTTCGGCAAGGCCGAGGCACTGGTTCTCCATGCCCGGTTTGCCGTCGGTTACGACCCAGACGCTGCGTGTTCCGGCGGCTGTCATGCACCGACCTTGCGCCCGTGGCTGGACGTTCGAGTTTGAAATATTATTATCATTCTTTAAAATATAATTTCGTCCCGCGGCCGATTGCGGTCAGGATGACTTTGAAATTAGCGGAATCCACGGCAATGGCCAGAATCAAACTCGACAAGATAGACCTTAAAATTCTCCGCGACCTGCAGGAGAGCGGCCGCATGACCAATGTGGAACTGGCGCGGAATGCCGGCATCTCGCCGCCGCCCTGCCTGCGCCGCGTCCGCGTGCTCGAGGAAACCGGCTGCATCCGGGGCTATCATGCCGATCTCGATGCCGAGGCACTGGGCTTCGGGGTCACGGTGTTCGCCAATGTCGGGCTGCACAGCCAGGCCGAGGCGGATCTGGTGGCGTTCGAGGAACGGGTCGCCGGCTGGGACGAAGTGCGCGAATGCCACATGCTGGCGGGCGAGACCGATTTCCTGCTCAAGATCGTCGCCACCGACTGGGACGCCTACCAGAAATTCCTGACGTCGAAACTGACCCCGGCGCCCAATGTCAGCGTCGTCAAGTCGGCTCTCGGCATCCGCACGTCGAAACGCGCCTTCGGCGTGCCCGTCAATGTCGAGGCGGGCGCGCCCGTGTAGGCGCGGCAATCGCCGCAGGGCAGGCGGCGTAGACGGACGAATCCAGCGTTTCATTCCCCAGCCACAGGGGCGAGGGCGTATGTTGAGAGGAGACAAAACCCACAAGAATATTCCCCAGGCCTTGTGCCCGGGGTCCACGGTGGGGTGACTCATCCCGTCAACGTCGGATAAAGGTCGTCCCAATCCGGGTTTTCCCGTTCGATCAGGTTCATCTTCCAGTCGCGCGGCCAACGCTTGAGCGCGCGCTCCCGCTGCTGCGCAATGCGGGGGGCGTCAAATAGCTCGAAGTGAACGAGGCGTTTGACGTTGTGTTTTCTGGTAAATCCGGGAATTGCGCCTTCCCGGTGCTCATAGATGCGTCGCGCGAGATCGGCGGTATAGCCGACATAAAGCGTGCCCTGCTTCCGGCTGGCGAGAATGTAGACGTAAAAGTTTCCGGACATGGCAAATGCCGACTGGAAATCCCCGCAGCCGAGCTTGCCCCACGGTGGACCCCAGGCACAAGGCCCGGGGAATATTTTTGCGGGTTTCAGCTCCCCCCACTTGCGCCGTCGCCCCTGTGGCGGGGGGCGCGTCGGGGGCGGGCGCGGTTCCCGCGTTACTTGTACTTCACCGTCATGATTTCGTAGGACTTGGTGCCGCCGGGGGTGGTGACCTCGACGGAATCGCCGACGGTCTTGCCGATCATGGCGCGGGCCATGGGCGACGTCACCGACAGCAGGCCGGCCTTGATGTTGGCCTCGTGCTCGCCGACGATCTGGTAGGTGCTTTTTTCATCGGTGTCTTCGTCGGCCACTTTCACGGTGGCGCCGAACTTGATGATCTTGCCCTTGATCGCGCTGACGTCGATCACTTCGGCGCGGCTCAGCAGGTCCTCGATAATGCCGACGCGGCCTTCGACAAATGCCTGGCGTTCGCGGGCCGCGTGATATTCCGCGTTTTCCGACAGATCGCCGTGTTCGCGCGCTACGGCGATCGCCTTGATGATATCGGGGCGTTCTATGGTCTTGAGGCGTTTCAGCTCCTGCTCGAGGTCGCTGTGGCCCTTCGACGTCATCGGTGCTTTTTCCATCGTCTCACTTCCTTCGCACAAAACGACCCTTGCCCCGCGTTCGACGGGTAACGGCCGTCCGCAGTGCCGGGGTCAGGTTGTCGCTAGATTGGCCGCGTAAAATAAGACTGCAGGGGCGCAACTTCAAGCCCGCCCGCGCGCATCGCCGAAATGGCTTCCACGGCGGCTTTCGCGCCCGCCACGGTCGTATAGTAGGGTATCTTGCGCACCAGGGCCGACCGCCGAAGGGCATATGAGTCGGCAATCGCCTTGGCGCCCTCGGTGGTGTTGAACACCAGCTGTATATCGCCCGATATGATCGAATCGACAACATGCGGGCGCCCTTCGCGCACTTTCTTGACCGGTTTCGTCTCGACGCCGGCTTCGTTCAGCGCCTCGGCGGTGCCGGAGGTCGCGACAATGCCGAAGCCGAGATCGCGCAGGCGCCGGGCGACGTCGATCATCGCCGTCTTGTCGCGGTCGCGGACCGAGATGAAAACCGTGCCGTCCACCGGCACCGTGGTGCCGCTGCCGAGCTGGGATTTCGCGAAGGCGCGGCCGAAATCGGTGTCGATTCCCATGACTTCGCCGGTCGATTTCATTTCCGGGCCGAGGATGATGTCGACCCCGGGGAAGCGCGCGAACGGGAACACCGCTTCCTTCACCGCGATATGCTTGCCGACCATGGTGCTGGCATAGATCTTCAGCAGATCTACCAGCTTTTCGCCCGCCATCGCGCGTGCCGCGATCTTGGCGATGGGCATGCCGGTCGCCTTGGCGACGAACGGCACGGTCCGGCTGGCGCGCGGGTTCACTTCGAGAATATAGACGGTGTCGCCCTTGATCGCGTATTGCACGTTCATCAGCCCGACCACGCCGAGCCCGCGGGCCAGTTCGCCGGTCTGGCGGCGCAGTTCCTCCAGGATATCGTCGGGCAGGGAATAGGGCGGCAGCGAGCACGCCGAATCGCCGGAATGAATGCCCGCTTCCTCGATATGTTCCATGATGCCGGCGATGTGAACGTCGTCGGCGACGTCGCGGATCGCATCGACATCGACCTCGATCGCATCCGACAGGTAGGAATCGATCAGCACCGGGTTTTCGCCCGACACCTGCACGGCGTTCTGGATGTAGCGGATCAGGCCGGTCTCGTCGTGGACGATCTCCATCGCCCGGCCGCCCAGCACGTAGGACGGGCGGATAACCACCGGGTAGCCGATCTCGGTCGCGACTCGAATCGCCTCGCTCTGGCTTCGCGCGGTGCCGTTCGCCGGTTGCAGCAGGCGGAGCCGCTGGAGCAGCGCCTGGAACCGTTCGCGGTCTTCGGCGAGGTCGATGGCGTCGGGCGACGTCCCGAAAATCGGCACGCCCGCCGTTTCGAGGTCGGCGGCGAGCTTCAGCGGCGTCTGGCCGCCATATTGCAGGATCAGGCCGACGACTTCGCCGTTTTCTTCTTCCTTGCGCACGACCTCGATCACGTCTTCGGCGGTCAGCGGCTCGAAATACAGCCGGTCCGACGTGTCGTAATCGGTCGAGACGGTTTCCGGGTTGCAGTTGACCATGATGGTCTCGTACCCGGCTTCCTCGAGCGCGTAGACCGCATGCACGCAGCAATAGTCGAACTCGATGCCCTGGCCGATCCGGTTGGGGCCGCCGCCGAGGATGATCGCCTTGCGCCGGTCGGTGGGCCCGGATTCGCATTCGGCGGGGGCATAGCCCGAATTCTCGTAGGTCGAATACATGTACGGCGTCTCGGACGCGAATTCCGCGGCGCAGGTATCGATCCGCTTGTAGACCGGCCGCACGCCGAGACGGTGGCGGGCGCGGGTGACGTTGCGGGCGGTCGATCCCGCCAGCTCGGCGAGCCGTTCGTCGGAAAAGCCCATCGCCTTCAGCGCGTGCAGGTCCTGGGTGGTGTCCGGCAGCCCGTTGGCGCGCACGCGTTGTTCGGCCTCGACGATTTCGCGCAGTTGGGCAATGAACCAGGGGTCGAAGCCGGACGCGTCGTGAATGGCGTCGGTCGACAGCCCGTGGCGGATGGCCTGGGCGACGGTCAGGATGCGGTCCGGGGACGGCGTGCCGAGGGCGGCGCGGACGGCGCTTTCGTCGATTTTCCCGTTGCCGCTGCCGTCTTCCGGCTCGATGCCCTCGATGTCGACCTCGTTCAGCCCCGTCAGCCCGGTTTCCATCGACCGCAGCGCCTTTTGCAGCGATTCCTGGAACGTGCGGCCGATCGACATCGCTTCGCCGACGGATTTCATCTGCGTGTTCAGCAGCGCCGCCGTTCCGGGAAATTTCTCGAACGTAAAGCGCGGTATCTTGGTGACGACGTAATCGATGGTCGGTTCGAACGAGGCCGGCGTCACGCCGGTGATATCGTTGTCGAGCTCGTCCAGCGTATAGCCGACGGCGAGCTTGGCGGCGATCTTGGCGATCGGAAAGCCCGTCGCCTTGGACGCCAGGGCCGACGACCGCGACACCCGGGGATTCATCTCGATGATCACCAGCCGGCCGTCGCGCGGATTGACCGCGAACTGCACGTTCGAACCGCCGGTATCGACCCCGATTTCGCGCAGCACCGCGATCGAGGCGTTGCGCATGATCTGGTATTCCTTGTCGGTCAGCGTCAGCGCCGGCGCGACGGTGATGGAATCGCCGGTATGGACCCCCATCGGGTCGACGTTCTCGATGGAACAGATAATGATGCAGTTATCCGCCTGGTCGCGGACGACTTCCATCTCGTATTCCTTCCAGCCGATGATCGATTCCTCGACCAGGACCTCGGTGGTCGGCGACGCGTCGAGCCCGCGGCGGATGATTTCCTCGAATTCGTCGCGGTTATAGGCCACGCCGCCGCCGGTGCCGCCCATGGTGAAGCTCGGCCGGATGATGGCCGGCAGGCCGGTTTCCTCCAGTATCTCCAGTGCTTCGTCCAGCGAATGCGCGATGCGGCCGCGCGGGCTTTCCAGCCCGATCTTGCTCATTGCCTGCTGGAACAGTTCGCGGTCTTCGGCCTTGTTGATGGCTTCGCGCCTGGCGCCGATCATTTCAACGCCAAAGGCGTCGAGCACGCCCATCTTGGCAAGCGACAGGGCGGTGTTCAGGGCGGTCTGGCCGCCCATGGTGGGCAGCAGCGCGTCCGGTTTTTCCTTCTCGATGATCTTGGCGACCATTTCCGGCGTGATCGGCTCGATATAGGTGGCGTCGGCGAATTCCGGGTCGGTCATGATGGTGGCCGGGTTCGAATTCACCAGGATGACCCGATAGCCTTCTTCCTTCAGCGCCTTGCAGGCCTGGGTCCCCGAATAATCGAATTCGCAGGCCTGGCCGATAACGATCGGTCCGGCGCCGATAATCAGGATGGATTCGATGTCTGTGCGTTTGGGCATGGATCAGGCTCGGGCTCAGGCTTCCGGGCGCCGCCGCGCCGGAACTCGTCAGCGTGGCGGGGCAGGTAAAATCGGGCGGTACAATGGATGAACTGGACCGGACCGTGTTTCCCACGACTCGTAGGGGTGAGGCAAGGGGAGAGTGGGGCGTTGTCGTGCGATTCCGGCCGATTCCGGCCCGGACGCGCCCCCGCCGGTCGAATATGCCGGAATCGTTTCCGTTTCCGCGAATTTGCCGCGTCCCGGCCGCCTCGGTTCAGAAACGGTCAATCGATGCCCGGTATCGTAAAAATACAACCATTCTAAGTAATAATACGAAGGTATTACGCAAAATATTAACCTCTTCGATCCAGAATTCGATGCGACTGAACCGCACACGCGACACGAGGATACCCGTCCATGGCGCCGAAAAAACGGATACTGGCAATCACCGCTGGATTGCTTCTTTCTGTGTGTTTCGCAGGTCAGGAAGCATCTGCGGGTGATCGGCCGATTCTGATCGGGCTCGATGCCGATATGACCGGCGGCGACGCACAGGGCGGCGAGGCAATCTACCGCGGCGCCCAGGTTGCAATCGC
The DNA here is from genome assembly GCA_963974055.1 of uncultured Rhodospirillaceae bacterium. Taxonomy (GTDB): domain Bacteria; phylum Pseudomonadota; class Alphaproteobacteria; order MPNO01; family UBA830; genus CAXBCP01. Next base: position 171,042 of record CAXBCP010000007.1, read on the forward strand.
GGAAATCAACGCCCGCGGCGGCGTTCTCGGCCGGCCGCTGAAAATTATTGTCCGCAATCACCGGGCGAACCCGGCGCGCGGCATAGACAACATGGACGCATTCGCCGGCATGACGGACCTGGTGGCGGTCATCGGCGGGGTCCATACGCCGGTCGCGATGGAAGAGCTCAAATCCATTCATCGCAACAAGATCATCTATCTCGGTCCCTGGGCGGCGGGAACGCCCATTGTCGCCAACGGGTACAGCCCCAATTTCGTATTTCGCGTCTCCGTCCGGGACGAACATGCCGGCGGTTTTCTGATCGGTGCGGCCCGCGACCAAGGCTACAGGCGTCCCGGATTGCTGTTGTGGCGCACCGGCTGGGGCCGGTCGAACGAAAAGGCGATGACCGAGGCGGCAGACGAGCTCGGACTGGAACTGGCCGGTATCGAGTGGTTCAACAGCGGCGTGCGGGACATGACCAAACAGCTCGCCGCCCTGAAAGCCGCGGGCGCCGACGTTGTCATGCTGGTTGCAAACGCCACCGACGGTCTGGTCGCCATCCGCGATATCGCGGCCATGGCGGCGGCGGTACGCCTGCCGGTCGTCTCGCACTGGGGAATTACCGGCGGCAATTTCTTCAGTCAGGCCTCGACCGATATCGGGAAAGTGAAGCTTTCCTTCCTGCAGACGTTTTCGTTCCATGCGCC
>CAXBCP010000008.1:0-143017 GCA_963974055.1 uncultured Rhodospirillaceae bacterium
CTAGAGCATATTCCGCTTACGCGGGAGCGGGCCGGTGCCGTCAAAACAGGAACCGTTCCAGGGAAGCATCAGGCATAGATGACGGGCTGAATCCCCCGTCGTTGCCATGGGGGACGGCGCTGTCCTACACTTCGGTTCTTGTCATCAGGGAACCGGGCAATGCCGAAAATCCTCAGCGAAGACCAGATCGCATTCTACCGCAACAACGGCTATCTCGCGCCGCTCGACGGGATCGATCCCGGCACGGGGGCTGCCATGCTCCAGGATCTCCACGCGTTCGAGGACGCGCAGGGCATGTCCGCCGGCGCGCTCAGTATGAAGGGCCATCTGTGTTTCCGGCGGTCTTACGATATTACCTTCGACGATCGCATCCTGGACGTCGTCGAGGATCTGATCGGGCCCAATATCCTCGTCTTCGCGTCGCGCTTCTGGATCAAGAAGGCGGGGGACGGCACCTACGTGTCCTGGCATCAGGATTCCGCCTATTTCGGTCTCGACCCGCATGACCTTGTTACGGTCTGGCTGGCCCTGAGCGACGCGACGCCGGATATGGGCTGCATGAAGGTCATCCCGGGCTCGCATCGGGGCCCGACCTACAGCCACGAAGAAACCTTCCATGAAAAAAACCTTCTCGCCCGCGGACAGTCCATCCGCGATATCGGCGACGCCGGTAATTTCGATTACATGGCGTTGAAGGCGGGGCAGTTTTCGTGCCACCATGAACGCATCGTCCATGGCTCTGACGCCAATGACACGGCGGGCGACCGCGTCGGGCTCGGTATTTTCTATATCCCGACCCATGTGAAATCGACCATCGGGCGGCGGACCGCATGCCTCGTCCGGGGCGTCGACGACTACGGCTACTGGGACACCGACCCCGTCCCCGAAGGACGCTTCGACACCGACATCATTTCCCACATCCGGGAAGCCAGCGAACGCTACGTCGACCCGCAATACGTCCAGGAAGCGGACGCGTAACACAGAACACAGGAATCGGAAGACATGGGAAAATACGCGCTCGGACAATCGGTGCCGCGGTCGGAAGACCCGAGGCTGCTGCGTGGCGGCGGACGGTTTGCGGATGACAGGTCCATGCCCGGCATGGCGCACGGTTACGTGCTGCGCTCGCCCCATGCCCATGCGAAGATCAACGGCATCGATAGCGCGGCGGCGAAGGCGGCGCCCGGGGTGATCGCGGTCCTGACCGGGGCGGACTGGGATGCGCTTGGCTGGGGCGACGTGCCCGGCGACCCGCCGCGCAAGCTGCGCGACGGCAGTACGGCGTTTGCGCCGCCATTCCCGGCGCTGGTATCCGACCGGGCGCGCTGCGTTGGCGACTGTGTCGCCTTCGTCGTGGCCGAAAGCCGGGCGCTGGCCCAGGACGCCGCCGAACTGATAGAGGTCGATTACGAACCCCTGCCGTCCGTCACCGATACGGAGTTCGCGGCGTCGGACGACGCGCCTGTGGTGTGGGACGGCGCGCCCGGCAATATCGCCTTTGTTCATCTGGTCGGCGACAAGGCGGCGGCCGATGCGGCGTTCGAGGCGGCCGCCCATGTGGTGTCGCATAAATTCGTGATCAACCGGGTGGCGCCGGCGGCGATCGAGCCGCGCGCCTGTCTCGCCAGTTACGATACGGCCGACGACCGCTATACCATCTACACCACCCTGCAGCATGCCAATCCCTACCGGATGAATCTGGCGAAGGTGATGGGCGTGTCCGAAAGCAGGATCCGCGTAGTATCCGGCGATATCGGCGGCAGCTACGGCATGAAATCGTCGGTCTATAACGAAAATATCCTGGCGCTTTGGGCGACGAAGGTCACCGGCCGGCCGGTCAAGTGGACGTCGGACCGGACAGAGGCCTTCCAGTCGGATTCCCAGGGCCGCGATAACGTGACGACCGGCGAACTTGCGCTCGACAGGGACGGCAAATTCCTCGGTATGCGCGTGAAGACGATCGGCAATCTGGGCGCCTATGTCACCCAGGCGGCGGGCGGGCCGCTGACCATCAATCTCGGCACGCTGGCGGGGGTGTATACGACGCCGGCAATCCATGTCGACGTGACGGCGGTTTACAGCCACACCACGATCACGCGCCCGTTCCGCGGCGCCGGGCGGCCGGAGGCGGCCTTTGTCATCGAACGCCTGGTGGATCTCGCCGCCGACGAACTGGGGCTCGATCCCGCCGAACTCCGCCGCCGCAACACGATCCCGCCGGACGCGATGCCGTTCCAGACCGGACTGACGTTCAAATACGATTGCGGCGCGTTCGAGGAAAACATGGATATGGCGCTGGACATGGTGGATTACGCCGGGTTCGCCGCGCGCCGGGAAGACGCGAAAAACCGGGGCAAGCTGCGCGGCATCGGGATGTCGAACACGATCGAACGCGCGGCCTCGGCCGGGTTCGAAGGCGGCGAGATCCGCTTCGACCGCTCCGGTACGGCAACCGTGCTGTCCGGCGCGACCAATCACGGCCAGGGTCATGAAACCGTGTTCAAGCAGCTGGTCTGCGACCGGCTCGGGCTTGAATACGACGACGTTCACTACGGCCAGGGCGATACCGACATCGTCCCGTTCGGCCAGGGTACCGGCGGCTCGCGCTCGGCGACGCTCGGCGGCTCGGCGCTGGTGATGGCGTCCGATAAAATCATCGAAAAAGCGACCGAGATAGCGGCCCACATGCTGGAAGCGGCGGTGGACGATATCGAATTCGACGAAGGCGTGTTCTCGATCGCCGGCACCGACCGTCAGGTGACCATCACCGAGGTCGCGAAGGCGGCCGCCGTGCCGGCGAAACTGCCCGCCGGAATGGAGCCGGGCCTGACGGCGCAGGCCGTCTATAATGCGACCGAACAGAACTATCCCAATGGCTGTCACGTGGTCGAGGTCGAGATCGACCGGGAAACCGGGGTGGTCGATGTCGTGACCTACAATGTGGTCGACGATGTCGGCACGGTCATGAACCCGCTTCTGATGAAGGGCCAGATACAGGGCGGCGTCGGGCAGGGGCTCGGTCAGGCGCTGATGGAAGACATGCGCTACGATCCGGATAGCGGCCAGAACGTCACGTCCTCCTTTATGGATTACTGCATGCCGCGGGCCGACGATTTTTCGATGATCGAGATCAAGAGCAACGGCGTGCCGACGATGACCAACCCGCTCGGCGTGAAGGGGGCGGGCGAGGCCGGCGCCGTCGGTGCGCTGCCCGCGGTCACGAATGCCGTCGTCGATGCGCTATCGGAATTCGGCGTCACCCATATCGAAATGCCGGCGACGCCGGAACGGGTCTGGCGGGCGATGATCGGCTAGACCGTGCGGCTCACCGCTTTGGGCGATGTTCCAGTGATCCGGAATGACGCTTTATTTTTTTAGTTCGAAATAGGTGGGCTCGTCGGTGTCCTGGATAAACGCTTTGAACCCGGGAAATTTCCCGGTTGCTCTGAACCAGACACAACGCTCGACGCCGTTATAGAAATTCTCGTATTGCATACAGAGATAATCGTTCTTGGTGACCCACCAGCGCCCTGTATCGTCGCCATAGCTGTCGGTCGATACTGAAATTCCACCGTTCCTGGCAAATATAGCAGTGTAACCGATGCCGCTTGCCGTTGCGCCCTCAAGGGTGGACCCGGCGACAATTTTGGCCACATCCGCTGCGCTCATCTGGTCGTTTGCAAAAGCCGGTGCGGTATTGAGAAGACAAAGGATCGCGACAATAGAACGGTAGATGTGGGTCATTTTGATGAACCTTCTATTTTGACAAACCTTCCAACAGAAAAAGTATCGTAGCAAAAAGAGAACCATTGAGCCAAATGCCATTCTGGATGGCAGAACCGCAGCGAAGTACCTTTGAGCGCTCCATTACCCTTTCGGGTTTTCAGTGCCACAATGTCCGGGTCAGTTCGGGCTTCTCATTCAGGGATAATCCAGATGCCGCTTTCGATGTATCAGGCTTCGGTGCCGCTTTTCACGCAGACGCTTTCGGGGACTTCAGCGGTTCTGAACAAGGCGGTGGCGCATTATGCCGGAAACGGCCTCGACATCGCCGACCTGGTCGGCATGGCGCTGGCGCCCGACATGATGACCCTGGCGCAGCAGGTTCAGCAGGCCTGTCATCATTCGGTCGTTGCTGTATCGCGCCTTGCGAATATCGAACAGCCCGATTTGGGCGACACCGATTCGGATATCGACGCGATGCAGGCGCGGATTGCGGCTTCCCTGGCGTTCATGGCGGCGGTGAAACCCGACCAGATGGACGGCAGCGAAACCCGGCGGGCGGAAATCGGGATCCGGGTCGGTCCGATCGCATTTGCCGGCCAGGACCTGTTGCTGCATTTCACCATTCCGCAGGTGCTGTTCCACGCGACCACCGCCTATGACATCGTGCGCCATGCGGGGGTCGGTCTGGCAAAGGTCGATTTTCTGGGCAATGCCTTCAGCCGCAAAATCGACTGAAGCCGACGGTTCCGCCTAGATCACGCCGTCCTTCGTAAGTGCCGCGATTTCATCTTCGGAATATCCGTAGCGCTGCAGGATATCGATCGTGTGCTCGCCGTATTCGGGGGCCGCTGTCACGGTGTCTGCATCGTGGCGGTTGGGCGTGCGGGTCATGTGCAACGGCTGGGCAATGATTTCGAATTCGCCCCGTCTTTGCGACGAGACCTTCTTCGCGATCCCGGAATGGATGACCTGCGGATCGGCGAATACCTCGTCCAGGGTGTAGATCGGCCCGCAGGGTATGCGCGCATCGTTCAGCAACTCGATCCAGTGGGCGCTGGTCCGGGTCACGGTTACCTTCTCGATTTCCGCGATCAGCGCCGGGCGGTTCGTGTAGCGGTCGTCGAACGTGGCAAACCGCGGGTCGTCCGTCAGTGCCGCCGCGCCGATCGTTTCGCAGAACCGGGGCCACATTTCGGGCATCGGCGCCATGTTGATATAGCTGTCCTGCGTTTTGAACGCGCCCATCGGCGCGATCGACGGGTGATGGTTGCCCGACTGGGGCGGGATTTTGCGGTCGTAGGTCCAACTCGCCGCCTGGAAATCGAGCAGGAAAATCATCGCTTCGACCAGCGACGTATCCACCCACTGGCCTTCGCCGGACCGTTCCCGCTCCAGCAGCGCAAGCGCGATGCCGTTGGCGCACAGGATGCCGGCCGTCATGTCGCTGAGCGCCGCACCGGATCTCATCGGGCCCGCGCCGGGCTCGCCGGTCACCATCATATGGCCGCCCATCCCCTGCGCGATCTGGTCGAGACAGGGACGTTCCGCATACGGACCGTCCTGGCCGAAACCGGAAATGCTGGCATAGACAATGCGCGGGTTTATGGCCTTCAGGGTGTCGTAATCGACCTGCAGCCGGTGTTTCACGCCGGGGCGCATGTTCTCGACGACGACATCGGCCTCGGCGGCCATTTTATAGAATACCGCCCGGCCTTCGTCGGATTTGAGGTCCAGGGTCATCGACTTCTTGTTGCGGTGCAGGTTCTGGAAATCGGGGCCGTCGCGGCGGCCGAGATCGGCGCTGTCCGGTGCGCCCGGGGTTTCGATCTTGATCACGTCGGCGCCCCAGTCCGCCAGCTGACGGACCGCGGTGGGGCCGGACCGCGCGCGGGTCAGGTCGAGCACCGTGATATGCGAGAGAACTTGCTTGTTGGCTGTATCCGTCATCGAAATCTTCCAGGTTACGAATGTGCGATTCCAAGGTTTATCGGATAAACCATGGAACATGAATGATTTGTTGTACGCGATGCGGTGCCGGAGCGCGATGTCTGGCCGGCGGACATGACAGGCCCGGAAAGGCAAAGTGCCTATCCGTGGCGGGTGCAGGGCCCGGTCTACGGAACCGCCTTCTTCACCGGCAACCTGTTCCCGATCAGCCATGTGGTGATGCCGCTCTGGGCGGCGGTGGAACTGGATGCGTCGCTTTTTATGGTCGGGATCATCATCGCCAGCCGCCAGCTGCTGCCGGTTACCATGTCGATCCATGGCGGCGCGCTGCTCGACCGGTTCGGACCGCGGCGCGTGATCATGGTGCTCGGGGTGCTGGGGGCCTTGTCGACCGCGATGGTCCCGTTCCTGCCCTTTATCTGGGCGACAATCCTGCTGCAGATCGTCATCGGGTTCTGCGAGACGACCAACTGGATCGGGGTCCAGAGCGCGGTCGGGACGCTGATGAAAGGCAATGCCGTCTATGCCGGGCGCATGACCGCGTCGGCGCGTGCCGGCGGTTTTTTCGGGCCGGTCCTGATCGGCGTTGCCTACGAGACCGGCGGCCCGGTGGGGGGATTCCTGTGTTTCGGCGCCTGGGCGCTGTGCGGCGCCATCGGCGCGTCCTTTCTGCCGCGGCAGGAGAACGGCGAATCTGCGGGCCAGACGGATGACAGGGGCGGGGCCGCGCGCACGGATGTGCTGCCGAGCCTGGCGGATTACCGCGAGACGTTCAAATTGCTGGTCCTGCCCGCGATTGCGCTGGTGATCGCGGCGACGTTCATGCGCCAGACCGGATCGGGCATTCAGGCGTCGTTTTACAGCGTATGGCTGAAGGATCTCGGTTTCACGGCAGGCACGATCGGTCTGCTGATCGGAATCAGTAATGGCGTTTCTGCCCTGTCGGCGCTGAGCATCGGCCCGCTGTTGCGGCGGATCGCCGATTACTGGTTGCTGATCATAAGCGTCGGCCTTGCGATCCTCGGCGTTGCGGCAACGCCGCTCTTCGAAAGTTTTTTCTTCCTGGCGCTGGCCGTCAGCCTGCGCGGAGCGGGGCAGGGGCTGAATCTGCCCCTGATGATTTCCATCGCTTCGCGGACCGTCGCGCCGCGCCTGCAGGGCCGCGTTGCCGCCCTGCGGATTTCGTTCAACCGGCTGGGGGGCGCACTGGTGCCGGTCATAATGGGCGCGCTTGCCGAAGTGATCGGACTTGAAAACGCGTTTTATGCGGTCGGTGCGACCGGCATCGCGCTGCTTTGCGGTCTGTCATTGTGGGTGTTGCGGACGCGGGAGCAGTTCGAACCGGAATAAACTGCGCCGGCTGTTCCGAATGCCGTCCGGTTTGGCGCGGGCGCGCTGAAAAGCGTCGGAAGTTTTTACAAGTTTAAGATGTTCGGTTTCTTCCGGTTTTTGCGATTTCCGTATAATCCATTGAAACCTATAGATTAAAATTAAAAATTCCTCGGGAGGGCTGACTGGCATGGAATTTGCGTTAACCATGTCAGGGTAGGCGTATTTCACCCTCAAGTGTAAAGGACGTCTAGTATGTTTAGTTGTTTAGTTCGGACCGGCGGCGTCGTGGCGACAGCTGCGGTTCTCGGTTTTAGCGCACCGGCCCATGCCGTTGTGTCTTTCGATGCAAATGTCACAAATGAAGTAATCTTCGGTTCCGGCAATGCGAACGGCGCGTTTACCGTCGACCGGAGCAACGGCGTGGAACTCGGCCTGCGGACAAAGCTGCGGTTCGACGGCGCCAACCAGCCGCAAAACACGTTCAACAGCAATGGCGACGGCACATACAATTTCGCCGCCGGTCAGCCAGCCGGCACCGGGTTCGGGTTTGCACCGGGGTCGTCTTCGACCGCCACATGGAACTTTGAATGGTCGATCAATTCGAACGCCGACGGATCCAGCGGCCTGTTTCTCGACGGTCTTAGCTACGAACTCGGGATCGATTTCGATGCCGGTGTGGGAACGAATTTCCAGACCTTCGACCCGATCAACCAGGCGAATGCGGATCACGCCATCGGGACCAATGCCACCGGCAATGGCGGGGGCGTCAATGCGACCGATGCGACGAACTATGCGGCCCTGATCGGCAGTAACAACCTGGCCCAGAATTCCTGGAACATGGAATTTTTCGATACCGGCGCATTTCCCTTCGATGCCAATGTCGACGGAACTTACGATTTCTATCTGTCGGCTTCCGATCAGTTCGGCGAAGTTGCCAGGGTCGAAATTCAGGTGATCGTCGGCGCCGGCGCGACGGAGGTTGCCGAGCCTGGAATCCTTGCGGTGCTTGGTGTCGGGTTGGCGGGGCTAGGATTGACGAGGCGCCGCCGGCGTAGCTGACAGCCGCGCAGCCGCTATAATTCGGGAAAGAATACGCTATAATTCGGGAAAGAATAACTGCAAAAGGCGGTCCTGGCGGGCCGCCTTTTCTCTTGTCTGGCGCGGGCCTGACCGTAGGATGTCCGACCGGTATTCAATGGAAGGAATTCGAGATGGCTGAGGTTAAACAAAAGGAACAGGTCGGGCGCCGGGCGCGCGAAGTCCGGTCCACCTGCAAGGCGGGCGGCGTGGTCTGCGAAGTGTCGACGGCCGAGGGTCATACCATCGTGACCGACGAGCCCGCGGAACGCGGCGGTACGAATACCGGCGCCGCGCCGCTTTATCATCTGGCGGCATCGCTCGCAGCCTGTCAGACGGTCCAGATCGTCAAGGTCGCCGAAGCGATGCGTTTCAAGCACGGCGATATCAATATTGATTGCTCGGCCACGACCGACCTGATCGAAGGCCTGGAAGGAAACGCCAACGGCGTCATGCATTTCTGCGAGGCCGAGCTGATCATCGACATCGAAACCGACGAGAGCGAAAAGAAGATCGAGCGGCTGAAAGCGCTGTCGGAGGACCGCTGCCCGGTTGGCCGTCTGTTTATCGAAGCCGGCTATCCGCCGCGGATGACCTGGAACATCCTGCCGATGAAGGGGTAAAAAACCCGGCGGGCCGGTACCGCCAAAACAGGAAACGCTCTAGCCCGCCTTCATCATCTTGGCGGCAAGGGCGTAGCCGCCGTCGGCACCGTCCAGGAAATGCAGGTGATCGTCGCTTTCGAGGGACGGGACGATGCAGGTCATGATCGCGGCGTCCTGTTCGTAGATTCCGTAGCGTATGGTGCCGGCGGCTTTGGCCGCTTCGAGAATGGACTTTGCCCGGGCAAGCGTGTCCGGGTCGCAGTCCACCGTCATGCGCAGTACGTCGTCGAATTTCCGAAAGTCGGTGTTCAGACCGGTCATGCGGCGGTAGTGCGTGGGATCGAATTTGCCGAGCTTCCAACCTGTTTTGAACAGGATCCAGCCGATAAAGGACACCACGGCAATTTTTCGCTTTTCGCGCGCCCGTGTCTCCTTCGGCGCGGCGGCGCGGGCTTCGTAGTCCAGGCCTTTGGGCGGCCATCCGAAATCGGGACCCCGTTCGGGGGCCGGGTGCCCGCCGCGGCCGGCGGTTTCGAACAGGGCGATGATCTCGCTCACAAGCCTGTCGTAGGCGGCCTCGTCCGTGGTGTCGGCCGGGCCGACAATCATCGATAAAATGCAGCCGCGGCTGCTCTCGATCGGCTTCCACCGGCAGGACAGGCCGGTCAGGTCGGGGCGGGCGCCGGGCGGCGCAGGGGCAATGGCAAAGCGGTCCTGTTTCATCGCCGCTTCGGCCCATTCGACGCCGTGACCGGAGAACATCGCGTAGGCGACCGCCGGCGACGTGCCGAACCGGGCGACGCGGACGTCGTACCCGTTGGCGCGGATTTCGGCCACCGGCACCATGGCCGCGCGCAAGGACAGGCCGAGGTCGTCCTCTACCCACCGCGTCGTCCGCGCAAGGGCTTCTGCCGCCACGTCGCGACAGGCGCCGGGAACGGCGAAGCTGACCCCGTCGCCGCCGAACACGAAGGGAAAGTTCTGGTGCCCGAAGGCATTCATAACGGCGGATATCGCGGCAGCGCCTGCCATGTTTACGGCCTTGTACTGGCCGCTTTCGATCGCGCGGGTGGAACCGACCACGTCGGTCAGCCCGATATGCCAGTCGTCGGGCATCGGCCGATACACGGTATCGTCCACCACCTTGGAAAAATCGCCGAATACCGGGATATCCAGATAAAAATTGCCGCTTTGCGCGTTCATGCCCGGTTCCCGTCAAAAAAGCTCGGTATGGATACGCGGATCGAACGGATTCGGATCACCCCGGGGGAACCTCTTCGCGACCGCCTGCCGGCAGGGCTCAAAGTTTGCCCAGCGCGTGGAGGACGTCTTCCGGCGTGACCGGCACCGCCGCGACCCGACCGCCGGAGGGGGCGATCGCATCGTTGACCGCACTCAGGATCGTCTGCGGCACCCCGGCCATGCCGCTTTCCCCGGCGCCCTTGGCGCCGAGCGTGGTTTTCGACGTCGGGGTGACGACATGCTCGACCACGATATCCGGCATTTCTGCCGACATCGGCACGATGTAGTCGGCCATCGTGGCGTTCTGAAGCTGGCCGGCATCGTCATAGATGCAATGCTCGTACAATGCGTCGCCCAGGCCGTGTACGACCGAGCCGCGCTGCTGTTCCGCGACAAGCTGCGGGTTGATCACCCGCCCGCAATCCTCGACCAGCCAGTAGTTCAGCACCTTGATGAAGCCGGTATCGCGATCGACCTCGACATAGGCGGCATGCGCGGCATTCGTGAAAATATAGTCGCGCACCCGGAACCGTTCGGTTGCAACAAGAACCGGGTGATAGTCGTCCGGCAGTTCGTAGGCGCGCAGGAAGGCTATTTCGCCGAGTTCCGCCAGGGTGATCCTTTCGTTGCCGGAACCGCCGTCGATCACCGTCCCGTCGCGGATATCCAGTGTGCCGGCGTCGGTCTGAAGCAGCACGCCGGCAAGCTCCAGCAGTTGTCCGCGCAATGTGACCGCCGCTTTCCAGGACGCCTCGCCGCCGATCCCGGCGCCGCGCGATCCGTAGGTGCCGCCGCCATAGGGCATGGCGTCGGTATCGCCCGTAATCACGCGAACGCTGTCGAACGGCATGCCGATGGCGGAGGCGACAACCTGCGCGATCATGGTCTCGGTGCCCTGGCCCTGTTCGGTGATCCCGGTCTGGCAGGTCACGCCGCCGGCCGGTTCGAACCGGATCGTGCAGCCGTCGACTGCGGAAATCGGCACTTTCGCCGGGCCGTAAATCAGGGCGCCGGGATTCGTGCCCTTGATGAAGGACGCGAAACCGATCCCGCGATAAATGCCCTTTTCACGGGCCTCGGCCTGATCCCGCTTCAGGCCGTCCAGTCCGATAATGTCGGCGAGTTTTTCGAGGCATGCCTGATGCGACAGATCGTGCAGCGGTATGCCCGCCGGCGTATTTGCCGGATAGGAATCGTCCGGCACGAAGTTCCGCCGCCGGATTTCGAGCCTGTCGATGCCCAGCAGGTCGGCGGCTTTTTCCAGCAGGCTGTCGCAGGCGACGATGCCCATCGGGTGCCCGACGGCGCGGTACTGGGAGATCGGCACCATGTTCTGGAACACGACCGTGGTCTTCCCCCGGAAATTGGCGATCCGGTAAGGACCGCCGGCGATATTCAGGACCTGGTTCCCCTCCACGATGCTGGTGCGGGGATAGGCGGAATAGGGGCCGCCGCCGACAAGGTCGTCGATCTCGAAGGCGACAATCCGGCCGTCTGCATCGAGCCCCATTTTTGCAAAGACCCTGTGCTGGCGGGCATGGATGTCGGACACGAAGGACTCGATCCGGTCGGCCCGATAGCGGACGGGGCGGCCAAGCATGATGGACAGCACGGCGGTGGCGAATTCGTCGCCGTAAAGGTGGCTCTTGATGCCGTAGGAGCCGCCGCAATCCTGGGTCAGGATGCGGATGTCGCGCTCCGGCAGGTTCAGGTGGCGCGCAAAAAGCACCTGGATCATATGCGGGGCCTGTCCGCCGTAATAAACCGTCAGGCGTTTTTCGGACGGATCGAAGGACGAAATAACCGCCCGCGGCTCTAGCGTCACCCCGGTGTGACGACCGAAATTGTAGGTATCCTGAACGATATGAGCGGCGCCGGCGAAGGCGGCATCCGGATCGCCGGTCTCCACGCTGCGTTCGTACATTCTGTTATCGCCGATACCGGCATGGATTACCGGCGTGCGGGCATCCAGGGCGCGCTCCATATCGGTAACGGGCGGACGTTCGCGCCAGTCGACCTCCACCAGTTCGGCGGCGTCCTCGGCAATCGCGCGGGTTTCGGCGACGACCGCGCAGACCGGCTCGCCCTGCCACAGGGCGCGGTCCACCGCGAGGGCGAACTGAGGCACGGTTTTCAGGGCGGGCTGGTTTTCCATGACGGCCAGCCACGGCGTCATGCGTTCCGCGATCTCGGCGCCGGTGACGACCGCAATCACGCCGGGCACGGCCCGGGCGGCCCCGGTATCGATGCCCAGAATATCGGCATGGGCGAACGGAGAGCGGACATAGGCGACGTCGGCCACGCGCGGCAGCACCAGGTCGTCGACATAGCGGCCGCGCCCTTCGACCGCCCGGCGCGCCATCAGCCGTGCCGGCGACCTGCCGATTTCGCTGTCCGGGGCCGCGGGTGAAGGGCTGTGTCCGTCCATATCAGGTTTCCAGTGCTCGCTTCCGCTGGCCGGCAATATACCAGTAAAGGGAGATGGCGGCGATCACGAGCAGCGGCATGGCGCCGATATTGACCCAGTTCCAGCCGAAGAAATGCACGAACGCCCCGGATGACAGCGATCCGATGGCGACGACCGTGTAGATGATCTGATTCATCATCCCCTGGGTCTTCGCCCGTTCCGCCGGGGTATAGGCGGTGGTCATCAGGCTGGTTGCGGCGGTGAACGTGAAGTTCCAGCCGATCCCGAGCAGGAACATCGCCAGCCAGAAGTCGAGCACCGCGATCCCGGACAGCGCGATGCCGATACAGCCGGCTTCGAGCAGAAGACCCGCGGCGATCATTCTCACTTCGCCGAATTTTTTGATCAGGTTGCCGGTGAAAAACCCGGGCGCGAACATTGCGACCGTGTGCCAGGCGATAACGCCGGTCATCGATTCAAAGCTGTGGCCGCAGATTGCGATCATGGCGATGGGCGTGGCGGTCATCAGAAAGTTCATCACCGTCTGGGCGACGGTCGCCGATACGGCGGCGGCGATAAACACCGGTTGCTTCATGATCTCCAGCAGCGGGCGCTGAGGGCCGTCCATCTGCTTTTTGGTGAGGTTCGGAATATCGAGAAACATCAGGACGAGAGCGGCGAGCAGCGCGGTGCCGATCATGAATATGAACCCGCCCGCATAGAGATCGTTTTCGAGCAGGCTTTTGCCCCAGGCGGCGAGTTTCGGCCCGGCAAGACCGGCAAACACGCCCCCCGCCAGCACCAGGGAAATGGCCCGTGCGCGGAACTGTTCCGAAATGCCGTCGGCGACGGCGAAGCGGTAGAGCTGGGCGAAACCTGCAAAAAGGCCGAATGTCAGGCCGCCAAGCGCCAGCAGCCAGAAATTCTCGAATAAAACGGCGCATGTGGCGGCGGCACCACTGAGTGCCGCGAGCACAGTACCGATGAGGAACCCGGATTTGCGGCCGACCTTGCGGCTGACCATCGATGCAGGCATCGCGGCAATTGCGGTGCCGACGACCACGAGGGCCGTCGGAAGGGTGGCGAGACCCGGGTGGGGCGCGATGCCGAGCGCGACGGCGGGGGACGTCACCATGAACAGGCCGCGCCCGGTACCGAAAAGCATCTGGCAGGTGCCGAGGACGGTAACGTTGCGAAAATCGCGTTTCATATTCTGGAAGCCGGCTGGAAAGAAGACGCCCCGGCCAGAATGGCCGGGGCGCTATCAGGTGGTGGAGAACCTTCGGTTCAGGAAGATTTGCCGAAAATAATCGACCGGGCGCGCTCAAGTGTTTTTTCCGGCACGTCGAGCGAGTCTTTGACGATGGTTTGAAGAACGGGTCCCGTCGCCGACTTGACGCGCAGTTTCCGCTTTTCCGCATTGACGACGAAGTTCGGGTCGGCAACGGCCTTTTCGAACGCGGTCCGCAGGAAGGCGATGCGATCCGCGGGTACGCCCGGCGGTACCGCAAGGCCGCGGCCGATGGGGCCCATCGTCGCCATGAAGTTGACGATTTTACGGTCTTCGCCCGAAACAAGGTCGGCGAGCATCGGAACATTGGGCAGATCGGCTTCTTTCTCGACGCCGATCTGTATTAAGGCCTTCGCGAAGCCCGACTTGAACCAGTCTTCATGGGCGGATTTCCAGGACAGCCACGTGACCGAAAGGCCCTGGACTTCGCCCTGTTCGATGGCGAGCTGGACCTTGCGCGAGCCCTTGTAGCCGCTGACGATCTTGAACTTGCTGCCATAGACGCCGTTCACGAGCTTGGGCATCAGGAATGTCTGGGACCCCTGGCCCGTCGAGCCCATGATGACCTCTTTGCCTTTCAGGTCGTCGATCTTCGTGATTCCGGCGTCGCCGCGAATACCGATCACGGAATTGCTCTGGACCGCGGTGCCGAGCCAGGTAAAGCCGTTCGATTTGTATTTCACGGCCTTGGGGCGCAGCAGTTCGGAAATGACGATCGTGTCCGGCGGCATGAACAGCGTCAGCCCGTCTTTCGAGCCGACATTATAGACGAAATTGGTTGCCTTCAGACCGCCCGCGCCCGGCATGGACTGGGTAATGATTTTCTTGGCGCCGAGGTAGGGGGCCAGATATTGCGCAAGAATTTGCGAGTATTTCCCGTATGTGCCGCCGACGCCGAAGCCGAAGACGATCTTAAGGGTTTTGTCCTTGTAGAACTCGGCGGCCGTCTCTGCTTTTGCGACCGACGCGCCGCTGAACACAAGTGCTGCCGCAAGGGCCGCACCGCTAATTCGTTTCGTAATCATGTTTCCTCCAATGTCGTATTTGCTTTTTTGTTAGGTAGACTTCACGTCACGTGTTTCAACGCATTCCCGATACAAGCATGTATCTCCCGGCGCGGCAATTCCTTAGGCATCAAATTGAATGTGTTTGCCGAACACGTTCATCCGGCTGTATCGCTTCGCGGAAAGGCGCGCTAGACTGCCGTTTCGCCGCCTCAGGACCTTCCCGTATGCGTAAAATCTATGCTTGCCGCCATTGAATCGCGCTGGGTGGCGCTGCCGCCGAATGTTCGCGGGATACTGTGGCTCGTCATGGGCAGCCTTGCTTTCTCGGTTAACGATCTCCTGGTCAAATCGCTCGGTAAGTCGATGTCGCCGTTTCAGATGGCGTTTTTCCGCTATGGCATCGGGCTTCTGATCATGGCGCCGGTGTTCATGCGCATGGGGACCGGCGATCTTAAAACGTCGCGTCCCGGTATTCACGGCGTGCGGTTGATACTTGCCTGCATTGCGCAGGTCGGGGTGTACACGTCCGTCGTCTATCTTCCATTGGCGGATGCAACCGCGCTGGCGTTTTCCCGGATATTGTTCACCACGATCGTTGCTGTCATCGTGCTCCGCGAAGTGGTCAGCGGCGGACGCTGGACGGCGACGTTCGCCGGGTTCCTCGGGGTGATCGTCATGGTGCGTCCCGGCGGAGATATCGACCCGGTTGCGCTGATTGCCATCGGCGCCGCCTGCACCTTCGCGGTCGCCAATGTGATGATCCGCCTGATGTCGACCACCGAGCCGCCGAACCGTATTCTGTTTTACTACCAGGCCGGCGGGGCTGCCGTCTTCCTGGTACCGACCATTCTGCTCTGGCAGACGCCGCCCGACCTGTTGTCGTGGCTGATGGCGCTGGCGATCGGACTTCTGACCGCGGTGGGCATGATCGGGTTTATCCGCGGATTTGCCGTCGGGGAGGCCAGCGTTATCGGACCGACCGAATACATCCGCCTGATCTTCGCCGCCGGTTTCGGGCTGCTGATATTCGGGGAAATACCTGATATTTGGACAATTGCCGGCGCGTTGATCATCGTCGTCTGCACCAGTTTTATCGCCCGTATGGAAGCCCGAAAACGCCGCCGGAAATAAATTCGCCAGAATTCAGATCCGGAATTCAGATCCGGAATTCATTTCCGGAATTCGAATCCCGCAGGCAATCGACGTCAGCCGGCGGAAAGCCATTCGATGCAGCCTGCCGCATCGCGGCGGGCGTCTTCCTGCGTGTCGAACTGCCCGACGCTCTGCCTGCCGGCCGTATGCCAGCCGCTTGGATCTTCGGGGTCGCGGCGCCATTCGTCCCAGAAATAGAGGCCGCCGGGCGTCATTACGATATCGACGCAACGAAAGCCGTCATCCGTTTCCAGCGACGCGACGACAAGACGATCCCGGCGGTTCATTTTTCGGCGAGATGGCGGTCGAGGAAGGCGATCGTCCGTTCATGGGCAAGACGCGATGCATCGGCGTTGTAATTGGGTTGTTCCGGATTGAAGAACGCGTGGCCGGCGCCGGGGTAAACATGAAATTCGGCATCCGGATAGGTCGCTTCGATGTGCCTGACCGTGTCGATCGACAGGATATGGTCCTTGTCGCCGTAATGCATCAGCGTCGGACACCGGAGCGTACGGTCCAGATGCTCGTGAACGTCGGTGCCGTAGAAGATCACCGCGGCCTCCAGGTCGAGCTCCGCCGCCGCTATGAATGCCCAGGTGCCGCCGGTGCAGAATCCGGATATTGCGATCCTGTCGGCGGCCGGCCGGAGGGTGTCGGCGCAGGCCGACACGTCGCGCAGAACGGTGGGTTCGGCCAGGTTGTCGCGGAACGCCATCCCGCCAAGCATGCCTTCGTGATCGTAATCGAAAACGGTATCGGGCTCGGTCCGGTCGTACAGCGCGGGCGCCATTGCCGCATATCCGTCGCGGGCGAAGCTGTCGCAGACATCGCCCAGATGACTCGTCAGACCGTAGATCGCCTGCAGAACTACGATTCCGCCCCGGGTTTCACCGGTCGGATCTGCGCGCCAGGCGGCGAAACTGTGTCCGTCTGCCGCGGTAACCGAGATACGCTCCGCCATAAAAAAATCTCTCCCTGTAGGTGAGGGAGAGATTAGTTCATTTGGAGGGGTCTTGTGGAGGGGGCGTTCAATCTGCGTGGAAACGATGGCTAGGCGGACGACGTGGGATAAATTGCCGCTTCTCCGATCAGGGTCCGGAAATGCCGGACAAAGGGTTCGATCGCGATCGGCTTCTGGAAGCACACCGTATTGTCGTCGTTGTTTTCGATTCGCGGGGAAAACCTGACCGACGACTGGCTCAGGAGGATGACCGGGATATCCGACGTTGTGACGTTCGACCGAAGACGCTCGAACAGGGATAATCCCCACTCGGCCTCAAGGTCCTGGTTCAGGACGATGACTCTGACTTTCTGCGTCTCCATCAGGTTCTGTGCGGCATCCAGTGTCGACCCGATCAAGGGCTCGTAGCCGAGGTCGTCGACCAGCCGTTGCAGGACCGACAGGCTGAACCTGTCATTGTCGATCAGAAGGACTTGTTTTCTTTCCATCTCAGTTGCCTCTCATGACGAGAAACTGTTTCTCGTCCCGAATTCATTCTGAGAGGTTGTTTGCAAGAAGCGTGCCAACCGGATGGCATTCCCGAGTCGGGAGCTGCGAAGGCGCGATAAAGTCTTGTTGTTGAACGCAATTTTCGATTGCGAATTTGTTTCCGTTTATTTCACGGCCCCGCCCCACCCGCGTGATATTCCGCCGTCGGTGCGGCGGTGTTCGCAAAATGGTTGTCGCATTGCGTCACAGAATGTAACGCAAATGTCACCGGTTTGGTTGGTCAGGCTTCGTCCCAGACCGCCTTTTTCCGGTAGATGGTCGGCGCGGAAATGCCGAGGAGGGCGGCTGCCTTGCGGATGTTGCCGCTGCATTGTTCGATGGCGGATTCTATGACTTCCCGTTCGATTTCCGCCATTGGCCGGATTTTCCCGGCCAGGTGCAGCATGTCCTGACCGCCTGTGTCCGGCGCAGGGGGCGGCGGCGCGGCGCCGGGCGCCGCTGCATCGGGGGCGATTGGCCGGGACGGCGCGGGGCGCATTGTCGCCGGCGCCGGCGAGTTCAGGTTCAGCGGCGGCGGCAGCATATCGGGTTCGACCAGTTCGCCGTCGTTCAGGACAACGATCTGGCGCATGACGTTCTGCATTTCGCGGACATTGCCCGGCCAGTCGAAGGCGAGAATGATGTCTTCGGCGGTATCCGTAAACCCGGTGAAGCCCTTGCCTTCCTCGCGGGCATATCGGTTCAGGAAATGGCGGGCGATTTCCAGCATGTCGTCGCCGCGGTCGCGCAGCGGCGGCAATTCTATCGGGATCACATGGAGCCGGTAATACAGATCCTCGCGAAAATTGCCTTTTTGCACCTCTCCAAACGGATCGCGGTTGGTGGCGCAGACAAAGCGCACGTCGACCTGTTCGGTCGTTGAGCCGCCCACTTTCTGGAATGTCTCGGTCTGAATGAAACGCAGAAGTTTGGCCTGCAGATTGATATCCATCTCGCAGATTTCATCGAGAAACAGCGTGCCGCCATCGGCCTGTGCCGCAGCGCCCTGACGGTCGCTGACCGCGCTCGTAAAGGCGCCCTTCACATGACCGAATATCTCGCTCTCCATAAGGTCCTTGGGAATGGCGGCGCAGTTCAGGGCGACAAACGGTTTCTGACGGCGTTTGCTTTGCTGGTGGATGGCTTCGGCGGTCACTTCCTTGCCGGTACCGCTTTCGCCCTTGATGAAGATCGAGGCCTTGCTGTCCGCTGCATTTTCGATAATCCGGTATACCGCCTGCATCGGCGGCGCGGTGCCGATAATCTGGTGAAACCCGTCCCGGTCTATTTCCTGGCGATAGGTTTCGACGAGGTCTTCGAGCTTCTGGCGTTCTATCGCGTTGCCGAGCGTGACGATGATCCGTTCCGCCGCGAAGGGTTTGACGACGAAGTCGAATGCGCCGGCCTTCATCGCATCCACGGCGGCATTAATGGACCCGTGCGCCGTAATCATGATCACCGGGCAGGGCATTTCCTGCTCGCGGACATAGGCGAGCACCTCCATGCCGGAAATATCCGGAAGCTGGAGGTCCAGGAGAACGGCCCGCGGCACATGTTCCTTCAGATGCGCGATCGCATCCTGTCCGTTGACGACATGCGTGATTTCATAGGGTTCGTTCCGCAGGTACTGGATATAGGTCTTCGCCAGAACGGTTGTGTCCTCGACCAGAAGGATCGGCGTTTTCGGGGCCTGGGAGGATGTTCCGGGGGCGGTATCTGGGGGCATGAAATCCAACTAGCTGGTTTAAGCGGTTTACGCGTCTTGAGTGCATGTGTGCCGTCGACACATACTGTATCGATTGTCCGAGGGGGGCAATCGATACAGTATGTGTCGCATTTATTTACGGTTTTCCCCCGAATTTCCAACCCCGAACTGCGCGCGGTCGACGTCCGATTCCGATAAAATACTGATTTATATGTATTTTATCTTTAACGAATTGAACGGTCCGGTGCTGGCACGGGAATTGCATCGATTCCCGCCGACACGCGCAGGATACCTGAATTCCGTCCCGGTTCCGAACGTCCGGAATATGGTTAATGCGCGTTAAGGTTAAATATCGTTAGGCTTGCGACAGAGTAGGAGGGCCGCTAAGGATTTCCGCATGACCGACGGAGCAATACAGCCAGCGACAGGGACCCCCGGGGCCGCAGCAGGATCGACTGCCGGCCCGGACGTGATGTCCGAACTTCGCCAGCTCGCCCAGCTGCGGGGCGAAGGACCTGTCGTGCTGCCCGGTGCGCTCAGTCCGCCGGGCCCCGGACGGGGCGAGCCCATCGGCACTATCGAAGCGGTCAATGGCGAGGTGCTCGCCAGCCGTATCGACCAGACCAACGCGACGCTCAAGGCCGGAGATCCGATCTATCAGGGCGATATCGTGACGACCCGCGGCGGCGGCGTCGAAGTCAGCTTCGCCGACGGCACCGTCGGCCATCTCGGCCCGCAGGCGCGGATGCTGGTGCAGGAAGTCGGCACCGGCACCGGTTCGACGGCGCCCGTCGTGTTCATGGTCAACGGCCCGTTCAGCTTTGCGGCGCCCCCCGGCGGCAGCGCAGGGGCGAACGTGCTGACGGTGCGGACGCCGGTCGCCTCGGTGCGCGTCGAAGGCGGCCGCCTTGTCGGCCGCGCAGCGCCGGAGGCGGTTGAAAACAAATTCACCCTGATGCGCAATTTCGACGGCACGCTTGGCCGGGCCGTAATCGCGACGGCCAGCGCATCCGTCGTGCTGGATGGCGAACGGGCCTCGGCCGAGGTCGTCAGCCTGTTCCGGGCGCCGTCCGAATTGCCGACCCCCACCGTGGCGCAGCTCCAGGAGGATCAGGGCGGGTCCGTGCTCGACTGGCTCGGCGCGCCCGACGCCGGGCAGGGCGGGCCCGATACGCTGGCGGGCGGAGATTCGGCATTTCCTTTTGTGTCCGTAGTTCTGCCCGGTCCGACGCTGACCGGCTTTCCCGACCAGCCAGCCGCGATCGATACTCTCGCCAATGACGCGCCGCCGCCGCCGCCTCAGGTTGCCGGGGCGACAGCGCCGTTGAGCCGGCGTCCCGCGCCGGAGCCGGTGGCCGCCGGTGCTGAGTCGCCGATCAACGTCACGGTGCAGTCCAGCTTCGTCGGCAGCGGACCGGGGCCCTCCAACAAATCATTCGTCGGGACGAGCGGTTTCGACACTTTCGTTGCGGCGGCCAGTCCTTCGAGCGCGAATTCGGTGACGATTTCGCAGGATGCGAACGGGAATGTCGTCCTGACTGACGGCACCAATACGATCTCGCTCGACGGGTTCGAGGAACTCGATATCAATCTCGGAACGTCGAATGACAGCATTACCATCGGCGATCTGTCGAATACCGATATCGCGGATTCCACCGTCCGGATCGACCTCGGGGCGGGCGACGATACCGCCGACGCCACGGTGGCGAACCGGCGCCATGTGATCGACGGCGGCGACGGCGACGACACCATTACCGGCTCGTCGAGAAACGACGACCTGAACGGCGATGGCGGAGAAGATACGCTGAAGGGGCTCGCCGGCAAGGACAAGATCAACGGCGGCGCCGGAAACGACGATATAGAAGGCGGCGCAGACGACGACACTATCACCGGCGGTAGCGGCAACGACACCATCGACGGCGGCACCGGCAACGACACGATGTCGGGCGGCACCGGCGACGATACCTACACGGTGGACAGTACGTCGGACGTGGTGACCGAACTGGTGGGGGAAGGCACGGATACCGTGCAGTCCTCGGCGTCGTTCACACTCGGCGCAAATATCGAAAACCTGACCCTCACCGGCAGCAGCAATATCAACGGCACCGGCAATACACTGGCCAACACGATCGCCGGTAGTTCCGGCAACAACACGCTCGACGGCGGCGCCGGAGCGGATACGATGTCCGGCGGCGACGGCGACGATATTTTCATTGTCGATAACAGCAGCGATACCGTGTCGGAAAACGCGGCCGAAGGTACGGACGAGGTCCAGTCCTCGGTGTCTTTCACGCTCGGCGCCAATATCGAAAACCTGACCCTGACGGGCAGCGGCGATATCGACGGCACGGGCAATACGCTTGCCAACACGATCGCCGGCAATTCGGGCAATAACAAGCTCGACGGCGGCGCCGGGGCGGATACGATGTCCGGCGGGGCAGGCGACGACACGTTCGTCATCGACGATGCCGGCGATGTTATTTCCGAGAATGCGGGCGAAGGCACCGACACGGTGCAGAGCAGCATCACGACGACACTCGGCAGTCATTTCGAAAACCTGACCCTGACCGGCAGCGGCGATATAAACGGCACGGGCAACAGCGCTGCGAATACGCTTGTCGGCAATAGCGGGAACAACACGCTCGACGGCGGCACGGGAGCGGATACGATGTCCGGCGGCGGGGGAGACGACACCTTTGTCGTCGACGATGCCGGCGATACCGTAAGCGAACTGGCGGCCGGCGGCACCGACACCGTCCAGTCGAGCGTTAATCATGTCCTGTCCGCCAATGTCGAGAACCTGACCCTGACGGGGACGGCGGCAACAGGTACGGGAAATGCTGAAAACAACATCCTCACCGGCAATGCCAGCGTAAACACGCTGTCCGGCCTGGGCGGGGACGATACTTATTTCGTCCAGAACACGACAGATGCGGTCGTCGAGGCGGCGGGCGGCGGTACGGATACGGTCAACAGCACGGTGACATACGAAATCGACGATGCGGATGTCGAAAACCTGACATTGACGGGCAGCGGTAATATCGACGCTACCGGCAACAGCGCCAATAACACCCTGGTTGGCAATAGCGGCAACAACACGCTCGACGGCGGCGCCGGGGCGGACACGATGTCCGGCGGCGACGGCGACGATATTTTCATTGTCGATAACAGCAGCGATACCGTTTCGGAAAATGCGGCCGAAGGCACGGATACGGTTCAGTCCTCAGTGACATTCACACTGGGTACAAATGTCGAAAACCTGACATTGACGGGGAGCGGCGATATCAACGGCACCGGCAACAGCGGTGCGAATACGATTGTCGGCAATAGCGGCAACAATACGCTCAATGGCGGTACCGGCGCGGACGCGATGACCGGCGGCGACGGCGACGATGTTTTCGTCGTCGATAACAGCAGCGATACCGTGTCGGAGAACGCGGCCGGGGGCACCGATACGGTCCAGTCCTCCGTGGCGTTCACGCTCGGTGCGAACTTCGAAAACCTGACCCTGACGGGCAGCGGGAATATCAGCGGCACCGGCAACGGCGACGGCAATACGATCACCGGCAATAGCGGCAACAATACGCTGGCAGGGCTCGGCGGGGCGGATACGATTATTGGCGGCGATGGAACCGATACTGCGTCCTATGCCGCGTCCGGGTCCGGGGTCACGATTGCGCTGGACGGTTCGGCCGGCACGGGCGGCGATGCGGCGGGCGATACGCTGGCCACGATCGAGAACCTGACCGGGTCCGCCTTTGCCGACACGCTGACCGGCGGCGACTTCGCCAACCGTATCGACGGCGGCGCGGGGGCCGATGCGATGGACGGTCTCGGCGGCGACGATACCTATATCGTCGACGATGCCGGCGATACGGTGACGGATACGGTGGGCGGTACCGACACCGTCGAGGCGTCCGTGACGTTCGCGCTTGGGACGAGCATCAGCACGGACCTTGAAAACCTGACCCTGACGGGCAGCGGCGATATCGACGGCACCGGCAATGCGCTTGCCAACACGATCACCGGGAATAGCGGCGATAATACGCTCGACGGCGGCAGCGGCGCAGACACACTGAACGGCGGCGCGGGCAACGATACCTATATCGTCGACAATGTCGGCGACACGGTGACCGATTCCGGCGGCGGAACCGATACGGTCGAGTCATCGGTCGGGTTCACGCTGGGCAGCGGTCTGGAGCATCTGACCCTGACAGGCAGCGGCGATATAAACGGCACGGGCAACAGCGCCGCGAATACGCTTATCGGCAATTCCGGCAATAACACGCTGAACGGCGGCGCCGGGGCGGATACGATGTCCGGCGGCGGCGGCGACGATGTTTTCGTCGTCGATAACAGCAGCGATTCCGTGTCGGAAAATGCGGCCGAAGGTACGGACGAGGTCCAGTCCTCGGTGTCGTTCACGCTCGGCGCCAATATCGAAAACCTGACCCTGACGGGCAGCGGCAATATCAACGGCGCCGGCAACAGCGATGCCAATACGATCACGGGCAATAGCGGCAACAATACGCTGGCGGGTCTCGGCGGAGCCGATGCGATCGATGGCGTCGGGGGAATCAATACGGCAACCTACGCGGCGTCCGGGTCCGGGGTCACGATTGCGCTGGGCGGTTTGGCCGGAACGGGCGGCGATGCGGCGGGCGATACGCTGACGAATATCCGGAACCTTACCGGATCGTCCTTCGGCGATGTTCTGACCGGCGATGCGAACGCCAATGTGATCAATGGCGGCGCAGGTGTCGATACCATGACCGGCGGTGCAGGCGACGACAGCTATTCTGTCGATGACGGTTCCGACGACGTCGTCGAGCTTGTCGGCGAAGGGACCGATACGGTAACCGCCACTGTCAGTTACACTCTGGCCGATTTCGTCGAAATCCTGATCCTCTCCGGCAGCGGCATCACCGGGACGGGCAATGCGCTCGACAACACGTTCTTTGTGAACAACGCGACCCAGTCCGTTGCAGAAGCGCCGGGTGGCGGCACCGATACGGTCAGCAGTTCGGTTACGTTCACTATTTCCGATGCCGACGTCGAACACCTCACACTCACGGGCAGCAGCGGTATAAACGGCACCGGCAACGCGTCGGACAATACCATTACCGGCAATGCCGCCGATAACATCCTGATCGGTCTCGGCGGCGCGGATGAGATTGTCGGCGGCGGCGGAACAGATACGGCGTCCTATGCCGCCTCCGCGGCGGGGGTGACGATCGCGTTATCCGGCGCCGCAGGCACAGGCGGCGATGCGGAGGGCGACACGCTGAGCGGGGTCGAAAACCTGATCGGTTCCGACAATGTCGATAACCTGACGGGCGATAGCGGCAACAACGTGCTGACCGGTCTCGGCGGGGCCGATGTCCTCGCCGGCGGCGACGGCACCGATACGGCGTCCTATGCCGGGTCGGCGGCGGTGACGGTGGACCTGGATGCGAATTCGGGAACGGGTGGCGACGCTGCGGGCGACACGTTCAGCAGCATCGAAAACCTGGTCGGGTCCGGCAACGCGGACAATCTGACGGGCAGCAATTCCGCCAACCGGATCGACGGCGGCGCGGGGGCCGATGCGATGTCGGGTCTCGGCGGCGACGACACCTACGTGGTCGACGACGCGGGCGATACCGTAACGGAATCCGGCGGCGGCGGCACCGATACCGTCGAGAGCAGCGTGACGTACACAATCAGCAACGTCCATGTCGAAAACCTGACCCTGACCGGCGCCTCTGCCATCGACGGCACCGGAAACAACATGGACAATACGATTACCGGCAATAACAGCGCGAACATGCTGAACGGCGAACAGGGAACCGATACCCTGATCGGCCTGGGCGGCGATGACGTCTTGGATGGCGGGAACGGTACCGACACGCTCGCCGGCGGCGCCGGTGCGGATACGTTGACCGGCGGGGACGGAAACGATGATTTTTATTACGGTGCGACGTCAGAGGGCGGCGATACGCTTACCGATTTCAGTACCGGCAACGACGAGTTCGTCTTTTTGCAGTCGGCTTTCGGCAATCTCACGGCGGGGACGCTGAATGCGTCGAATTTCTCGCTGATCGCCGCAAGTTACGACGGCGACAACGGCACCAGCACTGCGGCGTCGGGCGGCACGGCGGGCTTTGTCTACAGCAGCGCCGACGGCGTGCTCAGCTACGATGCGGACGGCAATGGCGGTGCAGCGGGCTTCACCATCGCGACCCTTTCGACCGGCAGCGTCGCCGCCGCCGATATTCAGATAACTGCCGCGTCGCCGGTCTAGGGGATGTCGCAGGCCAGCCCCGCAACCGACCCGGCATCGGTGCAACCGCCGCCCGCTTCCGCCGGTGTATCGAAGTGGCAGGCGGTGACGGCGCGGCTGCGATATGTGGTGCTGGCGGCCGTCGTGATCGTTTTTGCCGGCAGCGCCGCCCTGACCCTGATCAAGATCCGCACCGAATACGAGGCCGCCGTCAGCGAATACAAGACCACGCTCTGGTACGTGTCGCAGATCGAATTCGAATTTTCCAAGTTTCTCAATGCGCTCGACCAGTTCGGGACCGGCGATTCCACGATATCGCAGCCCGATCTTATCCAGCGCTTCGAATCCCTGCATAGCCGGTTTCCTGCGCTGGTCCGCGGGATCAAGGCGGCGGATGAGGGCAATGTCGCCTATCTCGATGAAGGGCTGAGACAGCTCGGCGGTATCCTGCAGTCGCTGCGCCGGCCCGTACAGACGCTGGAGCCCGGCGATTTGCGGCGCTACCTGCAAATTCGTGGGGTGATCGAACAGGGGCTGCGGCCGCTCCGGGTAATGATCGCGGAAACCGAGCGCCGCGAGCGTCAGCGGTTCAGCCAGAACGATGACCGGATCGATCCGTTTTTTACCGAAATAACGGTCTACGCGGTCGGGGTCGCGCTCGGCGGTGCATTGCTGATCATCCTGCTGATCAGACAGGTGCGCGAGGCCAACACGCTGCGGACATTTGCCGAAAAGGCGCAGGACGAGGCCGAAAGCGCGAACGAGGCGAAGTCGCGCTTTCTCGCGATGATGAGCCACGAAATTCGCACGCCGATGAACGGGGTCCTCGGCACGGCGAGCCTGCTCGGCGATACGGCGCTCAATCCCGAACAGCGGGAATATGTCGATACCGTCCGCAATTCCGGCCAGGCGTTGCTCAGCGTGCTGAACGATATTCTGGACTTTTCCAAGATCGAGGCGGGCAAGCTTGCGATTGACGCCATTGACCTGAACCTGCCGTCGCTTGTCGAGGAAGTCGCCGCCCTGACCCGCGCCGGAATCGGCAGTAAGAGTGTCGACGTGACGACCGATATCGATGCCGGCGTTGCCCGGGTGATCCGGGGCGACCCCGTCAGGCTGCGCCAGATATTGTTCAATCTTGCGGGTAATGCCGTGAAGTTTACGGACGAGGGCAGCGTCGTCATCCGTGTCCGTTCGATCACCGGCAACGGCCAGACAACCCAGCTGCGCTTCGAGGTTCAGGATACCGGGATCGGCGTAACGAAGGAGCAGCAGCAGACCCTGTTCCGGGAATTCACGCAGGCGGAGAGTTCCACGGCACGGCGATACGGCGGCACCGGGCTGGGGCTCGCGATCTCCAAGCGCCTGGTCGAGGCCATGAACGGCGAAATCGGCTGTCACAGCGAGCCCGGCAAGGGCAGTACGTTCTGGTTCGAAGCGGTTTTCGAGATCGGCACGGAAGCGGCGGAGGAAGACCGGGCCCCGACCATAGACGAGGCCTATCTGTCCCGCTTTGCGGATGCGCATCTGCTCCTGGTCGAGGACGACCGCATCAACGAACTGGTGGCGACGCGGATGCTTTCGCGGGCCGGCCTGTCCGTCGACGTCGCCCGCACCGGGGCCTCGGCGCTTGAGATGGCCTCGGCCGGCGACTACGACCTGATCCTGATGGATGTCCAGCTTCCCGATATGGACGGGTTCGAAGTCACCCGCCGGATTCGCACTTCGGGCGCCGGCCGGCAGGGCATACCGATCCTTGCGATGACCGCCAATCCGATGGACGACAACCGGCAGGCCTGCCTGTCCGCCGGCATGGACGGTTTCATTGCAAAGCCGGTCGACCGCGCGCATATGATCGAGGTGATCGACGAGAACCTGAAACGCACCGGCCGCGAAGCCAAGTCGGCCGCGCCGTGGTCGGAACCGGGCGCAGCATCATCCGACGGTCCGCCGCCGCCGGTGATCGACCGGATGGTCTTTCTTCAGTTCGCCGACGATGTCGGGCCGGAGCACCGCGATATGCTGGTCGAGGAATTCGCGGTCGAAACTGCGGATAAAATCAGGACCATCGGGGTGGCGCTGCGCAGTGCGGACTATGTCGAAGCGCAGCGTCTTGCCCACAGTCTGAAGAGTGGCGCCGGAACGTTCGGCGCCATCGCCCTGCAAAAATGCGCCGAAAGCATCGAAGCCGCGAGCGTGGCACGAAACGGTTCGGAGCTTGCCCGACTGTATGACGACCTGGTGCCGCTGGCCCTGCGGTCGGTCGATGAGGTGAAAGGAGCTGCGGCAATCGCCTGACGCGACACGCGCGGCTATCCGTAAATCAGTCCATGCCGCTCAGCGGGGCAGGTCGAGTGTTTCCGGCGTCAGACGGCCGATCTGCAGCAGTACCCGGTATGCGGCCGTGATGTTGTTGAAAGACGCGTCGGTGAACCTCAGCCGCGCCGAATTCAGCTCGTTCTCGGCATCCAGCAGGTTGATGACCGTTTCGCGCCCGCGCTGGCGCAGTTTCTTCCGGGCTTCGAAAACCTCCGACGCGATATTGACGGCGTTTTCCAGCAGTTCGCGCTGAGCCGCCGAGGTGCGATAGCTGCTCCATGCCTGGCGCACGCCCTTGCTGAGGGTGCGGTCTGCATTGCGACGGTCTTGCAGTGCGGCGCTGTAATCGACGGCCGCCTTCGTCGATCGTGCGGGGGTGAGGAAGCCGTCGAATATATCCCACACGGCGCGCACGGTAACCTGGCCTTCGCGTTTGAGACCCGGAATACCGTCGACGTTGTCTTCCCAGCTGCCCTCGCCGACCAGGTCGATCCGGGGCCAGAACGTCGCTTGTTTTTCGGTCCGTGTCTCGGCGGCGATTTCGACCTCGCGTATGGTGCGGCGGAGCACCGGATTCTCTGCGCCTGCAATAGATACGGCCGCTTCCATCGTATTCGGCAGGGCGTCCGACGGCGCTGCAGGGACGGTCATCTGGGTCGGTACCGCGGCGCGGTCGAACATTTCCAGATACTCGGAATGGGCATCGCGCAGGTCGCCGAGGATGGCGACAACCCGTTCGCGGGCAAGCTGGAGCCGCGACTTCGCCTGCAGCACATCCACCGCGAGGCCCGAGCCGCGTTCGACCCGTGCCGATTCGAGCTCGAGCTGTTCCTGCAGGGTGCGTTCGTTCTTCTTCGCGATATCCAGCAGCCGCGACTGTTTCAATACGTTGATATAGCTGCGGATTCCGTTGAACAGAAGCTGTTGCTCGGCGATGTTGTAGCGTTCCTCGGAAACGTTTTTCCGCAGTTTCGCAATTTTTTCGCCGCTGGTTGTCTTGAAGCCGTCGAACAATTTCTGCGTGACGGTGAGCGTGGTAGAGCGCCGCGTATCGAAGAATGGCTCACCCTGCGTTTCGCGCCGGGACGGACTGTCGACATATTCCTGGCCGACATCGCCGGACAACTGCACCTTGGGGAAATAACCGGCCTGTGCTTCGCGAATGCCTTCCTCGGCGGAAACGAGCCGCTTCTGGGCGGCAACAAGATTGGGATGGGTCTGCAACAGGTGCCGCAATTCGTCCTGGAGCGGCCGTGCAGAGGCGGATGAGGGCGGGATTACGGCCGCCAGACAATAAAAAATGCCGACAGCCCACAGTGCTGCCGCCCTCCCGCTTTGTCCTGCTGGTGGTAACCTGCGCAATTCGAATCCCTGAAGTATCTCGTAAACCGTTGTAGTATAACATTATCCTATACACTATCCGAATGCCGGTCCGCAATTTGGGCGGGCATAGCGTAATTCTGCGGGGGCGTCCGAATGGCCAGCCACTGGCTGCCTGAAATCCTGAAGAACATCCGTCCGGCGTTCGCCCAGATTCTGGCGGTGTCGGCTTTCGTCAACCTGTTGGCGGTCGCGGCGCCGGTTTTCGTGCTGCAGGTCTATGACCGGGTTGTGATGCATGCCGGGATCAGCACCCTGTATGGGCTGGTCATCGGCGTGATGATCGCAATCGTGTTCGATTTCGTGCTGCGGCAGTTCCGCGCCCGCCTGCTCCAGCGCACTGCCCTGGAAATCGATATCGGGGTGAACCGCCGGGTGCTGGACAAGTTGATGGATGTCCCGTTGCGGACGCTGGAATCGCGCCCCGCGGCGCTGTGGGACATTTTGTTTCGCGATGCCAATGCGGTCCGCGACACCCTGTCGGGACCGACGGCCGTTGCGATCGCGGACCTGCCTTTCGCGGTGCTGTTCCTGGCCGTTATCTATGCGATCGCCGCGCCCGTCGCCTGGGTGGTGCTCGCGCTTATCCCGGTTTTCATCGGAATTGCCTGGTTCGGCGCGCGTACGCAGACCGCCCGTACCCAGGCCGAGCGGAACGCGGTCCTGGCCCGAGACGGCCTGGTCGGCGACCTGATCGCCGGCCGCACCACGATCAAAAGCCTCGGGCTCGACGACGCCTTCCGCCAAAGGTGGGAAGGCGCGCATGCCGTCGCCGTCGAGCGCGGCCTGGACCGGGGCCGGGCGGGGGACAATTTCGTCAATATGGGCCTCGCCGTCAGTGTCGTCGCGACGGTCGCGATTACCGGCGTCGGCGCGCTCGCGATCCTCGACCAGCAACTCACCATCGGGGCGCTGATCGCCACAAACATGCTGGCCGCCCGGATTATCATGCCGTTTCACCAGCTTGTCGGCACATGGCGCAGCGTCGCGATGTGCCGCCAGGCGATCGGCCGGCTGAACGACCTGTTCTCCCTGCCGTCGGAGCGGACGGATAGCGCGATTGCGTTCGACCGCCCGGCGGGGGCTTTGTCTTTCGACGGCGTCACGTTCCACTATGCGCCCGACCAGGAACCGGTGATCGACGATATCCGGCTGACACTGGAGGCCAACGGCCTCTATGCCGTGATGGGCGCGAACGGCAGCGGCAAGACGACGCTGCTGAAGCTGGCCATGGGGTTATATCTCCCCGATGACGGGCGGGTACTGATCGACGGCGCCGACATCGCGCAGTTCAGCCGCCG
The DNA here is from genome assembly GCA_963974055.1 of uncultured Rhodospirillaceae bacterium. Taxonomy (GTDB): domain Bacteria; phylum Pseudomonadota; class Alphaproteobacteria; order MPNO01; family UBA830; genus CAXBCP01. Next base: position 30,243 of record CAXBCP010000008.1, read on the forward strand.
CGACCTGACGAAATGGATCGGTTATGTCCCGCAGGAAATTCGCCTGTTTTCGGGCAGTGTCCGCGACAATATCAGCGCGGCCCTGCCGGATGCGCCCGATGAAGACGTGATCCGGGCGGCGAAGCTGGCCGGGGTACATGATTTCGTCGCGGCGCTCCCCGGCGGCTACGGCACGGAGGTCGGCGACGGCGGTGCGAATCTGCCCGGCGGCATCCGCCAGAAAATCGGCATCGCCCGCGCCGTTCTCGGGCAACCGCCGATCCTGCTGATGGACGAGCCGTCGAGCAATCTCGACCGCGACAGCGAAACGGCGCTTGCGGATACCCTGCGCGGTCTCGGCGCCGACCACACGATTGTCATGGCAACCCACAGCCTGCGGCTGCTCAGCGCCTGTCACAGTGTGCTGGTGCTGGAGCGCGGCAAGATCCGCACCGGCGGTCCCGCAGACAGGATCCTGCCGGAGCTCTTTCCCGCGGCGGCCGCAGCTGCGGCGGCGCGGCCCGGCGGTGCGGCATGACCGGCGCGCTCGACGAGGTGCTGGCGCGGCGGCCCCAGCGCGGCTGGGGAGCGGTATCGCTTGCGATCGTCATCGCCCTCGGCGCAGGGGTGGTCTGGGCGTCGGTCGCCCGGCTCGACGAAGTTGCCGTCGCCTCCGGCGAGGTCGTGCCCCAGGGCCAGACGAAGATTATCCAGCATCTCGAAGGCGGGATCGTACGGGAGCTCTCGGTGCGCGACGGGGCGGAGGTCAAGGCCGGCGACCCGCTCTTGCGCCTCGCCCTCGGCACCGGGCTTGTGAACCGTGCCGAACTGCAGGTGCGGCGCGACGGCCTGGCTTTGCGCCGGGCGCGGCTTGCCGCCGAGGCCAGCGGCGGCGAAATCGTGTTCCCGCCGGGCGCCGCCGGGCGGCAGCCGCAATTGGCTGCGTCCGAACGGGCCGCCTATGACGGCCGAAAGCGGGAGCTCGCGACGGCGGCATCGGTCCTGGCGGAACAGCTTTCGCAGCGCGAATCCGAAATCCGCGAATTGCAGGCACGGGATGCGGCACTCGCCGCGGAACTCAAAATCAACCGGGAAAAACTCCAGATTTCGACCGATCTGCTAAAGGACGGTCTGACGTCCCGCCTCGAGCACCTGGATGCGCAGCAGGCCGTTGGGCGGATCACCGGCGAACGCCGGGGCATCACTGCCAAGATCGCAAAAGCCGTGGCCTCCGTGGCCGAAGCGCGGGCGCGCCTGAAGGAACTGGGCGAGAAATTCGCATCCCAGGTGCGCGACGAGCTTGGCACGGTGGAAATCGACCTGCGCCGGGCCGACGAACTGATGGCCGAGGCGACCGAGCAGAAAGGCCGGACGGAAATCCGCAGCCCGATCGACGGAACGGTGAAGAACCTGCGCTATAATACGATCGGCGGCGTGGTGCGGCCCGGCGAGCCGATCATGGAGATCGTTCCTGAACGCGACCGTCTGGTGATCGAAGCACGGCTCGATCCCGCGGATCGCGGATATGTACGCGCGGGGCAGGCGGCGGTGGTGAAGTTGAGCACCTACGATTTTGTCCGTTATGGCGGGCTTGACGGCCGTGTCGTCCGGATTGCGCCCGATACGGATAATTCGACCACCGGCCGCACGTTCTTCAGGGTTGTCGTGGAAACCGACCGTACCTGGCTGGGCGAGGAAAAGGGCGCGCTGCCGATTTCCCCCGGCATGGAAGCGACGGTCGACATCAAGACCGGACGGCGAACCGTGATCGATTATCTGTTGCGGCCTATCCTCAAGCTCCGCTCCGAGGCTTTCCGGGAGCGCTGACCGTCGTCCGGTAACGGCCTGTTTCAGACCGTTACAGTTCTTATTTCAAATTGCGAATTGAGACACCCGCAGGGTGTCCGGCGGTGCCCTGCAGGCATCCGGTACGTTCGATATCTGTCCGGCTGTCCGGCTGAAAATTCCATAAGTCATTATAAAATAAAGCAAAACAAAAAAAGATCTGTGCCTGGGTGCTCCGCTCCGCGTTCTGGCACGCTTCTTGCATTTCCTGTGCTGTGACCGCATCGCGTTGGCAGAAGTCGCGGTCAGACGAAAGGAAGTTTCACAATGAAACAAGATACAAAACTGGCGACCGCCGAAAATATTGTTACCGCAATCTGTTTCGGTATCGGCGCGCTTTTGGTGGTTCTGGCGCTTCATACGCTCTCCACCGTGAAATCGGTGAACGCTTCGAATGCCTTCGGATACGGCGAGCCCCGCCGGGCCGTTTCCTTCGATGCGGATTTGCAGCGCACCGCGGGTACTTATTCGGGTGAAATTTCAGAGGTCAAAAGCATTCCGGGGCAGGCGCAATGAACTTCCGGCCCTGAGTACAGGCCGGAACGGAAGCCGCGGCAGGGAAGTAAGGCACGGTCGTCGATAAGCGTATCGAGTACGACGAACGGGCCGCGGTCCGGAACACGACGCGTAAGAGTAGCGATCTCGAGTTGTCGCGTAGCAATTCGGGGGGAGGGTTTCCCGGTAGGTGAAACTCGCCTGGGTTGGTCCCGTCTCAGAGATGGTGGTGCCGTTGGGTCATGCGTCGCCGCGAAGCCATGAGTAGTCTCGAGTAGTAGTAGGGCTTCGATCCACGGCGCGTCCGCCATCGGGAGGGAATCGGGAAACCGGTTCCCTCCTTTTTTTTCGCCGAGTCCGAGCCCGGTCAGCCGAGTTCGGGCCCCGCAGGGGCATACACGTTTTCCTTAATGTCCAGCGCCCGGTCGGTACCGTGCAGCATGCGGATATAGGGCCGCTGGAATTCGAAGCCGCCCGCCTTCAGCCAGTCCAGCACATCGCCCTGATAATCCATTACGTCGATCAGAATACCGTCCGGCCCGCTGCCGCCCCGTGATGCGGCGGCGAGCAGTGCTTTCGCCGTCGGCGGGTCCTCCGCGATGACCGGACCGATCTGGGTCCAGGTCCGTCCGTCGCGGGCAAAAACGTATCCACAGAGTTCCCCGTCCCGCCAGGCGCCGAAGGCACGGCCCGGCTCCCGGGCGCGGAGGTGGCGCAGCAATGCCGCGCGATCGCCGGCGAAGATCGGTGCATCTATGGCCGCCACCGCGTCCATGTCGTGTTCGGACAGGGGCCGCAATGTAACGCCTGCCGGGATATCTGCGTCGATATCCGCATGTTCCGCGACCAGCCGCTCGAGCCCGTAGACGTCGAGAAACCCGATCCGGCGGTATACCTCGCGCCCGGCCGGGGTCGCGTCGAGACCCGGTATCACGCCGTCTGCCCGGAGCAGGGCGATGACCCCGTTCATCAGGTCGGTGGCGAGCCCCCGGCGCCGCCAGTCCGGTGCGACCAGTACCATGCAGACCCAGCCGAAACTGCCATAGGGCAGCGCGATCGCCGAGGCGACGAGTTTGCCCTTTTCGTCGGTCATGCCGATGCCGGGGCCGTTGGCCAGCATGTAGGACCAGTCGGCCTCGGTCTGGTTCCAGCCGATCTCGGTCGACAGCAGGTATCCGCGTCCGGAATCGGCGGTGGTCAGGTCGTGACGCGTCAGCCCCGCCGGGACGGCGGGAGCGTCGGGCGGGGCGCTCAAAACGATCCGTCGCGGCTGTCGAACGCGGTCGGCTTGTTGAGGTTTTCGCGACCGTGGGAAATCCAGTCGGCGAGCCATCCGATCATGACGTCGACCGGAACCTGCAACGGCCCCAGCAATTCGTCCGAATAGGACGCGTCGACCAGCCAGCCCTTCCTGTCCTCGACGCCTTCGAACACGGGTTGCTTGCCGAATATCGTGCCGAACGCGGCCGCAACATCGCGTACCGACTGGGCCGGGCCGGTGATGTTGATGGGGCTCACCGGCGCGGTGCAATGGCGCAGGCAGCGCAGGATGCGGCTGTTGGCTTCGCCCTGCCAGATGACGTTGGCGTGGCCCGCCGTCAGGTTGATGCTGTCGCCCGCGAAAACCTTGGATCCGATATCCCACAAAACGCCGTAGCGCATGTCGATGGCGTAATTCAGGCGGATCGACCTGCCCGGTGTGCCGTATTTATCCGAGAAAAATTCAAACATCCGCTCCCGGCCGAGGCAGGACTGCGCATACTCGCCGATCGCGCCCGGCTGGGTTTCCTCGGTCACATGCGGGCCGTCTATATCGACCATCGGATAGACGTTGCCGGTCGAAAAGGCGACGATGCGGCTGTCGCGATAGGCTTCGGCCACGATGGCGGGCACATGGACGTTCATCGCCCAGGTCAGGTTGGGGCTGCCGCTGCTGCCGAACTTGCGCCCGGCCATGAAAACGACGTTTTTGCATTTCGGCAGGGCGGCAACGTCGTCGCGGTCCAGCAGGTCGCATTTGATCGTCTCGATATTCCACGCGGCCAGTTTTTCTTCGAGACCGGGTTCCGAGAACCGCGCGACGCCGATGACGTTCTTGCCGGGCGCCGCCCGTTTCGCCATGCGGGCGAGAGTCGGGCCCATTTTGCCGCCGACACCGAGGATGACAATATCGCCGTCCACTGCGGCCAGGTCGTCGATCAGGGCCTGGTCGGGCGCGGTCATGTAATCTTCAAGGGCGTCTACGCCGTCGAACCCGTCTGGAAAGTTGTCTGCCATGCTGCTTGGTTGACCCGGTTTGTTTCGTCTGATTTTCTGGCCCGACTGTAGGGGCGGGCGACAAGCGCCGTCAATAAACCGAGTAGGAAAAACCCGACCATGGCGTTGCATCGTGCGGATCTTCCAAAGGACGTCACCGATCTGCTGTTTGGCGGTACGGTAATCCCGGCCCATCCGTTGGCGCTGAACGCGGCGCGGGAGTTCGATCCCGTCCGCCAGCGGGCGCTCGCGCGGTACTACATCGATGCGGGATCGGGCGGTCTGGCGGTCGGCGTTCACGCCACCCAGTTCGAAATCCGCGATGTCGGGCTGTACCGGCCGGTCCTCGAATGCGCGATGGAAACGGCCCAAGACTGGGCAAACGATACCCTGATCATGATTGCCGGTCTGGCCGGCGGCACGGCCCAGGCGGTATCCGAAGCGCAAACCGCCGTCGCCATCGGCTATCACGCGGGTCTGCTCAGCCTTGCCGCCATGAAAGGCGCCTCGGACGACGAGCTGATCGCCCATTGCACGGCGGTGGCGGCGGAAATGCCGCTGGTCGGATTCTACCTGCAACCGGCCGTCGGCGGTATCCATCTGTCGGTCGATTTCTGGAAACGGTTTGCCGAAATAGACAACGTGATTGCGGTAAAAACGGCGCCCTTCAACCGCTACCGCACCCTGGACGTTATCCGCGGCGTGGTCGAAGCCGGGGCCGAAGACCGCGTTGCCGTTTATACCGGCAATGACGACCATATCGTGCTCGACCTGCTGGAGCCGTTCACGAGCCTGCGCGACGGTGCCGAGGTCCGGGTGCGCATCCGCGGCGGGCTCCTGGGGCACTGGTCGGTGTGGACCCATCGCGCCGTCGAACAGCTCGCCCGCGTCCATGCGGCCATCGACAGCGGCACGATCGACGACGACCTGCTGGCGCTGAATTCCAAAATCACCGACTGCAACCGCGCCGTCTTCGACGTCGAACACGACTTTGCCGGCTGTATCCCCGGCTGCCATGAAATACTCCGCCGTCAGGGACTGCTCGAAGGCACATGGTGCCTGAACCCGGACGAAGTGCTCAGCCCCGGCCAGGCCGAAGAACTCGACCGCGTGCAGGCAGGATATCCCGACATGAACGACGATGCTTTCGTCGCCGCCAACCTCGACCGCTGGCTGGCCTAGGGGCGGCGCCGGTTTTGCATTGGCGGCGGCCGGGGAAGTCATCTTGCCTTCCGGCAGTTCAGATGGCACCTATAGCGGCCAATTTACAGGGTTTGCTCAGGGACCGCCATGAACGCCTTTATCGACGCGCCGACGCTTAAATCGAAGATCCGCGATGCCAGAGACAAGGGCGGGGAACTGGCGCTGCTCGACGTGCGCGAGGCAGGCCAGTTCGGCGAGGATCACATGCTGCATGCTGTGCCGTGCCCCTATAGCACGCTGGAGGGCCGCGTTCTGCAACTGGCGCCGCGCAAATCTGTGGCGGTGGTCCTGGTCGATGCGGCGGACGGAACGGCGCAGAAGGCGGCGCGCCGTCTCGCCGGCCTGGGCTATACCGATATTTCCATCCTCGAAGGCGGAAACGGGGCCTGGGCCGCGGCGGGATACGAGGTGTTTCAGGGCGTGAACGTGCCGTCCAAAGCTTTCGGCGAGGTTGTCGAGCACGATGCAAATACGCCCCGCATCCCGGCGGAAGAACTGCACGCGATGATCGAACGCGGCGAAAACATGGTGATCGTCGACGGTCGCACCCCGGCGGAGCACAACCGCATGTCGATCCCGGGCGGCATCAGCGTGCCGAACGCCGAAATGATCTATCGCATTCACGATCTTGCGCCCGACCCGGAAACCACGGTTGTTGTGAACTGCGCCGGGCGCACGCGGTCGATTATCGGCGCCCAGGCGCTGATCAACGCAGGGCTGCCCAACAGGGTCGTCGCGCTGAAAGCCGGCACGATGGGCTGGACCCTCGCCGGGTTCGAACTCGAAAACGGCTCGACCCTGCGCTATGCGGACACGCTGACGGCGGACGGGGCGGCGAAAGCCGCCGATTATGCCGCCGGCGTGATGAAGGCCTTCGGCCTGGGCAGCGTCGACCGCGACACCCTTGCGGCGTGGCAGGCGGATGACAGCCGCACCCTGTTCGTGCTCGACGTGCGTGCGGTCGAAGAATACGAAGCCGGACATCTGCCGGGATCGGTCCACGCTCCCGGGGGGCAGCTTGTCCAGGCGACCGACGAATGGTGCGGCGTCTGGGGCGCGCGGGTGGTGCTGGTCGACAGTGCGCCGGGGGCACGGGCCGCGATCACCGCGCACTGGCTGAAACAGATGGGCTGGGATGTCCATGTGCTTGACGGGGGGCTTGCCGACGGAGAAGCGAAGGAAAAGGGGATGCCGCCGCGTCCCGCTGCCGGGGCGGTGGATCTTCCCGTCCTGACGCCGGCCGAACTGTCGAATGCCGTCAATGCCGGGAATGCGCTGGTGGTCGACGTCGACAACTCGATGGACTATCGGGAGGGACATGTGCCCGGCGCGGTATGGAGCGTGCGGTCGCGTATCGACCGGTTGCAGATTCCGGCGGGAATGCAGGTGGTTTTCTGCTCGGAAAACGAAACCCGCGCCCGGCTGGCGGCCATCGATCTGGTCGAGGTGACGGACAATGCCGTTGCCGTCCTCGCCGGCGGGCGGCGCGCATGGGAGGCCGCCGGGCTGCCGCTTGAAGCGTCGCCGGGGACGCCGCCGGACGAAGACTGCATCGACTACCTGTTCTGGGTGTCGCGCCGTCACATGGGCAGCGACGATGCCGCCCGCGCCTACCTGGAATGGGAGGAAAACCTGCCCGCGCAGATCGTCGCCGACGGCGATGCGCGCTTTACCGTCATGACCCGCTGAACTGAATCGCGGCCCGGCCCCGCCCCGCCCGGACAAATAGACGAATAAAGGAAAAGTTTATGCCACTGGAACTCGGATATCTGCTGCCCACCCGCGAACGCGCGATGATCGGGGTCCATGAAACCGGCGAAATACTGGCTCTTGGCGACCGGGCTGACCAGCTGGGCATCGATTCCGTGTGGATCGGCGATTCCCTGCTCGCCAAGCCGCGCCACGACCCGTTGACGCTGATCGGTGCAATTGCCGGCCGGACCAGGAATGTGAAGATCGGCACGGCGGTGCTCCTGCCGATGCTGCGCAACCCGGTGGTGCTGGCCCATCAGATGGCGACCCTCGACCAGATCAGCGAGGGCAGGGTGATCCTCGGAATCGGGACCGCGCGCGATGTACCGGCGATCCGCGACGAATTCGAAGCGGCGGGCGTGCCGTTCGAAAAGCGTATCGGGCGGATGCTCGAACAGATGCGCCTGTGCCGCGCCTTGTGGGCTGGCGGGCCGGTCGACTGGGACGGTTTGTGGAAGGTGAAGCAGGGCGAGCTTGCGCCGAAACCCTTTACCCCCGGCGGGCCGAAAATCTGGTCGGGCGGCGGCGTCGAAGCGGCGCTGAAACGCTCGGGGCGCTATTTCGACGGCTGGTTTCCGTCCGGCGCCGGCAATGGCAGGGACTGGACCGAGGGCTGGAACGGCGTGAAACGTTTCGCGAAGGAAGCCGGCCGCGACCCGGCCGACATCACCGGCGCGGCCTATGTGACGATTTCGGTGAACGACGACCAGGCCAGCGCGGATGCCGAGCTGGATGCCTATCTCGAAGGCTATTATCTCGCCCCCGCCGAACGCATTCGCGGGCAGCAATACTGCTTCGCGGGCAACCGTTCGGCCGCGGTCGCATGGCTCGGCGAATTCGTCGAAGGCGGCGCGTCGCATATCTGCGTGCGCTTTACCGGCAGCGACGATGCCCGCCAAATGGAAGAACTGGTCAAGATCCGCGAAGAACTGAACTGACGCCGGGTCAGTTTCCCGCGACCACCCTGTTGCGCAGCACGCCGATCTTTTCGATTTCCAGCTCGATCTCGTCGCCGATTTCCATCAGGCGGTAATGTTCGTGGCCCGAGCCGCCGCCGATGGTGCCGGAGCCGAATACTTCGCCCGGCCAGATGGTCTCGTCCCGGCTGACATGTTCGATCATCGCCTCGAAGGTGTGAAAGACGTCGCCCGAATTTCCCTGTGATAGTAATTCGCCGTTCAGCCGTGCGCGCATATCAAGATCGTAAACGTCGCCGATTTCGTCGGCGGTCACGATGCACGGACCGAGGATATTGCCGGTGTCGAAATCCTTGCCCTTGGCGGGGCCGAGCTGGCCGCGCATCTCGTCGATCTGCGCGTCGCGGGCGCTGACGTCGTTGAACACCGTGTAGCCGAAAATGTATTCCGCCGCATCCGCGCGCGGGATGTTCTTTCCCTTGCGGCCGGTGATAAAGGCGAGTTCCAGTTCGTAATCGAGCTCATGGGTGAACGACGGATAGAGGATATCCTCTTCCGGTCCGATGACGCTCAGCCGGTTGCACTTGAAATAAATCGGCTGGTCGTACCAGACCGGCGGCGGGTCGAGCTGGCCGCGGCGGCGGTATTCGGCCATGGCCGCGGCGGGGTCTTTCTTCTTCGACGCCGATTTCATGAAGTGCACTTCGCGGGCGCCGCGCGCATGGCCTTCGAAGGCCATGAAATCGCGCATTTGCCGCGGACGGGGCAGGGGCGCGCGCAGCCGGACCGTGTCCGTCGCGACCACGGCCTCGACCGGCGCGACGTCGACCAGGGTCTGTGCGGCGATCAGCCCGGCGCCGCCGGAATCGATCAGCGCCAGCATGGACGCGAACATGTTCGCGGTTTCGCCGTTCACGGCCGCGTAGGCGCGGTCAAGATCGACGATATTCGCGTCGCCGTCTATGAAGGCGCCGACGCGGTCTTCGCCGCCGCCCATCGCCGTAAAGGTCACCAGCCGCATCGGGGGGCTCCCACCGTGCCGGCCGCCAGCAATAGTATTTCCATCGGGGTATTTCGCCTTTCAATCGGCTTTTCGTATGGGGCGATAATGGTCTAGGTTTCGGTTATGTCCAGCAGCTTTGTCTATTGCCCTCATGTCCGTCAGTCGGACGGCACGATCGTCACGCCCGATATCGCAATCGACCGGGTCTTTGCCTCCGGGGCGGAGGGGATCGTACCGGTTCCCGTATCGCGATTGACGTCGGCGGCGGCGCTGCAGCGGGTGGCCGATGCGCCCGTCGGCACGCCGGCGGTCATCCTGGTTGCCGCAAGTTTCGGTATGCTCGTTTCCGTCGGCGCGATTCTGGGCGATGTCCTGGCGATGGCCCGTACAGCCTGGCGGTATGGGGATATCGGCAGCGGTTACGGCGATATCGTGCTCCGGTCGTGGACAATGCGGGACGGCAAACGAACGCCGTTCGTGTCGGAGACTCTCGCCGATCTCCCGCCGCCGGCCGATATCCTGTCCGGTCTCGGCAACTCGGCGGGGCTGAAGCCCGGAACGGCGGTGTTTATCGGTCATCCGGCCCGGCTCGGCGAAAGTCTGCCGGCCGACCGGTTCGAAGTCGCCCTGGAACGTGCCGGAACTGCGTTGACCTACGGATTCGATATCGAAATCGTCGCTTAGGCATTTTCAACGGTTCCGTTTGTTTTCCGGCAACCGTCGGATTCCGGTTTCAGGCGTCCGAATGCGAACCCCGGCTGTGTTTCCGTCGCCGGACGACGGCAACGCCGGCAATGCCGAGGATCAGCAGGCCGACCTGGCCGGGCGCCGCAATCTCAGGATCAGGTTCGCCGCCGGGAATCGTGATGGTGTCCGAAATCGCATACATGCGCCATTGGGCGGTGTTGGGATGGGCCGTTACCGTAATCCAGATTGCGTTTGGAAAATGCGTTGCGCCGGTGATCGGATTGTTGCTGCCCAGTTCATTGCCGCTATTGCCGGTGCCGTTCGTAACGGAACCCGTCCAAACCTGATCGACGCCGACTGTATTGCCGTTTTCATCGATATTGAACAGGTTGTCGATGTCGCCGTCCCACAGATCCGCATTGTCGTCGGCGATCATGGTTATGCCGTCGGTCAGGTAGATCGGCACACCCGCCGACGCACCCGGATTTGTGTTTGTGTTGTCGCGTGCATCGATTGCACTGGTGCTGGCGATCGCCGACCAGGTCGTGGACAGCGCGGCAAGTTCGGTCACGCCGTTCGCAAGGTTGTTCACGAAGGTATTATACGCGTTGATATCGGTTTCTTCGGCTCCCCGTTTTATCGAGGTTACGAATGCAAGCCGGTATGAATCGCCGGGGTTCAGCCCGGCCGGCAGCGTGATCGGCGCGGCCAGGGCCGCAGCGCCCGATCCTGACAGCAGAACAATTGCAAGACCAAATTGCCGAACGGTGCGACTAACCGTTCGTATATACGACGAAACCATACCCATCCTACTCCTCCCGCCCAGAAGCCCCCCGGCGGGTTCAACATTGCCTATGACGCAGGTTATAGACCAAATTTACGGCAATCGAGTGAAAAAATTGCTTCTTTGCACCCGGCAGGACGCATTTCACACCCGATCGGGGAGTTTCGGCATCCTCTTTCCGCTTCCTGACACCGCCGCGCAGGTCCCCGCCGCCGTGCGGGGGTCAGCTCCAGACTTCGGCTGCGGTATCGACGACGAATTTCAGCTTGGCCGCTTCGTCCTCGAAAGAGATGGTGTTGCCGGCATCGATCGACGCGAAGCCGCATTGCGGGCTGAGGGCGAGACGGTCCTTCGGAACGATCTTCGCGGCCTCGTCAATCCGGGACCTGATCTCCGCCGGGTCTTCCTTGCGTCCTGTTTTGGTGGTGACGAGGCCAAGCACGACATTGCGGTCTTCGGGCATGTGACGCAACGGCTCGAAGCCGCCCGAGCGTCCGTCGTCGTATTCGAGAAACCAGGTATCGATATTCATCTTGGGAAAGATCGACTGGGCGAACCCGTCATAGCCGCCTTCGGCGTTCCACTGGCTTGCGGCATTGCCCCGGCACAGGTGCAGCGAAAGGTGGGTGTCCGGCGAGCGGGTCGAGATACAGGCGTTGATCGCGTCGGTATACACGCTGAGCTGTTCGTCGGGATCGATCCCGTCGGCGACCATGCCGGCGCGGATGCGCTGGTCCAGGAAATAGGTAAGGATGGGATCGTCGATCTGAATATAGTTGCAGCCCTGCGCTTCGAGCGCGGCGATTTCGGCCTGGTAGACGGTCGCGACGTCGGACCAGAAATCGTCCATGGACGGGTAAACGTCCTGATCGACGACCGAGCGGCCGCCGTAATAGACCATGCGGGTCGGTGACGGCAGGGTGATTTTGGGCGTCCTGTCGGTATTCCTGCGGATGAAGTCGTAGTGATCGAGCATGATCCTGCCGCCGCCACCCACCTTGCCGGTAACTTTCACGCCCTTGGGCACGTAGTGGCCGCCATGGTCGGAATCGCTCGGCTGGAAAGCGTCGTCGTCTGTCGGGTCGGTGATCTCCACGCCGTCCATCGCGGCGATGAGATAAATCCACCAGTTTTCGCGCCGGAATTCACCGTCGGTAATGGCCGAAATGCCGGCGTCTTCCTGCATCCGGATGCACTCGACGATCGCGTTGTCTTCTGCCGCACGGAGGTCGGCGGCGGATATCTTACCGGCTGCGTGATCGTTTCGCGCATCCAGCAGCTCTTTCGGCCGCAGCAGACTGCCGACATGGTCGGCGCGAAAAAAGGGTTTGGATCCGGTCATTTCTGTTCTCTCCCGTTTGGTCTCCGCCCGGCGGGGCGGCACGTTTTATTCGTCTTCAGGCTCTTACGCCCGATTTTTCGATGGCTTTCGGCACTTCGTCAACACCGAGCGGCGCCATCAGGTGAACGCCCGCGATACCGTCGATCTCGGCATAGGCCGCGATAAGTTCGGCGCAGATGGCCGTGCCTTCGGCCTTCGGGTCCTCGGCGGCGTCGAGACGGTCGATCAGCGCATCGGGGATCGTCGTGCCCCACAGGTTTTCGCGCATCCAGCGGGCCGACCGGGCGGAGGCCAGCGGGCCTATACCGATCAGGACGCCGGCACGATCCGAAATGCCATGCTCGACCAGCCCGGCGGCGTATTTGCGCACCATGTCGGCGTCGAAGCAGAACTGGGTCTGGAAAAACCCGGCCCCTGCGTCGAGCTTGCCGAGCAACCCGTCCGGTTTCCATTTTTCGTCAGCCGGGTCCATCGGCGTGTCGGCGCCGCCGATGAACAGCTTTGCCGGCGGGTGTTTGATCTCCCGGCCCGACGGCAGGACGCCGTCGTCGCGCATCTGCTGGGCACAGAGCATCAGGTCGCGGCTTTCATAGTCGAAAACCGGCTTGGCGTCTGGCTGATCCCCTGCGGACGGATCGTCGCCACGGAGAATAAGCAGGTTCTGGATGCCCATGGCCGCCCCGCCGAGCAGATCGGATTGCAGCGCGATCCGGTTGCGGTCGCGGCAGGTGAATTGCAGAACAGGTTCGATTCCCGCCTGCAGCAGCAGCGACGCTGCGACGACGCTCGACATATGCGCCCGTGCGCTGGCGCCGTCGGTGACGTTCGCGGCATCCACATGGCCTTTCAGCACGGAGGCCTTGGACAGCAGGTCGTCCGGGTCTGCGGAGAGCGGCGGGGTGATCTCGGCGGTGATCGCGAAGCGGCCGTCGGCGATGGCGTCTGACAGGTTGCTCATCAGTCGCGCCTCCGCGATACAACGAAGGATTCGTCGTTGAACCAGAGCCCGTTATATTCCCGCAATACGTTGCTGGTCGCGTCGAGATACTTGTTGTCGGTCATGGCGTCCTCCAGCCGGTCGTCCTCGATCTGCGACACGTAGACCGCGGCATTCCAGGCTGCCATCAGGGTCGACGTGCCGATCGAAGACCCGATCTCCGTCGGCAGCGTGTGCATGACGTATCGGAACAGGGCGCGCTTGTCGGCGGCGGCAGTGAAGTTCAGGTCGCGTCCCTCGCGTCCGAGTTCTTTCTTGAGCGCCTGAAGAATCGTCTGGCGATTGTGCTGAAAGGGGTTTTCGTTCGGCCAGACGCGCTGGATGATGTCGAGCCCCGGATCGTTGCCGTGGGAATGGATGGTCAGCATGCGCCCGCCCGGCGCCAGGGCGCGCGCCAGGGGCGCCAGCACCCGTTTTACCTTGAGGTCGAGAGATGCCCGAAGGCGGAATGGTTGCGAGGCGATGATCAGGTTGTAGTCGTTCATCGACAGGCCGGGTCGCGGGATGATGTTGTCGAGCAGCATCTTATGATCGCCACGATAGAGGATCATTACGGACGGCCGCACATAAAGCGGGTTGCCCGTCTTTTCGCTGGTGGTCACCTGCCAGCCATCGGCGATCTCGGGCTCCAGTGCAGCGATCTGTTCTTCGAATTCGTGGGCGGAATTACCTTCAAGCGCGACCTCCCGCCAGTTCAGACGGGCTGCATTTTCCGGTGCCCGGGGCATCAGGGACGGGGCTTCGGCGTAAAACATGTTCGTGATGACCACCACCATGGCCGGGTGTTCGTTGAACCTGTCGGGCAGTTTTTCCATCGTCAGGCGAACGTCCTCGAGGCTGATTTCCTTGCCGACGACGTAGAACGGCACTGTGGGGTACAGCTTGTGCATGTGGCGCATAACGCGGGTCAGTACGGTACCGTCCCCCATGCCCGCGTCGAAAACCCGCAAGGCGGGCGGGCGCACGTGCAAACGGTTGAGCTCCTGCCCAACCCTGTCGGCGACGGCCCATTTTTCGGAACATGTATTGACGAACAGGAGGTATTTCTGGCGGTTGTCGTAAAAACGGAAATGTCCGCTGCCGTCGGCCGCCGTCGCGGCAGACACCGCTGCATCCGGCGTGGGTTTTACCGGCGTCATGCGGGGATCGTACATGACCGTATCGGCGGGACTTTCGCGGTTCTCTTCCAGGAATTTTTCTATCCGGGAAATGGTGCGGGTCGTTACCCGTTTGCCTTCGCGAAGGCGCCCGACGAATTTTCCGTCATTAACGGCCCGGCGTCCGAAGGTGGATTCGGCGATTTCGGCGCGACGGCAATAGGCTTCGATACGGTTGATGAGTTTGGCATGTTCGACCATCGAAATTTCCTTCCCGGAGACTGTTCTCGTATTCTTTCATTTATTCTTCCCAACTTTTGACTTGATTGCAATAGTGGGATATTGCCCACAGCGGAAAATCGATGGCGATCGTTCCGATAGGGCTGCGCAAAGCAACTGAATTGTTCTAAACAGAGCCCATGACAGACAGAGAACCGCTCCTTCTTACCCCCGGCCCGCTGACGACATCGGCGGCAACGCGTCAGGCGATGCAGCGCGACTGGGGATCCCGCGACCCGGCCTTTATCGAACTGACCCGGCACACGCGAACGCGGCTTGCCGCCCTTGTCGGCGGCGCCGATACACACAGCTGTATCCTGCTCCAGGGCAGTGGCACCTACGGGCTCGAAGCCGCGATGGCGACGTTTGTGCCGCCGGGCGGGCACGTGCTGGTGCTGGCGAACGGCGCCTATTGCCATCGTATCGCGGCGATCTGCGAAATTCTCGGACGTAGGGTCGAAATCTACGAGACGGGGGAAGACACTCCGCCGGACCCGGCAGTGGTGGCCAAACGTTTGGCGGAGGACGAGACCATCGGCCATGTGGTGATGGTTCATTGCGAAACCACTTCGGGAATACTGAACCCGCTGGCCGATGTCGCGGAGGTCGTGGCCGCCGCCGGCCGGTCGCTGCTGGTCGACGCCATGAGTTCGTTCGGCGCGATCCCGATCGATGTGAACAAGACACCCGTGGACGTAGTGATATCGTCGTCGAACAAATGCCTCGAAGGAGTGCCCGGTATTGCTTTTGCCATTGCCCGGCACGATGTGCTGGCGGCGTCTGCCGGGAACGCGCCGTCAATGGTGCTCGATCTGCATGCCCAGGAGGCCGGATTCGAAAAATCGGGCGAATGGCGCTTTACGCCGCCGACCCATGTCGTGGCGGCGCTGGATTCGGCGCTTGCACAGCTGGACGAAGAAGGCGGGGTGGCGGCGCGCAATACGCGGTATAGCGAAAACTGTTCGGTTCTGGTCGACGGGATGAGCGCGCTCGGCTTTCGCACCTATTTGTCGCACAATCTTCAGGCGCCGATCATCGTGACCTTCCATAGCCCTGAAGATCCGGCATTCGATTTTCCCGCATTCTATGCCGGACTGCAGCAGCGCGGGTTCACAATTTACCCCGGCAAGCTGACGAAGGTCGATTCCTTCCGCATTGGATGTATCGGCCAGGTTTTTCCGGAAGATATGCGGGCCGCCGTGGCTGCCGTCGGCGAGATCGTCGCCGATATGGGGGTTGCCGTCTGATATTTGCCGGCAGGGTGCCTGCGCCGGGAGCCGTTGCCGCTCAGGATGCTGAGATCATCGTCTCCGCGAGCACCGTATAGACATTGACCCAGGCGTTCCGCACTTCGGGCGTGAATGCGTCGGTCAGGCCCTGTTCGAGGGTCCATAACAACGCCTCGGCCACGGCAGCGTAGTGGGAAACCTGCACGCCGTAATTTTTATGACGGATGCCGAGTTGCTGCAGGATAGGAATCAGCGCTTCCAGGTCGTCGAGACCGGCAATGGCAGCGCCGATCATGTCCATCAGTCTTTCGCCCTGCGCCTCCATATCGCCGGTGAACATGGTCCGGATTTCTGGACTGGATTCGAACAGGCGCTCGTAGAACGTTCGGGACACGACCATGGAGATTGGCTCGATCTGCGCGAAGCTCTGTCGCACAAGGTCGATATCCGTCCGGCTGATGGGGCTGCCTGTACCGCCATCGTCCGGGGGTGAATCGGCAGCGGCCGGTGCCGCCGGCTCTGCTTTCGCGGGTTTTGTTTTCGCGGGTGCGGCGGGCGCAGCAGGCGCCGTGTCGCCGGGTTCTGGCATTGGCGGATTGTCGATGGCCAGGCTGACGGCTGTCGTCTGCGCGCGCGCCTTCTCGAGCGATGTTTTGGCTGCTTCCGTCTGGGCCACGAATTGTTCGAGCTTGGCGTGCAGCGATTTCAATGTGGCGCCGATCTGGTCGGTCGCCTTGCGGGTTTCGTCCGACAGCGATTTGACCTCGGTCGCGACGACGGCGAATCCCTTGCCGGCATCGCCCGCCCGGGCGGCCTCGATAGTCGCGTTCAGCGCCAGCAAATTCGTCTGTTTGGCGATGGCCTGGACCTGGTCGGCGACGCTGGCAACGGCCTTGATATCTTCTTCGAGGCCCCGCGTGCCGTGCTCAATATCGTCCATCGCCGTCAAGGCGTGGTCGAACGCGTCGCCGCCGGCCGTGGTAGCTGAAGCTGAACTGCCCATATCGCATAACCCTCGCCGCACCCGGCGGTATGAAATTTACTATCGGTCCCTGGCAGGGTAGCGCCCAAGGATTGAGGCTTCATTAACCAACGTTTTGCCGATTTTCCGCTGCGAACATTTCCCTGTCGGAACGAAGATTCCGCGGATGTCATGAATTTATTAAGTATTTTCGGCGATTTTCGCTGCTCATCGCTTGAGTTTTTGTCGCGGCACAGTCAAACACTCGAAGGGTGACCCGTTTATCCGAAAGCCGCCCGTAGCATGCCCCCAGTGATTTTGTCCGTCTCGGCGTTGTTATTGGGAACAGCCCTGTTGCTGCTCGGCAGCGGCCTGTACGGCACGCTGCTGGTGCTTCGCGCCGGCCAGGAGGGTTTTTCGCCGGCGGTGATCGGTGTGGTCATGGCTGCATATTATCTCGGATTCCTGTTCGGCTGCCTGCAATGCCCCCGGGTAATTGCAACCGTCGGCCATATCCGGACCTATGCGGCGCTGACGGCGGTGGCGTCCGTGGCGTCTCTCGGTCATGTGATCCAGGTCGATGCGGTCACCTGGGGGGTGCTGCGCGCGATTATCGGTTTCTGTTTTGCCGGCCTTTACATGACGATCGAGAGCTGGCTGAACGAAAAATCGACGCAGGAGACGCGCGGCCGCATCTTCGCCGTATACATGATGGTGAACCTCGGCGCTTTAGGGCTCGGACAACTGCTGTTGCTGACCGCAGACGCAAAGAGTTTCGTTTTGTTCGTGGTCACATCGATGCTGATTTCGATCGCCGCAGTGCCGATTTCCCTGGCCAGTTCAACGCCCCCGACGATCGGCCCGTCTGCCCCGCTGCGGCTGATGCAGCTCTGGCGTATCTCGCCTCTGGCATTGGTCGCCTGCGCAGGCGTCGGTTTATCGCAGGGCGCTTTCTGGTCGCTGACCCCGGTATTCACAACCGATGTCGGGCTGGGCGAGAACGGGACGGCCCTGTTCATGATGTTTTCCATTTTCGGCGGGCTGGTCCTGCAATTGCCGGTCGGCTGGCTGTCGGACCGTCGCGACAGGCGGTCGGTGATCTCCTGCGTCTGCATGCTGGCGGCGATTCTGGGGGCCGCCGTCGCCTTTGTCGCGGACAGGGACAGGGCGATCGCGCTTTTCGTTATCGGCGCCCTGTATGGCGGTTTCTCGATGACCGTCTACTCGCTCGCCGTATCCCACGCCAACGACCATACCGATGCCACGGGCATCGTATCGCTGAGCGCGCGGCTGCTGCTCGTCTATGCGATCGGCGCGGTGATCGGCCCGCTTGTGGCCGGCTGGCTGATGGAAATCAGTTCGGCGGCGGCGCTTTACTGGTTTGTCGCCGCCGTCTACCTGATCGTCGCGGCATTCGGAATCTGGCGCCAGACCCGCCGCGCGCCGGTGCCGGTCGAGGATCAGACGCCGTTTGTCCTCCTGTCGCGGGCAGGCATGATCGCGGGCGAACTGGATCCGCGTTACGACCAGTCCGACTGACGGGCGTCGGGCCGGCCGCCTTTGTCGGCGATGTGCCGACGCCTATAATGGCGTGGAACGCGCGAAAAAGAGGAAACAATTCCCAATGCAGACTGTCTGGGATCATATCCGGCTGGCGGCATCCCGCACGCCCGGCCGCATCGCTATCGTCGACGATAAAACGGACCGTACGCTGACCTTCGCCGGCCTGGTCGCCGAAGCGGAGACCGTCGCCGCCGGGCTGTCCCGCGCCGGCATCGCGCCGGGCGACCGCGTGGCGACCGTCCTGCCCAACGTGCTGGCGCATGCAATCGCGATCCTGGCCGTTCACCGGCTCGGCGCGGTGCTGTGTCTTGTCAATCCGCGGCTGAAGCCAGACGAAGCCGGGGCGCTGATCGCCGACGGGAGCGTATCGTCCGCAATCTGTGTCGCGGATGACGCTATGGTGTCGGCAGTGCAGGCTGCCCTGCCGCCCGGGGCGCCGCTATATACGCTCGGCGGCGCTGCCGACCGAACGGATGGCGATACGCGCGATTTCGCGGCCTGCCGGGGCGATGCCGCCAACCTGCCGGCGTGGCAGACGCCCGCCGCGGATGCGCTTGCCTTCGTGATGTACACATCCGGCACGACCGGGCTGCCCAAGGGGGTGATGATCCCGCACGGCGCCACCGATGCCCGTATCCTGTTCGCGCCGGTTCAGTGCGGCATGCGCCACGGCGGTCACAACCGCGGACTGGGCCTGATGCCGCTGTTTCATGCCGTCGGTTTTTATTCCGGCTTTATCACCACCCTGTCGCTGAACGGCACCTATTACGTCCATTCCGCCTTCGACCCGGCCGCGGCGGTCGACGCCGTGAAGCGCCACGGTCTGACCTACCTGTTCGGCGCGCCGGCGCATTTTCACGCCATGCTGTCGATGCCGGGATTCGATCCCGCCGATGTCGCGACGGTGCAGACCCTGGCCTATGCCGGCGCCGTCATGCCGGGTGCACTGCTCGACCGGGTAAAGGCGGCGTTCCCGGGGGCGCTGATGACCAATATCTACGGTACGACAGAGATGATGAACTCGCTCTACATGACCGACCCGGCCGGGGCGCCGACGCGCTATCGCCCGGGTTTTTATTCGGATGTGCGGATCGGGCGGATCGGCGGATCGGTAAACGACGTCTGCGACATCGGCGAGGAGGGCGAGCTGCTGGTCGATGCGCGCTGCGATGCGGCGTTTCTCGGCTATCTCAACCGGCCGGAGGCGACGGCCGAAAAGCTGACCGGCGGCTGGTACCGGACGGGCGATATCGCGGCGATGCTTGCCGACGGCGACCTGGAACTGCGTGGCCGGGTCGATGACATGGTTGTATCCGGCGGCGAGAACATCCATCCCGAGGAAGTCGAAACCGTGCTTCTGCAGCATGAGGCCGTGCGCGATGCAGCCGTGATCGGCATGCCCGACGACCGGTGGTCGGAACGCGTGGTCGCCTGCATCGTTGCGGACGGCGTCGATGCCGAGACGCTGGATGTCTGGTGCAGGGAGTCCGTCCTCGCGAACTACAAGCGGCCGCGGGCCTATGTCTTTCTCGACGCGCTGCCGCGAAATGCCGCCAACAAGCTGCTGCGCCGCGAGCTGAAACGTCTCGCTGCCGCGCAGGGATAGCGGGACACGGTCCTGTGCCCGGCATTTCGCCGGCGCGATACTTCTATGCGTCGGGAGTCCGCTCCAGCAGGTATTCGAATATCGCGGCCTGATCCTGCCCCGTATGTCCGGCGGCGACGGCATCGTCGTACCATTGACGGGCTACGTCGAGCAGCGGAGTCGGGCCGCTTTCACGGACACTGTCATGGACCCGGTGCAGGCCGCGCGAATACCCTTCGAGCGTGCCGCCCCCCGCGGCGTAGTCGCGCTTTGCCATCAGGGCGCCGCGCATCTCGAACATCGCGGACCCCGCCGGACTGCCGGCAATCGCCGCATGGACCGCCTCGATATCGCCGCCTTCCCGCGCCGCGATGGCAAGCCCTTCGGCAGCGGCAAGATTGTGAATGGCCACCAGCGCGGTCGCGACGGACTTGGTCGCGGCCCCTGCGCCGATATCGCCCACCCAGGACGAGCGCGGGCAGATCGCTTCGAGCACGTCCCCGATCCTGTCGGCAATCGCCCGGTCGCCGGAAATGAAAAACGCGCCGCGGCCCGCTTCCAGCATTCCGGGAGTGCCGCTGACCGGGCAGTCCAGCATCGTCGCGCCGGTCGCCGCGATGCGTGCCGCATGTTCGCGTTTCTCGGCGGGGGAAAGCGACGTCGTTTCGACCACGATCTGCCCG
This sequence comes from uncultured Rhodospirillaceae bacterium, assembly GCA_963974055.1. GTDB lineage: Bacteria > Pseudomonadota > Alphaproteobacteria > MPNO01 > UBA830 > CAXBCP01. Next base: position 50,900 of record CAXBCP010000008.1, read on the forward strand.
GGCCTGAGCGCCTTCAGAAGCCCGTCGGGGCGATCCAGCGCATCCAGCACGGCATCGTTTCCGGGCAGGCTGGTGATGACGATATCCGACCCCTCGGCGACGGCGGCGGGCGAATTTGCGGGAATGCCGCCGGCGGCCGCGAAATCGTCCATCGCGCTGCGGCGATAGCCGGTAACGGCGTAGTCCTTCGCGATCAGGTTGCGCGCCATGGCGAGCCCCATGCGTCCGACGCCGATAATTCCGATGCTCGATGACATTTATTTGCGTCCCCTAAGGTCTGGCCGGCCGGAACAAATGGCCCCGGATATCGCCGGGCATCATCCGGGAGGCAACGGAAGCGTCAGTCCGTGTCCTTGCCGAAAATATCGGTAAGGCGGGTTCCTTCGTAATACGTCTTTTCGAAAGCGGGACGTGCCGCGTAGCGTTCGTACCAGGCTTTCAGGGCGGGGCGGTCGAAGATCATGTCGCCGAGCCCGAGGTCGATCATGCGGTCCACGGTCGGCAGGTAGGCGGCGTCGGCGATGGTCAGCATGTCGCCCATGATCCAGTCCTTGCCGTGGGCGTCGAGCGCATCGGCGAAGCGCTGGGCGGCGCTGTCGAGCCGGTCGAGGGCTTCTTCCGTTTCTTCGGCACTGAACCCCGTCTTGTTCATGCGCTTGTAGAAATGTTTGCGCACGGGGTGCTTGTCGGCCATCGCCTGATAGGCCTCGTCTTCCATTGTCTCGTAGCGTTTGGCGAGATGCTTGTTGAAGGACGGCACGCGAATGGCGGGCGTCGGCACCTCTTCGAGATAGCGCATCCATTTCCGCATATGGGCCTTTTCGACCGGGTCGGTGGGCGACATCGGATGGTCCGTATAGACGTCTTCGAGATATTCGAGGATCACCGATGAATCGATCACCACGTCGTCGCCGTCGGTAATGGTCGGCACGACGCCGTTGGGGTTGAGCTTCAGATACCAGTCGCTGAGATGTTCGCGCTCGGTATGGATCACAATGCGGTCGGTATACGGAATGCCTTTCTCCCACATGGCGAGCCGCACCTTCTGGCTGCAGGTCGACTGCGGAAAATTGTAGAGCGTTATATCGGCCATGAGTCTTCTCCCGGTTGAGCGGATGTTTTTGCCCTACGGCGCGCGCAAGTCAACGGGCGGGGGCTGGATCATTTTCCGCTTGCGCGGAATCGCGCGGGTGTCGTCAAAACGGGAAACGCCCTGGCGTTCGGTCTAACCCGCGAGAAATGTCCTGAAACGGCGCGCGACTTCCGGCGGTTTGACCGTCGGACGGCCGAGCACGTCGAGCGAGCCGGGCTGGATGCGCATATGGATCAGGTGCGGGCCGTCGGCGGCAAGTGCGGCCGAATAGGCCTTGGCGAATCCGTCGATGGAATCGCATTTCGCCGCCGATACGTAGCCCGACGAGATCGCGATTTCGGCGAATTCGACCGAGGCCGACACCGTGGACTGGCCGCCCGTGGAATCGTGGACGCCGTTATCGAGCACGATGTGAATCATGTTCTTCGGGCGATAGGCGCCGACGGTGGCCAGCGCGCCCATTTTCATCAGGACTGCACCGTCGCCGTCAAGCGCGATCACCTTGCGGTCCGAATTCAGCGCGACGCCGAGCGCCATGCCGCTGGAGCAGCCCATGGAGCCGACCTGGTACAGATGCTGGTCCCGGTCGTCGAGGGTGAACAATTCGCGTCCCGACTTGCCGGTCGAGGCGATGACGCCTGCCGTCGCGGGCACATGGGCGAGGTGGCATTCCAGCGCCTCGTAGCGGGTCGGTCGGGCGCCGCCTTCGCTGAAATCGGTCAAGGTGCCGCGCGGCGGCAGGGTGCGGGGGGATTCGTCCAGTTTTTCCGGCGCGACCGAGCCCTTGGGCATGATGAACGCGAAAGGCAGGTCGGTTTCGTCCATCGTCTTCCGCGCGAGGGCCAGCGCATCAGGTATCTCGTCTTCCGATTGGGGGAATACGGCATGCGGAATACGCATGGTATCCAGCAATTCCGGGGTAATCGGCCCCATCAGTTCGTGCTGCGGCTCGTCGGTAATGCCCGGCTGGCCGCGCCAGGTGACGATCATCATAGTGGGTATCCGGAACGGGTGGTTCAGCGATGTCAGCGGGTTCACCGTATTGCCGAGACCCGAATTCTGACACATCACCACCGTTTTGCGGCCCGCCAGCCATGCACCGGAGGCAATTGCAACGGCCTCGCCCTCGCTCGCCGCGCCGACATAATCGAGCGATGTGTCGGAGATCACCCGGTTGATGATCTCGGTCAGGAAGGAGCAGGGCACCCCGGTAAAGAAATCGTATCCCGCGTCGCGGGCGGGCATCAGGAAGTCGTCGGCTTTGATCATTTTTGTTTTCTTCCAAGTTTCGGCTTCATCCCGGCGTAAGCCGGGAGCTCGGTCCCAGGGCAGGGAGAATCCGGACTGCGCCGGTACGACCCTTGGGAGAGCGGCCTAAATCCTACAGAAAGTCGCGCGCCCGGGCGAGATCGAAGGCGTCATTGACGTCGAGCCAGTGGCCGGCGACGTAGTGAATGCGGGGCGCGTTGCCGTTCGCCGCGAGCCGGGCGAACAGGGTGGCGAGATCCGCGCTGTTCAGACTGCCGTCGGCCTTCATGGCATCGAGCTCGGCGCGCACCAGGTCGGCGCCCTTTTCGGTGAGCCGGGCGATACCGATCCACTCGCCGGTATGGTCGTCCGCGTCCGCCGCATTCGCGACGACGCTTTCGAACAGCACGGGATCGTCTTCGATGAAGCTCGGCGAAAACGCGCGCGAGCACTTTACGAGGTCGCGGCCGGACGTCTCCGAACGGTCGGTGCGTTCGCGCCACATGGCATCGACGGCGAGCACGATATCGCCTTCGACGTCGAGTAGCGCATCCAGGATGTAGCGCCGGAACATGATATCGCCATAGGCGATCACGGTGTCGCCGGTCAGCCGGTCCATGGCGGTGGCGAGCGAGGCCGCCTCGCCGGTGGTTTCGAAGGCGTCGTTGTCGATATAGGTGAGGTTCGGCAGGTCGACGGCTTCCTTGGCATAGCCGCGAACCACGGCGACGTCCCGGATACCGGACTGGCGCAGGGCGCGCGTCAGCCGGCGAAGCAGGGGCTGGCCCTGAATTTCGACCATGCATTTGGGCTTGTCTTCGGTCAGCGGTCCGAGCGCGCTGCCGCGGGTCGCGGCCAGCACGATGCCGCGCGGCGCGTCGTCGTCGACGGGCAGGTAGCGGTCTTCGGCATCCTTCAGTTCGGCATTGCCGGCGAGATGGAAGATATCCTTCACGGTCGCGATCCGGTCTTCCAGCGCAACAACGCTTTCCTGCTCGAAAATGGTCTTCGCCGCATCGCGCATGGCGCTGATCGACGCGCGCACCGAATGGTTGGCCCAGATGACCGCATCGATTCCCGCGGCGCGGAACTGGTCGGTCGGCGTGCCGTAATAGGTGGTCGGCACGATCACCACCGGGCAGCTGTCGTCCCATTCGCGCATGAACGACATTATTTCGTTGGCGCTGGACTGTTTCGAGTGGATCAGCACCGCATCGGCGCCCGCTTCCTGATAGGCATGGGCGCGGCGCAGGGCTTCGTCCAGGCCCCAGCCGGAAATCAGCGCTTCGACGCGGGCGACGAGGACGAAATCGGGGTCGGTCTGGCTGTCCTTGCCGGCCTTGATCTTGCCGCAGAATTCTTCCATGTCGGCCAGCGGCTGGCCGTGACCGATAAACGAATTGGTTTTGGGGAACAGCTTATCCTCGATACAGGCGCCGGCAATGCCGCGCTGGCACAACTTGGCGACAAGGCGGCGGACGTTGTTGAAGTTGCCGTAGCCGGTATCGCCGTCCATGAGGATAGGGATCGATGTCGCGTCGGACATGAACTCCAGCACTTCGAGCACCTGGGTCCAGGACGCTTCGTTGGAATCACGCACGCCGAGGGCGGCGGACATCGACAGACCGGACGCCCACACGGCGCTGAAACCGGCTTCCTCCGCGATCTTTGCCGACAGCCCGTCATGCGCTTCCATCAGGAAGCCCATTTCGGGGCCTTCGAGCAGCGCCCGCAGGCGCGCCGATTTGGAGGGAGACGTCTGCGGAGCCGCCGGACTCCCTCCAGTTGCCGCGCCGGAATCGATATTCGTCGCCATCAGCGTTTACTTTCAGCCAAGTGTTTGAAATATGAAGACTTTGTTACAGAAACGGCCCGAACAGGCAAGGATTCTGATCCGCCGTCCTGTCCGCCGTTCCGTCCGTTCTCCCGGCGATCTGCCGCCCCGATGCCAAGCGCGTCGCTTACCGCCCGGCGCAGCGTTTCGAAACCGGGACCTGAACTTCCCGGATTCTGTTCAGCGACATGGTGAAGGATAGCCCGGCCCTGGCGGTCGAAAACGAACACCGTTGGCAGCTCTTCCACGTTTCCGAACAGTTTCGCGGTCCCGTCGGTGGCTTCGACGACGGGAAAGACCGGGGTGTGGCGTCCGAGAAAAAGGCCCAGTCTTTTGCCGTCATCGGCGAACCCGGCGGCGTTTTCGGACAGGTTGACCGCGACAATTTCAAGCCCGTCCGCCGCATGGGCGAGGTGCAGCAGTTTCATATGTTCGAACTGGGCATTGCAGGGTTTGCACCAGCTGGCAAAGAACGACACAAGCACGGGGCGCCCGGCGAGACGGTTCGCATCGACCGGCCGGCCGTCGATCTGTCGAAGTCCGGCGAGATGGCCGATCCGCGCGCTATCGAGCGGGGCAGGTTCCGCGGCCGCCGGGACCGCCAGCGCGACCGTCAGGACAAACAGCGCCAGTTGTCCGGTCGTGCGTATTCCAATCGATCGCATGTCAGTCCGGAGAGCGTTCGTATTGTGCGATCTTTTCGCCGATCTGCCCGATCAGGGCCTCGAAGCCCTGGCGGCGCAGGATGCTCGAATATTCCGACCGCTTCGTTGCCAGCTCGGAATAGGATTCCTTGAGGAAGATATCGATGACCTTCCACCCGGCTTCGAACTGCCGCATCAGGTAATTGATCTCCACTGCCTGTTTGCCGGGCCGGATGATGGCGGTTCTGACGAGAACCGTTTTGTCGCGCACGTTTTCCGTGCCGCGCATCTCGAACGATTCGCCCGACCAGTCGTTGAACCGGTTGGCGTAGGTCGCGATGGTCAGACGGCTGAAATCCGCCACCAGGCGGTTCTGCTGTTCGGGCGACAGTTTGCGCCAGTGCGCGCCGACCGCGATACGGGCCATGACGGGCAGATGATACGTCTCGGAGATTTTCCCCTGCAACAGGTCGCGCCGACCCGCAAATCTGAGCGACTTTGCATCGCGCATCGCCGTCAGCAGCGTATCGCTGAAATCCTTGATGAGGGCTTCCGGCTGCTGCGCCTGCGCCTGTGCCACAAAGGTCGTGTTTCCGGCCTGATTGCCCGTCTGAATGCCCGTCTGATTGCCGGACTGCGCCCCGGCAGGCGCCGTGCCCGCACAGATTGCGGCCAAGATGCCCAGCGCCGCGATGCGGTTAAGTTCTCTGTCTTTCAAAATGTTTCTCCAACCCGGCCCGTACCGGTCCATTCGAAGAGAGTATGTAGGGCGAACGGTGCGCCTGTTCAATGACAGGCCTGTTATCGAACGGGAATGCGGCGATCCTGGGGCAGTATCCGGGCCAGTATTCGGGAGGATGTCGGGTGCGAATGACAGGTGGCGTGTTTTTATCTAGGTTGCCGCCCTTGCAGCGCCGCCCGGGAATGCCGGGCGGCTGGTAAACGGGGATGATCGAGACATGAACGTTGCGCGCGCCTGTATTCTTGCAGCCGGGGTTGGGAACCGCCTTGGCGACATTCAGGACAAACCGCCCAAGGCCCTCCTGGAATTCGGCGGTCAGTCGCTGTTGTCGCGTCATCTTGCGAACCTGGCGCGGATCGGCGTCGAAAGTGTCGCCATCGGCATCGGCTACCGGGCCGACGACCTCCAGGCGGAAGCGCTGCGCGCCGGATTTCCGGGCGATATCGCCTTTGTCCACAATCCTGACTATACCGAAGGCAGCGTCATCACGATGGCGGTGCTCGGAGAGGCGATGATGTCTGCCGGCGGGCCGGTGATACTGATGGATGCCGACGTGCTTTACGATCCGCGGCTGATGGCGCGGCTGGCCAATTCGGAGCATGCCAACTGTCTGCTCGTCGACCGCGACTTCGAGGAGGGCGACGAGCCGGTCAAAATCTGCGTCCGGGGTGAAACCGGCCTGGTGGATTTCCGCAAGATCGTCGACACGCCCTACGACTGGTGCGGCGAATCGGTCGGCTTTTTCAAATGGTCGCCGGATATGGCCCGCAATCTGACGGAACGGGCGCAGGCCTATATCGCGCGCGGCGACCGCGAGGCGCCGTATGAAGAGGCGATCCGCGACGCAATCCTGGCGGCGCCGCAGGATTTCGCTTTCGAGGACATAACCGGCACCCCGTGGGTGGAGATCGATTTTCCGGAAGACGTGGTCAAGGCCGAGGCGGAAGTCCTGCCATCCATCGATACCGGCATCCGCTAGGCGGAACCGCAGGTTCTTCCCGACGTTCTGTCCCCCTTGGTCACCCCGAATTTCGGCATGCGGCCGGGACGGCAGTGGGCGCGCGCCGCAAATTTGCCTTTAAATCGCCGCAATCGGGTCCGATATTGAGACCATAGCTTCACTGTCCGGAGTACTGACATGAGTCGTACCGCGTTCGCCGTTCTCGCCCCGTTTCTTGCGATTTTTCTCGCCGCCGCTCCCGCCTCGGCGCAGCTCAGCGATCTTCTGCTCGGCCCCAAGACCCTGATCGACCGGGCGATAGAGGCGCGCTCGTCGTCCGATATCGCGCGCGACAACGCGATCGTCATCGACGTCAACAAGGTGATGGCCGAGCTCGGCACGATCAAGGCATCGACCGTGATCTACGAACAGAAACTCCTGGTCACCGGGCTGTTCGCCGACCCCGAGACCTACAGGAAGTTCGAGACCGGCGTGCGCAAGGTCGAAGGCGTGAAGCATCTTTACTGGCATGTCACCTACATGACGGACAAGGCCAAGGCGGAAGCCATCGAGGCGGGACGCATGATGGACTGGAAAGACGTCCTGGCGTTCGAGACCAAGGCCGGCGCACGGCTCCTCGGCACCGCCGGCATAGCCGACGTGAATTTCCGGGTGACGGGCGATCCGTTCGGCAATCTGTACCTGCTCGGACGGGCGCGCTCGCGCGAGGAAATGAAGAAGGCCCTCGCCAAGCTCGAGGAAGGCGACGGCGTGAAGAAGGTCTACAACTATGCCAGTGTCCGCCCCTGACGGGCGGGAGCCCGCCGTTTAATCCCGATCAAAGACAGCATTCCCGGCTGACGGTATTCTGATCCGGTCCGGGTTTGGGCAGGCCGTGGCGGTCTGCCCACTATGGCGGGGGAATGCACGTGTCAGCGGCACGCGAGGAATGGGCGACAAGCGCCGGTTTCGTTCTGGCGACCATCGGTTCGGCGGTGGGGATCGGCAATATCTGGCGTTTCTCCTACGTGGCAGGTGAAAACGGCGGCGGCGCGTTCCTCATCGTCTATGCGCTCAGCGTCCTGCTCGTGGGATTGCCGATCGTTGTCGGCGAAATGGCGCTGGGCCGGCGCAGCCGCGGGGATGCCGTCACCGCCTTTTCGATCACGTCGCCCAGGTCGCCGTGGCGGTTCGCGGGCTGGATCCCGGTCGTCGGCTGTACCCTGATCCTCAGCTTCTATGCCGTTGTCGCCGGGTGGGCGCTGAAATACTTCATCGGCGCGGTAACGGGCACGCTGTGGCATACCGCGGAAACCGGCTTCGGGGCGTATTTCCGAAGTTTCATCGCCAGTAACGGCGAACCGCTGAGTTGGCAGCTTGCCATCCTGGGTTTGACCATGTTCGTCGTCGCCGGCGGCGTGCGGGCGGGGATAGAGACGGCGAACCGCTTTCTGATGCCGTTGCTGGCGCTTTGCGTGATTGCGCTTGCGGTATACAGCGCCACCCTGCCGGGTGCCGGCGCGGGCTGGCGTTTTCTGCTGCTGCCGGACTGGGATGCCGTTTTCCGGGGCAGCGTTCTGGTGGCCGCGGTGGGGCAGGCGTTCTTTTCGATCGGCGTCGGCATGGCCGTGTTCATCACCTATGCCAGTTATCTCGGCCCCACCACGCGGCTGCCGCGTTCGGCGGCGGTTATCGTCGCCGGGGATACGTTTTTCGCGATTGTCGCGGGGCTTGCGATCTTCCCGGCGGTTTTCGCCTTCGGCATGGACCCCCGTGCCGGACCGGAGCTCGCCTTTATCACTCTGCCGCAGATATTTCTCGCCATGCCCGGCGGCAAGTTCGTCGGGGCCGTCTTTTTCGGATTGCTCGTCGCCGCCGCGATGACGTCGATGGTGTCGCTGCTGGAGGTGCCGGTCGCCAGCCTGGTGCACCGGACGCGGCTCGGCCGCCGCCGGGCGGTGCTGGCGGTCGGCGCGACAGCCTTCGGTCTCGGCATTCCTTCTGCGCTGAGCTTCGGGCTGCTGTCCGATATCCGGTTCCTGGACATGGGCATCTTCGACCTGGTCGACGGGCTGGTTTCGAACTACCTGTTGCCGCTGGGCGGCATTCTGGTGTGCGCCTATGCCGGGTGGCACCTGACGGGGCGCGACGCCCGGGCCGCCGCCGGGCTGGACGGGACGGCTATGGGGACGGTCTGGCTGTGGCTGCTGCGGGTGGTTGCGCCGGCGACGATCGTCCTGGTTTTTCTCGACGTCACGGGCGCGTTTTAGGGGGCATTGGCGTGAAGTTAGCGATTGAAACCGCTTTAGCGGCGCTTCACACTCCGGCGGCGATCTATGCGCCCCGTTTGCTTTGAACGACGTGAAAGACACAGACAATATGGCCACCAGTTCAGACAGCCCGACAGCGTCTCCCGATACCGGCGGAAATCCGCCGGGCGATGCACAGGAGGCGCTGATCGATGCGTTCTGGTTCGATGGCGCGGGCAAGGCGGAGAAGATGACGTGGGACGACTTGTCGGCGGATGACCTGTCGGCGCCGCGGCGGGGGCCGGGATTTGCCTGGATTCATCTCCAGCGGGACGTCGACGATACCCGGGATTTTCTGTTTAAGCGAAGCGGTCTGCCGGTGGTGGCGTGCGAAGCGCTGGTCGCTGCCGAAAGCCGTCCGCGGACAACGACTTTCGATGAAGGCGTAATTGTCGATATACGCGGTGTGAACATGAACCCCGGGGCCGACAGCGAAGACATGGTGTCGCTGCGCCTGTGGTGCGACGGCGAGCGGGTGATCAGCGTCCGCCGCCGCCGGCTGATGGCGGTCGACGACGTGCGCGAGGCGATCCGCCGCAACCGTGCGCCGGTTTCGCCGGCCGCCCTGGTGATCATGCTGGCGGACGGGCTGACGATCCGGATGGGCACCGTGATTTCCGAGCTCGACGAACAGGTCGACGACCTCGAGGAAGCCGTGGTGACGGCCGAGAGTAACGAACTGCGCTTCGCGCTCGGCGCCATCCGGCGGCAGGCGATCGGTCTGCGCCGGTTCATCGGGCCCAACCGGGAAGCGATCCAGCGGCTCGTCAACGACCCGGCCGACTGGATGGGGCAGGCGGACCGCCTGCGCCTGCGCGAGGTGGCGGACAAGATCACCCGCTATGTCGAAGACCTCGATTCGGCGCGGGAACGCGCCGCCGTGGTCCAGGACGAACTGTCCAGCCGGCTTGCCGAACGGCTGAACAAGAACACCTATGTCCTGTCGGTGATCGCGGCGATCTTCCTGCCGCTCGGCCTGCTGACCGGGCTGCTGGGGATCAATGTCGGCGGGATTCCGGGCGAAAAATGGCCGTGGTCGTTCGCGTCCGTGACCGTCGGCCTGTGTGCGGCCGGCGTGATCGAGTACTGGTTGTTAAAGCGTCTCAAGTGGATCTAGGCGCGTCGCCCGCACCGATATGTCCTATGGAAATCCACCGGGTGGAAATTCAGCGTGCGATCGCCAATTGTATACTGCGCGCTGAATTTGGTTTTTAGAGCAGGAGTTCGTCTTGGCTGACGTTCAGACCGATTTGTATGCCGTCCTCGGTGTCGCCCGCGACGCGACGCCGGAGGTCATCCGCAAGGCCTATCGCGCGCTTGCGAAAAAGAACCATCCCGATCTCAACCCGGGCGATGCGGCGGCGGAAGAGACATTCAAGAATATCCAGCGCGCCAACGATATCCTGTCGGACCCGGAAAAGCGCAGACAATACGATGCCGGCGAGATCGATGCCGAGGGCAACGAGACGCCGCGGCACTATTACCGCCAACAGGCATCGGCCGGCGGCGAGCAGCCCTACCATTCCTCGGCGGGATACGAAGATATCGGCGATATCTTCGCCGATCTTTTCCGCGAGCAGAACGCGCGCGGCGGCGCAGGCGCAGGTCGGGGACGCGGCGGCAACTTCCGTACCCGCGGCGCCGATATGCGCTACACGATGGAGGTGTCGTTCCTCGAGGCCGTGAACGGCGCCAAGCGCCGCGTGACCATGCCGGACGGCAAATCGCTCGATATCACGATCCCGGCAGGCCAGCGCGACGGACAGGTATTGCGGTTGCGGGGTAAGGGCGCCGCCGGTATCGGCGGCGGCGAGGCGGGCGACGCCTATGTCGAGATCCACGTCGCCGCGCACCCGCTGTTCGAACGCCGCGGCGACGATATCCACATCGACCTGCCGATCTCCCTGAACGAGGCGGTGCTCGGCGCAAAGGTAAAAGTGCCGACGGCGACCGGAACCGTTGCGATGACGATTCCGGCGGGTGCCAATACCGGCACGACGCTCCGGCTTCGCGGCAAGGGAATGCCCGCGGGGCCGGCCGGCGGCGGAAATGCCGGTCGGGCCGGCGACCAGATCGTGACGCTTGCGGTCGTCCTGCCGGACGCGCCCGACGACGAGCTGAAATCCTTTCTGACCGAGTGGGCGGAACGCCACCCTTACGATCCCCGTGCCGGGAAGCCCGGAATGGAGAGCGCGACATGATCGACGAAACGGAAGTCCTGAAGCAGTTTGTCGACATCGAGCGAGAGACCCTTTATCTGTGGGTCGAACGTGGCTGGGTCACGCCCGAACAGAGCGGGCGCGGCTTCCGGTTCCGGGAAATCGACGTCGCGCGGGTGCGGCTGATCCGCGAATTCCGCACCGAACTGGAGCTCGACGCGGATTCCCTTGATGTCATTCTGCCCCTGCTCGATCAGGTCCACGGCCTGCGCGATCAGGTCCGCCGTCTCGCCGAGGCGGTGGAGCGCGAACCGGCCGATGTCCGGGCGCGTATCGCGAGCGCGCTGCGGGACCCGGCTGACTGAAAACCGGCACTCGATCCGGACAGGAAGGAAAAAAAACCAATGGAAAACCTTGCAATGCTCGCGGCCAGTCCGGAGGCATGGGCGGCGCTTGCGACGCTGATCGTGCTCGAGGTCGTGCTCGGCATCGACAATCTGATTTTCATCTCGATCCTGACCAACCGGCTGCCGGAAGCGGACCGGCCGCGCGCGCGTCTTGTCGGTATCAGCGGCGCGCTGATCCTTCGGCTGGCGCTGCTGAGCCTGATCTTCGTGATCGTCGGTCTGACCGCGCCGGTCTTTACGGTGTTCGACCAGGCATTTTCCTGGCGCGACCTCATCCTGATCGCCGGCGGGCTGTTTCTGGTATGGAAGGCGACGTCGGAAATACATCACAACGTCGATCCCGAAGACTCCGCGGCAAAGGGACCGGTCTCGGCATCCGGTTTCGCCATGGTGATCGGTCAGATCCTGCTGCTCGACCTTGTGTTTTCCATGGACAGTATCCTGACCGCCGTCGGCATGACCCCGCATCTGCCGATCATGGTGATTGCGGTCGTCGTCTCGGTCGGGCTGATGATGTTTGCGGCGAAGCCGCTTGCCGAGTTCATTCAGGCGAACCCGACCGTTGTCATGCTGGCGCTGGGATTCCTGCTGATGATCGGGATGGTGCTGATCGCCGACGGTTTCGGCGCCCATGTGCCCAAGGGCTATATTTATGCCGCGATGTCGTTCTCCGCCCTGGTCGAGGCCCTCAACATGATGGCCCGGCGGGGACGCCGCCGCGCGGCCGGCAAGACTCCGTAGTCAGGCCGGATCCCTGCGGACCGGTAACGGGGCGTTGCGCGTCCGCTACCAGGCGTCAGCGACGAAAAGGCCCCGCTTCTGGGGGGAAGCGGGGCCCCGGGGATGCGAGACGCAATGCAATCTCGCGCCCGGATCGAATCCGGGCCAGGTTGGCATAGAGCAGATCGTTGGTTGTCTGCAGTAATTGTCTGCAGTGTGACCGTTCGGCCTTGAGCGCCTTGGGGGGACTAACCCGGCCTGACGGTCGCCTGGTGGCTGTAGGGCGGTTCCATGGTTTTACGCACCCTCCCTTTTGTTCGATCGGATCGATCGACTTGCGAGCCGGCGAATTGCGCGCCGGTATGCGGTCTGGCGTTCCCGAAGGCGCGTCATGCCGCCAGTGGAATTATGGGGTCGTTTCGCCGGCAAGATCAAATCACTTTGCCGCGATAGAACAACTCTAAATATCGCGCAATGTCCGGAAACGACGTTTCGAAACGTGACGGGCCGGAGATTCGGGTGGGCACGAGAATCAGACGGGCGGAGTCCCCGGCGGCTTCTCAGATGGCGCCGAACATCGGCGCCGTGGCGGCGGCGCTTCGTTCGAGCGCCCGTTTCGCCTTTCCGCTGGCAATGCCGAGGCCGACGAGGCCGGGAATATCCTGCGGCCGCCGGCACAGTGCGCGCAGAACGGCGGTTATCCGGGGCGTGCCGTCGGGACCGAGACCGGCCAGCGCGGCGGGCGGTAGCGAGGTGTCGGCGGTATCGACGATCGCGCGCAGCGCCATGAAGGGGATGCCGGCACCGATTGCGGCGCGGGCGACCGCCGAGCTTTCCATGTCGACGGCAGCGGCGTTCAGATTGCTGTACAGGCCGTGCTTGGCTGCCGCGCCGGTTGCCGGCACCGCCACCGAGGCGAGCATCGCCTCTTCGATCAGGACGTTTCCGAGCAGGCGGGATTTCAGGCGGCGCTGCCATTCGCGGTTGGTGAACAGCATCTCGCCGCTGCCGTCAGCGGTCAGGTCGCGCACGCCGGTAGACAGGATCACGGTGCCGGTCGGCAGGTCGGGATTGCAGCCGCCGGCCACCCCGAAGGACAGCAGCGCCGTCGCCCCGATATCGAGCAGCGACCGCGCGGCGGAATGGCCGTGCGCCTGTCCCGGCCCGTGGCAGACGACGGTGACCGCATCGCCGCCCGACGGCGCCGCGGCTGCGATGGCGGCCCGCGCGATTTCGGCCTCGAAGCCGAGGCCGGTCACGATGCCGAGGTGGAATTTTGCCGGGGAAACAGTGTCGTTCATGGCGCCAGTATAACGCCATAGTGAGTCGCTGCAGGGCGGAACCGCCCGGCGGTCCGTGTCTTTTTCCAATCGCCAGACCCCCGGCGGCAGTGATAGCCTGACGGGCGCGTTTTCCACGGATGGCAGTTTTGACCTCGACAGACGAAAATTCCGCACCGGGCCTGCGCCCGGGCGCCGGGTCCGGTGCGGCCCTGATCGACAGCCGCTACGCGTGGATGCGGCTCGCCGTGTCTATGGCGCTCGGCACGATCGGCAGTATCGGGTTCTGGGGCGTTGTCGTGATTCTGCCTGCCGTGCAGGCAGAATTCGCCGTCGACCGGGGCGATGCGTCGTTGCCCTATACGCTGACGATGGCCGGTTTCGCGGCCGGTAATGTTCTGATCGGGCGCTATGTCGACCGGCTTGGCATCGTCCTTCCGGTGATCGTCGCGGCACTGGCGATGGCGGTCGGTTTCGCGGGGGCTGCCGCGGCGACGAACATCTGGATGTTCGCGCTGCTCCAGGGCGTTTTCGTCGGGGTCGGCACGGCGGCGAGTTTCGGGCCGCTGATCGCCGATGTATCCCACTGGTTCCGCCGCCGGCGCGGTCTGGCGGTCGCGGCCTGCGCCTGCGGCAACTATATCGGCGGCACGATCTGGCCGCTGGCGATCCAGCGGCTGATGGAGGGGTATGACTGGCGGACCGCCTATGTCGTGGTTGCGGTTATCGTCGTTGCGACGATGATCCCGCTGGCCTTGCTGCTGCGCCGCCCGCCGCCCAAGGAAGATCCCGTCGCGACGGCGGCGGCGCTCGCCGCACCGGGCGCGGCAGGCGAGTCGTGGTCGGGGTCGGGCACCCGGTCGATCGACCTGTCGCCGAAAATGCTGATGATCCTGCTGTCGATCGCGGGGATTGCCTGCTGTGTCGCCATGTCGATGCCGCAGGTCCATATCGTCGCATATTGCTTCGATCTCGGTTACGGCGCGGCGCGCGGCGCCGAGATGCTGTCGCTGATGCTGGCGGGCGGCGCGGTGACGCGGATCGCGTCCGGCTTCCTCGCCGACTATATCGGCGGGGTCCGGACACTGCTGATCGGCTCCGTTCTTCAGGGCATTGCGCTGTTCTTTTATCTGCCCTTCGACGGGCTGATGTCGCTGTATGCGATTTCGCTGATGTTCGGTCTCGCCCAGGGCGGAATCGTGCCCAGCTACGCGATCATCGTGCGCGAATACATGCCGGCAAAGATTGCCGCCGAGCGTGTCGGCATCCTGATCATGATGACCATCGTCGGCATGGCGTTCGGCGGCTGGGTATCGGGCTGGATTTACGACGTGACGGGCTCGTACCAGGCGGCGTTCATTCACGGGATCGTCTGGAATGTCCTGAATATCGGAATTATGACGATGATCCTGTTCAGGTCCCGTGGAAGCGGACGGTCTGCACCCGCTGCGGCCTGACTTTCGCAGGACAGATTGCCCATATCGCCGAATGAACTACACTGGCAAATAACGTTTATAATCAATGCGGGGAAACATACCGATGCAGCGCAGCGAAGACCGAATTCTGACGACCCACGTCGGCAGCCTGATCAGGCCCGACAATCTGGTGGACTATATCCGCCCGCTGCAGGCAGGAGAGCCCTACGACGAAGCCGGCTATACCGCCTGCCTCGCGGACTCGGTCGCCGCGATTGCCCGCGAACAGGCGGAACACGGCATCGATGTCATTTCCGACGGCGAGTTCGGCAAGTCGATCAGCTGGTCGCAATACGTCCTCAAGCGGCTGAGCGGTTTCGAGCGCAAACCGCTGTCGGGCGCGAACCCGTTCAAGGCGGGCGCCGACCGGGAAAAGTTCGGTGCGTTCTACGAGCAGCTCGACGGCGAACAGGTGCCGGCGACGGTGATGGAATCGGTCTGCACGGGACCGATTTCTTATACCGGACAGGACGAACTGGAACGCGATATCGCCAATTTCAAGACCGCGCTTGCAAAGGTGAACGTGACCGAGGGATTCCTGCCCGTCGCGGCGCCGGCGAGCGTCATTCCCGACCGGCGCAACGAATACTATGACAGCGACGACGACTGCCTCGACGCCATCGGCGCCGCGATGGCGGTCGAATACAAGGCGGTGGTCGATGCCGGCCTGCTGGTGCAGCTCGACGACGCCCGCGCCGCGGTGACATTCGACCGCATGGTGCCGCCGGCGACGATGGACGACTACCGGGCCTGGCTGAACCATCACGTCGAGGTCACCAACCGCGCCCTCGAAGGCATCCCGCCGGAAAAGGTTCGCTATCACGTGTGCTGGGGAAGCTGGCCGGGACCGCATGTCACCGACGTGCCGCTCAAGGAAATTATCGACCTGATCCTGAAAATCAATGCCGGCGCCTATGTGATCGAGGGCGGCAATCCGCGCCACGAACACGAATGGAAGGTCTGGGGGGATGTGGATCTGCCGGACGACAAGGTCCTTATCCATGGCGTCATCAGCCATTCAACCAACGTGATCGAGCATCCGGAACTGATCGCCGAACGCATCGTCCGGCTCGCCAACCTGATCGGCCGCGAACGCGTGATCGCGGGTACCGATTGCGGCTTCGCACAGAGCCCGCTCTATCAGAGGGTGCATCCGACGATCATGTGGGCAAAGCTCGACGCCCTGGTCGAAGGGGCCGCCATCGCCAGCAAGGAACTGTGGGCTTGAAAAAACGGGTTACCCTGACTTTCGACAACGGCCCCGATCCCGATGTCACGCCCCGCGTGCTGGAAATACTGGCCGCGCGGGATATCCTGACGACGTTTTTCGTGCTGGGCCGCAACATGGCCCGGCCCGACTGCCGGGCCATTGCGGCCGCCGCCCACGCGGCGGGGCACTGGATCGGGAACCACACCTACACCCACGCGGGGCCGATCGGTCTCAATCCCGACCCCGCGGCGGCGGCGCAGGAAATCGGCGAAACGCAGACCCTGATCGGCGATCTGTCCCATCCCGACCGGCTGTTCCGGCCGTGCGGCGGGGGCGGCCAACTGAATGCCGACCTGTTTGCTGCGCGAGACCGCGATTTCCTGACCTCCGGCGGGTATAGCTGTGTCCTGTGGACAGCCGTGCCGGGCGACTGGAACAATCCCGAGGGCTGGGTCGAGCGCGCCTTCGAGATGATCGACGACCAGGACTGGCCGCTGGTGGTGATCCATGACGTGCCGGGCGCCTGTATCGGCAGGCTCGGGGAATTTCTCGACGGCCTCGCGGCGCGCGACATCGAAATCCGCCAGGACCTGCCGCCGGCCTGCATGCCGATACGCCACGGCGAAATCGTAGACCCGGATTACTTCCGCACGCTCGTCGCGGCGTGAGGCATACGCCAGCTAAACGTTCCGATGGGTATGCGGTGTCGGGTCGCCGGAATTGGCGTCTCAGAATCGGGGCGGCCGGGAAGCCTACATACCGTAGCTGGTGACGGCCGCGTTGCCGTCGCGCAGGCGGCGGTAGCGGGCGAGCGCCCAGAGCGGGAAATACACCGGATAGCCGTGATACATCAGGTAGAACACCTTGGGAAAACCGACGGCATTATAATGTTTTTCGGCCCATTTGCCGTCTTCATGCGGCGCATCCATCAGATATTCGATGCCCTCGAGGACCGTCCGTGAATCGGCTTCTCCGGCGGCCATCAGCGCCAGCAGCGCCCAGGATGTCTGGGTTGCCGTGGATGTCTTGGCCTCGGACTTTTTCTCGGGCCAGTAGGTCGCGCCGTCTTCGCCCCAGCCGCCATCGGCGCGCTGTTGCAGCTGAAGCCAGTTCACGGCCTTGCGGACGGCGGGGTCGTCGGTCGGAATTCCGGCGGCATTGAACGCGGACAGGACCGACCATGTGCCATAGACGTAGTTGGTGCCCCAGCGGCCGAACCACGATCCGTCTTCTTCCTGTTCCCTGCGCAGATAGGCAACCGCCGCCGTCACCGCAGGGTGGTCCTTCGCATAGCCGGCCTGGGCGAGGAACGACAGGCAGCGCGCCGATACGTCCGCCGTCGGCGGATCGAGCAGGGCGCCGTGATCGGCGAACGGGATATGGTTCAGGTAGTAATGGGTGTTGTCGACGTCGAAGGAGCCCCAGCCGCCGTTCTTCGACTGCATGCCGACGATCCAGTCGGCCGCGCGGCGCAGCGCTTCCCTGTTGGTTTCCGGATCGGCGCGGTCGAGCGCCATGCCGACAACGGCGGTGTCGTCGACGTCGGGATAGAAATCGTTGCGGTACTGGAATGCCCAGCCGCCGGGCGCGAGATCGGGCGCCTTGTCGGCCCAGTCGCCGCGCACGTCGGTAATCTGCAGGTCGCGAATCCACTCCGCGGCCTTGTTCATTGCCGGGCTGGTCGGCTGTTCGCCGGCTTCCATCAGCGCCTGCATGGCAAGTGCTGTGTCCCAGACCGGCGACAGGCAGGGCTGGCACCACGCCTCGTCGTCGTTCTCGATCAGCAGCTTGCGGACAGACTGCCGGGCGATCGCATAATCCGGGTGATCGTCGGCATATCCCAGGGTTCGGAACGCCATGACCGTATTGGCCATGGCCGGGAAGATGCCGCCGAGCCCGTCTTCGCCGTTCAGGCGCTTGGTGATGAATTTCACCGCTTTCTTGATGCCGTTGCGGCGGTATCTCGCCGGAAACATGGGTTCCACCCGCCGCAGCACCCAGTCGAGCGCGAGGAACGCATAGCCGAGCTTGGCGCCGGTCGGGTTGACCATGTAGCGGCGTTCGTCCTCCGGCGGCGTGACGAACAGTTCGCGGATATCGATATTATGCGGGTTCGCCGCTTCCGGCTTTTCCGACATCAGGATCAGCAGCGGCGCGATCACCGTCCGCGACCAGTAGGACACCTTCTGTATATGAAACGGCGACCATTTCGGCAGCAGCATGATTCCGATCGGCATCACCGGGACCGCGCGCCACGGCACCTGGCCGAACAGGGCCAGCGTGATCCGGGTGAAGACATTTGCCGTTGCCGCCCCGCCATGGGCGAGAATCGCATCGCGGGCGCGCACCATGTGGGCGTCGTCCGGATCGTCGCCGGCGAGCTTCAGCGCATAATACGCCTTGATGCTGGCGCTCATGTCGAAATCGCCGTCATGGAACAGCGGCCAGCCGTGATGGCGGTCGGACTGGATCCGGCGGAGGTATACGGCGAGTTTCGCTTCGCGCTCCGGTTCGGGCTCGCCCAGGAAATGATTGAGCAGCACGTATTCGGCGGGAATCGTCGCGTCCGCTTCGAGGTCGTAGAGCCAGTGGCCGTCACTGCGCTGGCTGGCGCGCAGGGCAGCAGCGGCGGCATCGACTTCGGCGTCGAGACGGGCATCGAACGCCGTCAGCGCTTCCGCGTCTCCGCCTGGTCTGCCATTGATCTGCCGGGCCGTTGAGCCTTCCACGCGCGTCACCTTTATTCCGTCATCCACCGTTTGGCTGCGCTCCCGGAAATACAGAGTCCGGGGAACACACAATAGCATTCAACCGACGCGCCTTCGCCGCCGGTTGTTGCACTGCACACCGACATATATGAGTCACAACAGGCCGTAACGCAAGGTAATCCATAACTTTTCCGGAACGGAAAGTCCCGCGTCGTTATCGAGATCCTGCCAGCGGTTGGCGATCAGGCGCTCCAGGACGCGGCGGTAATTCATCATCATCACGATGGCGGGCTTGAGCGCACGGGCGTCGCAATCGCGGAGGATGTCTTCGGCTTCGGTGTATTTCCGGCGCGCCGTTTCGGCGAGCGACGCGCAGATTTCCGGCAGTTCGGGGCTTTCCAGCACCGATTCCGGCGTGGTGATCGCGACGCCCTGCGCCTCGATCAGTTCGCGCGGCAGGTAAAGCCGGCCCATGCGCGCGTCGTCCCTGAGGTCGCGCAGGATATTGGTAAGCTGCAGCGCGCTGCCGAGGGTGACTGCGAATTGCCGGGCCCGGGGGCTCGAATCGCCGAACACGCACACCGATAAAAGCCCGACCGCGCCCGCGACCCGGTCGCAATAAAGCTCGAGCTGGCTGAAGGCGGGCGCCACGATCGCGCCGTCGGTATCCATCTCCATCCCGGCGATAACCTCGAAGAAATCCTTCTTCTCAAGATTGTAGCGGCGGATGGCGAGGGCGAGGGCGCGCAGCACCGGGGTGTCTTCGCCGGCGCGGTCGTCGGCGTAGAGCGCTTCGATCGCCTGCCGCCAGCCGTCGAGCTGGCGGCGTTTCTCGTCGTCGGGGGCATCGCCGTCGGCGATATCGTCGACTTCGCGGCAGAATGCGTAGATGGCGAACATCGCGTCCCGCCTGTCTGCCGGCAGGATGCGCATGCCCCAATAGAACGACGAACCGGCAGCGCGGGTGATCTCGCGCACGTGGTCGCGCGCCGCCGCATCTCGGTCGGCGCCGGACGGCGCAGGGGAATCGTCGGCAGGGTGGGGAACGGCCATCCGGGGAGTGTATCGGGGTGCGTGTCGAATCAGAATCCCATCATTTCGCTTCCAGGCCGAAATTACACAGCCGCTTGACTCGCACATTCGCGACTCGCTAGTATTTTGTCTCATATATGAAACAGGTGTCTCAAATATGAGACAGCATATGAAGACCCCGAACCCGGGGGCGCAGGAGGGCGCATGGAACAGGAAAGCCGTATTCTCGAACCCGCGAACGTAATCTGGCAAACCCGGACGCATGAAGAAACCGATTTCGAACGTCGCCTCGCCGACGCGATGGAGCGCGCGTTCGTTGCTGGCGTCACGGAACTCGACGCGCTCGTCGATTGCCTCAACGCCGAAGGGGTGCGCGACGAAGACAACAGGGCGTGGACCGTCGACAGCTTTCGCGCCGTCATGGCCCGGCTCGGGGCCTGAAGGGCGTGGCTGGTTCTTCGGCGGATATCCGCCTCGAATTCCGCGACGTCACCAAGAAATTCCAGGACCGTCAGGGCACCGGCAAGACGATCACCGCCGTCGAAGGGGTGACGCTGTCGGTCGGCGACGGCGAGGTGGTGTCGCTGATCGGTCCGTCGGGATGCGGGAAGTCGACCCTGCTCAACATGGCATCGGGGCTGAACGGCACCAGCGGCGGCCAGGTCTTCGTCGACGGCGAGGAGGTGGTCGAGGTCAACGAGCACGTAGCGTTCATGCTGCAGAAGGACCTGCTGCTGCCGTGGCGGTCGATCCGCGAGAACGTCGAATTCGGACTCGAAATTCACGGCCTCGACAAGGACGAACGCCGCCGCCGGTCGGACGACTGGCTGACGCGCTGCAAGATCGCCGATTTTGCGGGCCACTATCCGCACCAGCTTTCCGGCGGCATGCGCCAGCGCGCGGCCCTTGCCCGGACATTGGCGACCGATCCGCACGTGCTGCTCCTGGACGAGCCGTTCTCCGCGCTCGACGCCCAGACCAAGATGATCCTGCAGCAGGACCTCGCACGCACCCTCGCGGATGCGGGCAAGACGGCGCTGTTTATCACCCACGACCTGGTCGAAGCGGTCGCGCTGTCCGACCGGGTGCTGGTCATGAGCCAGCGTCCGGGCCGCATCATCGAGGAGATCGATGTCGAAATTCCCGGCCGCGACAATCCGATGGAGCGTCGCAAGCATCCGAAGATCGGCGAATACGTCGCCCAGCTCATGTCGCTGCTGCATGTCGGCGATGTCGAACTCGAAGTGACCTGACAAGGACGACCGGACTTAACGGAACCGAACGAAAACTGCACGACCGACTTCAACACGCATGACATCAACAGGGAGATTATTCATGCACTTCACGAAAAAACTGATCGCTGCCTCGGCGGCCGCCATCGCGGTGGCCGGCTTCGTCGCCGGCCCCGCCGCCGCCGCCGAAAAGGTCAACTACCTGCTGCCGGCCCCCGGTTTCCTGCCGGCCTTTGCGCCGTGGCAGCTCGCCAAGTACAAGGGCTTCTATGCCGAGGAAGGCCTTGACGTCACGTTCCAGACCGCCAAGGGCGGCGTCGATGTCGCCAAGCAGGTCGGGGTCGGCAATGCGCCGATCGGCGGCGCCATCGGCGATACGTCTCTGCTTGTCCGGCCCAACGGCATCCCCGTGCGCTCGGTCGCGATCATGGGCGGCGGCTCGCTGGTGCAGCTCGTGGCCCGCACGGATCGCAGCATCAACAAGGTCGAGGATCTCAAGGGCAAGACCATCACGGTCATGTCCTATCAGGACACCACGTTCTTCGCGGCCCAGGGAATCCTTGCGTCGCGCGGGCTGACCCGCAACGACGCCAATATCCAGGCGGCCGGCCCGCAGGGTGTCTGGAAACTGTTCGTCGAGGGCAAGGCCGACGCCATGATGGGCGTACCGGACTGGATCGGCATCGCCCGCGGCGCCAAGGTCGACATGAAGATCTTCAACGCGATGGATTACTTCCCGTCCATGGCGCAGGCGATCGTCGCCTCGGACGAGATGATCAAGAACAACCCCAAGCTTATCCAGGGGCTGGTCCGCGCGTCGCTGAAGGGCCTGAAGATGATCATGGACGACCCGGCAGCGGCTGCAGCCGAATACATCAAGGCGGTGCCGCGCTGGAAACTGGGACCGATGGTCGGCACGTTCAAGCTGTACAACGAGTACACCTATCCGGGGCAGAAAGTGCTCGGCGCGATGGATGAAGCGCGTCTCGCGAAGCTTCAGGATTTCTACCTGACGGCCGGTTTCATCAAGAAGAAAGTCGATGTCGCCGACCTGTATACGAACCAGTTCGTTCAGTAGGCCCATCGCCTGAACACGCTTCTCCCCGGCCTGCCCTGAACGGGGCGGCCGGGGAGAGACTTCAACCGACAAGACAGACTGACCGGGACAGACAGTATAATGGCATCCTCGTTCACACCCGCCCGCATCGCGATAAGCGTCGGCATTCTCGTGGCTTTCCTGGTGTTCTGGGAATGGGGCCCCGGAGCGCTGAATATCGCCCCCTATATCATTCCGCCGATGTCCGCCTGCGCCGAAGGACTGATCGAGCTGTTCCGCACCGATAACCTGTGGGGCCATATCTGGATCACCTCGATCGAGGTTGTCGCCGGGTTCGCGATCGGATCGCTGTTCGGGATTGTAGTCGGCTACCTGCTCGGCATGTCGGTGACGGCGGAAGTTGTGCTGTCGCCCTATATCCTGGCGTTGCAGATCGCGCCGAAGGTCGCTTTTGCACCGCTCTTTGTCCTGTGGTTCGGCTTCGGGCTGGAGCCGCGGATTCTGATCGCCGTGCTGATCGTGTTTTTCCCCGTGCTGATCAACGTCATGACGGCGGTGCGCGGCATCGACCCCGACCTGATCAACCTGGCGCGTTCGTTCAAGGCGAGCCGGCTGCAGATTTTCTGGAAGATCGAATTTCCCGCGTCGATGCCGCCGCTTTTCGCCGGGCTGCGGATCGGGGCGACGCTCGCGGTAATCGGCGTCACGGTCGGCGAATTTGCCGGCGGCAATGGCGGCGTCGGGTACCTGATCGGGCTGACCGCAGGCGCTGCCGAAACGGCGAAGGTTTTCGCCGCGATATTCGTCCTGACGGTGATCGGCATGATCGCGTACTGGCTGGTCATCCTGGCCGAAGGAAAGGTTCTGCATTACGTGCCGAACCGCGGCCAGACCGGATTTTGATTTATACTGCGAAGGAGAGAGATATGACGGATACAGTCGTTTCCCCCGAAGATATCAAAAAGCGCGTGGCGCTCGGCCCGCTGAACCGCTGGTGGCCGGTTGCCGCCAGCTGGATGATCACCGACACGCCGCACGGGCTGACCCGTCTCGGCGAAAAGATCGCCCTGTGGCGCGACAAGGACGGCAGCGTCCACTGCATCGAGGACCGCTGCCCGCATCGTGGCGCACGCCTGTCGATGGGCTGGAACCTGGGCGACCGGATCGCCTGCTGGTATCACGGTATCGAAATTGGCGCCGACGGCGTGGTCAAGGATGTGCCCGCCGTCGCGAACTGCCCGCTGGTCGGCGAGAAGGCGATCAAGTCCTATCCGTGTTTCGAACATATGGGCGGCATCTTCGTCTGGTTCGGCGACGAACTTCACCAGGAACCGGACGAATTCGGCATGCCGGAGGAATTCGAATCCGACGAATGGTCGGCGATGCTGTGCACCGCCCACTGGAAGTGCAACTGGGTCTATGCGGTCGATAACGTCATGGACCCGATGCATGGTGCCTATCTGCACGCGATTTCCCATTCCATGGCCGAAGGCGACAAGGAAGCGCGGATGCAGGTCGACAAGACCGATACCGGCTTCGTCTTCGGCAAGTCGGACCAGCGCGACGTCAATTTCGACTGGATCGAATGGGGCGATACCGGCGCGTTCTGGTTGCGTGTCTCGCCGTTGCCCTATCGCAAGGCGGCGGGCCCGGGCGGCAATTTCGGCATCATGGGATTCGTGACGCCCATCGACGAGGAAAACTGCCGCGTGTTTTTCTGGCGTACCCGCAAGGTGCAGGGCTGGCAGCGCGACGCCTGGAAATTCATGTATCGCCACAAGCTGGAGACACTGCATTGGGACGTGCTGGAACAGGATCGCGTGATTCTCGAAGCGATGGAGCCCGACGCCCGCGACCATGAATTCCTGTATCAGCACGATACCGGCCTCGCGCGGTCGCGGCGGATGCTGGAGCAGGTTGCCGAGGCGCAGCTTTCCGCGGTTGCGGACAAAACCGGCAAGACGCCCGCGACAGCGGCCGAATAGGAAGCATCATGGGCGCGGTCTCGCTCGCCGGTAAACGGCTGGTCATCACAGGCGCGGCGCGCGGCCTCGGCGAAGGATTTGCCGACGCTGCGCTCGACGCCGGCGCGCGGGTGGTCATCGCCGATATCCTGGAGGACCGGGGGCGCGCAACCGCCGAACGGCTTTCCGCGACGGGCGAGGCGACGTTCGAGTTTGTCGACCTTGCCGATCCGGCGTCGATCGAGGCGCTGGCCGCGGCGGCGGAAAAGACGCTCGGCGGCATCGACGGGCTGGTGAACTGCGCAGCGATCGCGACCGGGATCGGCGGCAAGATGGCCGACGAGATCGATATCGAAACCTGGGACAGGGTGATGACGGTCAACGTGCGCGGCACCTGGCTGGCGGTGAAGGCGTTCTCGCCCGCGCTGCGGAAAGCGGGCAACGGCAAGATCGTCAACGTCGCCTCGGACACCGCGATGTGGGGCGCGCCCCGCCTGTTGCATTACGTTGCGTCCAAGGGCGCGGTGATTTCGATGACACGCTCCCTCGCCCGCGAACTGGGCGGCGACGGTATCGCCGTCAACGCGATTGCGCCGGGACTGACGCTGGTCGAAGCGACCGAATACGTGCCCGAAGATCGCCACCGCCAGTATATCGACGGTCGGGCGATGAATCGCGAACAGCAGCCCGAAGACGTAAACGGGGCGGTGATGTTCCTGCTGTCGGACGCGGCAGATTTTGTGACCGGCCAGTTGCTGCCGGTGAATGGCGGATTCGTTTTCAACTGATAAGGAGGACTTGTAATGAGTGCGGAAACAAAGGTCGTGACCGGTGCGGACGGACGGGAAGAAAACCTGCCCGGCTGGCGTCAGCAGGACGGCCAGGGGTTCGATGACTGGATGGAAACCCGGGTCGCCCGCTACGAGACCCGTCAATACGACTGGGATGTCCTGAAATTCCAGTCCGATTTCGATCCCAAGTACCGGCGCGCGCAGATGCGCTACATGGGCACCGGCGGCACCGGGAAGGCGACCGACAACAACACGGTTCCGTCCGAGCATTTCACGTTTTCCACGATGGTGCTGCCGCCGGGCTGCGAAGGCCCGCCGCACCTGCACACCGATGTCGAGGAAGTCTTCTTCATGCTGCGCGGCAGCATCCGCCTGACGATCCAGGACGGGAACAAGGAATGGGAAACCGTCCTCAAGGAACGCGACCTGATTTCCGTGCCGCCGGGGGTGTATCGCGGACTCGTGAATGAAGGTCAGGAAGAAGCGCTGATGTGCGTGATGCTCGGCGCCGTGAAGCCGGTGACGCCCAGTTATCCGCCCGATCACCCGCTGGCGGCGATCAAACGCGACAAGAAATAGGCCCCGGTTTTGGAAGCCGATTCCAAATCCATAGCCACGGCGCAGGGCGATATTACCTGCCTCGAAGCGGGCCCGGCGGAGAATGCCGGTGTGCCGCTGGTGCTGCTGCACGGCATCGGGTCCGGCGCGGCGTCGTGGCAGGCGCAGCTCGAAGCGTTTTCCGACCGCTACCGCGTGATCGCCTGGGACGCGCCGGGATATGGCGGCTCGACCCCCCTGGAGCCGACAATGCCCGATGCACGGGATTACGCCGGCGCGCTGGCGGATTTTCTCGATGCGCTGGAGATCGGATCGTGCCACCTGGTCGGGCATTCGCTCGGCGCCCTCATGGCGTGTGCCTTCGCGCAGCGGTGGCCGGACAGGGTTAAAAGCCTGACCCTCGGCGATCCGGCGGCCGGCTATGGCAATGCGGCGCCGGAATTGCGGGCGCAACGCCGGTCCGCGCGGCTCGGCCTGCTCGACGAACTGGGGCCGGAAGGCCTGGCGCGGGAACGGCACGGCGTTCTGCTGTCGGACAATGCGCCGGACTGGGCGCGCAAGCGTGTTCACGACGTCATGTCGCGTATCCGGCCCGACGGCTATCGCCAGGCGGTCGAACTGCTGATGCAGGGCGATATCCATGCCGACGCGGCGGGCATCGACCTGCCGGTGCTGGTCGTCGTCGGCGGTGCGGATACGGTCACGCCCCCAGAAGGCTGCCGCAAGGTTGCGGACAGTTTTCCGAACGCGACGTTCGAAATCCTGCCCGGGCTGGGCCACGCGTCCTATGTGGAAGGACCCGACGCGTTCAACGCCGTTCTCGGCGCGTATCTGGATGCATCCGCATGAGCCGCCGGACGGGAAAAGCGAAAGAGCCCGGCTATATCGTGCCGGCGCTCGAACGCGGGCTGCTGCTGTTGCAGGCCTTTTCGAAGGACAAGCCCGTCCAGTCGCTGGGCGTGCTGGCAAAGGAACTGGGTCTGCCGCGGGCGACGACGTTCCGTCTTGCCAACACGCTCGAACATCTGGGGTTTCTTGTCCGCGAGGAAGAGACCGGCGAATACCGGGTCGGCGCGGCGGCGCTGAAGCTGGGCTGGACCTATCTGTCGGGGCTGGAGCTGCCCGATATCGCCTTCCCGTTCCTGTCCAATCTGCGGTATCGCACCGGGGCATCGGTTCATATGGCGGTGCGGGACGGGCATGAAATCGTCTATGTCAGCCGGCTGGCGACCAACACGGCGCTGAGCAGCAATATCCGGCTCGGCTCGCGCCTGCCGGCCCATGGCTCGTCGATGGGGCGGGCGATTTTGCAGGATCTCGAAGAAGACGACCTGATCCATCTCTATCGCGGCATCCGCGAACTCGCGCCGTTTTCGCCGGAAACGCCCAACACCGTGATGCAGCTGCTCGACCTGTTGCGCAAGGATGCGGAGAACGACGGCGTGATCATCAGCAAGGGCTATTACGAAAAGGGCGTCGTCAGCATTGCCGCGCCGATCCGCGACGGGCGGGATGTCGTGGTCGCCGCGATCAATATTACGGCCGCCGCGGGCCGCTACAGCGACGAGACGCTGGAAGGCGATATACTCGATCAGGTGCTCATGGCGGCGAAACAGATTTCAATGTCACTGGGGCATGATCCCGAAAGCCACAGCACAAAGCCGGGCATGGGACATGCGCTGCTGCATACGGCCCTCGCCGATCCGCGCTATCATGGCGAGGACGAGCAGGGGCATCCCAAATACCAGGACCGGGAAGGGCTGGAAAAGGCCGATCGCGAATTCCGGCGCGACGAGCGCCGCCTGGTCCGCGAGCACGAAGCGCACCAGGCCGAACTTCTCCGGCGCTACGCGACGGAAGACGAAGAGGACTAATTCCGGGGCTGCGTGCTCCGGCAACGGGACAGAAACAGGAAAGAAAAATGAATACCGATATGAAAGACAAGGTCGCCGTCGTTACCGGCGGGTCCTCCGGCATCGGGCTGGCCGCGGCCGCGGCATTCCTGCGCGACGGCGCCAGGGTCGCGATCTGCGGCCGCAGCCAGGATCGGCTGGACGAAGCCGCCGCCGAGCTGGCGGCGATTTCCGGCGCCGACAACGTACTGGCGGTCGCCTGCGACGTGCTGGACGAAAGCGACGTCGAAAAGCTGCGCGACACGGTGGCGGCGGCGTTCGGCCGCTGCGATGCGCTGGTATGCAACGCGGGCCAGGCGCGGCAGAGCAATTTCTTCACCACCAGCGACCAGGACTGGCGCGACGAGTTCGAACTTAAATTCTTTTCCGTCCTGCGCCCGGTTCGCGCCTTTGCCGGATTGCTGGAAGCGTCGGGCGCCGGCGCCATCGTGGTCACCAGCGCCATTCTTGCGCGCCAGCCCGAACCGTTCCTGATCGCCACGGGGGCGACACGGGCGGGGCAGCTGAACCTGATGAAATCCCTGTCGCTCGAATTCGCGCCGAAGAACATTCGCGCCAATGCGGTGCTGATCGGGCTGGTCGATTCCGGCCAGTGGGGCCGGCGCTACGACCGCGGCGAATATCCCGACGGACGGAAAATCCCGGCCGGAATGTCGAAGGAGGACTATTTCGCCGATCTTGCGAAGTCCCGCCATATCCCGCTCGGGCGGCTCGGCACGCCGGCGGAAGCGGCGAACGCGATTCTGTTCTTCGCGTCTTCGGCGTCGTCCTATATTACCGGCGAAACAATCGATGTAACGGGAGGCCAGGCGCGTAATGTCTGATGTAGTAACGGCGGGCGAAATTGCGGCCGCATTCCTGGAAGGCTGCGGCGTCGAACATGCGTTCGGCGTTACCAGCATTCACAACATGCCGATCCTCGACGGCATTTTCCGCCGCGGCAGGATCGAATTCGTACCGGCACGGTCCGAAGGCGGCGCCGTCAACATGGCCGATGCCAATGCCCGTGTGCGCGGCGGGCTGGGGGTCGCGGTATCGAGCACCGGGACGGCCGCCGGCAATGCCTGCGGCGCCATCGTCGAGGCGATGACGGCGGGCACGCCGCTGCTGCACCTGACCGGCCAGATCGAATCCGCCCATCTCGACCGCAACAAGGGGTTCATCCACGAAGCGCCGGACCAGCTCGGCATGCTCGGCGCGGCCGGCAAGGCGGCGTTCCGCGTGTGGTCGGCGGAAACCATGCTCGGCACCCTGCGCGAAGCGGTGAAGCTTGCCTTCACCCCGCCGATGGGGCCGGTCAGCGTCGAGATTGCGATCGACGTTCAGAAACAGGAAATTCCGATGCCCGCGAATATCGACCCGTTGCCGGTGCTGGCGCCGCAACCGGCCGAGGAGGCGGTCGACAGGCTTGCGTCGGCCCTGGCCGGCAAGAAGCGGGTCCTTCTGTGGCTCGGCGGCGGCTCGCGCCACGCCGGGGATGCGGTGGCCCGCCTCGCCAAGCTCGGTTTCGGCGTGGTGACCAGCGTGCAGGGACGCGGCGTTCTGCCCGGCGACGATCCGCATTCGCTGGGCGCCTTCAACCTGCAGCCCGTGGTCGAGGAATTTTACGGCACCTGCGATGCGATGGTCGTGGTCGGATCGCGGTTGCGGTCGAACGAAACCCTGACCTATGCGCTGGGTCTGCCGCAGCCGTTGTTCCAGATCGACGCCGATCCCATGGCGGAAGGCCGGTCCTACCCGGTCGATATGTTCGTCTGCGGCGATTCCGCTTTGACCCTGAACGGGCTGGCCGACCGGCTGGAAGGAAAGTTCAGCGCCGAGAAGTCGTTCGTGAAGGATATCCAGGCGACGCGGGCGGCGGCGGAAAAGGCGGTACGGGCGGCGCTCGGGCCGTACGAGGAACTGGTCGATGCGGTGATCGACGGCGTGCCGCGGGATTTCGTCTGGGTGCGCGATATCACGCTGTCGAACACCATCTGGGGCAACCGCCTGCCGCCGCTGGACGGCTCCCGCGACGGGGTGCACGCGCTTGGCGGCGGGATCGGGCAGGGCCTGCCGATGGCGGTCGGGGCGGCGCTGGCGGCGCGGAAGGACGGGCGCAAAACCCTGCTGCTGGCCGGCGATGGCGGGTTCGCCGTCACGCTCGGCGAGATCGCCACCGCGAAACAGGAAAACGCCGATATCGCGATCCTGCTGATGAATGACGGCGGATACGGCGTGATCAAGAATATCGCCGACGCCCATTACGGCGGGCGCCGGGCCTATACCGATATTCTCGGCCCCGACTGGGGCACGCTGTGCGATTCCCTCGACATTCCCCATTGGGGGGTGACGGCGGCCGCTGATGTGCCGGACACGCTGAAACAGGCATTTGCAGCCGAAGGCCCGGCAATGGTCGAGATCGACATGAACGCCATCGGGGCGTTCGCGCACAGCTTCGCGGGGCCGCCGACGAAGGCGAAAAAGGAAGACTGATGGACGTCCTGCTGATCGGCTACGGCGCCATCGCCCAGGAGGTGCTGAAACACATCCGGCCGGGCGAGGACGCCAATATCGCGGCCATCTTGGTGCGGCCGGCGCGGGTCGACGACGTGCGGGCGGCGGTCGCCGGGCGGGAGATAGAGGTGGTGTCGTCTTTCGACGAACTGACATGCGCGCCGCGGCTCGTCGCCGAATGCGCCGGCCACGCGGGGGTGCGCGATTACGGCGCCGACGCGCTGCGCCGGGGCATGGATTTTCTTGTTATCTCGATCGGCGTGCTGGCGGATTCCGCGCTATATGCCGATCTGGTGCAGGCGGCGCAGGACGGCAGGGCCAAGCTGGTGCTTGCCGCCGGTGCGGTCGCCGGGGCCGATGCGCTGGCCGCCGCCCGGGTCGGCGGGCTGACCGGCGTGACCTATACGTCCCGCAAGCCGCCCGGCGCATGGAAAGGCACCCCGGCGGAAGACGTGTGCGACCTCGATGCGGTGACGGCGGAAACGACCCTGTATCAGGGCAAGGCCGACGAGGCCGCGACGCGCTATCCGCAGAACGCCAACGTGGCGGCGACGCTGGCGCTGGCCGGGGCGGGCTTCGCCAATACCGACGTGCGGCTGGTCGCCGACCCGGCGGCGGGCGGCAATATCCACCAGGTCCGCGCCGAGGGCGCGTTCGGCGCCTTCGACATCGAAATCCGCGGCAAGCCGCTGCCCGACAATCCGAAGACATCCACCCTGGCGGCCCATTCGGTGGTCGCGGAAATACGCCGCCGCGCCGGCCCGGTGGAAATCGGCGGCTAGGGGCTTCACGGCCGTTTCCGGGAACTTATTTTCCGGCCGTCGCCGCCAGAACCGCCGCCGTGCCGGACAGCATGTTCGCAAATGAAAATTGGCTGGAAAGCCGGTCGAGGGCGGCGGCGGCGAGGCTCTGTCGCAGGGACGGGTCGTCGAGCAGGGTCCCGATGGCGGCTTCCAGCCGGTCGTCGTCGCCATCGGGGATCAGCATGCCGGTAACCCCGTCCTCCACAACCTCGCCGGTGCCGCCGACATCGGTGGCGACGACGGGGGTGCCGGCGGACATCGCTTCGAGGACGACATGCGGCAGACCTTCATAGGACGAATTCAGAACGAATACCCTGGCCCGGCGCATCAGGGGGACGACGTCGCGCTGCTCGACTTCGCCGGATATTTCGATATGGCCCGATGCATCGAGATTCCGGATTTTTTTAAGGAGACGGTCCCGCAGCGGTCCGTCGCCCACGACCTTTAAACGCCAGCCCCGCTGCGCGGCGACGTCGATCAGCGCATCCAGGCCTTTCCACGGAACCAGGCGGCAGACCGCGACGATATCCCATGCCGGCTCCGGGGGAGGCGCTTCGGGCGGGGCGTGCTTGACCGCATTGTAGACACATTCTATCCGGTCTTCCGGAACGCCCCAGCCGGCGACGATGGCGCCGAGATAGCGGCTCGGCACGATGACCCGGTCGGCGCGCGCCATGTACCAGGACTGGAGGCGGTGCAACAGCCGCCATTTCAGGCGCCCGGCATGGATCTGAAACGCGTCGATGGCGACATCCGCCGCATCCGCGTTGCGCGCCATTTCCCAGATCCGGTCGCCGACGACTTTCACGGCGACGGGGCGGCGGCGGAGCAGTTTGCAGGCGACGATACCTTCCAGCACCATCCCGTTGAGATAGACGATATCGGCCCGCCGCGCGAGGCGCCGCAACAGCAGAATGGTCTGCGCCAGGCGCCGGGCCCTGCCGGCGGACCGGGCGATCCGGATGACGGGAAACGGGTGACGGGTATCGTCATGGTCGGTCCGCTCGCTGCCGGTGACGACCGCGACGATCTCGAACGAGGCGGACAGCGCGGCGGCGATCGCCGGCACGTAGGTCGCGGGCCCGCCATGGTCGGGCGGAAAGATGCCGGTGACGATCAGGAGCCTCGGCCGCTGCGCCGCGCCGGTCATCGCGACACCCCCGACCGGCCCATCTCGGTAAGCCATTGCTGAAGCATCAGGGCGTTCCACAGGGCCGGTGCCCGGTTGCCCTTGCCGGAAACGTGGTCGTTCCATTTTGCCCGTACGGCGGCGGGATCGAGAATGCCGGTATCCAAAAGCCGCTGTTCGCTTAAAAGCTCCTCGGCCCACGGCCGCAAAGGCCCGCGCAGCCAGTCGGCGAGCGGGATGCTGAACCCGGTCTTGGGGCGGTCGAACAGCCCGGCGGGCAGGTATTTTTCGCATACTTTGCGCAATATCCACTTGGACTGACCGCCGCGGCGTTTCATGCGGTGCGGCAGGCGCGCCGCGAATTCGACAATCCGATGATCGAGAAGCGGCACGCGCAGTTCGAGGCCGACCGACATGCTGGCCCGGTCCACCTTGGTGAGGATGTCGTCGGGCAGATAGGTCATCAGGTCGGTATACATGGCGCGTTCCGCCATTCCCCCGATCGCCGGCATTGCCGAAGGGTCGGACAGGCGTGTCGCCGGCAGGACGGCCCCCGGCACGGCGCTCTGTGCGTCCGGCCACAGCGACATCATGCGGTGATAGAATTCGTGCCCGTTATCGGCCTCGAGTGCGGCGGCGAGGGCGTGCAGTCGGCTGCCGAGATCGGATTTACGGAATTTCGAGGGCAGGGCGGGCCCGCAGAGACGAAAAACGCCGTCCCACGTCTTTTCTGACGGGCCCGCCATGGCCGCCGCGCCGGCGCGGCGCAGCATCTGCGGAAGCCGCCCGGCGATCCCCCAGGCGGTTTCCGCGTGACCGTAGCGGCGATAGCCACCGAATACCTCGTCGCCGCCGTCCCCCGACAGGACGACGGTAACGTCGCGCCGGGCAATCCTGGAGATCAGGAGCGTCGGTATCTGCGAGGAATCGCCAAACGGCTCGTCATAGATCGCGGCCAGGTCCGGCACCGCGTCGAGGGCGTCATTCGGGGCGAGCTCGTATTCCGTGTGGTCGGTCCCGAGCCGGTGCGAAATTTCCCGCGCAAAACGGGATTCGTCGTGTTCGCGGTCCTCGAAGCCGACAGAAAAGGTTTTGACCGGCCGGCCGGACCGGGCCTGCATCGCCGCGACCACGGTGGATGAATCGAGCCCGCCCGATAACAACGCGCCGAGCGGGACATCCGCAATCATGCGCCGGGAAACGGCGTCGCCGAGAAGATCGTCGAGGGCCGTCACGGCGGCTTCGTCATCGCCGTCAAAGGGCGGATTCCGGGCAGGGTCGTATCCATCGCTCGCCGACCAGAACGGTCGGCTTTCGGCCGCGCGCATGTTGCCCGCCCGCAATGTCAGCAGGTGTCCCGGCAACAGTTTATACGTATCGCGGAATATCGTGTGCGGCGCCGGGATATAGCCGTATTGCAGCATCGTCGCGGCTGCGTCGGGGGCGACATCCCGCGTGAACCCGGGGTATCTGCACAGCGATTTCAACTCGGAGCCGAAGACGACCCCGCCGTCGACCCAGCCGTAATAGAGCGGCTTGATGCCCAGCCGGTCGCGCACGAGGGTCAGTTCCCGGTCTTCCCGGTCCCAGACGGCGAACGCAAACATGCCGATGAATCTTTCGAGTGCCGGCGCGATGCCCCAGCGTTCGATCGATGCGAGGATAACCTCGGTATCGGACCCGCCGGTAAAACGCATGCCGCTTACCGACAGTTCGGCCCTCAGCTCGGTAAAATTATATATCTCGCCGTTATAGGATATGACGTAACGGCCCGAATGCGAGGCCATTGGCTGATGTCCGACCGGGGACGGATCGATGATCGACAGCCGCCGGTGGCCGAGCGCTACGCCCGCCGCATCGTCGGTCCAGACGCCGGAATCGTCGGGCCCCCGATGCGAAAGCGCCGTCGCCATATCCGATATGCATGTTTGCAGCCCGTCGCCCGCCGAAGCGCGCTCCAATAGGATGCCGGTAATGCCGCACATTCTTCCGTTCTTTCCCGCGTCCTATTCGGTCCCACGAAGCGTGTTACGATAATTCAGGAGCATTTTGTCCACCATGCACGAAACCGCCGGACGTTCACAGGTTTTGGCGACGGGGGCCGATAAGGTCTCCGGCACGGCTTCGTTGAACCCCGGAGCCGCAAGTACGGCATATTTTTCTGCCCCGCTTGCCGACCTGGTCGCCGCGGGACGGGTATATATCCTTCAGGCATCGATCCCCCGGCGGGCGAGGGCCTCGCGGTACACCGCAAGCGTCTCTTCGACCATGTTGCCGACTGAAAATTTGTTGTCGATATAGGCCGGTCCTTCACGTCGTGTGCGGGGCTGGATAATGTCGCGTTGTTCAATCATCGCCGACATGGCGTCGCGCAGCTCGCTGGCGGCGCCGGGTTCCACCAGGATACCGTCTATGCCGTCGCGCACGACCTCGGGCACGGCGCTCGTCCGTGTCGCGATAACGGGTACGCCCTGCGAAATCGCTTCGATGAAGACCACGCCCAGCCCTTCCCAGGCCGACGGCAACACCATGCAGTCAAGCTCGCCCATGAGGGCGTAGGCGTCTTCGCGCCAGCCCGTCATGATCGTTCGGTCGCCGATGCCGAGGGAATCGATGAGATTTTCGACTTGAATGCGGTAGTCGGGCGAATAGCCTTCGCCGCCGATTATCATCAGGCGGGCTTCCGGATATGCACGGGCCAGTTCGGCGAAGACGGGGAGCAGAAACAGGTGGTTTTTCTGTTCGGTGAGTCTGCCGACGATGCCGAACAGAAAGCTCTCATCCGGTAAGGCGAATTGCGTGCGGATATCCTGAGGGTCGCTGGGAGGGTACAACGAGCGGTCAAAGCCGTAATAGACCCGGCTGCTGCGCGATTTCGGCACATATCCGCGGCGTTCGAAAAATGCCCGGACCCGGTCCGAAATGGATATGACATGGTCGTATGCGATATGTGTCAGAAACCCATGGGCGATTCCGACGGGCAGAATCCTAAAGACCGGTTCGTCGCAATGTTTTGTCGTCACGACGGCAGGGCGGGGCCGGGTCAACCTCGCTGCGATCCCGCCCAGTACATCCGATTTAATCAAATGCGTGTGGACGATATGGTACCGGTGTTCCGCCATGCGCCGGCGCAGGGATGCAATGGCGGAAAAGGCGTGTGCCGGCCGTTCGAAGGGAACCTTCACCGCCGTTCGGCATCCGGCGCCGCGGTACCGGCCGGCAATTTCGCCATCCCCCTTTAGCCAGACGAGATCGATATCATGACCGCGGGCCGACTGTTCGCGGATGAGCGACAGCAGGTGGTTTTCCGCCCCGCCGAGCCTGGAGACGGTCGTGATGATATGGAGAATGCGCATATATCGATGCCCGGTCCCGGATTAATGATCTGGTGCTGAACGTCTTATTCTAAACGTCTTATTCTGAACTTCTTATTCAGTGGCTGTTTCTTTTTATTGTTCCATGTATTTCAATAGTACGGGCAGGTAGCGCTATCACAACACCATTGATTCAACAGGCAAAAATAAGAGATACCGCGTATTCGACTAATCCGATAAACGTTCCTGACAATCGATGTGTTCGTTATTCAGAAGGCAGTCGGCGGGCCTGTGACCTTCGTCCCTGCAAATGGATGGAATAGATGCAACTGGCAGCCGGCCGCGATGAAGGGCAATCATACCAGATAGGCTCGTTTGCGTTCCTCGCCGTTCTGGCGTTCGGCATCCGCATCCTTGCCGGACTGCTGCTGCCGGAAATCATCGTCTATGACGACGAGATCGGCTACCACAGGGATGCGGTGCAGATCGCCGGCAGTTTCGAGTTCGGCACCACCAACACATTTGCGGCGTTCGGCTGGCATACGATTATCGGCGGATTGTACTACCTGATCGCGCCCGACCCGTTTGTGATCAAGATACTCAATTCCATTCTCGGCGTCGCGTCGGCTTTCCTGCTTGCCGGGGCCGTGAACCGTATATACGGGAACGAGAATATCGCCCTGGCTGCGCTCTATGCCGGTCTTTTTCTGCCGCCCCTGATTTTTCTGTCGGCGACGATCCTGAAGGAACAGGCCGCGGCATTCGGTCTGAGCCTCTTTGTGTATGGCGTATCAAGACGCGATATGCGGGGAGTGATCTGGGCGGTCGCGGCGATGGCGCTGATGATCTGGATGCGAAAAAGTTATGTTTTCGTGATGGCACTTGCCGTCGTCGGCGGGGGATTGTTCGCCGCCATGATGGGATCCCGGCTGTCGGTTCCGATGCGCGTGCTTCTGATCGCAGCCCTGCTGACCGTATCGACGTTCGCCGCCGCGGTTTTTCAACGGACGGATTTTTACGGAAACACGAAAGTGGGGCGGGTGCTGTCCGGGGTCGACGACCGGGGATATACGACGTTGAGCCGCAACGACATGATCGTGCTGCAATATCTCGATCGCGACAATATTCTGAACCCGCGCAATTTCATTGTGCCGCCGATGCGTGCGCTTTATACGCCCAGTCCGATCCGCGGTCTGAAATCCACGAGTGCGAACACGATTATCGTCGAGGGGATAGTGCGGTCGTTGTTCTGGTACATCGCGGTACCGTTCGCCGTGATCGCGATGTTCCGCTCGGCGAGTTTCGCCCATTACATGTTCGTCGCCGTCGCCGTCGGCGTCTTCCTGGCCGCCGCCTATACGGTCCTGACGGGCTTTCCCGAAACGGAACGCTATCGATGGCCCATGATGCCGTTGTTGTTCGTGCTGGCGACGGTCGGGTTCTATACACAGATCGGCAGCCGACGACGGTTGATCCTGTGGGGCTGGTGGGTCAGTGCAATCGGTTTCAACGCGTATTACCTGACCCTGATCTAGTCCCTTGGTTTAAGGTCTCAGCCGACGCGATGCGGATTTGCAGGGGAATTATCAATTCCCGCCGGATTGCGCCTAAAATGGCTGAAACGGGGAAGACGCATGTCATTTCTAATCGAAGCTGCGATCGGCAGGTAGCATGTCATCATCAGCCGGTTCCCGGATCGATATTCTGATTTTCAGCACCGATAGCAGGTTCTTCGCAGATCTGTCCTCGGCGCATGGCGATGTCTGCGGGCGGCATCGCGCCTATGCGGCTGCCTTGCGGAAAGCGGCGGGCGTGGAGAGCACGGTGAGGGTCATTGCGTATAGCGGCGGCAGAGGCGATGCCGGTGCCCGGCGGTTCGACGACGGTCTCGAAGTTTATCCGGCATTCGCATCGCGGCGCATTTTTTACGGAATCGGATTGCTGCGCGCCCTGCCGGTCGTGCTGCGCGGGTGGCGGCCGGATGTGGTGACGGCGCAGGCGCCGTGGGGAGATGCCGTATTGGCGTACCTTGTCGCCCGTCTGACCGGTGCGGCGTTTGTCGCTCAAGTTCATTTCGATCCCTATGGCGCGAATATCGGCCGGGAAATCCGGGGATATCGTTGGCGGCGGCATGTGGCGAACTTTCTGCTCCGGCGGGCGGATGTAGTCCGGACGGTCAACCTGTCCGTTGCAAAGCGCCTGGCGCGGGATCTCGGGATCGCCGCGGAGCGTATGGACGTCATTCCGGTGCCCGTCACTGTCGATACGGAATCCGGGAATAGGGACTCTGAGGCCGACGGGGCTGCGGGTGAAACAGAGAGCGGGGAGCGACCGACGGTCCTTTTCGTCGGACGTTTTTCGCCCGCCAAGAACCTGTCCGTCTGGGTGGATGCCGCGGCACAGATTCATCTGGCCAGGCCTGATGTTCGGTTTGTTCTTGCCGGCGACGGACCGGAACGGGAAAAAATCGTCCGGATGATCGAAGAACGCGGATTACAGGATGTTTTCGAAATTCCCGGCAACGTGCCTGTAGACCGGCTTTGGGAGCTCTATCGCGCGGCGACGGTATTCATGTTTTCGTCGGATAACGAAGGCCTGCCCCGGGTGCTGATCGAAGCGATGTGGGCCGGATTGCCGGTGGTCAGCACAGCAAATGCCGGCGCGTCGGAAATAATATCCGACGAGTCGACCGGATACGTCGTCCCGGTGGGAGACGCCGGGGGGCTTGCGAAACGGGCGGTGGAATTGTTGCAGAATCCGGTCGAGCGGCAAGCGATGGCGGACAGGGCCCGGACAGAGGCGAGGCTCAATTTCGATCCGGCAAAACTCGCCGATGAAATCGCGCTGATGTGGGCGAGGGCCGGCAATCGCACGTTGAGAACGGAAAGACGGGATTGAGATGAAACGAACCGTCCGGTACATATACTGCGGTCGAGTAGCGCTATCACGTTCAACGCCATTACTTGGTCTTATGAACAAGAAGGCATGATTCCATTCTCGGCCACTGAAGTATTTCGAGGTATACTCTCCCGTGCGCAATTTTTAAGCTGGAGGAGATAGAGGCGCACTGAGGGCGATTCGGGTTTTATCTAGAAATTCACAGAGGAAGTAGGAACGTTCGATGCGTGTGTTCTTGACCTGTTTGGCGTTGGATCAGGATCACCCTATTTTGTCGCATATGACGGAATGGGTGAGGCAATTTTCAAACACTCCGGGTATAGAGAATATAACAGTGGTGTCACCACTCATTGGCCGCTTTGAACCAAAAGAAAATATACGAGTACGGTCGATAGGACGCAGCAGCCGCTTTGCGACGCTTTTTGCCTTTTATAAGGAAGTTTTTGCGGCACAGCGACAAGGTATTGATGCATTTTTCGTTTGTCAGGGAGGACCGTATCCGGGACTCCTGTTTCCCGTTCGACTCCTTACTGGGAAGCCAGTGTTCGTATGGTGGGCGCATTCGCTGATCCCGATGTATCATCGATTGTGCGCTAGGTATTGCGATACGCGCGTTTTCACTGCAACGGAATCCTCGTTTCCACTGCCGTTGGCTAACCGGCGCGTCGTCGGGCACGGCATCAATACTGATACTTTTCGACCGATTGCGCAGGGCGGTTTCGATGGACTGGTAACCGTGGCGCGCGTCTCTCCAATAAAAAAAATAGAACGTATGATTGACCTTGTGGCAATCCATAGGAATCGTTCCGGAACGGTTGTTCCATTGCACATCTATGGACCGACGGAACAAAAAGACATTCACTATCATCGGGAACTTGAAAATCAGGTAGAAAGACTCGGTCTTGAAAATGCAGTCCACTTTCACGGGGCGGTGCCACGATCACAACTGCCCTGGATACTGTCACGCCATAAAGTTTTTCTGCATTTCTGTCCCGGTGCGTTAGACAAGGCAGTATTAGAAGCAATGGCTTGCGGTGTTCCCGTGTTATCTGACAACGTTTGCGTAGCTGAGGCATTGCCGACAGAAATGTGTGCCCGCTTGGTCTTTCCCGAGGCAAGTTTAGAGAGCGCCGCCGACCGACTTCAGGCTCTTTTGGCTTTGGATGAAGCGGAAACCGCGCATCTGGCTAATGATCTGCGGGCGAACATCATCGCTCACCATGATCTGGGGCGATTGTTCAATCGGATTTATGAAGAGATGAATTTGGCTATCCGTGAGGATGGGACGCGGAAATAAGGAAAGCGCCGGTGACTGTACAGCACTCGAAGTTTTCTAAGACGATGCCGCGAGCTATTTTGTCTGACCTGTGGGCGCGGCGTTAAATCTATCGTCGGCGGCGTGAGATATAGTCGAGCAAACTCGATTAAGAAATTGAGGGCTTTTCCGGAGTGTCATAGAAGAGCCTAGGAAAATCGGCGGAGAGTTGCGGAATATCGTTATTGGCCAACACGATCTGAAAAAGTTGATAAGTTCTTTTTGCGCGAAATTTCTGAACGTGTAGAGGTGTATAGACATATTAATGTGCGTATTCAGTCTCAGGCACTGAAACGCAATACGGGACACACGGTATAATCGAACGGCATCATCGGAATTCCTTTCTTTACATCGCCAATGCGCGGATACCGACAGAGAAGGCGCATGGCTATCAGATTCTCCAGATGTGCCAGGCGTTCGCCGAAGCGGGGTGCGAACCGCTCCTGGTCCATCCCGCGCGCCGGACGTTTCCCACCCCGGTCGGCGAATATTATGGGCTGAGGCGGGACGTCGCACGCCATCCGGGCGCCTGTCTCGATGTTACCGGGTGGCTGCCCGAAACCAGCTGGATCAATCGCCGGTTCGGACCGGCGGCCAGCACCCTGACGACCGCAACATTCGTTCTGGGTCTGCTGCCCCGGCTGTTTTCGATTCGGCGGCAAAAGGATGCATTGATCTACACCCGCGACCTGCGTATCGCGTCGGTTATTTCGGCCTGTTTTCCGTCCCTGCGCCGACGCCTGTTCGTCGAATGCCATTCGGTCTCCGTATCCGCCCGGCGCCGGGCCGTGCAGCTGAGAATCCTGAAACGATGCGCCGGGGTCGTCTGCATGACCGGGGCGATGCAGAACCGCTTCGTGGAGATGGGAATCCCGGTGGAGCATACGCTGGTCGCGACCGATGCCGTCGATCTGGAGACGTTCGTTGCCGATATCGGCCGGCCCGATGCGCGCGCGATGCTCGGGCTCGATCCGGATGCGACGATCGCCGCCTTTATCGGCCGGTTTCACACGATGGAAATGGAAAAGGGGATTCCCGGAGTCATCGAGGCGGCGCGTTATCTGGTCGCGGGCCGTCCGGGCCTTCGTTTCGCCTTTATCGGCGGCCCGCTCGACCGCGTTGCCGCCTATCGCGCGCAGATCGAAAGACTGGGCCTGCCGGCCGACCGGTTCCTGTTTTTCGACAAGCAACCGGTCACCGACATTCCCAAATGGCTGGCCGCCGCCGATATGCTGCTGATGCCGTTTCCGTGGACGGAGCATTACGCCTATTACGCGTCGCCGCTCAAAATGTTCGAATACATGGCGGGCAACAGGCCGGTCGTTGCGTCCGAATTGCCGGTCGTCACAGAGGTATTGGAACACGGCCGCGATGCGCTGCTTGTTCCGCCGGACGACGCCCCGGCGCTGGCGAACGCTATCGGCCGCCTGATCGACGATACGGCCCTTGGCGCGCGCCTTGCCGCGGCGGCCTTCGCGAAGGTTCAAACCCGTTCCTGGGCGGCGAGGGCCGAGAGTATCCTGTCGTTTATGGCGGCGCGCATCGCGGGCGGGAAATAACCTCTCCGGTTGCGTCCGCGGCGGTCCGGGGAGCATATTGAGGGTGGGCTGAAAGGGGCCGAACACGATAGGGGCCAGGGAAATCCGACGTCGAATTTTCTTCATTTGCAACATTTCGCTGCGAGATGCCCGTCGGGGTACCCCGATCCGGATCGTCAAGCTGCTCGAACAGATTCACAGGGAACACGACCTGTGGATCTGCGCGCGCGATGTTCCCGATGCTCTTGCGGAGCGGTTTGTGACTTATCCGGCCGACGGCCGGATCGGCCGGCTTCGAATGTTCCGGAAGTTCGTCGCCGACAATGCGGTCGACTGGGTCATGACGGCGACGGAGACCTCGCTGGCGATGCCGGTCGCCCTGAAATTTCTGAATCGGGTCAGGATCGCCGTCGACCTGCACGGTGTCCTCGCGGAGGAAGCGCGGGCGACGAACGCCGTCGGACCGTTTCAGTATCGGTCCCTGAAATACAGGATCTGGTCCCTGCTGTGTTTTTACGACCGGGTCTTTCCGGTGTCGGATAAGCTTACCGGCTATTATGCACCGGTCTCGGACCGTATCCGCTGGATCCCCATATACGGCGGCGTCGATGCAGCGCTTCCCGAGCAGATGCCGGCGGGGCCGGGAGACGGGAAAACATTCCGGATCGGATATATGGGAAATGCCCGCGCCTATCAGGGTTTGCCGTATATTCTCGATGCGGCGGCTGCGCTCAGGGGAGGCGGTGTTCCGGTGCGGCTCAACCTGATCATAAGCGGCGACGGAGAAACGGTCCGCGCCGATCTGAAGGAGCGGGGGTTAACGGACGTGACCGATCTGCGGTGCGACGTGTCCCATGATACGGCAAACGACCTGATCCGGAATTCGGACGTTCTCTCGATCCCGAGGCCGGGCACCCCGGTAACGGAGTTTGCCTTTCCGTCAAAGCTGCCGGAATACCTTGCGACCGGTATTCCCGTCATTATCACCGATGTCGGGCCGGTCGGCGAACTGAAGGACGTGCTGCGGGAGGCGGCGATCGTTATCGGTACGGACGATATCGCCGCGAACCTGGCAGCGGCATTCGCGCAGGTCTATGAAATGGATAATGCGGCCCGCGCGGACCTGGGCGAACGGGCGCGGGGCGTCGTTGCAAGGGAATTTACGTGGCCTGTGCTGGGGGCAAAGCTATGCGGGGCATTGAACCGATGACGACTGAAAACGAAACATCGAACACCTACAAGGGGATGTGGGACAGTTTCGGGAAGAACAGGGATTCGGTCTATTTCAACGCCAAGTTTACCCCGAATTATCGGATCGGCCTTACCAATTTTCTGCGCGAAGAACTGATGATAGACCTCGCCGCACCGGGGCCGTCGGATGTGATTCTCGATGTCGGCTGTTCCGCGGGGCGTCAGGTGTTTGCGATGGCAAAGACGGCGGAAAAGGTTCACGGCGTCGATATTGCGCAGACCTTTATCGATACGGCGAACGACCTGAAGGCGAAATACGGCGCCCGGAACACCGAGTTTTCAATGTCCGCGGTCGAAGACCTGCCTTTCGAAGATGGGAAATTCGACAAGCTGATCTGCGGCGAAGTGCTGGAGCATGTTTTCGATAAGGATGCGGCGCTGGACGAATTGCTGCGCGTTCTCCGGCCTGGCGGCGCGCTTGTCGTATCGGTGCCCAATCTGAATGCGGACGGAACGTGGTGGGGAAGATTATTGCGGTGCATCGGCATGCGCTCCTTTTCGCCCATCGAGGTCTTCAGTCTCGAGGAATTGGCGAAGCACGGCGATTCACATGTCCGGGAGTACACGCCGGCGGGCATTCGCGCCTGGTTCGGGGCCAGGGGGATGGTGATCGAAAGGATGACGGTGGTGTCTTTTATAGACGGTCCGTGGTTCGACACATTGCTGAAAGTGCCGCTTCATATCGGTCCGCTCCGCCGCCTGACGATATCGATCGAACGGTGCCTGTCGCGCCGGAATTTTCTGTGGGGGCGGCACATCGTTTTTCGCGCCCGCAAGGCGCCGTAAAATACGATGGGTAACGAGCAGGGCGAGCGAAAGGTCGGGGTT
Source organism: uncultured Rhodospirillaceae bacterium (assembly GCA_963974055.1). Taxonomy (GTDB): domain Bacteria; phylum Pseudomonadota; class Alphaproteobacteria; order MPNO01; family UBA830; genus CAXBCP01. Next base: position 93,788 of record CAXBCP010000008.1, read on the forward strand.
TTGCCTCCGGGAGTCGGAATGATGGCGGCCGGCGGTTTTGGCGGCTCGGACGGTGGTTTCGGACCCGGGGGGCGGGCCGGCCGGCTGAGTGGCGTTCGAAACCGGGATGGCTGTTTGCAATCGCGACATCGGGAAATTGCCTTCAACTGTCAGAAATCTTGTGCGAGAAGATGCCCCAAGTCACGGGAAAGTGGTTTGCCGAGGCCCGGTTCAGGCGTTCCGCAGAAGCGGGATCAGGCCGCCTCGGTCAAACTTTCGGTCGATGGAACATCTGTTTGTTTGCAGGTTCTCCGGTACCGGCATGCGTTGAACCAGTAGTCTCTGCTGTCAGAAATCGGGGAAATCGTTCATGGCTTCAATACTTGTTACGGGCAGCAAGGGCGTCGTTGGCTCCTATCTGGTCGAGATGCTCGAGGCCGCGGGTCATTCGGTTTTTCAGATCGATATCCGCCATGCCGTCGGCGAAGTCGGCTGGGAGCATGAAATGTCGGCCGGGCCGTTCCGCTATGCCCGCTGCAATGTCGCCAATTTCAGGGAACTCGAACGCGTTTTCGAAAAGGCCGGCCCGTTCGATTACGTCTATCACACAGCGGCGGAATTCGGCCGCTGGAACGGCGAGGACTTTTACGAACAGGTCTGGACGTCAAACGCAATCGGCACCAAGAACGTCATCCGCCTCCAGGAGCGGCTTGGCTTCAGGCTCATCCATTTTTCGTCTTCCGAGGTCTATGGCGATTACGACGGCATCATGAGCGAAGACGTGATGGACACGGTCGAGATCAAGCAACTCAACGATTACGCTATGTCCAAGTGGGTCAACGAGATGCAGATTCGCAACTCGGCGATTCAGAACAACACCGAGACCGTGGTGGTTCGCCTGTTCAACACCTATGGACCCGGCGAATGGTATCATCCCTACCGGAGCGTCAATGCCAAGTTCTGCTATCACGCGCTGAACGGTATGCCGATCACCGTTTACCAGGGGCATGAGAGATCATCGACCTATCTGGAAGATACCTGCCGGACGCTATCCAACATCGTCGACAACTTCAGACCTGGCGAAACCTACAATATCGGCGGGCTGGAGGAACATGACATCGAAACCCTGGCCAGGGTTATCTGGGACTACACGGGGGCCGATCCGAAACTGATCACCTATGCGGACAGCGAAATTCTTACGACGCGGACGAAGAAGGTGGATGTGGATAAATCCGTGCGCGATCTGAACCACACGATGACGGTTACGCTGGAAGAGGGGATCAGGCGCACGATCGACTGGATGCGGGAGTTTTATAGCATCAAGGTCTGATTAATTTCGTTTGAGTGCCGGGAAAACAAGCCGGGCCTGCGCGCATTGAGCGGCCGTCCAGTGGACGGCAATGACGATCGCCATGCCGTGGGCGCCAGCATATGCGGCACCGAAGACCATCGCCGGCAGGGTAACCAGAATGAGCCCGAATACCCAGTTCAGAAATGCGCGCGCCCGGTCCGTCGCGATCAGTAAAGGGTGAACCCAGAATAAACAGATGCCGAGTGTCGCGCCGGCAAGCAGTATATGCAGGATCGGGACCGAAGGCTGAAATTCCCGACCGAACACCAGCGGGACGACCGGGTCTGCGAACACCGCGCCGATCCCGATTCCCACCAAGGCTATCGGGGTCCAGATTCTGGCGATAGAGATTATGGATGTACGCAGGAGCACGCTTTCTCCCCGCTGAATCTGCTCGTTGAAATCCTGGTAAAGGACGGAGGAAAAATTGCCTAGCGCCATCTGGATCAGGCCGACGAGTTGTTTCGCGAGCCGGTACAGTCCGACCTCGCGCGCATCGACGAAATATCCCAGGACGATCACATCGCCCTGCTTGACGAGGGTGGTTAATGAGCCGGAAAGGTACCCGACGAACATCAGGTTCCAGAAACCGGCCAGCCGTCCGCGCATCCGCCATGCGCTTCGTATGCTGACGGTGCCGGCGAGATCGTAACGGCGGATATAGCTGAGTATGCCGCAGACCTGAATACCGGCGCGGCAGACGCTTGCGCCGGCGACGATGATCGCGAGGCTCGTCAGCGTCAGCTCCCCCTGTGTCCAGACCACGGTCAATAGTGCCACCTGGAGGGCGTGCGTTCCGAACTCGACCGTCGCGATCCGGCGAAAACGTCTCTCGTCCCGCAAAAGGACGAACCATGTTTCGCGCGTGATCGTGGCCAGGGTCGATATTCCCTGTATGACGAACACGGCGGTAATGGCCGGCTGGTCCAGAAACGAAGCCGCGATGACCGGTGCAAGTCCCACGATGATCAGAAAGGCGAGTAAGCGCGTCGCTGCCTCCGTCGCCAATGCTGACGCCAGCAGCGCGCCGCGCAGTTCGGGCGCCGCGCTGATCCTGGAATCCTTCCAGAAGCGCGTAAGTGCATCCGGCGTACGGAACGCCAGAAAGCTGAGAACAAGACCGTTCGTCGCCAGGACGATCGCCCAGATACCGAAACCGGATGCGCCCAGCGCGCGGGTCACCATGATCGATTGCAGGAAACCGAGTGCGGTGATTCCGAACTGAGCGCTCATCAGGGTGCTCCCCGACCTGAAAAGCGACGATCCTTCGCGGCCTGGTCCGAATTTCACGGTGTTTCCCCTGAACGGTGCCGATACGCCGGTTGTCGTTCTTTCGCCCGCCCGCGGTCAAGCCGTTTGCAGACGACACGCGCGGCATGCTTCCTCGGCGGATACGCGACGCCCGGCCCGGACTGTAACGCCCCGGGTTTTATTATGCCGGCGCCGCAAACCTGAGAATAAACGGGACGGTCTCTTCATCTTAAAATTTAACGACCTGCAACCTATACTATGCTATCCTGATTTAAAGCGTCATGAACGCTGTGCCGGAATTTTATAACCGACGACCGGGATCGTCGGCGGCAGCGGAAAACAGGCCGTTAAGTATGTTATACTGCGTTGGTATTTGTGTTGCGGCAAACGGTGGATAATTCTGAATTTAAAGGGCACACCGATGGTTTCGGTCCTTTTTATCATACCCCCGGAGAACCATTACATTGAATCCAATGTTTCTCCGAAAATCGAGAAGGGCAGGGAGTTTCGCCAGAAACTCGGACTGCTCTATGTCGGCGGATATGTGCGCGATGCGACCGGCGTGGAGCCGAAGATACTCGACTGTCTTGCCGACGGCTGGTCGCTGGACGACCTGGAGCGTCACATAGGCGAAACCAAGCCCGATCTGGTGGGCTTCAGCGTTCTCACATTCAACGTGCTCGACTGTCTGGACGCGGCCGAACGTATCCGCAAGGCGAGCCCGGCGACCAGGATCTGTTTCGGCGGTTTTCATGCAACGATCTATCCGAATGAATCGCTTGCGCTGCCGGTGGTGGATTTTGTCGTCTTCGGCGACGGCGAACTGACATTCTCGGAACTCGTATCCGCAATGCAGGCCGGTGCGCCCGGATACGAAGACCGTCTTGCCGCCATCGACGGCCTCGGCTGGATGTCGGCAACCGGCGAGGCGTTTATGAACAAGCCGCGCCGGATGATCACCCGGACGGAATTCGACGCCTTTCCCTTGCCGGCGCACGACCTGCTCGATTTCGATAAATACAGTGTCGTGCTCGCGGATACCGGCCGGGTTGCGTCGATCCAGACGTCCCGCGGGTGTCCGGCAAAATGCACGTTTTGCGATATCCGGATGACCCCCTATCGATACCGGACCGGCGAGCGCATCGTCGAAGAGATCCGGCATCTCAAGGCGATGGATGTGAACGAGTTCTTCATTGTCGACGATACGTTCACGATCAACCGCGATCGCGTTCTCGACGTCTGCAAACGCCTGGTCGACGAAAAACTGAATATCACCTTCAAAGTCAGTTCGCGCGTCGATTCCGTCGATGAGGAAATGCTCGGCTGGCTGAAAAAGGCGGGCTGCACGCGTATCCATTACGGCGTCGAAAGCGGATCCCAGCGGCTGCTCGATCTGCTCGAGAAAGGCATCACTCTCGATCAGGTGCGAAAAACCTTCGCGATGACGCGGAAGGCGGGCATCGGTACATATGCCTATATGATGATCGGCATCCCGACCGAAACGCCGGACGAAATGGAACAGTCGATCCGTTTTGCCCGCGAACTTCGTCCCGATCACGCGAATTTTTCCATCTGCACGCCGTTTCCCAAGACAAAGCTGTATGAAACCTGGCTCGCGGAAAATCCTGACCAGGACGATTACTGGGGCGAATTCGCGCGGTCGCCAAACCCCGATTTCAAGCTTCACACCGCGAACGAATATCTCGACGGTCAGCAACTGCGCGAACTGCAAAGCAGGGCTTTGCGCAAATTCTATTCGTCGCCGCGTCTGATTCTCCGGGAAACGCTCCGCACGCGGTCGTGGCGGCAGTTCAAAATGAAAGCGACCGTGGGCCTTCGGATGCTGAGTCCCCGTCTGGCCTGACACGTCAGCCGATCGCCGACGCATCGTGAACCAGCCACTACAATGAAAATGTCCGAGCCTCCCATGAATATCTGCCATGTCGTGACGGGATTCGGGGGTGGCGTTTATACGTCGGTCCGGCAGATCGTTTCCTGTCAGCGGTCGATGGGCCACAAAGTCGCGATCGTCCGCGATTTTCGCGGCCCGTATCCGGCGGCGGATCTCGAGGATTATCCGGAGAACGTCAAATTCTTCGAGTGGGACGTCCCCAGGGAAATATCCCCGGCGACGGACTGGCGCGCGTTCCGGCGGCTGTACGGAATCCTCAGGCGGGAGCGGCCGGATATCGTGCATCTCCACTGTGCGAAAGCGGGGTTTATCGGGCGCATAGCCGCCCGCATGCTGGGAATACCGGCGGTCTATTCGCCGCGCGGTCTGCCGTTCTATCGTGCCGATGTGTCCGGGCTGCGGCGGCGGATATACTTTGTCCTGGAATATCTGCTTGCCCGTTTCGGCGGGACGATCGTTGCGTGTTCAGGCCGTGAATTTACCGGCGTGGAACGCCTGACGCGCCGGCGGAAGCTGATCAGTAACGGGATCGACCTGGCGGATATAGGCGGGGACGGCACCCGGTCCGCACACGGCGGTGCGCCGCACCCTTTCACCATCGTAACGGTCGGGTTGATAAATTACGCGCGGAATCCAGAACTGGTCAGTGCGCTTGCACTCCGGTCGCCCCCGGACTGGCGCTGGATATGGATCGGAGACGGCGAACTGCGCAAAGTTCTGGACGGTCATCCCAGGATCGAGACACCGGGATGGATGCCGAGAGGCGAGGCGCTTCACCTGATGTCGGCGGTCGACGTTCAGTTGCATCCGTCGAAATGGGAGGGGCTTCCACTTGTCGTGCTCGAGGGCATGGCCCTGGGATTGCCGGTGGTTGCGTCGAATATCGTTGGCAACGCCGATGTGATCGAAGATGGGAAAAGCGGATTTCTGATCGACGACGATGAGGATTACCTGAGGGTGCTCGCCGAGCTCGCGGATAATGAGAATCTGCGCGGACGGATCGGTGCCGCTGCCCGCAGGCGTGTCGAACAGGAATTTTCTGCAGGCGCGCTCGTCCCCAGATGGGTGGAGTTGTATCGCGACGAAATCGCGCGGAAATCGCGGCGGCGGGAAGCGGCGATTTCGGGAACGTGAAGGTCGTGTAGGCATCCGGACGTCCGGATTCCGTTAGTACAGACGACCGGATACTGCCGGTTCGCTAAAATCGGTACAACAAATGTATTATCATCAAAGCATTCATATGATGACAACTGCGCTTTATAGACGCATCGGCAGCCAAAAACCGGTGTGGATTACTTGCGCGTTATGGTAGAAAATTTGTCAAAGATACTGAATTATTTGAGATGCGGAATGCTATGGAAAGAAATGGCCTGATTCCGTGACGGAAGAGTCGTCGGAAAAACTCGCTTTGAGTTTTCGCGATCGCAAATGGCTCGTTTGGCTGTTGGTCGCCATCGATATTCTTGTTCTTGAGTTCTGCCTTGCGCTGGGATTCGGTGTACGCGTCGCTGTTTCCGACTGGATTCCGTATGCCTACGACGCTCAGACTTTCATCGGCCTTGCCACGGGCGTGCTGATCGTGCCTGTCACCTTGCTCCTGTCGGGCGTTTACCCTGGATACGGGATGAACGATGTCGAGCGTATGCGCCGGGTCGTGACCATGACCACGGTCGTCTTCGCAAGCCTGATCGGCTGGGACTACCTCGTTCAGCAAGGCCAATGGTCGCGCGGCGTGTTGCTGGCGACCTGGGCGATTGCGATCGTTCTTCTGCCCCTGGTGTTCGGCGCGACGCGGCGGTTGTTCGTTCGTTCCGGCATCTGGGGCACGCCTCTGCTGTTGATCGGCGCCAGAGGCGCTGCCGAACAGCTTATCCAGATTATCGCCCGCGACGACAAGATCGGCTACACTCCGATCGGAATCCTGGATTTCGATTCCGCTCTGGTCGGCACCGATATCGACGGGGTGCCGGTGATCGGGACCGTCAAGGATGCCGATTGGTGGGCGCGGCGGATCAAGACGGCAGCGGTTGCGATGCCCGAGCTGAATGGCGATCAGATTGCCGAGCTGTGCGCGAAGCTGCCTTTTCCGCAGGTGCTGATCCTGCCGGAATTCAGGGAGTTGCAGACATCCTGGGTGACGCCGCGCGATATGAACGGCGTCCTCGTCCTGGACGTGAAGAAGAATCTTCTGCTGCGGCGGAACAGCATGATCAAAAGGATTGCCGATCTTGTTCTGGGCAGTTTTTTGCTGGCTTTCAGCCTGCCACTGCTGGTGTTCGCATGCGCCGCGATAATGCTCATAAGCCCCGGACCGCCGTTTTACCGGCATGAAGTAGCCGGGCGCGGCAAGCGGCCGTTTTCGATGCTTAAAATACGCACGATGCACCCGAAGTCCAAAGACCGTTTGCAAAGGTTTCTGGACGAAAACCCGGAACGGCGGGTCGAGTGGCTCAGGAATTTCAAACTGAGGGACGATCCCAGGATTATTCCGTTCGTCGGGGCTTTTCTGCGCCGCAGCAGCATCGACGAGCTCCCCCAGCTATTGAACGTGCTGCGCGGGGAAATGAGTTTGGTCGGACCGCGGCCGCTGGCGGTCTATGAACTTGAATGGGTCGATCCCGACTACGTAAATCTGCGGTGCAGCGTGCCGCCCGGGATAACGGGGCTGTGGCAGGTCGAAAAACGAAGCCAGGGCAGCGTGGACGACCGCGAAAAGCTGGATACCTACTACATCCGCAACTGGTCGCTGTGGCTGGATGTGTACATTCTGTTCAGAACCTTTCCGGCAGTGGTATCGGCCAAAGGCGCATTTTAGCGGCGGGCGCGTCGCAGTATTTTAAGGCCGGTTCTTCTGCCGGTGTCCTGTCCATGTCCATGTCAGGCCGTGCGAGCTTTCGGCCCGGCCCTCGATCCGGTCGGGGGTCGTCAACCGGCCGGTGCGGGTAACCCAGCCGCCGGCCCCGTTATCGAATTCGATTGTCAGAATGTCGCCGTTGCGGCGCCATTTCCAGAAATTGGGCATCGGCGCATCCGCGATTTCGCCTGATGGCAGAAGCCGGATAATCTGACGGCTGCCGGACCGGTCGATCATTACCCAGCGGGAACCGGTCAAAAGCGCCGCCGCGCCGGCCCCGGACTGCGCCGGAACGGCGTTCGCCGAAGGAATATTTGCAGAACCGCGCAGAGCGGTCGCCGACCCCTGCGTGGAAGCGACCGCAGCAGCGGCGGTGTTCGATGCCGTTCTTGCAGACGTTATCTGCCGCAATCTTTCGATTACGGCGGGATCCGCCCGGCCTGTCTGGGGCAGGCCTTGCTGCCGCTGAAAAGCGATTAACGCGCGGACGGTCTGTCGTCCCATAAGGCCGTCGGCCGGTCCGGGGTCGAAGCCTTCCGACGCGAGCATCTGCTGTACCTGCTGGAGTCCGGCCTGCGCCGCCGCCTCCGGCGCCTGGGCGCGGACATCCGGGCTCACTGCCGGCTGCGCCGCCAGTATGAGCAGAAGGATTATGAATGCGGGGCACAGGGCGACGTGGCGGAACGCAGTTCGGAACGGTCTTTGCATTGATCTCATAATCGACTTCATGAACGGGGCGCACGGCACCCGCCTGACGGGAACCGACGTAATATCACCACCCTAAATAGGCAATTGCAGCGATCCGCGCCATATGCGCGCGCCAAATATAATAGAGGGATGGGCGCAATGATTAACCAGTTCTGTTTACCATAACCGGTTTCTATAATGTGTCGCTGACGGCGGCGAATAAATGTTTGGTACAATTTAGGGACTTTGGTAGTATTCCGCCGACATGACTGTAAAACCGGCGGTTCGCCCGTCAGGAGGATTTGCATGTTTTCACGTATTCGGCGTATCGCCGCTATTGCCGCGATCGCTTTGCTGGCCGTCACATTCACGCAGCAGAACGCCCAGGCACAGACTCAACTGCAATTGCCGGCGGTGTTACAGGCGCAGATCGATATCGCGATGGCTGCGGGCTCTCCGGCACAGATTGCCGCGGCGCTGAGCCGGGTTCTCGCCGCGAATCCGGCATTTGCCGGCGCAATCGCGACCAGGGCGGCCGAGGCCAATCCGGGGCTTGCCGTCGAGATCGGCCGGGCGGCGGCGACCGTTATTGCGGCGTCGAACCTGTCGCCTGTACAGAAGGCGGCGCAGGCAACGGCGGCGGCGCGGGGACTCGCCACGGTGAATGCGGCGGCGGCGGCGGATATCGTCGCGGCGATGGGCGATGCAGCGCCGGATCTTCAGGCCAGCCTTACCGTGGTCGTCGCGGAGATCGAAACCGCGGGGGGGGCGGACAACACGACCGTTGTTGTGGTCGAGGAAGATGTCTTCGACGTTGTTGAACTCAGCGAAGGCGATATCACAGGTTCCTGATCGGGGCGGATCGCCGGTCCGTTATCTTTGTGACTTAGATGTCACGCGTCATCTGCAACTTTTCCTTTGGATTCAAGTACATGTTGCACTGACTCGCGAAAAACGTTAACTAATTTTAAACTATGTTTGTGCTGTATGCGCTTGGTACTTATCAGGGGGATCGTTAGTTGCCGTCATTAACCAAGAATCGCAACATTTGCGTGATCGCAGCAGTCGCAATGTTCGCTATTACAGCGGATTTCGCGCCGGCATTTGCGCAGACCGACAGCCGTACGACGACCGTGGGTGGCCGCGAGCGTCCCGAACTGGATGCCCTGGGCGTAAAAAGGGGCGGCTTCACAGTCTTCCCCTCCGTCGAGGTCAGCGAAACCTACGAAGACAATATTTTCAACGATCAGACCGGAACGATCGACGACTTCATCACCACAGTGACCCCGGCCGTTCGCGTTCTGTCGAACTGGAGCACCCATTCGCTTCGCTTCAACGGGTCGGGCGATATCGTCCGTTACGCAACTAACGACAAGGAAGACAACGAAAAATACAAGCTCAGCACGGACGGGCGCCTGGACATTCAGCGCGATACGAGCGTTTCGGGCCTTATCGGATATGAAAAGAGCGTCGAAGACCGCGGATCCGTTGATGACGCCAACGGTCTGACGCCGACCGAATACGATGTCATCTCTCTGGATGCCGGTTTCCGGAACAAGTGGAACCGCGTTTCCCTGGATTCAAGGGGCACTCTGCGGCGCCGCGATTTCGACGATGTAGCGACCACGGCCGGTGTAACCAACAATGACGACCGTGACCGGGACGAGTACAAACTGGACGTCCGGGGCGAGTATGAAATCCTGCCTGAATACAATGCCTTTGCGCAGGTTATCCTGACCTCGATCGATTACGACAGCGCCGTCGACGACGCCGGGGTAAATCGCGATAACGAGGGATATGAAATCCGGGGCGGCGCGCGGATCGATATCAGCGGGCTGCTGTTCGGTGACGTCTTCGTCGGCTATATCAGCCGCGATTACGAAGCGGCGTCGCTGAATTCCGTAGATGAATTTTCGGCCGGTGTTGACCTCACATGGAACGCGACGGCGCTGACCACCGTAAAGGGTGGCGTGAAACGCGGCGTTTCTGAAACCACACTGGTGAGCTCGTCGGGCAACCTGTCGACGGCGGTCAATGCGTCGGTGGATCACGAATTGCTGAGAAACCTTATTCTGACGGGCCGGCTTGGCGTATCGCGCGACGAGTTCAAGGGAACGAACCGCGAAGACGAATATATTCGCGCCGGCGTTCGGGCAAAGTATATGCTCAATCGTTACGTCTATCTCACACTTGATTACGATTACGCGACCCGGGAATCGAACGCGGCCAATTCGGATTACGACACCAACAAGGTTCTGTTTAAGATCAGAGGGCAATTGTAGCCTGCCCCACAGTTTCTTTCGCCCGGGCGTTGGCCAAGGGAACACTGATGTTTCGTTCTAGGTTTATTCAGTCGGCTATCGTGGGATTGTTCCTGTCGGTGGTCGCCGCGATATCCGCATCCGCGCAAAACGGCGGGATCGCGGAATACAGGCTCGGCTCCGGCGACGAGGTCCGCGTGACCGTGTTCGGCCAGCAGGACCTGTCCGGCAAGTTCACGGTCGACGGATCGGGGTTTGTTTCCCTGCCGCTGGTTGGAAATATCGCCGCCGGCGGAAAGACGTTACGCAATTTCGAAGCCAACATCATCCGCGCGCTCAAACCCGACTACTTGAAAAACCCCAGGGTCAGCGCCGAGGTGATGAACTACCGCCCGTTTTATATCATCGGCGAGGTCAAGAGGCCCGGCAGCTATCCTTATGTGAACGGTATGACCGTCGTTAACGCGGTGGCGCTTGCCGGAGGATATACATATAGGGCGAGGGAGAACCGGTTGCTCATCATTCGGGCGACCGACCGGGACCGGGTCAAACGGCCCGCCAATCACGATACGTCGGTGCTCCCCGGCGACGTGATCGAAGTGCCGGAGAGATTTTTTTGACACCGCATAGACCATCCGGTCCGGCGTTTTGACGTCTTCCGGGAACAGTGCTGAGCGGGACGTCGAGGCCGCCCGCCCGACCCCGGCAGGAGGGCTTCTGTTCGCGAGAAGCACCAATACCGTTGATGTCCGCGAGGTCTTCCGCAAAGTCTGGCGCCATAAATGGCTGCTGACGTCGATCACCCTGATCGGCACGTTCATCGCCGCCCTGGTGATCGTTCAGATGGCGCCGAGATATACCGCGACGGCAACCGTCATGGTGGATCCGAGAGAAAACCAGGCGGTAAATCTTGAAGCCGTTCTGTCCGGCCTGCCTGCGGATCAGGAGACGATCGAAAGCGAAATCCAGGTTCTTCGGTCGCGCGGCCTTGCGGAACGGGTCGTGAAGAAGCTCAAACTGTTCGAGGACCCCGAATTCAACGGCCGCCTCAAACCGCCGACATTCCGCAGCAAGCTGAAGGATGCGCTGAGCCTCAAGAACCTGCTGCCGGACGGGTTGCTCGAACGGTTGTCCCTGAAAACAGACGAGGTGCCGCCCACCGAAGAGGAAAAGCTTATCCGGGAAAGGGTTTCGATTATCGACGGCCTGCTGGCCCGGCTATTGGTTTCGCGGGTCGGGCGGTCGCGCGTTATCGAGATTTCAATTATCCACGGCAATCCGCAACGGGCGGCGGCTATCGCGAATACGGTCGCCGATCTTTACATCGTCGAACAATTGGAAGCGAAGTTCGAGGCGACCCGGCGGGCGGCGCAATGGCTGAACGAACGCCTGACCGGCCTGCGCGCCGAAGTGGACAAGTCGGAGCGGGCCGTTCAGGAGTTTCGTAAAACGTCGGGCCTGGTCGAGGGCAAGGGCGTAACGATCGCGTCGCAGCAATTGTCGGAGCTGAATTCGCAGCTCATCGTCGCCCGCAGCGCCCGCGCCGAAGCGAATGCAAGACTACGCCAGGTGGAGAGTCTTCTTCAGGGTGCCAGCGGCGCGGAATCGGTGGCGGAGGTTCTCAGTTCGCGGCTGATCCAGGATTTGCGCAGCCAGGAAGCCGAGATTCAACGGCGCGCTGCGGAACTTTCGCAGGAATTCGGCGAAAAGCATCCCAAGATGTTGAACATCCGGGCGGAGATCGCGGACCTCAAGGCCAAGATCGAATCCGAGGTCAAAAAGATCGTCCAGGGCCTGCGAAACGAGGTTGCGGTTTCCCGGGCGCGGGAAAACGAGCTCGCGCGCGGGATGGGTCAGATGGAACAACGGGTATCCGTCGTGAATCAGAGTGAAGTTCAGCTTCGGGCATTGCAGCGCGAGGCCGAAGCAAGCCGGACGCTGTACGAAACGTTTCTGACGCGGTTCAAGGAAACACGCGAACAGACGGATTTCCAGCGTCCCGATGCCCGTATAATTTCCCGGGCGGACACGCCGGGGGCGCCCTCGGCGCCGAAGAAAAGGCTGCTTTTCTTTATCGCGATATTTTTGTCGGCGAGCGTCGGAATCGCGCTCGTCGTCCTGCTCGAGGCGCTTGACCGGGGTTTCCGCAGCATGGATCAGATCGAAGACCAGACGGGTGTTGTTGCGCTCGGGCTGGTCCCTTCGATCAGGGGCATGACGAAACTGGGCAAAGCGCCCCATGACCTGATTGTCGAACAGCCGCGGTCGGCGTTCGGTGAATCGATACGCGCGTTGCATGCCACCATATTGTTGTCGAATATCGACCGCCCGCCGAAAACGGTAATGGTCACGTCTTCACTGCCCAACGAAGGCAAAACGTCGATTTCACTGTCATTGGCGCGTCTTGTCGCGCGCACCGGAACGAACAAGGTTCTCCTGCTGGACTGCGATCTGCGCCGGCCGCAGATTCACGGATTGCTGGGGATGCGGCCGGGGCCGGGCCTGATCCAGGTGCTGACGAATGAAGCCAGCCTTGAAGAAGCCATTCAGCGCGACGAGGCGAGCGGGGCGTTCGTTCTCACGGCCGGGGGTTCACCCTCGAACCCGACCGAGCTGCTTTCTTCCGACCAGTTTGCGTCCCTGCTCGGCAACCTGTGCAGTGGTTTTGATTTTATCGTAATCGACACCTCGCCGGTGCTTGCGGTCAGCGATTCCAGAATTCTGACCCGCTCCGTCGATAAAACGATTTTTGTCGTGCGCTGGGTCGAGACGCGTCGGGAAGTCGCCGGCCGTGGGCTGAAACAGCTGATCGAAGCCGGCTGCGACCTTGCCGGCGTGGTCCTGTCCCAGGTCAATGTGAAGAAGCATTCGAGATACGGATACGGCGATTCCGGCTATTATCATGGCACGTATAAGAAATACTATTCGGACTAGCCATTGATCGGACAGGCGAGTTGAAACGGGCGTTTTCCGTCATTCCTGTTGTCGCAGTCTGCGCCCTGCTGGCGGGGAGCCTGTTATGGCTGGCCATGCCGAGGCTTGGCGCGGCCTATATCGCAATGCCGTTCGACAGGCAGATTGCGGGATCTCCCCGGATCCGTGCCCTCGACCGGGAGGCGGCAACCGGATTGGCGAAGAATTTTGAACGCCTGATCGCCATGACGCCGGCGCAGCCCTACAGTCTGGCCGCGATCACGATGTACACTCAATTGCTGCGGATTGCGGATGTCGACAAGCGCGTGGCAGCGGCTGCGCGGATGCACGATGCCGCCATTCGCGAACTTTCATGGCGTCCGATGCAGTCGCGCGTGTGGTGGGCGCTGAGCTATGCGGACTACACGCGGGACCGTTGGATGTCAGCGTCTTCGCGGGCGGCGATTCTGCGCAGCGTCGAGCTCCAGGAATATGCGTTGTCGCTGGTGCCGGTCAGATTGCAGTTGATCTTGCGGCACTGGCGGCAGATTCCGTCTGCGCAACGGGGCGCCTTAAGATCGCAATTTGTGCAGGTATGGCGGCTGAATCCGCGCAGGCTGACCGCACTTGCGAGAAACCCGAATTACACCGATATCATCAGGTGGTCGTTGGCGATCGAACCGGCAATGTTGAGAAGCCTGGAAGCCGGTCTGGGGAAGATGCGCCTTCAACCTGTAAAGCCGCAATAGGTTCCGTTCGTAACGGACATTCAGGCGTTTGGATCGCTGCTGCTACGGGATTGCGCAACGCATGTTCCGAGGACAAGCGCGAGCGTCGCCGCCACGGCCGGAATCTGGAGCGTGAAATCGACAATGCTGTGCAGTCCGACCAGAACGAGGACCGCGAACCCCGCGGCTGGAAAGTAGTGATTCCGTTTCCGTAACCGAACCCCGCGAAGACAGATGAAGGCGAGCCAGATGAAGCAGGCGACCAGGGCTACGGTTGCGGGAATCCCGAGACCCTGTGCATTGTCGAGGTACTCGTTATGGGCACGGATGATCCTGGTGGCGATTTCCGGTGGATGGTACGTCGCGAATACCGGCTCGAACGTGCCCAGCCCCCAGCCGAGGAACGGGTGCTCTCGGATGGCTTCGATCGTTTTCGCGTAGATCAACGTACGGGAGCCGGCGCCGGAATTTGCGAGCCGGTCGAAAATAGCGCCGCCGCCTATGAACACGAATGCGATCGCAGCCAGGGCGAGCGCCCTGACGAATGCCCGTCGGAACGGGATCATCAGATTTCGGGCCAGGCTCAGTGCCACAAAGAAAGCGCCGCCCGCAATCAGGCCGGCCAGCATTCCGCCCCGCGAATCCGATAGAAGAAGCGCCGAAAAAAGGGCGACCAGTCCGACAATCAGAAACCAGACCCGTTCGAACAGGAGCGTGATCAGAACGCGGGCTTTTTCCTGTGCGCCCAGCGCCGAAAAATTGGTGTCGCCCAGGCTCCGGACAAGCAGGGCGAGGGTGCATACGAGGCCCATGCCGGCATAGGTCGCGTAGCCGTTTTTATACCGGAAGGTGCTGGTCAGGCTGTCGGGATAGAACTCTTTGTCGAACCAGAGAATTTTCTTCATCCCGGTCAGTTCTACAGCGATACCGTAAGAGGCATATAAAAGCCCGGACACTGCTATGACGTAAAATACCTGTTTCGCTCTTTGCGTCGATTTGCCGAACTGCAGCGCGAGCCAGAATATGCCGGCGTAGCTCAATAACCGCATGATGGATGTTTCGGTCGCATAGGGGTCGACGGAAATAAACCCAGGGATGTTCTGACCCAGTATCCGGGATGTTTCTGCCCAGACCGGGTTGTGCCATGAAGCGGGCGTCCAGGGGGACATCTGGATACAGGCCCATAGGATTACGCCGCCAAACAGCAGGACCGGCCCTGAAACATGTCGGACAGGAATGGGAAGTGGCGCCCGGGAGAACAGCGTGTGGACCGTCCATAATCCGATCAGCAAGGCGACGACGACGGCGATGAGCGAATAGGACCAGGGATAGATCGATCCGAACGGAACCGGCGACAGGACGACCGTTCCGAGGAGACTCCAGAATACGATCCGCGGCATTTTCCGAAAAGCCTCCCCCAGACACTAATGACCACGCGATGTCGCACCGATATGACGTGCCACGTGAATTTTTATGGCGTAAACGGGAAGTATTCAAGCAACCCAAGTTCCTTGGGGAACCTGAATTCGCTAGATTGCCGCCTCGATCTGCGAGAACCGTGCGGGGGAAGAACCTTTGACCGACGATAATACGCTGACAATCCGCCGTCCCGACGACTGGCATCTTCATTTGCGCGACGACGCCATGCTGGGCGCGGTGCTGCCCTTCACGGCGGCCGTTTTCGGCCGGGCGATCGTCATGCCCAACCTGACGCCGCCCGTCGCGGTGGCGGCCGATGCCGTGGCCTATCGCGACCGTATCGTTTCCGCGCTGCCGCCGGAATCCCGGTTCGAACCGCTGATGACGGCCTATCTGACCGATGCGACCGATCCCGCCGATCTGGAGCAGGGCCATGCCGACGGCATCTTCACGGCGGCGAAGCTGTATCCGGCGGGGGCGACGACGAATTCCGTCAATGGCGTCACCGATATCGCCAATATCCGGGGCGTGCTGGCGGCCATGGAGCGCATCGGCATGCCGTTGCTGGTGCATGGCGAAGTGACGGACCCGGCGGTCGATATCTTCGACCGCGAAAAGACGTTCATCGAGCGCGTGCTGATCCCGACACTGGCGGATTTTCCCGGCCTGCGCGTGGTGTTCGAACACATCACCACCGCCGACGGGGTGGATTTCGTGCGCGGCGCCGGGGAAAACGTTGCGGCGACCGTTACCCCGCATCATCTCGTCATCAACCGCAATGCCCTGTTCGCCGGCGGGATGCGCCCGCACATGTTCTGCCTGCCGGTGGCGAAACGCGAACGCCACCGCCTGGCGCTTCGCGATGCCGCGACGTCGGGCGATGCGTCGTTCTTTCTCGGCACGGATTCGGCGCCTCATCCGGTCTCCGC
This sequence comes from uncultured Rhodospirillaceae bacterium, assembly GCA_963974055.1. GTDB lineage: Bacteria > Pseudomonadota > Alphaproteobacteria > MPNO01 > UBA830 > CAXBCP01. The sequence goes on from CAXBCP010000008.1 coordinate 110,072, forward strand.
CAAGGAAACCGATTGCGGCTGTGCCGGTATTTTCAACGCGCCGTCGGCGCTTGAAGTCTATGCGCAGGTCTTCGAAGACGAGGGCGCGCTGGACCGACTGGAGGCATTCGCCTCGCTCAACGGGCCCGCGTTTTACGGCCTGCCCGTCAACAAGGACACGATAACGCTGGTCCGCGGTACGCGCCCGGCAGATGCGCTGCTTACCGTCGGCGACGAACAGGTGCTGCCATTCGACACCGGTGCGCCGGTCGGGTGGACGATCGGGGGCTGATCAGCCCTCGGCGCATTCCGTGATTTCGCCGCCGGGATTCTCGAGGATGAGAAAGCAGTCGTAGCGTTCCAGGGTCGGGCGGTTGCCCCAGTGGGCCTCGGCGCGTTCCAGCCACGCCGCGTCATGGCCCTTGTCGGCGTCCTCCAGGCTTTCCCACAGATAGATGCCCTTGGTGACGAGCGTGTCCGGATCGCGCACGAACATCTTGCGGACCAGGCCCGGGAAATCGGTCCAGCGATCGAACGTTCCGGCGGCATCGCGCACCATTTCGTCGCGGTCCATGCCGGGGGTTCTGTTGAAAGAGACGATTTCGGTGATCATGGGATTTTCCTTCGGGAACGGGCCGGTGGCGGGAAATCATAAACCCGTCGCGCCCGTCCGCCAAGAAAGCGCCGATCCGCTGGCCTCCCGCCGTCTTGTATCGTAAACCTGTGTCAACGAATTCATATCTGGATAGCGGAGACGAAAATGGCCAAGCAACTGACCCACTGGATCAACGGGCGGCATGTGAACGGCACATCGGGCCGGTTCGGCGACGTGTACAACCCGGCGACCGGCGAAGTCGCCTCCCAGGTGCCGCTGGCATCGGCCGCGGAGCTTAACGCCGCCGTCGAGGCCGCGAAGGCCGCGTTCCCGGACTGGGCAGCCACTCCGCCGCTGACCCGCGCGCGGATCATGTTCAAATACAAAACCCTGATCGAGGACAACGCGGACCGCCTGGCGGCCGTGATTACCGCCGAACACGGCAAGGTGCTGTCCGATGCCGGGGGATCGCTGACGCGCGGGCTGGAGGTCGTCGAGTTCGCCTGCGGTATCCCGCAGCTGCTGAAGGGCGAATATACCGAACAGGTCGGGCGCGGCATCGATGCGTGGACCACCCGCCAGCCGGTCGGCGTCTGCGCCGGGATCACGCCGTTCAACTTCCCGGCGATGGTGCCGATGTGGATGTATCCGATGGCCATCGCCTGCGGCAACACGTTCATCCTGAAGCCGTCGGAGAAAGACCCGTCCTGCGCGTTGCTGCTCGCCGAACTGGCGACCGAGGCCGGCCTGCCCGACGGCGTGCTGAACGTCGTCAACGGCGACAAGGAAGCGGTGGACGCGATCCTCGCCCATCCCGATGTGCCGGCGATCAGCTTCGTCGGCTCGACGCCGATTGCGCAGCACATCTATTCGACCGGGGCCGCGAACGGCAAGCGCGTGCAGGCCCTGGGCGGCGCCAAGAACCATATGGTCGTCATGCCCGATGCCGATATGGAACAGGCGGCGGACGCGCTGATGGGGGCTGCCTACGGCTCCGCCGGCGAACGCTGCATGGCGATTTCGGTCGCGGTGGCGGTCGGCGATGCCGGCGAACAGTTGATGAAGCTGCTGAAACCCAAGGTCGAGGCGCTGAAAATCGGTCCCGGTACCGATAACGAAATGGATATGGGCCCGCTGGTGACCGGCGACCACCTGGCGAAGGTGAAAGGCTATGTCGATATCGGCGTGGAAGAGGGCGCCGATCTGGTCGTGGACGGGCGCGATTATTCGCTGCAGGGATATGAAGACGGATTCTTCATCGGCGGATGCCTGTTCGACAACGTCACCACGGACATGCGTATCTACAGGGAAGAGATATTCGGGCCGGTGCTGTCGGTCGTCCGGTCGGAGAAATTCGACGATGCCGTACAGATGATCAACGATCATGAATTCGGCAACGGCGTGTCGATCTTTACCCGCGACGGCGATGCAGCGCGCGAATTCACCAACCGTATCCAGGTCGGCATGGTCGGCGTCAACGTGCCGATCCCGGTGCCCATGGCCTTCCATTCCTTCGGCGGCTGGAAAAGTTCCCTGTTCGGCGACATCCACATGCACGGTCCCGAAGGCGTGCGGTTCTATACCCGCCAGAAGGCGATTACGTCGCGCTGGCCGACAGGTCTCCGTGCCGGCGCCGAATTCACCATGCCGACCATGAAATAGGGCTGGCTATCTCCCGGCGCGGAGGTCGAGCGAAACCAGGGTGACGGTCGAGGCCGCCCCGCAGCAGGTTACGGGTCAGCACGGCGCCAAGGGAGCCGTCGCGGTTGCTCGCGCCGATCACCGCAACCGATCGCGGTTTGAACAGATGATCGAGGTTTCTGGTCGTCATGTGGCCTCCGCTCCGAAAAACCTGCCGATCCCTAATGGGGAAATCTACCTACCGTCCCTTACCCTATCGTGACAGGTTGTAACCGGCCTTGATCTGTGTGCATTTCATCGGCAACAAAATTACCCGACAAAGGATCGGGCGCGAGCAGGAGGGAGCGAACATGAACGATACCACCGTCGCAGCGGCGCTGCAGCACTGGGCCCCGCGACTGGTCGCCAATGGCGTGCCGCTGACCGATTTTCAGGAAGTGACTGCGGCGATCTCCGCCTGGGACGACTGGTGCGCAGCCTGGTCGGCCCGCGCCGCCATCCACGAAGACATGGGACGCATCGCGCTGGCGGACGGATACACGCTGTCGGCGGCGGATCACCTGAAAACCGCGGCTGTCTGCTACCATTTCGGCAAGTTCCTCTTCATGCACGATCCGGTGCAGATGCGTGCGGCCCATGACAAGGCGGTGGATTGTCACCGGACGGCATTGCCTCATATGCGTCCGCCCGGCGAACGCGTCGAGATTCCGTATGAAGGAACGACCCTGAAAGCGAACCTGCGCAAACCTCTGGGTGCGGAGCGCCCCCCGGTTCTGATCATGTGCGTCGGGCTGGATTCGACAAAGGAGGAAATGGACGCCTACGCGGTGCCGTTCCTCGACCGCGGAATCGCCATTCTCGCCTTTGACGGGCCGGGCCAGGGGGAGGCGGAATACGACCTGCCGATCCGCGGCGATTATGAGGCGCCGGTCGGCGCTGTGCTCGACTGGATCGATACGCGCGGGGATCTGGACAACGGCAGTATCGGTATCTGGGGCGTCAGCCTCGGCGGGTATTATGCGCCGCGCGCGGCAGCGCACCATGACCGGCTGAAGGCCTGCGTGTCCCTGACCGGTCCGTTCAACTGGGCGGAAGCCTGGACGACGCTGCCGGATCTGACCCGCGCCGCCTTCGTCGCCCGCAGCCACAGCGCGACCGAGGCGGACGCGGCCGAAAAGGCGAACGCGCTGACCCTCGAAGGCGTTGTCGGGAATATTAAATGTCCGGTTTTCGTCGTGGCCGGCAAGCAGGACAGGGTTATTCCCTGGGACCATGCAAAACGCATCGCCGACGGTGCATCCGGCCCGGTGACCTTCCTGCCGCTTGAAGACGCAGGCCACGTTGCCAATAACCGGACCTATCGCTACCGGCTGCAATCGGCGGACTGGATGGCGGATATATTGTGCGGGTGATTGCGCCGCTTCAGGGGCGTTCTCGGAAAGATGTTTGCCGGCGGCGCTTTCGCACCGCCGGCAAACGGAACCCGATCCAGGCACACACTCAACTGAACCGGGTCACTGTCAGCTTCCTGCGCCGTAGATCAGCTTGCGCGCATGGGCCACGACTTCCGGCGACGCATTGCGCACGGCGGCGGTAACGACTTCGTTGATCTTCTCGCCGGTCGCAGGGATCAGGCGCAGTTTCTGTTTTTTCAGATCGGCGACGAAGGCGGGGTCGGCATTCATCCTGGCATAGGCGCTCCGGAGCAGCGCGACGGTCTCCTTGTCGACGCCGGGCGGCAGCGCCAGCCCGCGTCCCAGCAGGCCGAGAACCTTGATGAAATCGACCGCCTTCCTGTCCATCTCGTTTGTCACGAGGTCCGAGATCATCGGAACCGAAGCAGGCAGGTCGGGGTCCTTGTACACGCCGATCTGGGCGATAGGCCCGCCGAACGGTTTGTCTTTCGTGAACCAGTGCGGAACCTTTGACGACCAGGCCAGCCAGTTATAGGCAGACGCCTGGGCCTCGCCCTGTTCGATCGCCAGAATCGACCCGGACGATCCCTTGTAGCCCTGCACGATCTTGATCTTGTACCCGAACAGTCCGTTCAGCAGGCCGGGGATCATGTACCCCGTGGATGCCTTGCCGGATGTCGCGACGATCAGCTTCTTGGTTTCCAGGTCCTTGAGCTTCGTGACGCCCGAATCCGTCCGCGCGACCATGACGACATTGGTCTGGTTCGACGATCCGAGCCAGCTGAAATCCTCCGACCTGTAGCGCATTTTCTTCGGCCGCATGAGCTGGTTGAGCACGCTGTTGTCGAGCGGCACGATCATGTTCAGCCCGTCCTTGGGCATGACGTTATAGGCCCAGTTCATGGCCTTTGCGCCGCCGGCGCCGGGCATGTGCTGGAGGATCAGTGTCGGGTTTCCGGGGATGTGTTTTCCCAGATGGTTTGTGAACGCGACGCCGTACTTGTCATACGTGCCGCCGGGCCCATAAGGGATGACGATCTTGATCGTTTTCCCCTTGAAATCCATGGCGTGTGCGTCCGGTCCGGCGACAACGGCGCCGATGGCGGCCAGTGCTGTAATACCGATCGCGAATGTCCGTTGAATTCCGTCGTTCCGCATCGCAATGCCTCCTGAATGAAAAACTGGTTACCCGAAAGGAGTGCAATATTTATGCCAGTTCGTCGCGAAAGGCGGATTCCGCAAAGGCTTTTCCTGTTAGGTCGTTATTGAAAAACCATATTGCGGCTCGGAGGCGATTCAACGGGGGCTGCAGCACCAATCTTCTCCCGGCGTCATGCCGGAAAGTCCTGCGGCAGAGCCGGCAGGCTGCTGCGTCGCCGCTTTTTTAGCCGTGCTGCAAAAATAGTGCCCGCTTTCCAACGGATAGCGGTGACGGAACGCGACCGATCCCGGTCTGTGCGGACTGGGCGGCGCCGGCCTAGTCCGCCGGCGTGATCCGCAGGATTTTCCCGTCGCTCTCATCGGTGATGGCATAGACCGCTCCATCGGGACCGCCGACGACTTCGCGGATGCGGATTTCGAGTTCCTGCAACAGACGTTCTTCGTGGACGACCTTGTCGCCGTCCAGTTCCAGGCGGACGATGGCGCTGGACCGTAACCCCCCGATCAGCAGGTTGCCCTTCCAGGCCGGAAACATGGCGCCGGTATAGAAGCTCATGCCGCCGGGGGCGATAACGGGGGTCCAGGTGACGATCGGATCGGCCATGCCCGTCATGGTTTTCAGTCCGTCACCGATGGTGCCGCCCGAATATTCGATCCCGTGGGTCACGACCGGCCAGCCGTGATTGGCGCCGGCGGCGGGAATATTGATTTCGTCGCCGCCGCGCGGCCCGTGTTCGATGGTCCAGAGCTTCCCGGTGGCGGGATGGATGTCTGCGCCCTGTATGTTGCGGTGGCCGTAGGACCAGATTTCGGGCTTTGCGCCCGATTTGCCGATGAACGGGTTATCGGGGGGCACGCGACCGTCTTCGGCCAGACGGATCACCTTTCCGATGTGGCCGCTGAGGTCCTGTGCATAGTGACGGTTGCCGCGGTCGCCCAGGGTCAGGAACAGGGTGCCGTCCGGCGCAAAGACCACGCGGGAGCCGAAATGACGCCCGCCGCCGACCTTCGGCGCCTGACTGAAAAGCGTTTGAACGTTTTCAAGCATGGAACCGTCGTCGCTCAGACGTCCGCGGGCGAGCGCGGTCGAGCGCCCGCCGGGGCCGGGCTCGGAGAATGACAGGTAAACCAGCCGGTTCGATGCGAATTGCGGATGCAGGGTTATGTCCAGCAAGCCGCCCTGGCCGCTGTCGTCGATCGTCGGCAGGCCGGAAACCGGTTCCGAGATTTTGCCCTCCGGCGTAACGATGCGCAGCCGTCCCGCCTTTTCGGTGACGATCATGCGGCCGTCCGGCAGGAAATCGATACCCCAGGGCTGAGTCAGGCGGTCGGTCACCGTGGCAACCGCAATACGTCCTTTTTCCGTCGCATAAACCGGGTCGGCGGCGTGGGCGGGCGGAATAACAATTGCCGGCAGCGCTCCGATCAGCGCGGCGGTGGTAATGGCTCGGAAATTCATCGGCAGGGCTCCCCTGTATGCATCTGTATACCTGATATACGCACGATCCGGGGCTTCGGTTCCGTCGGTCCCGATAATTTGGACTGGACGGGGCCCCATTCGTTTCGGACACTCGCCCGGCAAACCAACCGGAGAATTTCATGCCCGCCATTGCCTTGGACATCGAACCGCCGAGTTGCTTCCCGTGACCGGTCAGAGCAATAGGTGCGTGGTCCTGAACGCGCGCCCCGTCGGCGTGCCGGGGCCTGAATTCTTCGACCTGGACACCCGTGCCGTGCCGGACCTGAAGGACGGCGAATTTCTGGTTCGGAATGACTTTTTGTCGGTCGATCCGGCAATGCGGAGTTGGGTGAATGACGGGCCGAGCTATTCCAAGCCGGTACCCGTGGGCGGGGTGATGCGGGCATTTGCAGCCGGTGAAGTCGTCGCGACGCAGCATCCCGACTACGCCGTCGGCGACCGGGTCACTGGCGCATTCGGCTGGCAGTATTTTGCCGTCAGCGACGGCACGGACGTGATGCGCAGGCTCGGCGCCGGTGAGGAATCGCTGTCGGCGGCACTTGGCGTGTTGGGAATGACCGGACTGACCGCTTATTTCGGCCTGCTCGATCTGTGCAGTCCGAAGGCGGGCGATTCGGTTGTCGTGTCGACTGGGGCGGGCGCCGTCGGATCGATCGTCGGGCAGATCGCCAAAATCCGGGGGTGCCGCACGGTCGGGATCGCGGGCGGGCCCGAAAAGGTGCGGCAGTGCCTGGACGAGTTCGGGTACGATGCCGCCATCGACTACAGGAACACCGCCGATATATCGGCGGAAATCGCGGCAGCCTGTCCGGACGGGGTGGATGTCTATTTTGACAACACGTGCGGGCCGATCAGCGATGCGGTATTCGCGCAACTGGCCATCGGCGCGCGGATCGCAATTTGCGGTACGGCCAGTATTCAGGACTGGGTGCCGCTGCCGGAGGGGCCGCGGGTCCATCGGCAGATTCTGGTTGCCCGGGCGCGTATGAGCGGCCTGTTGGTACACGATTTCAAAGACCGTTTTCCGGAGGCCATCGCGCAGTTATCGGCCTGGATTGCCGAGGGGAAACTCGCCAGTCGGGAACATGTGCTCGACGGTATAGAACAGGCGCCGGGCGCCATTCGGATGCTGTATCGCGGCGAGAACCAGGGGAAACTGGTTATACGGATCGATTAGAGCGTCAGACCCCGGTGGCGAATTTGACCATGATGACGATAATCAGCACCTGGAAGATGCCCTGCGATCCCAGCGTCATGAAGTAGGTCCGCATGAAGCGTTTGATGCGCTCGGGGTCGGGCGTTTCCTTGCGGAGTTCGAGATAGGCGCGGAGGTTCGCCGGGAGCAGCAACCCAAGCCCCTGGATAGCCAGAATCCCCGAGATCGCCAGGGCCGCGACTACCCACCAGAATTCCGGGTAGTCGAGATCGAGATACCCCATGCGGACCGCGAGAAACCATCCCGATGTCGGCGCCATAATGCCCAGCGTGTTCATGATGAAGAGGGTCTTCGGCAGCATTTTCAGCGAAAATGCCCGTCGTGCATCGAAGGACAGGCTTCGGATGACAGGGCCGACGACGAATCCGAACAGGATATCTGCACCGGTCAGCAGGATGCCGCTGGCGACATGAACGTATCGCAATGCCCAGTCGTTACCCCACAGGATGGCCGCGGCCATCGCGCCGAGGGCAACAAATACCCAGAGGAGGTTGCGAAAATCGATTCCCTCCCATATCCACCGGGAGTCCGCTGTCGAGAGTGCCGCCATTCTTCGCCCGCTCTTTCGATTGTTTTCCGCGCCGGATTGCCAAGTAGAGGATTATCCACCGTTTTCGTGCGGAAAAGAATATCTGATGGCGGAAAGCCTATGTCCCGCCCCGGTCAGCGAAATGCCGGTCCGTGAACCCAGGCGACCAGCGCATAGCGGGTGCCGGTCGCGATCGGCAGGACGCGATGCCGCACGAAGCTCGGGAACAGGATCGCGGTGCCCGGCTCGCGGGGCGCGGACCAGTTTTCTTCGCTGCTGCCGATCTGCAACCCGCCGCCGGTATAGCTGTCCGCTGCGCTGAGCTGGACCGACAGGGACAGTTTACGGCTTGCGCTATGCCCGCCGGGGCCGATATCGACATGGGTATCGTATCGACCGGCCGGACCGGCGGCGGACAGGCCTTCCGGTGCGCCGTATCTGAGGATTTGCGCGCTTTCGCGAAATTCATCGAGGTCGAAGTGAAAAGCATCGCGATTGACCTCCGCGACCAGTTCCGCAAGGCGCCGGAATACCCAGGCGGTATCCGGCGTATCGTCCATCCATAGCGTCCGGCATATCCGCGTTTCCGTCTCCGCCCCACCGGAAAGCCGGCCGGTTGTCGTATCGGGCGATGCGTCGAACATGCCGATCAGGCCGTCGCATTCTGCCGCTGAAAATACGGCGGGACGCAGCCAGGGGTCGGTCAGCAGAAACATTGGGGGCGGCACCCTTGTATTGGCGAATATGTTGACGAAAACGAAGCACCGGTCCGGATGGAATAGCTTGCAGGCTTGTCGAATCGCGTATCGCACAGAGAGTGTCGAAACCCGACATTACGCCCGTCCTGCGGCGTGCGCTATCGCGAAAAATACGTCGGCAGGATTGCTTTGCGGAAACGCCTGTCGCGTTTGAGGTGCCATTCGCGGCTCATTGCCTCGCCGCGGGTTTTGTACCGTTCGGCATAGAGCAGCACCCATGTCCGGCCACGCGTCGATTTTGCGCCGGTGCCGGCATTATGGGCGGCAAGCCGCGCTTCGAGATCGGTCGTCCAGCCGACATAGGTCCGCCAGCCCGATGGGGTATCGCTGCCGAGGATATAGACGAAATTGTTCATGCCGCCGGCACTGTAGCGCGGCACGGACGAATCCGGGCGACTTACCGGGCCGGAAAAGGACCAGGCGGCGGCGCTTTCCGACTCGCCGGTACTGGCAATAACGCCACGTGCGGGGTACAGGAACAGGATGGCGGGTTACGAATATTGGGAACTGGCGGCGATAGCTTTCGTCTTTCTGGCGGGGGGCGTCGTTAAAGGCGGTATCGGGCTCGGTCTGCCGACCGTCAGCGTCGGCCTGATGGCGACCTGGATGCCGGTCGAACAGGCGGCGGGAATCCTGATCCTGCCGGTGATCCTGACGAATATCTGGCAGTCCTTTTTCGGGACGGCGCTGAAACTGATTTTCCACCGGCTGTGGACGCTGCTGATCGCGCTTGTGGTGGGCTCGACCGCTGCGGCCATCCTTATTGCCGAGGCCGACACCGCCCTGGCGGCGGGGCTGCTCGGCACGATGCTCATTATCTATGCCGCGCTCGGGCTGACGGGCGCCCGGTTCAGCGTGCCTGTCCGGGCGGAGCCGGCCTTGTCGCCGGTCATGGGGCTTGCCACCGGCCTGATTTCCGGCGCGACGGCGATTTTCGTGATTCCCGTCGTGCCGTATCTGCAATCGCTGAATTTTGCAAAAGGGCGCCGGGGACAGGGCGCAGAGCCCAATGACCCGACCCGTGCGACCGACGAGACAATGATCAAGGATGCGCTGATTCAGTCCCTTGGAATAACGGTTCTGGTGTCGTCCGCCGGTCTTGCCATCGGGCTCGGCGCCCGCGGCGAATTGCCGGTCTCGGTCGTCATTCCGGGGACGATCGGCACCGCGATGGCCATTCTCGGCATGGTCGCCGGGCGCAGAATCCGTAACCGCCTGTCGCTGGAAGTCTTCCGGCGCTGGGTGCTGTCGGCGCTGGTGGTGCTCGGAGCGGTGATGGTGGTACGCGCTGTTACCTGACCGCGGGCGGCCTATCCGTCTTTGTCTTTCATGGCGTCCCCGGAAATGCCGAGATACGCCTTGTTGCCCCAGACTTCCTTGACCCGCTGGTTGCGGCCGCAGTTCCAGCGGTAATACCGATATCTCAGCGGGTTCTTGGTGTAATAGTCCTGATGATAGTCTTCCGCCGGGTAGAACCGGCCGGCGGCTTCGACCGGCGTTGCGATTTTTTTGCCGAGATCCTTCATCGCCATCACCTTCGACGCTGCCGCCAGTTTGCGCTGTTCGTCGTCGTGGACGAACACGGCGGTTTCGTAGGAAACGCCCCGGTCGCAAAACTGGCCCCCGCCATCTGTCGGGTCCACCGAATGCCAGAACACCGTCAGCAGCTGGGCGTATGTGACCTTTCGGGGATCGTACGTCACCTGCAGCGCTTCGTGATGGCCCGAATTGCCGGAGGTGACGCTCTTATAGGTCGGGTTCTCGGTGGTCCCGCCCGTATAACCGGAAACCGTTTTGAGCACGCCCGGCACCTTGTCGAAATCGGATTCAATGCACCAGAAGCATCCGCCCGCGAACGTCGCGATCTTTGTTTCGCCTGCCCTGTTGTCCTGGGCGTGTACCGCGAAAGTGCCGACGGTGATGGACAGAGCGGCGATAGCCGCCGCGATGAGTTTCTTCATACCGGTGCTCCCGTGATTGCTGACGAGAATATGGGCGCTATTGAATATTTCCGCAGTAACGACGCGGTAACATTGCCGTTATCCGGCGGTCGCCGAGGCGCGTCGGTTATTCCAGCGGCACGCCGGCGACGGAGAACGGCTCGGTCGGCAGGGCGTTCGAACTTTCGTCCTCCTCCTGCACCAGGTCGGGGAGAGAAATTTCACCCGCCGGATCGGCGATCGCCGCAACAGAGGCCGCGTGATGATGGGGGATAACAGCCATCTGAAGGATCGTGGCCGCACCCAGGGCGGCAACAAGCATCGCGGCAGCCGCCCGGCGCGGGGTCATAAACACCCGCTCGGGCCTCGGCGCCATGGCGCGCACGCGTGCGACCAGCAGGTCGGACGGGACGGGGGCATGCAGCCGGTCAAGGGCGGCATCGAGCTGGGTATCGTTCATCTGGTCTGGCTTGGTACTCATGATCCGGCTCCGATCAGGTCTTCTCGGTTTGGTTCGAGGGCTGCGCGCATTGCCCGTCGGGCGCGGGCGAGAAGGGATTCCGCCGCGTGCTCCCCCACATCCAGCAGGGCCGCGGCCTCCTTGACGGTATAGCCCTGATAATAAACAAGTATTAACACAGTCTGTTGCCGCGCGGGGAGCGCTGCCAGCGCTTTCTGTACCGCACGGCGGGCATCCAGTTTTCCGTCGAGATGGGGCTGGATGTCGATAATGGACGTTTCTTCGGCATCCTCGATCGGAATGTCCGTCTTGCGAGCACGCTGGCGGTCGATACAGAGATTGCCGGCGACGCGGTATAGCCATGTCCGTACTTTGGCACCGTCCGGTTCCCACGTCCGGGCCTTCTTGGAGAACCGCAGCATCGTTTCCTGCGCGATATCCTCTGCCTCGACCCGGTCGCCCAGCCGGTACCAGGAAAACGCCACCACCGATGCAAGATGCCGGTCGACGAGGCTGCACCAGGCAGCTTCGTCTCCATCGGCAGCGCGGCGCACCAGTTCGTCATCGGTCAGGTCATTCAGGTCTTCGGCCATACTGTGTGACGGGCCTTTCTGCGGGTCGTTTGCCGCCTGGCGCTATTTATCGTGATGGCGGCCGTGATAGCCTTTGCGGGACTGGCGGCCCTTGTGCGGGTTGTTGCCCATGAAATGCGGGACTTCCGCCGCGGTCACGCCGCCATCGGCATCCTTGTCGTAGCGTTTGAACCAGCGTGCAGAGGGCGCCGATATTTCTTCGGTCGACAGCATCTGGTCTCCGTTCGCATCCATCAGGTCGAAAAGCGTCGTCGTATGCAGCTTCTGGAACCACCAGCCGCGGCGGCGGAACTCGTCGACCGACAGCTTGCCGTCGCCGTCGACATCCGCCGCGCCCGCGAGGCGGGCCTGTTCGGCTTTGATTTCGTCGAGCGAGACCTTACCATCGCCGTTGGTATCGAGCAGGTTGAAGGTTCGCGACATGCGGGGTGCATCGTCGCTCTGCATGCTTTCGCCGGCTTTCTGGCCGGTCGCTTTGTTCTGTGCCAGTGCGGGGCCGCAGACCAGCAACGCTGTAATGCCGCCGGCCGTTGCCAGTTTGAGTGCCTTCCGGATTGCCATCGTATTTTCCTCATAGAAGCGTCATGTATGGGCTATTCACGCGGCGCCGTGGAAATTCCCGTCGGAGCTATTTTTATTGTACACCCGATCGCCGGTCGATGGGGATTCCGTCTCCGTATATCGGGACGGTGCCATCCGTGTCTGCTGGGTTGAAACGGAGCGGCAATTATCGTTTTCTCCTCCGACAACAAGGTGCGGTTAACAAGAAAAGGACGCGTTTTATGGCGTATGAAAGTCTTCGGCCCTGGCTACAGGTCCTGGAACAGCAGGGAATGTTCAAATGGGTCGACAAGGAAGTCGACAAGGACTGGGAGATCGGAGCGGTTTTCCGGATGATTTTCCGTGCCATGGATGAAGACAATCGGTACGGCATCGGTTTCCGCAACATCAAGGGGCATGACGGCGGCCGCGTCGTCGGCGGCGTGGTGGCGGCATCGCGCAAAATGATTGCGACCGCGCTGGATTGTGCGCCGTCTCTCGAAGCGATTCACGATCGTGTCACCAGCGGCATGAATGCGCCGATCGAGCCCGTGACCGTGAAAACCGGCCCGGTGAAGGACGTCATTATCAAGGGCGACGATATCGACCTGCACAACCTGCCGGTCCCGATCTGGACGCCGGAAAAGGACGCCGGCCCCTATCTGACCCCCCTTTGGGTCACCAAGGACCCGGATACCGGGCGTCGCAATATCGGTATTCGCCGCTGCCAGATCAAAAGCAAGAATACGACCGGGATCCTGTTCGGCGCGCCCGACCGGGGTGGTGCGATTCATCATGCAAAATACAAGGCGCGCGGCGAACACATGCCGGCGGCGATATTCATCGGCGGCGACCCGGTGCAGTATCTTGTGGCGCCGGCGCGATACGGCGCCGACGAATTGGCCATTGCGGGCGGTATTCGCGGTGAGGCAATCGAGATGGTGAAATGCGAGACCGTCGACCTGGAAGTGCCGGCCCATGCGGAAATCGTGATCGAGGGCGAAGTGCTGATGGACTACACGGAACCCGAGGGTCCGTTCGGTGAGTTCACCGGGTACATGGCGGGCGGACGCGAAGGTCCGGTATTCCGCGTGACCTGCATCACCCATCGCAAAGATCCGATTGTGATGGGGGTGATCAGCCAGTTCCCGCCGTCGGAATCTTCCATGATCAAGCGTGCGCTGCTTGAAGCCGGGCTGAAGAAGCACCTGACTGAAGATCTGAACCTGCCGGGTATCCACGACGTTCATGCGCTGGAGGCGGGTGGCGGTACGGCGACGCTCTGGATCAGCATGAAGAAAATGTATTCCGGGCATGTCGACCAGACCGCATTCGGTACGATGGGCCATTTCGGGATGAGCTACTTCAAGTGGATCGTCATCTGCGACGACGACATCGATATCAACGATCCGTTCATGCGGGACTGGGTGATGGCCTGGCGCGTGCGCCCGGACAGGGACATCAAGACGATTCCGGATACGGCGTCGGTGGAACTCGATCCGTCCTCGTTCGAGCCGGGAAAGACCCAGGCGGATATCAGCGGCACCAAGATGATAATCGACGCGACCAAGAAGTGGGATTACCCCGCCGTATCCCTGCCGCCGCTGGCGAAGATGCGCGAGGTCGCGGAGAACTGGGGCGATTACGGCCTGCCGCCGCTGGATGACCTGAAACTGCCGAGGGAAGAGTAGGCGCCTGGCGACGGTTATATTCGGGAATCAAAGTCCGAATACACCCGGCAGCACGGGGACGCGACCTAATCCACTGCGCCGAGAAACGCCTGCACGGTTTTCAGGAAAGCTTCCGGCCGGTCGGCGTGGACCCAATGATTGGCGTCCTTGATCGTGACCGTTCGCGACTTGGGAAAGAGTTCGGCAATGCGGTCGCGGTGTTCGTCCCGGATATAGCCTGATTCCGAGCCGGCAATAAACACGGCCGGACCGTTATAGGTCGCGCCGGCCGGCGGATTGAAGCCTGTAATCGCGCTCATCCCGGCGGAGATCGCGGTCAGGTTGATCCGCCACTGGAAGCCGTCAGTCGCGCGCTCGAGGTTGGTCATCAGGAAGGCGGAAATGCCCGGGTCCTCGACTTTGCCGCGCAGTTCCTCTTCCAGTTCGGAGCGGCGCTGTTCGCCGGACAGATCCATTGCCTGCATGGCGGCGATATAGTCCATCATGTCGTGGCCGTAGGACACGGGCGCGATATCGACGACGATCAGGGCCTTTACACTGTCCGGGCTGGCAAGGGCGAGCTGCATCGCCACCTTGCCGCCCATGGAATGGCCCATCACCACCGGGTTCTCGATGTCGTGGCTGGCAATGAAGCCGGCAACGTCGTCGGCCATTTCCGCGTAGGTCATTGTCGATGCGCGCGCGGACGCGCCATGATTGCGCAGGTCGAGCGCGTAGACGCGGTGGATTTCCGACAGGCTGCGGGCGATCCCCGCCCAGTTACGGGCGGAGCCGAACAGCCCGTGCAGCACGATCAGCGCAGGCGTGTCCGTCGTATGGGTGCCGTATTCGTTGAACTGAAGTTCGACCATCGCGGGGAGGTATCACGCCGCGGGCCGCTTGTCACCGTGTCGGGCTCATATCCTTTCGGCGACCAGCATTACGTTTGTCAGGCGGCCTTCCTTCGCGCTCCGGGCCGAATTCCGGCGCCGGTCCGGGTAGTCTTCGCCGCGGGTGATTTCGATCGTCAGCGGCGTGTCCACAGCCACCGGCGCTGGCGGCGGGTTGTCGGCGGCGGCCTGGCGCCGCGCGGCTTCGTCGACCCAGTGGACGATACGAAACCCGGATACTTCGAGCATGTGCCGCATCTCGTCCGGGGGGACAAGGAAGCTGTAGGACGGATCGCGCGCCCAGGGCAGCGGGTAATACGGCTCGCCCGCCGGCCCCTGGCCGAGTTCGCTGACGGCGAATATACCGCCGGGCCTCAGTACCCGGTGAACGCCGGCGTAAAAGTCCGTCCGGTCCCGGATGTTCATCGTGACGTTGAGCGCCCAGGCCATGTCGAAAGCGGCGTTGTCGTAGGGCAGGGATGTCGCGTCGCCGCAATCGAAGGTCACTCTGTCCGACAGGCCCACTTTCTCGGTCAGCATCGTCGCAACGTCGACATAATCGGGCGTCAGTTCGATCCCGGTGACCCGGCAGCCGAAAGCTGTCGCGAAATATCGCGCCGGCCCCCCTATGCCCGAACCGATGTCGAGCAGGTGCATGTCCGGGCGGATGGTGGTGAGTTCGACGTGAAGCTGTGTCTGCAATAATCCGCCTCCGTGAATCTGGTCGGCGGGACCCAGTATTTCCGGTGTCCAGTCCTTTGCCGGAATTCCGGCCTCGGTGAGCGCGGCGACGATGCGGGCACCGAGGCTGTCGTGGCGGTTGCCGGGATCGTTGTCTGCATTGTCCGCGTTGATTGCCTGTTTTACCGGGTCAGTGCTATCAGTGTAGATGTAATCATTCATTCTAATTCGGCCCCCTTGGCGCTTTTTTTAATAATGAGAAAGTTAAATTTTACAAAAAAAAATAAATACAAGTTTAATATATAAAAATAAATCGTTTTACTAAATTATTTCTTATAATTATTTGTATTTTTGTATTCTTCTCATATTTATTACTTGACATTGGGTGTGCTTTTTGAAAGCATTCGCCCCCTGATTGAAACGATATATTAGTGAATTTGGTTGTATTTTGTTCGTGTTAAATAGGTTGCGAACGTAATACGTGGCTGAGAATCTCCAGTATCTATGTGGATATCATGTCTGTAGATGACAACGATGAAGCACTTCAGAGAAGCGAGGCGGAGCGGGAATTTCTGGAAGATAACGATTCCCTCTATGTCCTGCCACTGAAGTATATGCCCCTGGAGACGGGGGCGTTGCGCCGTGGCCGTCTGGTCAAGACCTTCTCCCTTAATTCTGCCATCGAGATGTTCAAAACCGGTGATTATGGCCGGGGTATCATCATGGTCGAAGACCTGGTCGACGGTAGCTCGGACGCGATGTTCGGTTGGGAATGCGAAGACGGGGAAGAGCACCCCGATGTCGCGTTGCTCCGTCTTCTCGGCGATCTCCACAGCTACGATATTTTCAACCTGAGGATAAATCTGCGCGATCACAATATCGATTATGAAGGCAAGGAATACCTCCAGCTTTCTGGCGATATGAAGGCCGAACTGGCGGTTTACATGCGTCAGTTCACCCTGCCGCTGATTCAAACCGTCTTTGGCGAGGGCGAAGCGGCGATTTACGCGGAAGACGATATTGCGGATCTTTTCCGGAACCCGGACTCCGCCGACGCGATTGACAATCTCAGGCGGCTTTCGAAAAAACTGGGAGTCAAAATGTCCGACATCCCGCGTTTTCTCGACGAATTCTCGGACGTCTACCTGGCGGTATCCTATTACAAGCATTACGCGGACAGCATCGCGGTGATGAACAGTCTCGTGATGCAGGAAATGGATGCGATTCACGAATCCCTGAAGTGGAAATGCGATCCGGATATCGAGAAGGTTTGCACCCGCACCAAGGAAATCATGAAGAGCCTGTTCTGGGAAGTATACCAGCGTCTCGACGTGTTCGAACGCGAAACAAAGGATTTCTGGGGCGATCTGAACGCGAACCGCTTCCGGGACGTCCAATGGCTGGTCCGCGATTCCCAGACCATGATCGCCGGCGTCCTGTGCGGCCTCGGCGTCAAGCTGGCGCGCTGGCGGGAGAGGTTCCCGACCAGCGAGCATGGCAGCGCCAACCTGAGATTCGAAGCGCTTCAGAACGAATTTCTGCCCGGCCTGCGGCGGATATCCCGATTGGCGGCGGCCGATGTCGAGACCGAGGAAACCGAGGGCGAAGCGCGCCGCACGGCCGTGAACTAACGCACCAGTTCGGTCGGTTACGGGTCCATTTCCGCCGCTTCGATCTCGGCAAGCGCCCAGACCCGGCCGATCGGTCCGCGGGTGCGTAGCAATTCCTCCGCGATCTCTTCCATTTCTTCCTCTCCCAGCACCTCGAAATCGCCCATCGATGCGGCAATCGCGGTGCGTTTTGCGTTGTCCTCCATGAAATAGACCCCGGTTGTCATTTCCTCGATGTCGGGGCCTGTGACGACGATCCCGTGGGCGCGCAGCAGCATGGCGCGGCGATTGCCCAGGGTTTCCGCCATCGCGCGGCCGCGTTCTTCGGTCATGATCAGCCGCGAATCCGGATGGACGGGAATGCCGTCCTTGAAAATAGATGCCATGAAGTAGGTCGGCTTCAGGTCGTGTTCCGACATCGAAAAGCTGGTCGCATTATGCGTATGGAAATGCGCGACGGCATTGACGTCGGGCCTCGCCTTGAAAACCTCGAGATGGATCGGCAGTTCGCCCGGCAGCTTTTCGGATGTTCCGATCTGGTTGCCGTCGAGATCGCAGAGCAGGAAGTCTTCCGGCCGGGACAGCTTGCCCAGTTCGTGCGGCGTCATCAGTACAACGTTCGGATCCTGTGTCCGCGCGCTGATATGGCCGAACCCGTCGACAAAACCGCGGCCGTAGAAAAACCGCCAGGCGGTGCTGAGTTTGCTGCGCAGTACGTCTTCGGTCTCGGTCATCATTTGCCGCCTCCTGGAAATTAGGACCGGTAATATGATTTACCGCCGGCTGTGGGGCCATAACATTCTGCCGGAATCCTTCCCCGCATCGAAAATCCCTGCGAAAAACATCCGAGGCTGCTTGGATACTATCCGATCGCCCGTCATCTGGTTTTCGATCGGGATCGTCTGTATGAGTAGGGTCGAGCGTGGCACAGATCGCGCCGTCGATGAGAAACAGAGGAAACTTTGCGATGAAATTCGGCCTTTTCTATCTGCCGACCCATCTGCCCGACAGCGACCGCGACGTTCATACGCATATGCACAATATCGTCGAACAGGTGGAATATGCCGACAGGATCGGGATCGACTACGTGTGGCTGGTCGAGCATCATTTCGTCCGCCATGGCGGATTTCTGTCGGCGAATTACGCGTTTCTCTGTTATCTCGCCGGACGTACCGAGAATATCCGTCTTGCGACCGGTGCGACCGTGATGGCGCTCAACGATCCCGTACGCGTCGCCGAGCAGGCGGCGACACTGGATCAGTTGTCCAACGGGCGGTTCGACCTCGGTGTGGGGCGCGGGTTTATCCGCGATGAATTCGATGCATTCGGCGTGCCGATGAAGGAAAGCCGCGACCGCGTCGAAGAGGGCGTCGACCTGGTGCTTAAGGCCTGGGAGGGCGGCGCCCTTGAATTCGAGAGCCGGTTCCGCCCGAAGATGTCCGGCCTGAAAATCCTGCCGACGCCGTATCAGAAAAAGCCGCCGATCTGGAACGCCTGCCTGATGTCGCCGGAGAGCTTCGAATGGACGGCGCAGGAAGGCCACAACCTGCTTTACGTCGCCTATCACGTCGATCATCCGCTCGCCGCTGAGCGGATTTCCTGGTATCGCGACGCGCTGCCGAAATACGGCCGAAAGGTCGAGGATTACGAGGTTTGCTGTGTTTATCACGCCTATTTCACGGAAGACGAAGACGATGCGCGACTGAAAGCCGTCGTCGACGGGCCGATGGGCGAATACGGGAAGGCCGGCAAGGAAGCGGCGAGCAAGCCGCCGGACCCGGAAGCCTATAAGGGCTACGATCAGCGCGACAAGGGTACGCAGGAACTGACATTCGACCGCTATTTCCCCGGTCGTGTCGTAATGGGCGGGCCCGACCAGGTGGTCGAGCGGGTCAAAGTATTGCGCGATATCGGAATCACCCAGGTTTCCTTCCTTGTCGATTTCGGCTCGCTATCCCAGGAGGAAATCATGAAATCGCTCAGGGTGTTCGGCGAGAAAATCCTGCCCCGGGTGAGAGACCTCTAGCGTGCCGGGTCCCCTCGACGGTATCCGCGTGCTCGACCTGACGTCGGTGGTTCTCGGGCCGCTCGCGACCCAGACCATGGGAGATATGGGCGCGGATATCGTCAAGGTCGAAAGCCCGGCGGGCGATACCACGCGGTATACGGGGCCAAAGCGCTCCGCCGATATGTCGGCGCTGTATATGGGGCTGAACCGCAACAAGCGTTCGCTGGTGCTCGATCTGAAACAGGAAACGGCGAAGGACGCCCTGTGGCGGCTGATCGATACCGCCGATGTGTTCGTGCATTCCGTTCGCCCCCAGGCGATGGAGCGGCTCGGGTTCGGCGCCGAGGCCGTCTGCGCCCGCAATCCGCGCATTGTCTATGCCGGGATCCACGGCTTCCGCATGGACGGTCCCTATGCCGGGCGGCCCGCCTATGACGACGTCATCCAGGGGTTGAGCGGCAGCGCCGACCTGATGGCGCGGCTTGTGGGCGAGCCGCGCTATATGCCGACCATCATGGCCGACAAGACCTGCGGACTGGTCACGGTCAATGCAGTGCTGGCGGCGCTGCTGGAGCGGGAAAAATCGGGCAGGGGGCAGTTCGTCGAAATTCCAATGTTCGAGACCATGGTGGCGTTCAACATGGCGGACCATATTTTCGGCTACACGTTCGATCCGCCGGAAGGCCCGATGGGGTATTCCCGTGTCCTGACGCCGTCGCGCCGGCCCTATAAAACCACCGACGGCTATATCTGCCTGCTCGCCTATACCGATATTCAGTGGGTGCGGTTCTGGGCAGAGGTCGGCCGGCCCGAGCTGAAGGACGATCCGCGCTTCGACAGCCTGGCGAGCCGGGCCGACAATATCGAGGCGGTGTACAGTCTTGCGGGCGAATTTATCGCAACCCGGTCGACGGCCGACTGGCTCGACATCCTGCCGCGGCTCGAAATACCCTGTGGCGAGATTGTCGAGCTGGAAGCGATCCCGGACGATCCGCATCTGCAGTCGGTCGGGTTTTTCCGCAAGGAAACCCATCCGACCGAGGGCGCGATCACCGTGCCGGATACCCCGGTGCAGTTCGGCCGGACACCGGCCGCCATCGACCGGCTGCAACCGAATCTCGGCGAACACAGTGCCGAAATTCTGCGCGAAGCGGGGCTCGACGAAGATGAAATAAACAGTATGCGCGCCAGCGGCGCCACCACCTGAAAATTCCGGAGAATGTAATATGAGAACCCTTGGCATCGGGCTGTACTGGGACGATCTGACGGTCGGAGAGCAGTTCAGGACCCTGAACCGCACCATCACGGAATCGGATATCGTCAATTTCATTGGCGTGACCGGCATGGTGGAGACGCTGTTCACCGACCTGACCTTCGGCGATCACGGCGGCGGGCCGATGGGCGGGCGGGTGTCGCCGGCGGCGCTGGTGTACACGATGACCGAAGGCCTGCTGGTGCAGTCGACCATGCAGACCACGGGGCTCGCGCTGCTGGAGGTCGAAAAAAAGGTTCTGGGGCCGGTTTTCGCGGGCGACACCATCCATGCGGAGGTCGAGGTGATGGCGGTGCGGCCGACGAGCAAGGGCAATCGCGGGATCGTCACGACGATGAACAACGTGATGAACCAGAAGGGCGACAAGGTCATCGAATACCGCGCCGTGCGCATGATGGCGGGACGGCCCGATACCGGCGACTGATCCGCGGGCGGGGCGTTACAGCCTGTAAACCCGCGCTGCGGTGTCGTGGAAGATGTTTCTGCGATCCGCCTCCGGCATGTTTTTCGTCGCATCGAGGTGCGCGTCGACGACTTCGCCGTATGTGGTCCACAATTTTTCGATCGGAAAGTTGGACCCGAACAGGCAACGGTCGGCACCGAACAGGGCGACGGTCTCGCCCACGATTTCCGCGATAAAGGCAGGGTCGTTGCGCTGCAGGAAGGTGCCGAACGCCGACAGCTTGGTCGTGACGTTCGGGCGGTCGGCCAGCCGCTTCATCCCGTCGCGCCAGGCGGTCGTGCCCGCCGGGCTGCGGTCTTCGGGCATGCCTGCATGCTGCAGGACGAAGGTCACATCGGGGCAGGCGGCGGCGAGGCCCGCTGCATCCGCCATTTGGCCCGCAAAGACCTGGAGGTCGAACGACCAGCCGTAATCGGCGAGGCGCGCAACGTTCCGCTGAAGCACCGGGTCGGCGGGCAGGTCGGGGCGGGGCGCGAACCGGTACAGTTCGTTTTCATGCCAGTGAAGCTGTTGGCGCAGGCCCCGCATCAGCGGGAAACCTTTCAGGCGGTCGAGTTGCGGGTGCACGTCATCGGCGGTGAAATCGGCGAACCCGACGACGGCATGCGGCCAGCCCGTCTCCGCCGCGACGTTCTCGACCCAGGAGACCTCGTCGGCGAAGTTTTCCGGCGCCCAGTTGGTCTGCACGTAAACCGATTTTTCGACGCCGCTCCCCTTGAGATCGGCGATGAATTCCGCGGCCGGGTAGTCGCGTCGAAGCGGTTCGTACGGCCCGAATATCCGCGCCTGCATGGGACCGGACAGCCAGGGCAGGTCGGCCTGCCGCCAGATGTGATGATGGGCGTCGATAATGGCGTCCATGTTGGTCCCCCCGCACTTTTGCCCGGTTCTTTGACAGGGCCGGTTTCTTAGCGGCAGTCCTGCCGCAATATGGTGGACTATACCGGTATTTTCGCGGCTACCGGAACCGCATCGGCGGAATCGATGTCTCGGGGCATCCCGCCCGGCATGACTTTCACGACCGGTGAACGACGGTTGGGTGCGCCAGCTGCCTCAATTCCGCCTTAATTACGGGCGAGGGTGTACGCAGTCCTGCCCCAACGGGCGCCGCCAAAGGCGACCGCGCCACGTAGGGAGGCCCGTCTGCCACTGACGGGTGTTGGTGGCCCGGCCGCCGCGACGCGAGCGAAACAGACGTTGCGGCGGCCGGTGAATTTGGGGACTGCCCGGAAATCAGATCAGCAATAGGGATGCCGCAGGCAGAGCCTGAGCGACGCCCGCTCGCGTTCCCATTGCATTTCTTCCGCCGTCTGCGGCGGCGGGGGCGGGGTGACGGTAAAATTACAGCGGCGGCTGATCCAGACGGCGGTCGAGACGACCAGAGCAAGGGCGCCAAGCGCGGTGATGACGGGAAGAGCGATATCCATGACGGGGTTCTCCCAAGGCTGTAACCGCAACAAGAGTAGCACGGAATTAGCCGCCGTCAGCCGTAACCGCGCTCAAGCTATCGTGAACGATTGTCTCACTTCGCCATGCCGCGTGCGCGCCGGTCGGGGCCGTAGAATTTTGTCAGGTAGTCGGTGATGAGCTTGTGATCTTCCGGTTCCAGTTCCGGCATTTCCTGCTCATCCACCATATATTCGAGCACGTCGGTCCAGCTTTGCCGGGACAATCCCTGCTGGGTGACCAGTTTCATCGAATGGCAGGCCCCGCAGATACCGAGGGTTTCGTCGCGGCCCGCACCGGGCGGCAACCCCTGATACTCGTCTTCCTCGTCCGCCGCATTCGTTTCCGCGGCCAATTGTATGATTGTTCCTGCCGGTTCGGCCGCGGCGGGATGCGGAACCGATATCCACATCCACGCCACGGCCGGCAATACCAGCCAACGTATTACTGGCTTCATGAGGTTCAGCTCACCCTGACCGAAATACGGTGCATTGAGTTGTTCAGGTAGCCTTTGGGATTCCAGGCGATCGCAAACGGCTGGCTGACGCCCTTGTCGTCGGTCGCCCGCGCCCACACCTCGTAATATCCCGCTATGGGGAATTTCAGGTCCGCCGACCATTGCTGCCAGGCATAAGGATTGTGAGGTGAATTGAGGTCCGCCTTCATCCAGGTCGCGCCGAAATCGATGGAAACATCGACCTGTGCGACGGCATTGTCGCCCGCCCAGGCATGCCCGCCGACCGTCATGGATTTGTCCGCCACGGTCATGCCCGTCTGCGGCGTTGTGATCAGCGATTTGACCGGCATCGCCTCGATGATGCCGAAATCGTCTTTGGGCACTTTTTCGCCCGCGGCAACCGGGTGCTGCGGGACGCGATAGGCAGTACCTGTCATTTTCGGGCCGTCATGGACGATATCGCGCAGCCATATCCGCTTCAGCCATTTCTGCGAGCATGATCCCGGCCAGCCGGGAACGACAAGACGCAACGGTGCGCCGTTCATGGGATGAATTTCTTTTCCGTTCATGGCGAAGGCGATGAGGTTGTGCGGGTTCATGGCCTTGTCGATCGGCACGCCGCGCGAGATCGGCAGTTTGCCCTCCTTGCCCGACAAATGGGTGTCCGCGCCTTCATGGGCAGTGTAAATCGCGTTCTGTTTGACGCCCGCTGCCTTCAGAACATCCGCCAGACGCACACCGGTCCATTCCGAACAGGCAACGGCGCCAAGAGTCCACTGGTTGCCGCGGGCCGGCGGGTTGAACGCCGCGCGGCCATTGCCGCCGCATTCGATGACGAGCTGTTCGGTCACGACCTCGAATTTGCTCTTGAGATCGGCGATGCTGAGGTTCATCGGATTGTTGACCAGCCCGTCGAGCCGCAGCTTCCAGCTGTCTGCCTCCATGTTTTCCGGAACGACGCCGTTATTGCGGATAAAATGGCGGGACGTCGGCGTAACCGCGTCGTTCAGCAAATGCGCGGGTGTTTCCGCATTGACCGGGCGGTCGTTCAGGATGGTCAAGCCGTCCTTACCGGTAATTTTCATTGGATTGGCGGCAAGCGCTTCGGGAACGAAGCCCGCGGGCATGTTGCGGTGAAACGGGATGGCGGTGCCGATCAGCGCGCCCATGCTCGCAAGGCCGGCGCCTTTCAGGAAACCGCGCCGGTCCTTGTGCGGTTTGCGTCCGAAAACAACTTCGTCGGCGTGTTCGGGGTCTTTCGCGTAAAGTTCGAAAAGGTCTGTGCCTTTGTCGTCTGTCTTCTTCGTCATGTCCGTTCCCTCCCGGATTTAGTTTTACCGGTCGGATAAACAACCGGATAAAAGAAAAAACGCTCGGGCCGGTCGGGTTATTCCATGACGGACCGGTTTTTTTGAGTCCGGTAGGTTATACGCGGCAGGGAGGGCTTTTCGCCCGGCTTCTGGCCAGTGCTATCCGGGTATCGGCCGACAGCGGCAGGTGGCGGAGACTTGCTTCGCGAATGCCCGAAGCAATGCCTTCGAGGCGGGACGCGGCCATACCGTCAGCAAGAACGTAATATCCGTATTTGCCGGTTCGCCAAGCGTAGCCCGTCATGTCGCCGATGGAAACCGCAAGGGCCTCGGCGGAAAGCCCGGCGACCCGCCGGGAAACGGCAAGCGTCACCGTACATCCGCGTGTACCTCTGTATCCGACGATCAGCGCAGCGCCGTGACCGGGATCTTTTCGGTGTCCGACATGGGCGACCCAAAGGCGGGATGAGGACAGGTCAGGTATATAAATCTTGTCGAAGCCGATGTTTGCGGTCACATGGAGTATCGACGCCGTGGCCGGTTCATTCCCGCCCATGTTCGCGGTCCAGTTGCTGTGCGCCGTTTTGACCCAATGCACGGAGAGCGGATCGTGCATGCCGGGCAAAGCCATCCGCATCACAAACGCCGTCGTAAGCGCCAGGACAAGTACAGCCGCGGCGGCCATACGATGCCGCGTCGGCCTTTCCGTCGTTACCGGCGGGGCGGGAAGTTCGATTTCCATCATATCGATACTGTCGGCCAAAAGGGATTTGGCCCTGGCCAATGCGGCGATATTCTGCGCGATCGCCGGATTGTTGGCTGCCGCGCGTTCTACCTCTGCCGCCGTGGCGGCATCGAGTTCGCCATCGGCATAGGCATTCAGAATTTCCCAACTAATCGACTTAACCATGGTCGCTTAACTCACTTTCGATTTGCACGCTTTGCCGCCGGATCGGGGTTGGCTGGCGGATTTTTCCTGTCAGTCTGTTTCTGTTCCGGACATGCAGGCGTTTCTTCGATCAATTCAAGAAGTCTGCCCCGGGCACGGCTGATACGGCTCATCACCGTTCCTGCGGGAATGCCCAGGACCTCGGATGTTTCCCGATAGCTCAGGCCGACAACATCGACAAGGGACAGTATTTCCCGCTGTCGCGTATCGAGTTTTTCGTAGGCGAGCCTGACAGCCACTCTATCGAATAAACGTTCATCGCCGCCCGAATATTCCAATTGGTCGAGGCCCGGCGGTTCGTTTTCGAAAATATAGGCAGCCCGCTTGTCGCGGCGGAGCCCGTCGATGAACTGGTTGCGCATTATCCGGAACAGCCAGGAGCGATATGCGGGTTCGTCCGACGGCACATTCGTGGCGCTCAATGCCTTGACCGCGCAATCCTGTGCCAGGTCCTTAGCCCGCTCGGGATTGCCTGTCAGGCTGTAAGCATATCCGTACAGGCGTTTCAGATATGGCGATATGCGGCCGCGTTGATCGGTCATTCGTGAATCATATGAAACTCTTCTCCAGAGGAATAGCTTTCATCGCCGGTTCTTCGCCGGTCATTGATCGGGGTCAACGTGCACTGTCCCGCCGTTGCGGTCGTCTCTATCCCAGGCAGCGTTCCCAGCGGGGTTCCGGACCGATGCGGTCGATCAGGAAATCGATAAAGGCGCGGGCGCGGGCGGATAAATGACGGGTCGGCGGATAGACGGCGTAGATCGACATGCCGAACCAGTCATATTCCGTCAGCACGGGGACGAGCGATCCTTCCGCGATCTGTTCGTGGACGATGAAGCTGGGCTCGCAGGCAATGCCGAGCCCCCCGATTGCCGCCATGCGAAGTGTTTCGCCGCTGGTGGCGATCATGCGGTATTGCGTGGTCAGAACCCCTTTGCTGCCATCGGGATGTCTGAACGGCCAGTTGGCGGGCTGGTGCATATTACCGTAACAGAGTGCCGGCAGTTTGCTCAGGTCATCGAGGGAATGCGGTGTGCCGTGTCTGGCCAGAAACGCCGGGCTCGCACACACCACATGTCGGATGTCGCAGAGCCGCCGGGCGATCAGGCTGGAATCCCGGAGTGTGCCGACGCGGATCGCCAGATCCATACCTTCCCCGACCAGATCGACACGGCGGTCGCTGATATCGGCCTCGATCAGCAGGGACGGGTGCAGTTCCATGAACGCGCCGAGTGCCGCATTGAGTTCCGCCTGGGCAAGCGATGTCGGTATGGCGATCCGCAATGTGCCGGTCAGGCGGGCAGACTCCACCACGGTCAGGCAGTCTGCTTCTTCCATGTCGGCGACAATCCGGACGCATCTTTCGTAATAGGTGCGCCCGGCATCGGTCAGGGTGATCCGCCGGGTGCTACGCCGCATCAACTGGACGCCCAGCCGGGATTCCAGGTCCTTCACCCGGCGGCTAATGGCGGACGCCGCAATACCCATCTGCATGGATGCACGGGTCACGCTGAGCGTCTCGGCGACCCGAATGAAGGTCTGCATTTCCTCGAAGCGGTCCATTATTATGCTCAATAAAAGAATAGTAATTTCTTATAATGCTTCTTTATAGGGGCATGGGCAACTTCCATATCGGGGATATCGAAACGACATCCACCCGAAACAAAGGAAGATAAAATGTCTACTGCCCCTCAGTCCCTCAAGGTTCTTCGTATCGATGCAAGCATGCGCCGCGCCGGCTCGGTCAGCCGGGACCTCGCGGACGACGTGATAGCGTCGCTTCGCGCACGGCATGGCGAAATCGACGTTACCGAGCGCAATCTGGCCGATGGCGTTCCTCTTATCGACGAAGCGTGGATCGGCGCCAATTTTACCGATCCCGCCGACCGGACGGACGAACAGAAAGCGGCGCTCGCCCTGTCCGACACGCTTGTTCGCGAACTCAAAGAGGCGGATGCGGTCGTGATTGCCACGCCGATCTACAATTTCAGCGTGCCCGGCGCGCTCAAGGCCTGGATCGACCAGATTGCGCGTGCGCGGGAAACATTCCGCTATTCGGAAGCCGGCCCCGTCGGTCTGCTCGAAGGCAAGAAAGCGTATCTCGTTATCGCATCGGGCGGCACCGAAATCGGCGGCGAAATCGACTTCGCGAGCGGATATGTGAGGCATATCCTCGGCTTTATCGGTATTGACGATGTGACCACGGTTGCCGCCGGTCGCCTGATGTTCACACCGGAAGAATCCGTCGCATCGGCAAAGGCCGAGATCGCGGCGATCGGAGCCGCCGTACAGACAATCGCCGCCTGACTGTCTGCCGTCCTCCCGGCCGTTGCCCGCCCGTGAAAGGGCCGGGTGACGGCCGGTTACAGCAATCCCATCGATTTAAAGCTTTCATGCCCCGATTTGGATATCACCACGTGATCGTGCAACACGATGCCGAGCAGCGCGCCGGCATCGCGCACCTCCTCGGTCATTTCCACGTCGGCGCGCGACGGGGTGGGGTCGCCCGACGGGTGATTATGCACCATGATGATCGCGGTTGCGCCGTGTTCCAGCGCGCGTTTGACCACCTCGCGGGGATAGACCGCCGTACGGTTGACGGTGCCCGTGCCCTGCACCTCGTCGGCAATCAGGCGGTTCTTGGAATCGAGGAACAGCAGCCGGAATTCCTCGGTCCGGTTGTGCCCCATGGAGACCCGCAGATAGTCGATCAGCCCGGTCCACGACGACAGTACCGGACCGTCGGCGATTTCTTCGCGAACCGCCCGGCGGGCAAGACCGGCGGTTACGGCGATCAGCGCAATGGTCGCCTCGCTGACGCCTTTGACGGTGGCGAGCTCGGTGGCGGGTGCTGCCAGCACGCCGGCGACCGATCCGAACCGGGCGATCAGGGCCTTGGCCACTGGTTTGGTGTCGCCCTGACGGCGGACGCCGAACAGAAGGAATTCCAGCAGTTCGTAGTCGGCCAGGCTGTCCGCCCCGCGGTCGAGCACACGGCGGCGCAGGCGGTCCCGGTGACCGAGATGATGGGGTTTGTCGGAGGCGCCGGACATGGACATATTGTGCTGCGCCGCCTAATCCAGAGCAACAATATCGTTAAGGATCACGCAAAATGACATCCTTCCCCAGCCTGTTCGTTTCCCACGGATCGCCGATGATGGCGCTCGAAGACAGCCGTGCGCGCCGGTTTCTCTGCAAACTGGGAGAGGAAATCGGCAGGCCGGAGGCAATCATCATCGCGTCGGCGCACTGGGAGGCGCCGCGTCTCGCCTTCACCACGGCGGAAAGGCTGCCGACGATCCACGATTTCGGCGGGTTTCCCCAGGCGCTGCACGATTGCCAGTATACGCCGCCGGGGGCACCCGATGCGGTGGCGAAAGCGGCTGGTTTATTGCAGGCGGCGGGGATGACCGCCTATGCCGACCCGGTACGCGGCGTCGATCACGGCACCTGGGTGCCGTTGATGCTTATGTATCCGGACGCGGATATTCCGGTCGCGCAGATTTCCATTGAAACCGCGCTCGGCGCAGCCCGCCAGCTTGAAATCGGCCGCGCGCTGGCGCCGCTGCGCGACGACGACGTGCTGGTTATCGGGTCGGGGAATATCACCCACAACCTTCGCGAAATGAACCGGGCCGAGCCGGACGGTGAAGGCCATGACTGGGTGGTCGAATTCGGAAACTGGGTGGCGGATGCGCTCGCGGCGGGGCGGATCGACGAGTTGATCGCCTGGGAAAAAGCGCCCCATGCGCGGCGCAGTCATCCGTCGGATGAACATTTTCTGCCGCTGTTCACGGCACTTGGCGCCGGCGGGCCGGACGCCGTCGCCGAAAAAATTCATTCGAGCTACAGCTACGGTTCCCTCGCAATGGATATGTATTCTTTTCGGTAGAGAAGAAGCGGAACACTATACGAAGACGTTTACTCCGCCCGAGAAATCCGGAGAAGACGTCGGCAGGGCTGACGCGAAGTCACGTTCCGTTTCCGACTGACTAATTAAATCGCGTTCCCGCGCCTTTGTTGCTACGTAGAACCGGTCGGGTCAGGCAGTTTTCAATATTCCGGGGAACGTAAGCGCAATGAAATCGATATTGGAGTGGGTGGAGATAAAATCGCGCCTGGTTTACTCGGCGCTCTCCGGTGCGGAATTCTACATTCAGGCCGGCATTGTCGTGCTTGCCGCCGTGATCGGCTGGATGCTGGGGGCTTACATCCTTAAACGCGTCAGGCTGTTCCGCGAGGAGCCGCAGCCCGGGCCCCTCGCAGATCTGCGGGGGACCATTCACCGTGCCAGCGCACTCGTACAACCCGTGACCGCCGCGATCGCGCTTGGCTTCGCAACGGAGGTCAGCGATTCCATTGTCGGTTCGGTCTGGCTTGTGAAGGCCGCCCAGGGCGTCGCCTTGGTTTTCGTGGTTTACAGCCTTGCCAAACACCTGCTGCAGAACACAACCATTATCGCGCTTCTCAAATGGGTGGGTCTCCCGGTTGCCATCCTGTACAGCCTGGGATGGCTGACGGACGTTATTCAGCATCTCGACAGCATTTCGCTCAATCTCGGCAATATCAAGATCAGCGTTTACACGATTCTGCGGACCTTCGTTTTCGGTTTCGTTCTCTTCTGGCTCGGCCGAATTTCGAATACGGCGGGGAAACGCGTGATACGCAACCAGGAGGTCCTCGATGTGGGCGCCCGCGAGGTGGTCGCAAAACTCTTCGAGATAGCCGTTTTCGTGGTGATTTTCCTGTTGCTTTTAAACGTGATGGGGATCGACCTTACGGCGCTGGCGGTGTTCGGCGGGGCGCTCGGGGTCGGGCTCGGATTCGGCCTGCAACAGATAGCTTCGAATTTTATTTCCGGCATGATTATCCTGCTCGACCGGAGCATTACCATCGGGGACTACATCCAGCTGGAAGACGGCCGGTCGGGCACGCTGCGCGAACTCAGCATGCGGTCGGCGACGCTGGAAACCTACGATGGCAAGGACATCATGGTCCCGAACGAGAAATTCATAACGACCTCGTTCACCAACTGGACCCACAACAACAATATGCAGCGGTATCCCATCAACTTTCAGGTCGCCTATGACACGGATCTCGAAGCGATGTTTCCGATACTGCGCGAGGTGGTATCCAGCCATCCCAAGGTGATCAGCGGCGACGATATCCCGGTCGAACTGAGGCCAGATGCCGAAATATCCAAATTCGCGGATTCCGGCATTGAGATCCTGGTCGAATTCTGGATGGACGGGGTGGACGACGGCGAAAACCGTGTCGGCGCCGATCTTCTGTTGATGATCTGGACGGCGCTAAAGGCCAATGGAATTGTCATTCCGTTCCCGCAGCGCGTGGTCAAGGTGCTTGGCGATACGAAGGATTGAGCAAACGGCGGCGCCGGTATTCGCCGGCTGCACGAGCGGCCGGCGATGGAAATGCACAGGCATTCGCCTGAGGCTGCTTAAGAGCTACCGCTGGCTTTCGCCTCGGCCTTTTCTTCGGCTGCGTCGGTCTTGCGGTGCAGCATGTTGCGCATCAGGTCGATGTGGAACCGCAGGGTGTAGTGCATGTCGCGGTAGCCGACCGGGACGTTCACTTCGCTGACGTCTTCGTCGATTTCCTCCAGGCGGGCAAAGGCGGCTTCGCGTTCTTCCGCCGTTTCCGCGCTCCGGACCTGGGCCTCCACCGCGACCATTTCCTTGTACCAGCGGACGATGCGCGATCGCATGCGCCATTTGTATAGCGGCGGCACGATGCGCATCAGCGGGATCATCAGGGTCACCAGCGGCAACAACAGGATAGACAGGCGCACCAGCATGTCGGCGACCCAGTAGGGAAGGTAGCGGTCGAGCAGGGACGGCCCGTCCTCGATATAGCGTCGCGCCTTGTCCGACAGCGGAAAGTCGAGATACTTGACGGACGGGAACTGCTGCGGACGTTCGAACAGCCCGCCCGGTCCGTGGATTTCGGTCATTGCGCGCAACAGCAGCGTGCGCAGCGCCGGGTGCAGGTTGTCGTGAATGACCAGGGTCGCCGCGGCCGCAAGCAGGGTCTTGTCGACCGCCGGCACGTCCGTTTCGAAATTGACCATGCCGCGGGGCAGGATCACCCTGGACATGTAGAGATAGTGGCGCGTGTAAGCTTCGGCCCGCTCGAAGGTCATGAGTTCGAGCGACGGGTCTTCTATGAGCTCCCGGATGATCGGCGATTCCGCCGAAGCGATGTAAAAAGCCGCGTCGAGTTCACCCCGACGCAGGGCGTCCGCGGAGGGCTTGCCGCCACTGTCGCGAATGCGCGTATTCTGCCGCGTGACCCCGTTTCGCGCCAGGATCGGCTCGACGAAGGTGCGGGTGCCGGAGCCGACGCCGCCGATGGCGATCGTCCGGCCTTTCAGGGCGTTCAATAGATTGATTTCGGCATCTCCCCGGTGGAAAACCCAGAGCGGTTCGAAATACAGGCTGCCGAGCGAATAGAGCACGTCGTCTTCCTGCTGCCTGCCGATCCCGCTTTGCAGGAACGCCGCGTCGATCTTGCCGCTCCGCAGCATTTCCAGATTCTGAACCGATCCGGACGTCACTTCGATTTTCAACGTCACCCCTTCGCGGGCCAGGATCTCTTTGTATTTTTGCGCGAAGGCATAATAGGCACCGGATGTGCCGCCGCTCGCAATTGTCAGCGTGTCCGGCGGCGCCGGCTGGATGAATTTCCCGGCGACCGCGAAGCCGATCGCGAGGATGACCAGCGGCGGGCCGAAAACGCCGAGCTTCGCCGCAAGGGTGCCGCGCATGATGCGCTTCAGGAAACCGGGACGGTTTTTTTCCGCCATGACCGTGTCTTTCGTTTGAAATCTGCCGACCGGTCCATTGACTGAATGGGACCGCCCGGGATTTTTATCACCCGGTTGTGATGTCGTCGCGCCATTTCTTGTCAGGCCGATCGTTGCTAGGATCAGGCCGATGGCACCCTGAAGGAGAACGCAGATGAATGTTAATTCACTGATGCGGCGCGGAGGCGCACTGTTCCTGACGGCAGGTGCCGTTTGCGCGGCGGCCTTTATGCCGCTGGAGGCGCGGGCTTCCTGCGCCGGGATGGCCCAGGCCCCGGTGCCGCAAAGCCATTCCCTGTTGCAGCGGGCGTCCCTGTTGCGGCCGGTAGCGACCGAGACCCGGGGCACGGTGCCGGAAAACCATGTCAGGATTACCTTTGTCGGGCATGCCACATTCGAGATCGAAACGCCCGAGGGCGCGCGGGTACTGACCGATTACAACGATTACGTTCAGGGGCCGCGGATGCCGCATATCGTGACCATGAACAATACCCATGACAGCCACTTTTCGTTTGCGCCGCAAAAAGGCATCGAACACGTGCTGCGCGGCTGGGACCCGGAAGGCGGCGTGGCGAAGCACAACCTGATGTTCCGCGACCTCCGGGTGCGCAATGTGCCGACCAACCTGGTCGACCGGGGGGACGGAAAGCTCGCCAACGGCAACTCGATGTTCGTGTTCGAGGCGGTCGGACTTTGCGCCGTGCATATCAGCCACCTTCATCATTACCTGTCGAAGGACCAGCTTCGCTCGCTCGGGCTGATCGATATCGCCTTCGCCCCGATAGACGGCATGTGGACGATGAGCCATGATGAGCTGTTCCGCGTCCTCGGCGACATCAAGGCACGGATGATCATCCCGATGCATTACGGATCGATGTCCGGCGTGGAGGCGTTCATTGCCCGCGCTAGCAAGGACTGGACGGTGCGCCGTCATGAAACGAATTCGATGGTGGTGAGTTTGCGCGATATGCCCAAAACGCCGGAAGTCGTGTTTCTGCAGGGGTACTAGAGCGTTTCATGTTTTGACGGAAGCGTATCCAGCGTTTTCGAAGTAGTTTG
>CAXBCP010000009.1:0-142268 GCA_963974055.1 uncultured Rhodospirillaceae bacterium
CGCGGCGGGGTGCGTAAGGAAAACACGCCGGCCGGCGCATCGCGCACGCCTTCGCGCACCGGCAGCTGGATCATGTCGCGCCGCGCCTGGTGGAGCCAGTAGAGCACGAGCGCCCTGCCGCCCGCCTCCAGCCCGTCGAGGCCGGGCGCGTATTGCGGCGCAAGACGAATGGTACAGGGTTCGCGTTTCCTGCCGTTATGACGGTTTGGGCAATCCTCCATCCGCTTGTACGGGGTTTCGATACTGCCGATCACAATGCAGGTCACGCTGTCGCCGGGTTGCGGCGGCGCCTGTTCGGGCGTGTAGACCGTGTAGACCGTGTAAACGGGTTTATCGGCATTGTCGGTGGGTATTCGAGTCATTGATGGATCACCCGTCATTTCGATTGCGGAATCGACCGTCCCGATTTCTATCATGCCGGCGCCGGGCCGTCAGGATGTCCCGCCTCGGCGCACAAAATAAGGGGTGCCGTCGGGGGCCTGTTCTCGGCTAACATCCCCGGCAAGTGATCGCGCCGCATCGGGTGAATGCCATCCGGGACGGGGCGGTGACCATAACAAAACAAATTCGGAGGAAACCTTCAGATGCGACCATTCAGAATCAAACGAACGACCGGCACGCTCGCCGCCCTCGCCGGCGCGGCGGCAATGCTGCTGGCGGCCCCGGCGGCGCAGGCCGACGCGGTCAGCGATTTCTATACAGGCAAGCAGCTTCGCATCCTCGTCGGCTACGGCGCGGGCGGCGGCTACGACAGGATCACGCGCCTGATGGCCGCACACATGTCGAAGCATATTCCGGGCAACCCGACGGTCGTGGTCCAGAACATGACAGGCGCGGGCTCGATGAAGGCCGCAAACTTCCTGTACAACGCGGCGCCGAAGGACGGCTCGACCATCGGCGTGTTCGCCGCATCGACCGCGCTGGAACCGCTGTTCGGCAACAAGAAAGCCAAGTACGACCCCCGCAAGTTCGCGTGGATCGGCTCGATGCACCAGGACACGGCGAGCCTCGGCATCTGGAACGGCGGCGGTCAGAACATCTCCACGCTCGACGACATCCTCGACATGCAGAAAAAAGGCACGCTGAAGGAAATCATCTTCGGCGCAACGTCGCCGGCGGCCATCACCAGCCAGCATCCGCTCGTGCTGAAGAACTATTTCAACCTGCCGATCAAGGTCATCTACGGCTACAAGGGCACCAAGGGCGTCAGCCTTGCCATGCAGCAGGGCGAAGTGGTCGCGATGGGCGGCATGTTCGAATCCTCCGTGAAGGGCGCTTTCGCCGGTCATGTCAAAGCGGGGAACCTGAAGGTGTTCGTCCAGTTCGGTCCGGACAAGGCGGTGCCCTATTTCAAGGACGCGACCCGGATCTACGACCGGCTGAAATCGCCGGAAGACCGCCAGGTGATGGACGTGATCTTCCGCCAGACCCAGCTTGCCCGCCCGCTCGCGGCCCCGCCCGGCACCCCCGCCGACCGCGTCACCGCCCTGCGCAAGGCTATGATGACGACGTTGTCCGACCCGGCGCTTCTTGCCGATGCCGCCAAGCTCCGCGTCGAATTCGCCCCGCTGTCGGGCGAAGAGGCGCAGGCATTGCTCGACAAATTTTACGCGACGCCGCCGGCGCTGATCAAAAAGGCGATGGCGCTGATCGGCCGGAAATAGACTTTTCCGAACGACAGTGACGAACGGGATAGAGGCGGGCTCCGGCCCGCCTCTTTTCGTCGCCCGTTACGCGCGGTCAACGCTCGTTGAGCAACCAGTCATAGGCATGGTCGTCATAGCCGTCGCGGTCCTTCAGCTTCGCTTGTAACGCGGGCGATGCATAGCGGCGCAGGTGATCCAGCACGCCGGCTTCGGTGCCGCCGAAATCCGCCTGAAACCATTCGTAAATACTGGACACCACCACCCGGCCACCCCCGACCGTCACCCCGCGCGGGTGGTTCACATACCCGGCGGCGCCGTCATTCAGCAGTTTTTCGGCATTGTCGGCGGTCATCGCCACGGCAGGGATATCGGGACAGCCGAGCGACGCACAGTTGACCACGTAATGGGTCCGCGGATCGGCCCAGATCGGCCGCAGGATCCGGTGTTCGATATCGTCGAGCGAGACTTTCTCCGATTCAACGATCACCTGCTTCGCCCCCCACGGCCCGTCGGCGAACCAGCCCGGCGTTATGTCGATATCGCGGATCGATTCCACCGGGTAATGGTCGAGCACCGTCCTGACGGTCAGGGCGTTATAGAAATTGACCCAGTATGCGAACTGTTCGCGCCGGTTGAACCGGCTGACCGGCGTGTTCGCAAGCCGCCCGATATAGGCTTTCAGCGCGGCGCTGTCGGCAGACGACACCGCGCCATAGGCGAAACGGGCGATGCCGTCCGGCGACATCCGGCGGTATTTCGCGATCAGCCCCGACCACGCGGCATGATCGATACGGGCCGTCGATTCGGGATCGTGCTGTTTCCAGCGCGCCCACAGCTCGGCCTTGGGTGCGGCAATTGCGCCTGCGGCCGCCATCGTCAGCACGGCGGCGGCCAGACAGACGGCGATGATATTCCTGTTCGGGGACATGACGGGTTTTCCTGCCGGGTTGTTCATCGATCGGAAAATACAAGATGCGAAACGCTGCCGGCGGCCCTGCTCTGCGTGCCGTCGGAATCGCCGGATATGGCCAGGAATGACGGTTCCGGCGGCGCACTGCCGAAGGCCGCCCGGTAATCCCTGGCGCTGTCGATCTTTTCGCGGAACCATTTCCCGGTCGGCGTGCCCGCGCCGCGCAGCACGATCATCACGCCGCGATCCTTCATATAGGGGTTCGGGAACATCGCGCCGGATGCGGATAATCCGCCCCAGACATAGGTCAGACAGCGATGGTCGCGCGAAAAACCTTCGACATCGGGCCGGACGACACGCCCCATCCAGCCGAGAAAACCTTTTTCCGGCTCCCCCTTGAAGCACAGGTGAACCGCCAGCGGCCGGTCGCCGCCGCGCCTTGTCAGGTCGGTCGCCGGCGGGGCGGCGTCGACGCGCCATGCCCAGGTCAGGTAGCGGCGCGCACTCTCCGCGGCGCCGACCGCGCGATAGAGCATCGCCGCGCTCCGGTCCGAGACGACGTCAATGCGCCCATCGGCGGCATGCACGAAGCGCGACGGGGCAATACCGGGGAATTCGATCACCTTCCAGCCCTTATTCCCGGTCGCCGCGGCCACCGAACCGCCCGCCAGCAGCAACCCGAAGATGCATGCCGTCCGCAAACAGACGCTTGCCCGTCCGACGCCCGGTTTCGACATGCAATCAATGGCGCGCATGATCCGTTGTTCCCTCCAGCGGCCGTGGCCGCCGCAAATGCGGCAGCATTGCCGCCCGTATTCTACACCGCAGAGGGTATCAACGGATCACAGGACGCGCGCCAATTGAAGTCACAAAATCGTCAGTGCATTCAACGGAAAAAGCGGCCCGCGGCCGGGCCGGGCCTCAGAACGCCGGGATTTTTCGGTGCTGCGTGGCCTGTTCGTAGGCATAGGCCAGGTTCAGCATGGTACCGTCCGAATAGGGCCGCCCGAGGAAGGTCACGCCCGCCGGCAGACCGCCTTCGGTGAACCCGGCCGGCACAACGACGGACGGCACGAAAATCAGGAACGTGTTCAGGTGCGGGGCGCCCTTCTGGTCGGTCCATGGCGGCGACGTCCCGTCCGAAATCGGCGTCGGGGTGTGTTCGACCGCCTTGTGAACGATGGCGTCGAGACGGTTCTCCGCCATGATGGCGAGAACCTGCGTCATGAAATCGCCGCGCGCCTTCTGATAGGCGGCATATTCCGCCGGCGTGCTCTTATGCGACCAGCGCGATGTGACGCCGTTCGTAACCTGCCCGTAGAGCGGCGACGCCATGGCTTCTTCCATGGTCGCGAAGGGCGCATTCGCACTGCCCGCGCAATAGGCGCGAAACGCTTCTGCATCGCCGACGCTGTCCCAGGCGCGCTTCGACAGGGTTTCGTTGAGGTCCGGTATTTCCAGCGGATCCACGATTTCCGCCCCCGCCGCCTGCATGTCCGCAACCGCCCTGTTGAACAGGCTGTCGACCTGTTGGAAATCGTCCGAGTCCGGTTCGCTGTGATAGCCCATCACGGTCCGCAGAATGCCGAGACGCACGCCTTTCATACCGTCCGGCGATAGCGGCGCGGCATAGCTGTCGGGCTGGTTGCCGACCCCGCGCCCGGTGATCGGGTCTTCAGGGTCGAACCCCGCCATGACGTCGAGCAGTTTCGCGCAATCCATCACCGTACGCGCCATCGGGCCGAGCGAACCGTAGATCGACGGCCAGCCCGCATAGACCCCGCCGCGGCTGACCAGACCGGCGGTCGGGCGCATCCCGGCAATACCGTTCCAGATCGACGGGCGGCGGATCGACGCGAAGCCTTCCTGGCCGATCGCGGCGGCGCAGAAATTCGCCGATGCCGCAGCGCCGGAGCCGCCGGACGAACCGCCGGCCGTGCGGTCGAAGTCGTAGACGCAGCGGGTCGAGCCGAACAAAGATCCATGGGTGTCGCCGGCCCCCATTTCACCCAGGGTCGTCTTGGCGATGAAGATCGCCCCGGCCTCGCGCAGCCTGGCGGCGACGAAACTGTCGCGGCCGGGCATGTGATCCCTGAACAGGACGGACCCCATGGTAGTCGGCATTTCCTTCACATCGCCCTGGTCCTTCATGGCCAGCGGGATGCCGTGCAACGGCCCGACCGGGCCCGATTTGGCAAAGGCCGCATCGAGCGCATCGGCCTGCGCCAGCGCTTCCGGGTTGGTCGAGATCACCGAATTGATATTGGGACCGCCCTTGTCGAATTTCTCGATCCGGTCGAGATAGGTTTCGACCAGCTTGCGGGCCGTCAGCGTGCCCGCGGCATAGGCCGCATGAATGTCGGCGATGGTCGCATCGATGATGTCGAATTCTGTTCCGGCGGCGGTCATTTTATCCCTTTCGGTTTGCGGCTACAGGTCGGTTGCCATCCGTCCGGAGATATTCGCAAATCTTTTGCTGCCGCGCAAAACAGACATTCTGCAATGCCGGAACCGGCTCAGGCGCGTTCGCCCAGTTCGATCATGTACCCGTCCGGGTCTTTCACGAAAGCGATGACGGACGCATTCGGTCCGCCATGCTTCAGCGGGCCCGGCGGCCGCGGGATTTCATGGCCCTCCTGCTCGATCTTTTCGCACAGGCCGTAAATATCGGGCACGCCGATCGCGATATGGCCGAAACCGGCGCCCTTCTCGTAGTCGTCGTCCCTGCCCCAGTTATAGGTCAGCTCGATCGCTGGCGAGGTGTCCTCGTCGCCATAGCCGACGAAAGCCACCGAGTATTTGCCGCCTTCATTGTCGATCCGGCGGAACACGGTCATGCCGAATATCCGGGTATAGAAATCGATCGATGCGTCCAGGTCTTTGACCCGCAGCATGGTATGGCGAATGCGCGGCCGGGAACTTTTGACGACGTCCCAGCCGGAGCTTTCCGGTTTGTCGTTCATCGCTATGCCTCTCTGTCCGGTTTGACGGGTTTCCGCTGGCTTTCACGATAGCTCACGTAATAGGTGCTCGAACAGATTACCGCGGCGCCGATCCATGTCCACAGATCGGTCGACTGGCCGAAAACCATCCAGCCGAGCAGCGCGATCATCGGCAGTTGCACGTAGTTCACGATCACCACGACGCTGGCCGGCGCCACCCGGAAAGCGCGGGTCTGGCATTGCTGCGCGCCGACAGTGCACACGCCGAGCGCGACCAGCAGCGGAATGTCCCCAACGCCCGGCGGGGTCCAGTGAAAAAATGCGCCGATCGCCGCACACGGGATCATCAGCGTATAGAGATAGAACACCATGGCGTTCGGGCTTTCCGTCGCGGTCAGTTTCTTGCTGCCGATCAGGGCGGCGGAAAACGAAGCCGCCGCGACCAGGGTCGCCACCGCCGAAAACGAAATCTCGATCACGCCGGGACGCAGGATGATCAGCGCGCCGGCAAACCCGACCGCGGTGGCCGACCACCGGTGCAGTCCCGGCCGCTCCGCCAGCCAGATCACCGCCAGCACCAGCGTGAACAGGGGCATGGTGAACATCAGCGCGTTCGCATCCGCGAGCGGCATGCCCGCAATACCGTACATCCAGGCAACGGCGCCGACATAGCTG
The DNA here is from genome assembly GCA_963974055.1 of uncultured Rhodospirillaceae bacterium. Classification (GTDB taxonomy): domain Bacteria; phylum Pseudomonadota; class Alphaproteobacteria; order MPNO01; family UBA830; genus CAXBCP01. Next base: position 6,174 of record CAXBCP010000009.1, read on the forward strand.
AAAAACATCCGCCACAGATAAAGCCGCAGCTTGCCGGTGCGAAGCCCGCCGACCCCGACGGTAAACAGCCAGGGCAGCATGAACGCCGACCCGAGAACCGCCCGAAAAAAAACGATCTGGTTCACATCGAAGGTTTCGGACAGCGCGCGCACCACGACATAGATCAGCGCATAGAACATGCTCGACAGGATCATCCACAGCACGCCGCGGACGGAACCGGATTGATGGGCGGTGAAGAGCGTTCTGAAATCCATGGGAACTCGCTGCGGGGGCCGTCCCGGTGAACCCGGGAACCGCGCCGCCAGAGTCCGCTATTTCACCGCACCGGACAAGAGCGCGCGGGACGATGCAGGCGAGCTATGCGTTCAACGCTTGGCCCATAATCGTGTAGCGGCGCATCATCCGGGTCTGGTCCCGCGGAAAGTCGGTGCGGGCATGCATGGTGCACCAGTTGTCCCACATCAGCATGTCGCCGCGCCGCCATTTGTGGTCGTAGATTATACCGGCGGATTTCACGTGGGCATTGAGATCGTCGATGATCGCGCGGCTCTCGTCCTCGTCGTACCCTTCGATCATGGCCGACATCAGTTCGTTGACATACAGCGCCCGCCGCCCCGATTTCGGGTGGGCGATGACGATGGGCTGCCAGCGATGGTCGTATTTATCGATACCGTCTTTCAGGTTCACCCGCTCGGTCGGCAGGTATTTGTAGACATGCAACACCCGGCGGCCGTCGATTTTGGCCTTCAGGTCGTCGGACAGCGTCTCCCACGCGTCGTACATGTTGGCGAACAGCGTATGGCCGCCGACGCGGGTGACCTCCATCGCATAGAGCATCGTGCCCCAGTCGGGCTCGGCCGCGTAACACTTGTCATGGTGGAAAAACATCTCGCCGTCCGGCAGCGAGCCGATCGGCACGCCGTTCTTGCGGACATTGGTGACCAGCATGATGTTCTCGGCCTGTTTTCCCTCGGGCCGCTCGTCGACCTTGCGGAGCCTGCCGCCGAGCGGGCCGAAGCTTTCACAGAATGCGCGATGGGATTCCGGCGTCAGGTCCTGGCCGCGGAACAGCAGAACCAGATGATCGATCCAGGCCCGGACCAGCGCATCCCGCGTGCCGTCGTCCAGCGGCTGCGCGAGATCTAGGCCGCGCACTTCCGCACCGAGGGAATCATGCAGCGCATGGAGCGTGAAACCGGTCATCGAGTACTTATATGGGCGGCCAGAAGGACCGGTCAATGTCCCAAGCTGGGAAGGTTAAAGTTCTTCTTCCGCCGACATATCGGCCTGTATCGGATTCACGCCGATGATCACCTGATTGAGATAATCTTCGACCTGTTCCGTCATTTCGTCGACCTTGGCGTTGAAGAAATGATCGGCGCCTTCGACGACCCGGAAATCGATCGTGATTTCGCGCTGATGAGCGAGTTTTTCGGCAAGCGCGCCCACGGTATCCACCGGCACCACCTTGTCGGCGGCGCCATGCAGGAACAGGCCCGAGGACGGGCACGGCGCCAGGAAGGAGAAGTCGTAAAGACTGGCGGGCGGCGCAACCGAGATAAAACCGGTAATTTCCGGGCGGCGCATCAACAATTGCATGCCGATCCAGGCCCCGAACGAAAACCCGCCGATCCAGCACTGGGGCGCATCGGGATTCGCGGATTGCAGCCAGTCGAGCGCCGCCGCTGCATCCGACAGTTCGCCGATGCCTTCGTCGTAACCGCCCTGGGACCGGCCAACGCCGCGGAAATTGAACCGCAGCACGGAAAATCCCCGTCGCACGAAGCAGTGATACATCTGGTAGATCACGCGGTTGTTCATCGACCCGCCGTATTGCGGGTGCGGATGGAGCATCAATGCGATCGAGGGGCTTTCCTGCTTGCTGTGGTGATAACGGCCTTCAAGCCGGCCTTCGGGTCCGTTAAAAATGATTTCCGGCATCAAGTATTTCCTGTCAATTCCGTATCGCGACCGCCGCACCGCGGATTGTCCGCGGCACCTGGCACTGGTTGACTAACCCGTCGCGAAACGTAAATTCCATCCCAACAGGGCGTTATCGCACCTGAAACGCAGTGGTATTTTTCGGTCGGATTTTGAGCCGGCGGACTATAACACAATCGCAGGGACCAAATTCAAGCATTCCGGACACATTGCCCGCGCTTTTTTTACCGTCATCAATAACGAGGCGTTAACCCGACATGACCGACCGCCTTTATCTGGACTACAACGCGACGGCGAAAATCCGCCCGGAGGTGATCGATGCGCTTGGCCAGGCGATGGCCCGCGTCGGCAATGCATCGTCGGTTCACGGCGCCGGCAGAGAGGCACGGAAGTCGGTCGAGGACGCGCGGCGGAAGGTGGCGGCCCTCGTCGGCGCGGCGCCAGGCCAGGTCGTCTTTACCAGCGGCGGCACCGAGGCCGACAACCAGGTCATGCGGACGGCCGACCCGGCCCGGACCTTTGTCAGTGCGATCGAGCACCCGGCCGTCCTGGATGCCTGTCCCGGCGCGTACCGTGTGCCGGTTGACGCCGATGGCGTGATCGCCCTGGATGCGCTCGATACCATGCTGGCGGCGGCCGACGCGCCGCAACTGGTTGCCCTGATGCTCGCCAATAACGAAACGGGCGTGCTGCAGCCGGTCGCGCAGGCCGCCGAAATCGCCCACCGCCACGGCGCAGCACTGCATTGCGACGCCGTGCAGGCGGTGGGGAAGATAACCGTCGACTTTGCAGTGCTCGGCGCCGACACGATGGCCCTGACCGGCCACAAATTCGGCGGTCCGCAGGGTATCGGCGCGCTGATTGTCAAAACCCCTGAAAGCGCGGACTGCCTGATGCGCGGCGGCGGCCAGGAGCACGGCCTGCGCGGCGGCACGGAAAGCGTCGCCCATATCGTCGCCCTCGGCGTGGCGGCGGAGATCGCGATGAAACGGATGGACAGCTACGCTGCGCTGGCGGATATCCGCGATCGTATGGAAGCGCGTCTCCTTCAATCGACGCCGGGCATGCGGATCTTCGGCGGATCCGCCCCGCGCCTGCCCAACACGTCGAAAATGATGATGCCGGGCGTGACGTCCGAGACCCAGGTGATGGCCTTCGACCTTGCCGGTATCGAAGTCAGCGCCGGATCGGCCTGTTCCGCCGGCCGGATCGAGCCACCCTACGTGCTGACAGCAATGGACGTTCCCGACCGCGAAGCGCTGTGCGCTCTCCGCGTCAGCCTGGGCTGGGATACCGCCGCGGAAGATATCGACCGGTTCATCGCCGAATGGACGCGGATTTTCGAGCGTGCCGGCGGCGCACCGGCGGCAGAGTAAAACAACATGACAAAAGTTATTTTCGTATCCCCGGACGGCAGCCACACTGAAACGGAGGTCGCCGAGGGCACGTCAATTCTGCAAGCCGCTTGGGACAACAGGATCGATATCGAAGGCGCCTGCGAAGGCTGCATGGCATGTTCCACATGTCACGTTATTGTGGACGCGGAACATTTCGACCTCCTGCCGGATCCCGGCGAAGAAGAGGAAGACCTGCTCGACCTCGCCTGGGGCGTTCGCCCGACATCGCGTCTGGGCTGTCAGGTCACGGTAACGAAGGTGCTCGACGGCATTCGGGTCACGTTGCCGTCGACCACGAACAACCAGATGTAGCCATAAGCCGAATGTCCCGGCGCGGCGATCAGCGAAGCATGATGTCGGGCTGGATCGTGGCGTTCTGCATCTCGCAAAACACCGCGTCCCCGACCCGAATGACCGTCGGCCGTTCGTTCAGAACGTTAACGGTTGCCAGTCCGGTGCCGTCTTTCTCCAGGAATTCCACATCCTTGACGTTCCGACGCTGGAAAATCACTTCGCCCTTCACAGCGGCAGCAGAAGTACAAACGAAATTGCACCCGCCCTGCAGACACGAAATGACGTAGCTCCACCTGACCTGCTGCTGGGCGGAGGCCTGAGACGAAACGGCGAAAACAAGTACGAAGACGAAGCAGAAAATTTTCATCGAAGCGGCTCCCTATCAAACCTTGTCCCGGCACTTCAGCGCCGATGGCGTAGCAGAAATGGTATCATACCAACGACGATAACGAGAACTGCGCTGACGGAGACGGTCGCGGCCATCGGGACCGGGGTGCCATCGGCCGTGAACCCGTATATCTGCGTGAAGACCCCGGCGGCAAGCAGCTGAATGAATACTCCCACCCCGGCACCGGTCCCGGCGAGCGCGCCGGATGCATTGATCGCGCCGGACTGCGCGTTGGGCAGCGAAATGCCCTGCGCCATGATCGCAAAATAACCGGGCAGAAATACGGTAAGCGGACTGACATGCCCGGCAAACAGGAAACCCGACTGAACGAGCGCGCTGACGGTCATCAGCAGGCTGCCTGCAAGCACCATCTTTTCCGGCGCGACCCGTCCCGCCAGCCGGCTCGACAGCATAGATCCCGTCAGAAACCCTGCCGGGAAACACATGAAATACAGGCCGAATTCGGCGGCGGGCCGGCCGAGATAGTCGATCATCAGGAACGAACTGGCCGACGCCATCGTAAAGAACACGCCGGTGCTGAAGCCGGACTGAAAGACATAGGCGCTGAACTTGAGATCACCGAAAAGACGTGCGTAGTCCCGAAACGGCGCGAAACGGACCCCGCTCGCCGCGCGCTCGGTGTGGGTTTCGAACATGACCGCCCAGCACACCACCCCAAGAACGGCCCCGAACACCGTCGCCGCCGCAAGCACGGCGCGCCAGCCTGCGAAATCGACCAGCGCCCCGCCGACCGGTGTCGATATCATCGGGCCGAGCGCATAGGCCATCGTCAGATAGGAAATCACCTTCACGAGCTTGTCCGCGCCGAACACGTCGCGCGCAATCGCACGGGCCAGCCCAAGGCCGCCGCCGCCGCCCACCGCCTGCAATATGCGTCCCGCGATCAGCAGCCAGATGTTGTCCGCCATGGCCGAACAGGCCGCCCCCGCCACAAACAGCGCGATTGAACTCAGCAGGACGGGCCGCCTGCCGTACCGGTCGGAGAGCGAGCCGTAAAACAGCGACGCGAACGCCATCACAAAGAGCGGCACGCTGACCGTCAGGTTCACGATCGCTTCGGTGGTCGCGAAATCAGCCTTTACGCTGGGCAGCGCCGGCAGAAAAATGTGCAGGGACAAAGGCAGAAACGCCGTTGTCGCCCCCAGGACAATAATAAACAAGGGTCCGATTTTGCGGCCCGCGACGGATGTCATGTCAGCCGCCCGACCGGAGCAGCCGCTTTCCAGCGGCGCATCGTCACTGCATCGATGACGGGCCGGTCATGTCGCCGGGCGAGTTACTGTCGAGCAGGATACCGAGGCGCCGTGCGACCTCCTGATAGGCTTCCTCGACGCCGCCGAGATCGCGGCGGAACCGGTCCTTGTCCATGATCTCGTTGGTCGTCACGTCCCACAGACGGCAGTTGTCGGGGCTGATTTCGTCGGCGAGGACGATCCGCATTTCGTCGTTGCTCCACCAGCGGCCGAATTCCAGCTTGAAGTCGACAAGGCGGATTCCGACGGCGAGGAAAACTCCGGTCAGGAAATCGTTCACACGCAGAGACATATGCATGATCTCATCCATTTCCTGGGGCGACGCCCAGCCGAAAGCGGTGATATGCTCTTCGGAGATCATCGGATCGTCCAGGTCGTCCGACTTGTAGTAATACTCGACGATGGACCGCGGCAGGGCCGTGCCTTCTTCAAGGCCGAACCGCTTGGCAATCGATCCCGCGGCAACGTTTCTGATAACGACCTCGACGGGGATGATTTCCACCTCCCGGACCAGCTGTTCGCGCATGTTCAGCCGGCGCATGAAATGCGTCGGAATGCCGATCGCGCTCAGCCGGGTCATCAGAAATTCGGATATCCGGTTATTGAGTACGCCCTTGCCGGTTATGATGCCTTTTTTCTTGTTGTTAAAGGCGGTCGCGTCGTCCTTGAAATACTGGACCAGAGTACCCGGCTCGGGACCCTCAAAAATGACTTTCGCCTTGCCCTCGTAGATACGTCTGCGGCGGGACATACTCTGCCTCGATTATCTGGAGATATAAGCACTCTGGAGTGTGCTCTTGCCGTTCAGATATAGCGATTTGGCCCGTCCGGTCAATGGAAGCTTTAAAGAATCGGGCCCGTTTCCGGCCCGGCGCCGAAAAACGCGCAACATCGGTATCCACGCCACATTATTTCCACAATCTCCCCGCAATTATGGTCTATGAGCGTCCGGCTCAGAACCTCAACGCCCACTGGTCGGGACCATCGGCAGAATCCGACAGGGTCCGGGCAGAAGGACAGATCGCGCACCATGAATGCAGACTACCCGGGTCCGGGACGACGCTCTTTTCTCTCCGGTATTTCATCCCTGTTCGCGTTCTCGGGCGCGGTTGCCGGCATCGGCGGCAGAGCCCTCGCGCAAGACACGCCGGATAGCGGTCCGTTTTCCCATGCGGACGTAATCGCCGCCGCACGGGCGCTCTCGGCGCGGACCTATGCGCCCCCGCCATCCGTGCCCGCCGCCCTCGGCAATCTGTCCTATGACAGCTACCGGCAGATCCGTTTCCGGAAAAACCGGGCGATATGGGGCAAGACGCCTTCAAAATTCTCGATAGAGCTCTTTGCGCCCGGGTTCCTTTACAAGCAGGGCGTCGACGTATCCATCGTCGAGAACGGTACCGTATTTCCGGCACGGATCGATGCAGACGCCTTCGATGCACCGTCGCCCGACATCGGGGCGGTGCTTGCCGAGCTTGGAAAGTTTGCCGGTTTTCGGCTGCACTATCCGCTGAACCGCCCCGATTACCAGGACGAATTCGTCGTGTTCCAGGGCGCGAGCTATTTTCGGGCGGTGTCGCGCAACCAGAATTACGGACTGTCCGCCCGCGGTCTCGCCATCGACGTCGCCGAACCCACGGGAGAAGAATTTCCGGGCTTTCGCCGATTCTGGATCGAGCGCCCGTCGGCGCGGGCGCAAAGCATTGTCGTCCATGCCCTGCTCGACAGCCCCCGGGTTGCCGGCGCATACCGGTTCGGAATCTATCCCGGCAGTTCGACCGCGATGGACGTACAGATGACCCTTTTTCCGCGCGCGCCGCTAACGCATGTGGGCCTGGGGCCGCTGACGTCGATGTTTATGTTCGGCCCCGTCGATGCACCGGACAGCGACGACTACCGGCCCGCCGTGCACGACTCCCTCGGCCTCGCCATCGAGACCGGCGCCGGGGAACGGATATGGCGACCGCTCAGCAATCCCCGCAGTCTGCAGATCAGCGGCTTTGTCGATCAGAATCCCAGGGGATTCGGCCTGATCCAGCGCGAACGCCGGTTCGGTCATTTTCAGGACCTCGAAGCCAGCTACCAGACCCGCCCGTCCGCGTGGGTATCCCCGCAGGGGAACTGGGGTCGCGGGCAGGTGGTTCTGGTGGAAATACCCTCGGCTTCGGAAACCAATGACAATATTGTCGCCTATTGGCGGCCGCAGTCGGCGCTGACACCGGGCACACCCTTTTCCGCGTCCTACCGGCTTTCCTGGCCCGACGACGCGCCGCCTGCCGCCGATACGGCGCGGGTGATCCGCAGCGCCTTCGGGCGCACGTTCGACGGCAAGCATCGCCAGGCCGTTATCGATTACGGCGCGACCGACGCGGCCCCGCCGGGCCGGATCCGGGCGGATGTCGGCATCTCGTCCGGCACGCTGGTCGAGACCGTGACCCACCCCAATCCGGAAACCGGCGGCATCCGTGTCTTCGTCACCTTCGACCCCGGAAAAGCGGACCTTGTCGAATTCCGCGTTCAGCCCCGCCATCTCGGACAGCCGGTCGGCGAAACCTGGCTGTACCGCTGGACCGCGACCTAACATGACGGCGCCCAATACGCCGGCACTGCCGCCGGAGGCCGCGATCTCGATGCCGCGCCAACCGTTGAATGCCTGGCGCCAGCCGCCCCGAACCGGCGGGTCGCGGCGCGGGCGGTTCCGCCGGATGACCACCTCCGGCATACGGGGCCTGCTGGCCGCCGCTACCGGGGCATTGACCGCGTACGGAACATGGGAAATCTACGGCGTGATCGCCAAGGGTGGCGTGACGCCGCTTCAGTGGATATTCATGGCCGTATTCGCACTGACCTTCGCGTGGATATCGTTCGCGGCGTGCCAGGCGATTGCCGGGTTTTTCCGTCTCCTGTGGCAGTATATTACCCCTCGCCGGCAACATCCCGACGCGCCGCCGCTCCGCACTGCCGTTCTCTTACCCGTCTACAACGAAGAACCGGAGAGGATCGCCGCAGGCGTGCGCGCCATGGCGGCCGGGCTCGGCGCAAAAGCGCCGGGGCAATTTTCCTTTTTCCTTCTCAGCGATACAAACGCCCCCGACGCGTGGATCGGCGAAGAGGCCGTATTCGCGGCGTTGACCGAAGAAGCACTGCCGGAATGCCCGGTGTTCTATCGCCATCGCCGCGTCAACACCGAACGCAAGGCGGGAAACATCGCCGACTGGGTAGCCCGCTGGGGCGGCGCCTATGACGCAATGATCGTGCTCGATGCGGACAGCCTGATCGCGCCGGACACCATGATAGAGCTGGCCCGCCGCCTTTCGGCCGATGACAGCCTCGGGCTCATCCAGACGCTGCCGGGAATCGTTGCAGCGCGCAGCCTTTTCGGCCGCCTGCAGCAATTCGCCAATCGGTGTTACGGCCCGATCTTCGGCAACGGGCTTGCCGCCTGGCACGGCGACAGCAGCAATTTCTGGGGGCATAACGCGATCATCCGCACCCGAGCGTTTGCGGAATGCTGCCGGTTGCCCTGTCTGCCCGGCACACCGCCGCTCGGCGGACATATTCTGAGCCACGACTTTGCCGAGGCGGCATTGCTGCGACGCGGCGGCTGGGGCGTCCGTTTCGATACCGACCTGAAACACAGTTTCGAGGAAGCGCCGCCATCGCTGATCGATGTGCTGGTCAGGGACCGGCGATGGTGCCAGGGCAACCTGCAGCACAGCCGGATACTTACCGCCCACGGGATTCCGGTCGCCAACCGGTTGCACATGCTGTCCGGGATTGCAGGCTATCTCAGTGCGCCGCTCTGGCTGATGCTGGTCGCGGTGGGTCTCGCCCTCGCCGTTCAGGCCGCGTTGACCGACCCCGCCTATTTTTCGGGACCTTCGCTGTTTCCGGACTGGCCGGTTTTCGATTCCGAAAGGGCGGTCCGCCTATTCGTCATCGCGACGGCGATCCTACTGACGCCGAAATTTCTCGGCTGGCTCGCCGTCATGCTCAATCCCCGCCGGTGCCGGGATTTCGGCGGACCGGTATTCATCACATTCGGTGTTGTCGCCGAAATCGTCCTGTCGGCCCTGTATGCACCGGTCATGATGATTACGCAGAGCCAGATCGTGTGGCAGATCCTGCGCGGCGGCGACAGCGGCTGGAAGCCGCAACGCCGGAACGGCGGCGGCATGACGGTCGCATCCGCCCTGAAAGCCCATTTCTTTCATGCCCTGGCCGGCGGCACGATCGCCGCAGCCGCCGTGTCGATTAACGAGGGGCTGTTCCTGTGGACCCTACCCGTGACCGGCGCACTGGCACTGGCGCCCGTTACGTCCTGGCTTAGCAGCAGCAATCGCATCGGCGCAGCCCTGTATCGCCTCGGCATTCTCCGAACGCCGGAAGAACGATCCAGCGCCCGACCCGACATCCTGAACCGTCGTGAAGATCGCCTGCACGCGGTGGACGCCTCTCCTCCCCATGTCCGGAATGCCCTTTCCATCCTTGCCGAAGATCCGGCGCTGAATGCCTGGCACCGGCGGCAACTGACGGACATGCCTGACGACGACATCCTCGACCCGGTCCATTTTGTCGCCCGTGCAAAGGCCGGACACCAAACCGACGCGGTTCTTCTTGCCGCCTGGCTCACCCAGGACGAACAGATTGCACTGCTCCACGATGCGGACCTTGTCGGCGACCTGGCCCTGCCCAGCTTAAGGCTGCTGCGCGCCTGAACCTTGCGCCGGCGGCATCTGCGTCGCGTTCCCGCTCCCTGAATATCTCTATCCGGCAACAGGTCTGTGCAATTTTGTCGCATCATTCATTATGCAATTCATTCTTACTTGCACTTATGCCCCGACGCAGATATGACCGATCAGTCCCAGTTGCGAATGCATTGCATTTGTTTTTTTGGGATTTATTCAGCTATTTCAAATTCTTAGTACAGGGGCCCAGAATGAAAACGACGAAACACAGAATAAAGGCCGGCATTTCCGCGCTCGCCATTTCGGCAGCTCTGCTTCCGTTCGGCGCCTATGCGCAGACCGGCGGCCCGACCGCCGATCAGCTTCTGGCGCTGATTCAGGCGCAGCAGAAGCAGCTCAACGAAATGAAGGCAGCACTTCAGAAAGCGCAGGCAAAAGCCGAAAAGGCCGCCGCCACGGCACAGGACGCCAAGGAAACCGCGCCGAAGAAGAGTCTGCTTCCCGATTATCTGTCGATTGGCGGCACGATCGAGATTGAGGCCACGGATACCGAGACATTCGCCAAATCGAACACCAGCGATATTACCCTCGCAACGGCGGAAGCGTTCATCGATGCCCGGCCGTCGGAATACGTGATGGGGCATCTTCTGTTCCTCTATGAGGACGACGGCACCGAAACCGTGTCGATCGACGAAGGGTATGCGGTTATCGGCAACACCGAGAAGTTCCCGCTCTTCGCGCAGGCCGGCAAATACGCGGTGCCGTTCGGTAATTTCGATACGGCGATGAGCAGCGACCCGCTGACCCTGAACATCGGCGAGGCCAAGGAAAAGGCCGCTATGGTCGGCGCGGAATGGAACGGGTTTTCGGTCAGCACCTATATCTTCAACGGCGACACCCAGAAAACGGCCGAAAGCAATCACATCGACCAGTTCGGTTTTTCGGCCGACTACACCGGAAACGTCTCGGGCGCCGAATTCAGCTTCGGCGGCAGTTACATCAACAACATCGCCGATTCCGACGGCGTCACGACCGGCCTGGCCGGTGCATCGACCGCATTGGCGAACTACGTGCCGGGCGTCGACGTTCACGGTGCGCTCACCATCGCCGGGTTCACGATCCGCGGCGCATACGTGACCGCGACCCGCGCCTTCCAGGTCGGCGAACTGGCCTTTAACGGCGCCGGTGCCGACATCGCTGCGTGGCATACAGAAGCCGCGTACACGACGTCCATCATGGACAGGGAAGTGACTTTCGCCTTTACCGTTCAGGGCACGGAAGAAGCACTCGCGCTCGGTCTCGCGGAACGCCGCATCGGCGGCGCCGTCACCGTCGGCGTCCTCGAACATGCCGCTGTCACCGTCGAATACCTGCACGACGACGATTACGATACGTCCAAGGGCGGTACCGGCGCCACCGGGCATACCGCGACCGTCAAACTTGCCGTCGACTTTTAGGAAAGGGCTGGATTCATGATCGCATTTATCAAAACCGGCCTCGCGGCCGGCGCAGTCATCGTTCTCGCAGCCGCACCGGTTGCGGCGCAACGGAACATCGACGGGGTGCTGAAAACCTACGCCGATATCGCCCATGCAGGCTATGAGGATTCCCTTATAACCGCCGAGACCCTTCACACCGCCGTGAAAGCTCTGGTCGCGTCGCCGTCGGTGGAGACGCTGGCCGGCGCCCGGGGTGCCTGGCTGGCGGCGCGGGTTCCCTATCAGCAAACGGAGGTTTACCGGTTCGGCAACCCGATCGTCGACGCGTGGGAAGGCCGCGTGAATGCCTGGCCGCTCGACGAAGGGCTTATCGACTATGTGAAAACTTCCGCCTACGGCACCGAGTCGGAGCAGAACAAACTCTATGTCGCGAACGTGATCGCCAACCGCGTGCTGACAGCGGGCGGCAAGAAGATCGACGCGTCGCGGATCACCAAGCGCACCCTGCAAAAAGACCTTCACGAAGCGGGCGGGGTCGAGTCCAACGTCGCCACGGGCTATCACGCAATCGAATTCCTGCTCTGGGGACAGGACCTCAACGGTACCGGTCCCGGCGCGGGGAACCGGCCGCATACGGACTTCAGCGCGACAGGCTGCACGGGAGGTAACTGCTCCCGGCGGGCCGCCTATCTGTTGACCGCTACAGAGCTTCTGATCGACGACCTGCGGGAAATCACCGAAGCGTGGGCCCCCGGCGGGGCCGCCCGCAAGGCCGTTACCTCGAAGGGTCAGGACGGCCTGTCGGTCATCCTCGCGGGCATGGGAAGCCTCTCCTACGGCGAGCTTGCCGGCGAGCGGATGCAACTGGGTCTGCTGCTCCACGATCCGGAGGAAGAGCATGACTGCTTCAGCGACAACACCCACAATTCCCACTATTACGACGCAAAAGGCATCCGGAACGTCTATCTCGGGCGGTACAACCGGGTGGACGGACGCGTCGTGGCGGGACCGTCGCTCGCGACATTCGTCAAAGCGTCGTCTCCCCGGATCCATGCTGACATGGTCCGTCATCTCGACGCGACAATGGACGCAATGACCGCCATCGTAAGATCGGCGGATGACGGCGAAGCCTATGACCAGCTCATCGGTGAAGGCAATGTCGCCGGAAATGCAAAGGTCCAGGCGGCGATCGACGCCCTGACCGCGCAGACGCGTGTCATCGAGAAAGTCGGCACCACCCTCGGGCTATCCAAGATAGCATTCGAAGGCTCCGACAGCCTTGACAATCCCAAGGCCGTTTTCAAATGACACCGGGAGGCCCGTTGCGTTTCTGGTTCGTTGCGGGCCTCTCTCTCTTTGCCTTTTCGGTCGCGCTGCCGCCCGACAGCCGCGCAGGCGATGCGGATGTCGTCCGGCCGACCACCGTTTTTTCTGGACCCGAAAAATACGAGAACCACCCTGCCGGCGCGCTGACGTCACGCAAACAGGTCAATGCGGATTCGTTTTCGCAAAGCTCCGCCAATATAAAATTCGAACGTGAGCTGGACTTCAAAGTCGGCAATGGTTTCTTTCGCCGGCTCTGGGTGTCCGCCCCCGCCTCAACCAGGGCGTCGGACGGCCTGGGCCCGCTCTACAATGCCCGCTCCTGCCAGCGGTGCCATCTGAAGGACGGCCGGGGCCATCCGCCCGCCGCCAACTTCCCCGACGACAACGCCATTTCAATGCTGATGCGCCTCAGCATCCCGCCGCAGAACGAAAATCAGCGCGCAGCGCTTGCAAGCGGCAGGGCGGACGCGATTCCGGACCCCGTTTACGGCGGCCAGTTGCAGGATTTCGCGATCCAGGGCCACAAGGCCGAAGGCCGCATTCACATCGCCTACACGGAGGTTCCGGTTTCCCTGGCCGGCGGCGAAACCGTCATGCTCCGGAAACCGGTCTATTCGATCACCGACCCCGGATACGGCGCACCCCATCCCGACCTTATGATGTCGCCCCGTGTGGCGCCGCAGATGATCGGCCTCGGTCTGCTCGAAGCGATCCCAGCGAACGACATCGTCGCGCTTGCCGACCCGGACGACCGTGACGGTGACGGCATATCGGGAAAACCAAACCGGGTGTGGAGCGACTCGCTCAACAGATTGGCCCTCGGCCGTTTCGGCTGGAAGGCGGGCAAGGCAACGATCCCCGACCAGACGGCGGCCGCCTTTGCCGGCGATATCGGCATTTCCACCCCGCTGCACCCGCAGGGATACGGCGATTGCACCAGCCGCCAGCCCCTGTGCCGCGAAGCGCCGACCGGCAATACCGATCAGCATGACGGCGTCGAAGCATCGCAAAAGGTGCTCGATCTGGTCGCATACTATTCCCGCAACCTCGCGGTCCCGGCGCGCCGCAGGCTGGACGCCCCCGAGGTGCTTGCCGGAAAGCGTCAATTCTACAAAACGGGCTGCATCTCCTGCCACCGCCCCAAATTCATCACGGCACGCAATCCGCCGGGGCTGCCCGAACAGTCCCGCCAGTTAATCTGGCCCTATTCGGACATGCTGCTTCACGATATGGGTGCCGGACTGGCCGACAACCGCCCGGAAGCCCGGGCCGACGGCCGTGAATGGCGCACCCCGCCACTCTGGGGTATCGGTCTTACCGAGACCGTCAGCGGGCACACGAACTTCCTCCATGACGGCCGTGCCCGCAATCTCACCGAGGCCATCCTGTGGCACGGTGGGGAGGCGGAGAAATCGAAAGAGCGTTTCCGGAACCTGACGGCGGCGCAAAGACACGACCTGATCAAATTCCTGGAATCACTGTAACGCCCATGCGCCTGATCGCCCTTTCATTGCTGACACTCCTCGCCCTGCCCTACCCGGCGCAGGCAACCCCGGATTTCGAAAAGCTGAATAGCGCACTGACCGACAGTTTCGTCATTCCCGGATACGCGAAACTGGCGGCAAAAACGACCGCGCTGAGCGGCGTCACGAAACGTCACTGCGCCGCCCCGACGCCCGCCAGCCTGCAGGATGTAAAGCGGGGCTTCGCGGACGCGATGACCGCATGGCAGGAAATCGCGATCATTTCCTTCGGACCGATCACGGAGAATGCCCGGGCGGCCCGCGTCCAGTTCTGGCCCGACAAGCGCGGGACAGCGGCGCGGCAGATCCGGCGCGTCCTTCTGAAAAAGGAAAAATCCCTTCTCGCGCCCGGCGGTCTGACGGGAAAAAGCGTTGCCCTCCAGAATCTGACAACCTTTGAGCGTCTTCTCACTTCGGCCCCGGACGCTCCCTTCCCGTGCGGACTGATGGCGGCCATTGCCGCCTTTCAGGCGGACCAGGCCCGCGCAACGCTGGAAGACTGGCGGAAACCCGGCGGATTCAGACAGTCTGTCGTTACCGCAAAACAGGGAAACCGGCATTTCACGGCCGCAACCGGCCCGGCGACCGCGTTTCTCAAGTCGATCGCGACGCTGCTGGATATCGTTATCCGCTATAAGCTGGAAACGCCGCTGGGCGACAGCATCGGCAATGCCGCACCCAAAAGCGCCGAGACATGGCGAACCGGCCTGTCACGCCGGAATATTGCCGCCAACCTCGATGCGATCGCCGCGCTTTTTACGATCCCGGGCGGCTTTACCGACCGGATGGCGGAGCAGAACAGCCGGGCGCTGGCGGAGGTGATCGTACGGCTGCTGGGCGACGCCGCCGGCCGCACGCGCGAACTGAACCTGCCCCTGTCCGAGGCGGTTACGGACGCCGACGAGCGGAAGAAGATCCAGGAAATCCTCCGGAACCTGCAGGATATCCGGATACTTATCCGGGAATCCGTCGTCAACACACTTAACCTGCCGATCGGGTTCAATTCGCTCGACGGCGACTGACCGGTAATGGCCGGCAATGGAACGAGTCATGAAACGACGGACATTCATCACTGGCACCGGCGCCCTCTGCCTGACAGGAGCGGGCTTCAGACCGGCGAATGCCGCGGACGATACGCAACAGGCTTATATAAGCTGCGGCGCCGACCGGTCCGGCAATTTCCTTGCGGCTGCGTTTGACGGTACCGGCCGTATCGTTTTTTCCATACCGCTGCCGGAACGCGGCCACGACATCGTCGTCCACCCGGGCGGGAATACGGCGATCATTGTGGCGCGGCGGCCCGGCACATGGTTCTCCGTTCTCGACCTGCGCGACGGGCGGCAGGTTCGCCGTATCGCCACCCGCGCGGACCGGCATCTCTACGGCCATGGGGCATTTTCGCCTGACGGGACCCGGTTCTATACGACCGAAAACGACTTCGACAGCGGCATCGGCGCGATCGGCGTATACGATGCGCGAAACGATTATCGCCGCATCGGCGAGTTCCCGTCATGCGGCGTCGGCCCGCACCAGCTGTCGATCAGCCCCGACGGCAATACGCTGACCGTCGCAAATGGCGGAATACGAACCCATCCGGATACCGGCAGAAGCAAGCTCAATACCCGGTCCATGAAACCGAATGTCGCCTTTCTGGATACCCGTTCCGGAAAGGCGACCGGGTCGGTCGATCTCGGCGAGACCCATCACAAGCTCTCGATCCGGCATTTCGACACGAACGCGGACGGCATGCAGGTCTTCGGCATGCAGTTCGAAGGCGACAAACGGCGACCGGTTCCGCTGGTGGCACAGCTGACGACGGACAGGGCGTTCAGGTTTCTCACCGCGCCCCCCGAAACCCTGCGCCGGATGCAACAGTATGTCGGCAGCGTCCGTTTCGACCGGTCGGGCAGATATGTCGCCACGTCCTGCCCGCGCGGCAATATGGTCGTCATATGGAACGCCGAAACCGGGGCATTTCTGCGCGCGGTGACGGCCCCGGACGCATCCGGCCTTGCCGCGACGTCCAGGACCGGCGAATTCCTGGTGACCAGCGGGACCGGGTCGCTGAGCGTCATCGGTCCGGCCCGCGAAGAGCCGCGCGTCGTAAAACGCGAAGATGCGGGCCTGCACTGGGACAACCATACCCGCGCGATCGGCCCGTTACGCAATATCTGACCGGCTGGTCTCTACAGGTCGACCGGCTCGAACCCGGCCTCGCCGGGCGCGCCGCCGGCAAACAGCCAGACGGGCTTGCGGTCGTTGAAATCGACAGAAGGCAGCGCGATCAGTGAACTCGACAGGGTTCCGAACCCGAAATCCGTAGTGATGCGCATGGCGTCGCGGTGATCCGTATTGTCGCCGTATTCGGTGCTCGCCATCAGTTTCTGCCAGGTGGACCAGTCTCCGGCATCGACATCCGGCGCGGCGGCGGCCTCGAATCGCGGTCTGTGAAAGGCGACCCGGCCCGACGCCGTGTCGTTCAGATCGAATGCGGTCAGCATCGACAGGCCTTCGGGTATTTCCCTGACCTCGATCGCGCCCCGTGCCGGCGCACCCATGCTTTTAATCCAGTACGCATCCCGGTTGTCCGCGACCACCAGATTGAACGACCGGTAGCTGCGCCCGTCGAGATCCGCCAGCGCCTCTGCCGCATCGGCCGCATCCGCATGATCCAGCGCTTCGAGGACGATCTCGCCGCGTGACCGGAGGGTATCGTCCGGCCCGAGCGAGTCCCGGCGGTTCAGGATGCCGGCGACCACCCCTTCATCGTTCAGCCCCATCCAGGTCCCGCCCGCAAGACGGTCTATGCCGGCGACGACGTTTTCACGATCCGGCCAGTGACGGCCGGGCGGATCCCATGGCCGTCCGGCCATTTCGTCGCGGTTTGCGGCCATCAGCAGCGGCCAGTCGTGGCCGGGACGGCGAAGTATTACAACGGTGCACATGATCTCCAGATAGCAGGTTCCCGAACCCGCGACCATATGCGCGCTTCCGGAACCCTTGTCCGATCTTGACATAACGCTGGGCGAGGCCGATCTATGGGGCAGAGTATGATTCTGAAGAAAGTGGAAGGCACCCATGACCGGATTCGACGACCGCGAGAAAAGTTTCGAAGCCAAGTACAAGCACGATCAGGAAGCCCTGTTCCGTATTACATCGCGCCGGAACCGCCTGCTTGGCCTGTGGGCCGCCGAGCAGTTCGGCATGCCGGACAATCAGGCGCTGGACTACGCGAAGGAAGTCGTGCTTTCCGATTTCGAGGAACCCGGCGATGACGACGTCGTCCGCAAGGTGCTTGCCGACTTTGCCGAGCGTGGCATCGATATGAACGAGCAAGGCCTGCGCAAGGAAATGCTCCGCCTGATGGAAGAGGCCGGCCGCCAGATCGAAGCCGAAAACACCTGAAAAGACAGCGTTTTCAGACCCGTAGCGCCCCGGCGAAAGCCGGGGCCCTATAAGACTGCACCAAGTTCGAACGATTTCCGACCGGCGCCGGAACAACGCGCCGGTATTGCCGCCTAACCGAAAACCCGCTTGAAAATCGCGTCCACGTTTTTCGTGTGATAGCCGAGATCGAACATGTCTTCGAGAGCCGCATCGTCGACATTCGACGACACTTCGGGATCGGCCTTCAACAGGTCGAGGAACGACAACCCCTTCGACCACGCTTCCATCGCATTGCGCTGGACGGCGACGTAAGACGCCTCGCGGCTCATCCCCGCCTGGGTCAGGGCCAGCAGCACCCGCTGCGAAAACACCAGGCCGCCGAGAGCGTCCAGGTTGTTCTGCATGTTCTCCGGATACACCACCAGCTTTTCGACCACGCCGGTCAGGCGCGCGAGCAGGAAATCGAGGGTGATCGTCGCATCGGGGCCGATCATGCGCTCGACCGACGAGTGCGAAATATCGCGCTCGTGCCACAGGGCGACGTTTTCCATCGCCGGCACGCAGTAGGACCGCACCATGCGGGCAAGCCCCGTGATGTTCTCCGTCAGCACCGGGTTGCGCTTGTGCGGCATCGCGGACGAGCCCTTCTGGCCCGGCGAGAAATATTCCTCGGCCTCGCGCAATTCCGTTCGCTGCAGGTGCCTGATTTCCACGGCCAGCCGTTCGGCGGACGACGCGATCACGCCGAGGGTCGCGAAATACATCGCGTGGCGGTCGCGCGGGATCACCTGCGTCGACACGGTTTCCGGCGCCAGTCCCATGGCCTTTGCGACATGTTCCTCAACCGCCGGATCGATATTGGCGAACGTGCCGACAGCGCCCGAAATGGCGCAGGTTGCGATCTCTTCGCGCGCGGCGACGAGGCGTTCCCGGTTGCGGGCGAATTCCGCGTAATACCCGGCGAGCTTGAGTCCGAATGTCATGGGCTCGGCATGAATGCCGTGACTGCGGCCGATCGTGGGCGTCAGCTTGTGTTCCACGGCGCGGGTCTTCAGCGCCGCCAGCAACCCGTCCATGTTTTCAAGCAGGATATCCGTCGCCTGGGTCAACTGGACCGCCAGGCAGGTATCGAGCACGTCCGACGACGTCATGCCCTGATGCACGAAACGGGCCTCGTCGCCGACATGCTCCGCGAGGTTCGTGAGGAAGGCGATCACATCATGCTTGGTCTCCCGCTCGATCTCGTCGATGCGGTCGATTTCAAAGGCCCCGCGGTCCCACACGGCCTTCGCCGCCGCTTTCGGGATAACCCCAAGCTCGGCCTGTGCGTCGCAGGCATGCGCTTCGATTTCGAACCAGATGCGAAATTTGTTTTCGGGCTCCCAGATGGCAGTCATCGGGGCACGGGAATATCTTTTAATAGCCATCGCAAGGGTGTATCAGAATCGCCGGTTTGCGGGAAGAGACGCCGGCTCAGACGGTGCGGTTTTTCCGGACGGCCAGCCAATAGGCGCCGAGGCCGAACAGCGCCCAGAACAGAACGCCGTTCGCAAGCGACAACTGGCTGCCATCGGACAGCGCCGCCACCGCGATCCCCGTCGCGGCGCCGGCAATCTGCTGTATAAAGCCGACCAGCGACGATGCCGCGCCGGCGATATGGGGAAACGGCTGCAATGCCCCGGCAATCGACTGCGGAAAGATAAACGCGAACGAGATCATGCAGGGAAACATGGGTCCGACCACCGCCAGCCAGTGATCGACCCCCGCCCATGCCAGCGCAGCAAGCAAAAACCCGAAGAACGTTGCGCCGCCGACGCCCCAGCGCAGCAGCCGGTCGACGCCGAACCGGCCGACCAGCCGGGCACCGAAAATCATCCCTGTCATACTGCCGACCATGCAGCCGGCGAACATGTAGCCGTACCGGGTCTCGCTTTCCCCAAGATAGGTGATGATGACATGGGATGAGTTGCCCAGGAACGCGAACAGGATTCCATAGGATGCCGTCGAACATGCGGCATACGCCCAGAACGGCCCATTCCGGGCGACTTCGCGAAAATTGCGCAAAATCGGCCCCGGGCGAAGGGCGCCGAAATCCTTTTCCCGGATCGTTTCCGTGAAGACCGCGCCGAATACCAGCGTCACCAGCGCGGCATAGACCGACAGGAAAACAAACATCGCCTGCCACCCATAGGCGACCGTCAGGTGCGCGCCGACGATGGGCGCGATCAGCGGCGACAGGCCGTGAAAGATCATCATCACCGACAGGACGCGCGCGGCGTCGGCACGTTCATGCCGGTCGCGGATCACCGCGCGGGCGACCAGCCAGCCGCTCGATGCCGCGATCCCGTGAAAGAAACGGAAGACCATCAGCATTTCGATCGATGTCGACAACGCACAGGCCGCCGTCGCCGCCGCGTTGAGCGCAAGCCCGACCAGAAGCGCCGGTTTCCGTCCGAACCGGTCGGAAAACGGCCCGTGCACCAACTGGCCGACCGCGATCCCGAGCATGAAACTGCTCAGGGTCAACTGGACCGCCGCCTGATCGGCTCCGAAAGCCGCCGCGATTGCCGGCATCAGCGGCAGCGTCCCGTCGATCCCCGTCGCCGTGGCAACCGTGGTCAAGGCCAGCAGCGCGGCCAGCCCGGCATTGTCGAACGTTCTGAAGGCCGGTGCGGACGTGGTCACGCCGCCGGCGCCGATCGGTTGCCGGGACGGCTGAGAGGCCGGACAAGCACGACATACGCAATCGCCGCGCAGACCGTGCACACGCAGATTATGACCGCCATCGGAACGGGCGTGCCGTCATTGAGCAGACCGATCAGCGCGGTTGCAAGCGCGGCGGCCAGAAACTGGATGAATCCGAGCAGCGAGGACGCGGCGCCTGCCATATGCGCAAAGGGCGACATCGCGCCAGCGGTGGTTCCGGGGGTGATAAACGCTAGCGATGTCAGGACGAGCACGACCGGCCCCATCAGAGTGTAAACGTTAATGTTGCCCGACAGGACGAAGACAAGCATTCCGATTCCTGCGGTAGCGGCGATGACGACACCGACCCGGATCATCCGGTCCATGCCGATCCCCTGGGCGATCCGCGCGACCGCGATCTGGGTCGTCATGTAGAAGATCATCGGAACGGCCATCGCAATACCGAATTCAACCGGACTCAGGCCGAGATACTGGATCAGCCCGACCGGCGCGCCGGCAAAATACGCCATCAGTGCGCCGTACATAAAACACGCGCAAACCGCATAGGACCGGAACGCCCGATCACGCAATATCGCCCTGTAGTTGCGCAACAGAACCGCCGGGCGCACGGCATCCGGGCTTCGCGCCGTGTTGCTCTCGGCAAGGCCGAATACCACTGCCAGGGCCGAAAACAGCCCGAAAGCCGCCATCACCCAGAACACCGCCCGCCATCCGTATTCCTGGGTCACCCAGCCGGAAATTCCCGGCGCGACGGTCGGCATGATGCCATGAATTCCCATCATCAACGCGAACAGCCGGGCGCCGGCCTCCCGGTCGAACAGGTCGCGGATGACCGCGCGGGCGACGATGACACCGGAACAGGCAAACAAACCCTGCAGAAACCGAAGGGCGATCAAAGCCTCTATGCTGTCGACCAACGCGCAGGCGACCGCGGTTGCGGCGTATAGCAGGATGCCGCCGATAATCACGGGCTTGCGGCCGACCCGGTCCGAAAGCGGTCCATGGACAAGCTGGCCGAAGGCAATCCCGAGCACAACGGCGCTCAGGCTGTATTGTACCGACGCCGTGCTGGTCGTGAAATATTCCGCCACCGCCGGCACAAGCGGCACAGAACCGTCCACCGAAAGCGGCAGAAGCATAGGCAGAAGGCCAAGCAATCCGGCCAGAAATGCATAACGGCCCCGGGACATCTGTCCCGACGGGCCGGGCGGGTGCGCCGGCATCTAGATTCCCGTATCCGGTGTTTTTCGGCGCAACACGGACGTCACCGAAAATTATCTCCCGGTGACATTGTTGCGGATACGGCGAATCATGTCTTTGAATGCCGCCTGTTCGCGATCCGAAAGCCCCGAAAGAACCTGGCGATTGACCGTTTCGACTTCGGGGATGACCGCGCGGTATATCTTGCGGCCTTCCGGTGTCAGGAAAACGTTGATCTTGCGCGCATCGTTCTTGTTGCCCTCGCGGCGGACAAGGCCTTTATCTTCGAGCTTGTTCAGCGCTGCGACCGTCGTCGGGCCCTTCATGCGCACTTTCTCGGACAGTTCGCGTTGCGTCAGCCCGTCCCCGTCCCACAAGGCGCGCAGGAACGGCCAAAGGCCGAGCGTCACGCCATGAAGGGCGATCCGGTCCGAAAACTCCCTGCTCATTGCGCGGTTGGCGTCCCATAACAGAAACCCTACCGTGTCTTCCGGATCGAAATAGTCGTCTTTGTCCATGGGCGGGATTTACACGCGGTGATGGTTCAGGGCAAGCGGCGTCCGCTTGACAGGGCTCCCCCGCCGCAGGACACTTATTTGGAGGTTCGACAATAGCATAGAGCGGCGGACGGCGTGGCCTGAAAATAGGCGACCGGCCCCGATATTTGCTGCGCCTGCCCACCACGACGCCAATGGGGAAGCCCTCGCGCTGGGGAGCCGGACGGCATCAGGCGGCAGCGACGGACCAGACGAACGAACGCGTTTACGGGAGAATACTGAGAATGGCCGACTGTACTGAATCCAAGATCGATATCCGTGGCTGCAAAGTTAACCTGCGCCGCGGCGGCAGCGGCGAGCCCGCCCTGTTCCTGCATGGCGCCAGCGGCGTGGCCGGCTGGATTCCGGCGTTCCAGTCCCTGTCCGACACATACGATCTGATGGTGCCCGATCACCCGACCTACGGATTGTCGGACGAACCCGACTGGCTCGACAGCATGGACGACCTTGCCATGTTCTATCTCGATTTTCTCGACCAGATGGACCTGAACGGCGTGCATCTGATCGGGAACTCGCTCGGCGGCTGGCTGGCGATGGAAATCGCCGTGCGGTCCTGTACGCGAATCAAAAGTCTCACCCTGGTGGGCGCCGCCGGCATCCGTATCAAGGGCAAGCCGATCGCCGACATCTTCATGATGGATCCCGACGACCTGGTGCGCGAAATCTTCGTCGACCAGACCTATGCCGACAATATCCTCAACATGGAACTGACCGAAGAACAGACCGATATCCAGATCCGCAACCGGGTCGCCACCGCCCGGCTCGGCTGGCAGCCCAGACTGTTCAACCCCAACCTGCGCAAGTGGTTGCACAGGATCACCGTGCCGACCCACGTCATCTGGGGAGATACCGACAAGATCGTCGATCCGGTCTATGCGGCGGAATTCGGCAAGGTCATCGCAGGGTCGCAGGTCACCATGATCGACAAGGCAGGCCACCTGCCCCATATCGAACAGGCCGGACCGTTCGTATCGGCGGTCAACGATTTCATCCGGTCCAGGGCCGCCTGAGCGCTGCCCGCCGCAACGCCTTGGCATCGCTTTTTTCCGTCGAAGGGATGAAAAGCGGTCACAGACTGTTTACCGGGTGACGGGATCGCGCCGGACCGGAATGACGACCCCCGGGGTATAGTTCCGGCGCCGGCGCATGACCGGCCGGCGAAATGCCGTCAAGGCATGCCGCCGATAAAGCAATTAACACGGAGGGATCCCCCGATGAACGTCTTGAAAACAATGGCTGCGGCCAGTCTTCTGCTTGTAGTGTACGCGCCCGTTACGGTCGCCCAGGACCACGCGATGAGCTTTTTCGTCACCAGTACCGGCATGGGAAATGGCGCCGATCTTGGCGGTCTTGCCGGCGCCGACGCGCATTGCGCGAAACTCGCCGAAGCCGCCGGCTCGACCGGCCGCACGTGGCGGGCCTATCTCAGCACCCAGGTCGAAGGCAAACGCGGCATCTCGGCGCGCGACCGGATCGGCCCCGGCCCGTGGCACAACGCCCGCGGCGAACTGATCGCCAGCGATCTCGACCAGCTCCATATCAATCCGAACATCTTTGCCAGGACGGCGCTGGACGAAAAGGGAAACGGGGTGAAGGGACGCGGCGACAAGCCCAACGAGCACGACATGCTGACCGGCACCAAGGCGGACGGAACGGCCTATTTCCCGTGGGAAAAGGGCGACCACACCTGCAAGAACTGGACCAGTTCCGGGGAAGGCCACGCAACGGTCGGACATCATGACCGGCACGGTGGCGGCAATACGTCGTGGAACGCCGCCCATGAATCGCGCAGCTGCAGCCAGAAAGACCTGATCGCTACCGGGGGCGCGGGCCTCTTCTACTGCTTCGCCGCGAAGTAAGACCCCAGACACAGGCCGTTCGCAAACGGCGCTTCGGGGAGGGGAAGATTTCCCCTCCCCTTATTTGTCGCCGCGGTATCGGCAGGAACACGTGCGACCACCGTCTTCGGACATATCTTGAAATTTGCGCGCCGCGCGCCGGGCGTCCAGAATAAGGTCCCAAGAACAGAAAAATAGCGGAGGTCGGAATGGCAACCTTTGTACTGGTACATGGCGCATGGCACGGCGGATGGTGCTGGCGGCGCGTGACCGACCTCCTGCAGGCCGGAGGACATACGGTGTTCACCCCGACGCTGACCGGGCTCGGCGACCGCGCCCATCTGGCGAGTCCCGATACCGACCTCGACTGCCACATCGAAGATGTGCTTGGTCTGATCGATATGGAAGAGATCGAAGACGCCATCCTGTGCGGCCATTCCTATGGCGGGCAGGTGATTACGCCGGTGCTCGACCGCCGCATCGACAAATTCCGCGCCGCCATGTGGCTGGATGCCTTCGTGCCGACGGACGGGCACTCTCTCATGGATGGATGGCCGCCGGAACGCATCCAGCATATCCGCGAACAGGTCGCGACGTCGGGCGACGGCTGGAAAATTCCGCCGATGCCCCCCGAATATTTCGGCGTGATGGACGAAGACGATGCCGCCTGGGTCATCCGGCGCTGCGTGCCACAACCGCTGAAAACGTTTTCCCAGCCCGTTCACCTGACCGGCGCCTGGGAATCGGTCCCGAAGAAAATGTATGTCCTTGCCGAGCTTCACCCGAACAGCAGCTTCGACCGGTTCTCCGTCCCGTTAAGCGAAAAACCGGACTGGGACGTGCGCTCGGTTGCGTCCGGCCATGACGTGATGGTCGACAAGCCGGAATTGCTGGCAGAACTATTGCTGGAACTGGCGTAACTTTCGCGCCGGGGTCCGGTGCCCTCTCCTTTGCCGATCCCCGGCCTCTGCGCCGTCGCCGCCGTCGCCAGAACGAAAAACCTGCGCATCGGCCCGATGGGATATTCGGATGGGATATATCTTGCCGCTCTACAATTTCGCTGCGGCCGGTCGAGAAATTCGCCGCCCCTGTCCTAGTTTGACAGTGCCTTGTAATAGGCGGCCCCGAACCCGGCCTGAGCGCGGGCCGCATCGTTGAAGGGTGCTTTCAGCCCGCCCCTGAAGCGTTCGTTGACCAGGCGCTGCCACGTCGCCACCGGATCGCCGGGGCACGCGGCCTCGAACCATTTCATGCCGATCGCGACGTGGCCGATCTCGTCGGCATAGATCACATCGAGGATCGTGGCGGACTCTTCGTCGCCCGCATTCCGGAGGCTTTCGATCATCTTCGGGGTGACGTCAAGGCCGCGCGCTTCCAGTACCAGCGGCACGATGGCGAGCCGTGCCAGCAGGTCGTCCGCCGTATCCTGCGCCGCCTGCCATAGACCGTCATGGGCCGGCAGGTCGCCATAGGCGGCGCCGAACGCGGCAAGCCGGTCCGACAGCAGCAGGAAATGCTTGGCCTCCTCGTCGAGTACGGTCAGCCAGTCGTTGTAGAAATCCATCGGCATCCCGGCATCGGGGAACCGGACCAGAATATCGGCGGCAAGGTCGATGGCGTTGAGTTCGATATGGGCCAGCGCATGCAGCAGCGCGATGCGCCCGGCCTCGGATTGCGCCTTGCCGCGGCGCGGCATGTCGCGGGGCCGCAGCAATTCCGGTTTTGCGGGCCGCTTCGGGCGGTCCCGCGGTGCGGCGCGCCCGATATCGGGAACGACACCGGCCTGCCAGTCCGCTGCAACGGCCCGGGCGGCGCCGGCCTTGGCCGCCGCGTCGGCGGTGCCGAGGACACCGACGACCCGGTCGGACAGGGTCTGCGTCACGCGACAGCCGCCGCCAGCACCTTTTCGACATGGCCTTTAACCCGCAGGTTCCGCCAGACCTCGACAATTTTGCCCTTCTCGTCGATCAGAAAGGTCGAGCGCACGATCCCCATATAGGTCTTGCCGTAGTTCTTTTTTTCCTGCCACACGCCATAGGCTTCGCAGATCGCGCCGTCTTCGTCGCTGATCAGGGTGAACGGCAGGTCGTGCTTGGCCTTGAACTTGTCATGGCGTTTCACGCTGTCCTTCGAAACGCCGACGATTTCCACGCCCAGTTTCGCGAAGTCCCCAATGGCGTCGCGAAACCCCTGCGCTTCCGTCGTGCAGCCGGGCGTGTCGTCCTTCGGGTAAAAATACAGAACGACCTTCCTGCCCTTAAGACTGCTGAGCGACAGCGTTCCGCCGCCATCCGTAATTCCCTTAAAGGCAGGCGCGGTGTCGCCGGTATCGAGACTCATCTTCATGTTTCCTCATAGAATTCGTGGTGGGTTGTCAGGATAGCCGACTGACGGGCGATAGAAAACGCAGGGGGCGGACAGAAACATCCCGCGGCTCACTGCCAGGGGCGATCAATTGCCGCTGGCCAACCGAAATGGCCTATGACACATAATACAGGCGTTTTCACCGGTTCCCCCGCCGTTCCACCCGTGGCCAGCCGATAATAATCACCGATGGTTTTCAACTCATACACATTCGTTGTTTTTCTGGCCGTCGTAATCGGATTCCATTACTCGCCGTTCTCGTGGCGGGCGAAGAAGGTAATGCTCATCGTTGCGAGCTATCTTTTCTATGCGGCCTGGAACCCGCCCTTCGTTCTTATTCTGGTTTTTTCAACGATCGTCGACTGGAATCTGGCACAGCGAATATTCCACGCGACATCGGAATCGCGCCGAAAATTCTATCTGATCTGCAGTCTGTCCGTGAATCTCGGGGTACTTGGATTTTTCAAATATGGCGGGTTTCTGCTCGATAATTTCGAGAAAACCCTCCACCAGGCAGGCGTGAATTACCAGGCGCCGGCGATGGACATCATCCTGCCTGTCGGTATCTCGTTCTATACGTTCCAGACCCTGTCCTACAGCATCGACGTCTACAGACGCCGCCTGGACCCGTGGCATTCGTTCACCGATTACGCGCTGTTTGTGACCTTCTTCCCGCAGCTGGTCGCGGGACCCATCGTCCGCGCCCGCGATTTTCTGTATCAGACGATTGAGCCGAAGGTCGCGAGCATGAAGCACATGTCCTGGGGGTTCTCGCTGATCGTGCTCGGCCTATTCCAGAAGATCGTTCTCGCCGACGGTCTTTTCGCCCCGGTTGTCGAGAAAGTATACGACAGCACGCAGGTCGTCTCGCCGCTTGCAGCGTCCATCGGCACGATAGCGTTCGCCGGACAGATATTCTGCGATTTCGCCGGCTATTCCACGGTCGCCATCGGCGTCGCCATGTGTCTCGGCTTCGCGTTTCCGGACAATTTCAGGTTTCCCTACGCGGCAATCGGATTCTCCGATTTCTGGCAGCGCTGGCACATATCCCTGTCGAGCTGGCTGCGCGATTACCTCTATATCGGCCTCGGCGGGAACCGGCATGGCACAGTCAGGACATACCGCAACCTGATGCTGACAATGCTGCTGGGCGGATTATGGCATGGTGCCAGCTGGAACTTTGTCGTCTGGGGGGGCCTGCATGGGCTCTATCTCGTCCTCGAGAGAGCGGCGGTCGCGCTTGTCGGGGCATGGCCCGGCTGGAAGACGTTTGCCGGGCAGATATTCCTGTCCTTCGTCACGTTTTTCCTGGTCTGCCTCGCCTGGGTTTTCTTCCGGGCGCCGAGTTTCGACAAGGCCTTCGAGATCGTCGCGGCGGGGTTCTTTCTGAATCCGGTGCGCGAAGTCTATGTATCTCTGGCGGATTCACTGACCGTTCTGGCGCTCATGGCCGCCCTGATGATCGCCCACAGACTGTTACGAAATACGACGCTTGAGGACGCCGCATCCCGTATCCCCGCTTCCATCAGAGGCATCGTTCTCGGCATCATGCTGACACTGATCGCCCTTTCACCGGGAGAAGACCGTGCCTTCATCTATTTTCAGTTTTGAACGCGCGCCCGACGGGCATGCCGGCAGAACCCTGCTTTGCGCGGTCGCGGTCGCTGCCGTCCTGCTGGTCGGGGTCGAATCATTCCTGCGGAGCGAGGGCGGAGCCCCCAGCGTTCCCCTGTCCAAGAGCCTGATGACGGCCAATCTCGACGGCGGCCTTTCCAACCCGGATCCGCGCACGACGCTGATACTGGGTGCGTCCCGCATCCGCACCGGATTTTCGTCCCGGGTTTTTGCCGAACATACCCGGCAGGCGCCGCTCTACTATTTAGCCACCGCGGGCGAATCACCGCTCGCAATGCTCGTTTTCCTCGCCGAGAAGACGAAATTTTCAGGAAAACTAATCGTCTCCATGAACGCAAATTCGCTTTCGGGCGCGTCCATGAACGAACAACAATATATTGTCCGGTATTTCGAGGATGAATGGAACTGGAACAACCGGATGAACCACATCATCGGAGCCCGTGTTTCATCCAGCGTCGTGATCCGCCAGGAAAACTACGCGATCTCCAACGTCCTGCGATCCGTGATAGACCTGAATAAGACTCCACCCATCCCATATTGGCGCCGCAATTCCCCCAGCGGAGAGACGTTCTACGATTTTTCCCTTATCGACGACGGGTCGGTCCTCGTGCCGCCTGCCCTATCGACGGGCGCTGCTGAGCCCGCCGACACCGCCTGGGAGCAAAACCTCGCGCACTTTAACAAAGCGGTCTCGCGGCTGACGGCCAGGGGCGCACAAATCGCGCTGGTCCGTTTTCCGACGTCGGGCAACTGGTGGCTGAACGATCAGCGCCAATGGCCGAGAGACAGCTTCTGGGACCGCATCGCGGTATCGACCGGAGCGATCAAGATACATTTCCGTGACGTCCCGTCCATGACGCGGTTTACTCTGCCCGACTCGTCGCACCTCGACCGCCGCGACAGGGATGCCTTTACGCGAATCCTTCTGAACGAGCTCGACGCGGCGGGGATGACCTGGCGCAAATAGGCCGCTTCCGCGCTACTTCAGCGTATTGAACCGCTCGAGCACAGCCTGGCGCGATGTCGCCGCGACACCTGCGTGATACCCGTCCTTGTAGGTCATGGAAAAATTGTGTCCTGCACCGTCATGCACGACAATGTCGGCGTTTTCGTGGCCGGCATAGGCGGCGCGGATTTTGTCCACCGCGTCCATCGGCACGACCGGATCGGCGGCCCCGAAATGAAAGCTGACCGGGCAGGATTTCGGCGGCATCTGGTTCAGATGCTCTTCGATCATCGTGCCGTGGAACGCGCCGGCAGCGTCGGCGCCGAACCGCGCCGCCGCGACATGGGCGTAGCGTCCGCCGAAGCAAAAGCCCAGAACGGCGACCTTGCCGTTGCAGCGCGGGTTGGCGCGCAGGTCTTTCATCAGGTCTTCGACATCCTTGAACCCCTGGTCGACGTCAAACGCATTATAGCGCCCGAACGCCTTTTCCATGTCGGCGGTGGGGCCCGGCATCACGCGCCAGAAAATATCCGGCACCGAGACGACGAACCCGTCCGCCGCCCAGGCATCGGCGAGCTCCTTCATTTCATCGTCGATCCCGAAGATCGCGGTGATCAGAAGTATCCCCGGCGCGCTGCCGGCGCCTTCCGGCTCGCTGAGGTATCCGGTGAAGGTCTCGTTGTCGCGGGTCGTATAGGTGATATCCCTGCCTGGCATTTTGGTCTCCGTTTCTTGGGTTTGGATCACGAGTCGGGTGATCGGAAAATCGCGTCGTAGTGTCCGATGGTCTGAGCCGCCGATTGCTGCATTGTTTGCGTCAGCGCGTCGAAGTCAACCGCCCCGCAGGCGCGGACGATCGCGGATTTCAGCGCCGGCGCCGCGCTTGCCGGATCGAATCGCCCTTCGACGGTCAGACGCAATATCCCCTGCAGGTTCCGCCACAGGATCGTCGCCGACATAAGGTCCGACGCAACGTCTTTTTCAATCAGCCCATGTTCGCCGGACGCTTTCAGCACGGATGCCGTATCACGCGCCAGAATTTCTGGGACTTCCGCCCCGTAGCGGAGCTGCAGGTACTGGGCAATGAATTCGATATCGACCAGTCCGCCGCGCAGGTGCTTGACCGACCAGACGTCGTCAGTGCCGTGTTCCTTGTGCAGGCGGCCGCGCATTTCCGCGACCTCGGATGCCAGCTTTTCCGGATCGCGCGGCGTCGTCAGCACATCGCGCATTACCTTATCGAAACGCGCACCCAGGTCGCCCCCGGCGCAGATGACGCGCGCGCGGGTCAGCGCCTGCCGCTCCCAGGTCCACGCGTCGGTCTGCTGGTACTTGATAAACGCTTCGAACGCCGAGGCGATCGGTCCCGCCTCGCCCGCCGGACGCAGCCGCATATCGACCTCGTAGAGCTTTCCTTCGCCGGTCGGCGCCGTGATTGCGCCGATAAACCGCTGACACATCCGGGTATAGTACTGTCCGGGCGACAGCGGTTTGCGGCCGTCGGACTGGGTCGTCTCCGGCGGACAGTCATAGATGAACAT
The DNA here is from genome assembly GCA_963974055.1 of uncultured Rhodospirillaceae bacterium. GTDB lineage: Bacteria > Pseudomonadota > Alphaproteobacteria > MPNO01 > UBA830 > CAXBCP01. Next base: position 36,615 of record CAXBCP010000009.1, read on the forward strand.
CAGGTCGAGATCCGAACCGACGGTCATCTCGCGGCTGCCCAGTTTGCCGAAGGCGATCACCGCCACCATGCCGCCGGGTACCGTCCCGTGATCTTCCTCGAATGTCCGCTCGATTTCGGGCAGCAGCGCGCTCAGACAGGAATCCGCGACGTCTGACAACGGCGCCGATGCCTCGACCGGAGACAAACGGCCGCGCAGCATATGTGCGCCGACCTGGAACACTTTGTCGTTGGCCCAGCGGCGCTGAATATCGAGAAAATCCTGAAAATCGGGCGCCTGCTCGCAGGCCTCGGCAAGCTCGGCCGCCATTTCGTCGGCGCCCGGCACGAAATCGAAGAAGTCCCGGCTGAGAACGCCGTCGAGGAGGATCGGATAGCGGCTGAGCCAGCCCGCGAGTTTCGGCGCGGCGCCCATGATTTCGGCGACAAGGTCCAGCAATCCCGGGTGTGCGGTGAACAGCGAAAACAGCTGTACCCCCGCGGGCATGCCTTCGAGAAATTCGTTAAAGCGTCGGAACGCAAGGTCGGGATTCGGCGATGTCGCAATCGCCTCGAGGATCGACGGCACCAGTTCGGTGAGCAACTCCCGCGCGCGCGTGCTGCGCATCGCCCGGTACCGTCCGGTGTGCCAGACCCGGACCATCGCCGATACGGCAGCCGGTTCCCCGAACCCCATCTCCGACAACGTCTTCAGCGTATCGGGATCGTCGTCGGTTCCGGTAAAGACAAGATTGCCCGGCCCCGAAAGATCGCCGTCATCCTCGAACAGGGCGGCATAGTGCTTTTCGACGATCCGCAATTGAACGAGAAGATCGGCCGTAAACGCATCGACGACGCCATAGCCGAGGAATTCGGCGAACCGGGTAAGCCCCGCGTCGTCGTCGGGCAATTCATGGGTCTGGCGGTCGTCGATCATCTGCAGCCGGTGTTCCACCCGGCGATGGAATGCATAGGCGGCCGTGAGGTCGGACAGAGCTTCCGCCGTCACGTGACCGGCCGCCGTGAGTCGGCCGATCGCATCGATCGTTCCGCGCACCCGCAGGTCCGGGTCGCGCCCGCCCCAGATGAGCTGCTGTGTCTGGGCGTAGAATTCTATCTCGCGAATCCCGCCGCGCCCGAGCTTGATATTGTGTCCTGCCACGGCAATCTCCGCGCCGCCACGATGGGCATTGATCTGGCGCTTGATGGACTGGATGTCCTGGATCGCCGCAAAATCGAGGGACCGCCGCCACATAAACGGGCGCAGGATATCGAGGAATGCGTAACCGGCCTGTTCGTCCCCCGCGACCGGACGCGCCTTGATCATGGCCGCCCGTTCCCAGTTCTGCCCGACGCTTTCATAGTACAGTTCGGCGGCAAGTACCGAGATCGCCGGCGGCGTTGCTCCCGGGTCGGGGCGCAGGCGGAGATCTGTGCGGAACACGTAGCCATCCCGCGTGCGCTCATCCATCAGTGCAACCAGGTTGCGGGCAAACCGGGTGAACAGATGCTGCAGCCCGCCATCGCCGATATACGGCACCGAGTCCTGATCGAAGAGCACGATCAGATCGATATCGCTGGAATAATTCAGTTCCCGCGCCCCGAGCTTTCCCATGCCGAGGACAATCAGCCCGCTATCCGCCTCCGGGTCGTCGGGATTCGGCAGCGCGAGGGCGCCGCTATCGTGCAACTGACGCAGAAGGTGGCGGCAGCACGCGCGCAGCGCGGCGCAGGCGAAATCCGACAACGCCCCTGTCACCGCCTCGAGGGACCATATATTCGCGATATCGGCCATGCCGATGCTCAGCGCGGCCCGGCGTTTGGCGACGCGCAGACGGCGTTTGACCTGATCGGTCGTCTCGCCCGCCAGGGCCGACCGGTCGTCGGCCGATTCCAGCGCTTCTGCAAAGGCCGCATCGGGGCCTGATTCCAGAAGACGGCGGGCAAATTCCAGATCGGAAATCATGCACTGGCTCAGAAACGGACTGTTTCCGAACACGGCGCCGAGCAGGGCCGCGCCGGACGGGTCCGCCAGCGCCGATTCTGCGAAGCTGCGCAGGTCGTCGTCGCCGCTGCGGGCCGCCGCTTCCTGCCAGCGCTGGCGATGGACGTCGTCCTGTTCGGCATTTCCGGCGACAGGCAGAATATCCGTGCCTTTGCCCCAAATTTCAGCGAAAAGTGTCAATTGAAACGTTCCAAACCTGCCTGAATTCCCGCACACTGCGGATATGGCCACACAAGGTCAAGAACGCCTCTCGATTAACCGCTCACGGCGCCTATGGACCACGGATGATCCGCAGAACATCGATTGTTTGCCTCGAAGTCGTATGTGGCATTCTGGTGGTGACGGGCCTGCTCGTCGCCGGTTCCGCATGGCGGCTGTCCCAGGAACCGGTTTCGATACGGTTTCTCCTGCCCTATGCCGAAGACCTCCTGCAACGGCAGGACACCCGGTTCCGCGCCGAACTGGACGATCTGATCCTGACATGGGCCGGCTGGGAACGCGCACTCGATGTCCGGGCGCTGGGTGTGCGGCTCCACGAAAAGAACTCGGCGCAGCCGGTCGCCAGAGTTGGCGAGGTCTCCCTGACGTTGAGCGCCCGCGCCCTGATCGACGGCAAGGTCGCACCGACCAGCCTTGAGATTATCCGGCCCCGAATCCGCCTCGCCCGCAGTGAAAACGGCGACCTGGAAATCGATGTGCGGGACGCCGCAAGCCAGGCGGATACCGCATCGAGCGGAGACGGACGTATCCTGACACTGCTGCTGAACGAACTGTCCGGGCCGGCCCAGCCCGGGAGCAGCCTGCGCTATCTCAACCGGATCAGCGTCGTGGGCGCCGCCCTGCGGCTTGAGGACCGGCAGATGAATATCAGCTGGGGGGCCCGGCATGCGGATATCACCCTGGAGCGCGCGGCTTCCGGTCTGCGGACGACTTTCGACCTCGATATCGACCTGCGCACATCGCGGCCGGAGATTCATGGCACCGCGGCGTTCGACAGCAATGCCGGGCTCGTCGATGTTCTTTTTACTTTCAGCCGTCTCAACCCTGGGATCGTCGGCCAACGGTTCGAAGCGCTCGCGGGCCTGAAGGCGCTGACGACGGAACTCGACGGCAAGGTGGATATCCAGGTCGATCTGGACGGCGATATCAAACGGGCGGAAGTCGAGATCGCGGGCTCCGCGGGGTCGCTGACCCTGCCCGAAATCGATGCGCCGCCCTTCGCCTTCCGAAAAATATCTTTTACGGGAGACGTCAACCGCAATCCGGACCAGTTGAAGATCGGAAAACTGGAAGTGGATATGGACGACTTCACGTTAGAACTCGCCGGCGTGGTCACCCGTGTCGGAGATATCGCGGCGATCAATGCCAGCGTCAACATTCCCTCGATGAAGGCGGACAGCCTTCGGAAGTACTGGCCGCCGGGCACGGGCGGCGGCGCCCGCGCCTGGGTGCTGACCAACATGCGGGGCGGAACATACACCGGCACGACCGCCAGCCTGACTGCGCGCGTCCCGCTCAACGGCGAGAATGCCGGCGGGATGACCGTGGATTCGATCAACGGCCGGATGAATATCGCCGACATCACCATCGACTATCTGAACCCGCTGCCGCCCATAACCGGGGGCAACGCAACGGCGACGTTCAGCGATACGCGTTTCGATTTCGCGGTCCAGTCCGGCGCCATCGGCGAATTGTGGCTGGAAGACGGTGCGGTCAATATCACCGGCATCGGCAGCAAAGAGGAAAAATTGTCGGTAAGCGCATTTATCCGGGGGCCCGTCCGGCCGGCACTCGACCTGGTCGCCCATCCGAGACTCAATCTGCTGTCGAAAGTCGGCCTGACCACGGATGGCGCCGCCGGCATGCACGCCACCAAACTGCTTATCGAGTTCCCGCTTCTCGAAGCCCTGAAAGCCGAAGAGGTCCGTGTCGATGCGACCGCCAACATTATCAACCTTGCGCTCGCCGACGTCCTGAAGGGAAAGGGCGTTTCCGACGGAACGGTGGCGCTGACCATCAGCAACGACGGAATGACGGCGAAAGGGACGGCGAAATACGCGACCAAACCGGTGCGCTTCGAATGGAAACAGGATTTCAGCGGCCGCCAGGACGTCGTGATGCGCGTCGCCGGCGAAGCAACCGCCGACGCCGAGATACGCGACCTGTTCGATGTTTATCGCCGGGACCTCGTCGAAGGACCCGTCTCCGTCAATTTCGTCTTCGAAGACCGCCGCGACGGGACGGAAAGCCTGTCCGCGGGCATCAATTTCACCGCCGCAAAATTCTCCCTGCCGAGCTTCGAATGGGCGAAGCTGCCCGACCGCGAAGCCACGGCGGAAGTTACCGTTCTGATGAAGGACGGACAGGTCACGTCGCTGCCGGTTTTCCGCATCGAAGCCGGCGTATTCCGCGCGGCCGGCAAACTTGAACTAAGCGCCGGCGCGCCGGGAACCGGACCGGTGCTGGAGAAAATCGACCTCGACCGCTTCATTCTGGGGCCGACGTCTTTCGCGGCGAAAATCCGCCGGGCGCCGGACCGGTCTCTCCTGATCGACATCGACGGCTCGGGGTTCGACGCCGCTCCCTTTATCAGCCAGGACCTCGGCGGCATCGACGCGCCGGAATTGCCGGCGCTACGGCTGACCGGCAAGTTCGGCAAATTCTGGATCGGTACCGGCGCGCCGACCAACAACGTCCGGTTGGACCTGCAACGCAATGCCGAAAACTGGCGCCGGATTGTCGTCGAGGGCGAATTGCCGGCGGGCGGGAAAGCGATCTCGGTGAAGATGCTGCCGACCGCCGACGGCCACAATCTGTCGGTCTATTCCGCGGATGCTGGTTCGTTGCTCAAGGCCATGGACGTAACCGATACGATCCGCGACGGCTCGATCGAAATTACCGGACAACGGAAAGGCGGCGCCGCAGCCGCCTGGCGCGGGACCGCAGAAATGAAACGTTTCCGGGTCGCCGACGCCCCGGGGTTCGCCCGTCTTCTGACAATCGCGTCGCTTACCGGGATCAATGACACGATCAGCGGTAAAGGTATCAGCTTCGACCGGCTCAGCTTCCCCTTCACGTTCGACAACGATATCGCCACCATCAGCGAAGCGCGCGCCGTCGGGTCCGAGCTGGGGATTACCGCGACCGGCACGGTGGACTTCAGCCAGGATGCGATCGACATCAGGGGCACGATCATTCCGGCCTATACGATCAACAGCCTGCTGGGAAACATCCCGCTGATCGGAACGATTCTTACCGGCGAAAAAGGCGGCGGTATTTTTGCCGCGTCCTACACAGTAAACGGTCCGGTCGAAAAGCCCGAAATGTCGGTCAACCCGCTTTCCGCCCTCGCGCCGGGGTTCCTCCGCAACCTGCTCAGCGGCAGCGGTACCAGCCCCACCGACGGGCAAACACCAGACCAGGAAGAACGCTCGCGGGAGGAGAACGCGCAGAAACCGACGGCCCAGTGACGAAAACCCGCTCTTCATTCGCTGACCCGGCACCTATCGTTTTCAGCCCGGTATCGTGCTACAGCAAAGCGGCGGTCTGCCTGCCCTGCAGGGTCTCTGGCACACGACAATAACAAGAAACGGACAGGAAACGGTCAATGGAATTCGGCGTATTCGACCATCTAGATGCCAGCGGGCGAGCTCTCCACGACTATTACGAGGACCGCCTCCGGCTCGTCGAGCTGTTCGACAGATCGGGATTTCGCGGCTACCACGTGGCGGAACACCATTCGACGCCGCTCGGCATGGCGCCGTCGCCGACGGTCTTCCTGTCCGCGGTTGCCAGCCGGACGAAAAGGCTTCGCTTCGGGCCGCTGGTCTTCGCCCTGCCGCTGTACCACCCGCTGCGCCTGGTGCAGGAAATCTGCATGGTCGACCAGATCAGCAGGGGACGGCTCGAAATCGGGTTCGGCCGCGGCGCATCGCCGATCGAAGCATCCTATTTCGGCAACGACCACGCCCAGGCCGAAGAGACCTATCGCAATTCGCTCGACCTGATCCTGTCGGCCCTCAAAACCGGTAGCATGGACGGACGGGACACCTTCCATGGCCATGACGATATTCCGCTTCTCGTCGAGCCCTATCAGAAACCGCATCCACCGCTGTGGTACGGCGTTCATTCGACGGAAAGCGCCGATCGCGCCGCCCGCATGGGCAGCAATATCGTCAGCCTCGATACCGCAGAGGAAACCCGCGCATTCGCAGACCGGTTCCGCGATGTCTGGAGCGAACTCCACGGAAATACCAAGCCGGTGCCGCTCATCGGTCTCGGGCTGTTCATTTTCGTCGCCGATGACGACGATACGGCACTGCGCATCGCACGGCGCGCCTACCCTGTCTGGCATGAAAGTTTCAACTGGCTGTTCCGCCGTCACAATACGCCGCTGCCGCGCCACCAGCGCCCTGCCGATTTCGACAGCATGGCGGCCCAGGGCCGCGCGATCGCCGGGTCGCCGGAAACGGTCGCCGCGTTTCTCGAAGACCGCCTCAGCGTTTCCTCGGTCAGCTACCTGGTCGGCCAGCACGTGTTCGGCGACCTGACACCGGCAGAAGCCACCCGCTCGGTAGAGCTCTTCGCATCGGACGTCATGCCGGCACTGCAGGCCCGTTTTCCCTCCTCGACACAACCGCATGAAAAGGACTGATCATGGAAATAAGAAGAGTCGTCACCGGCCATAACCCCCAAGGCGAATCCTGCGTGATGATCGACGACAACGCAGCCAACGCCACATCCCGGCGGCCCGGGCACGATTCACGCCTGATCTGGCACACGGATTCGTCCCCTGCGAAATTCATGGGCACACGGGACGAAGGCGCGGCATCGGTCGGCCGCCCACCGCCACCGAACGGGTCCATTTTCAGGGTGTTGGAAATCCAGCCCGGCGTCACTGCCGAGCCGCACGCGACGGAAACGATCGACTACGCCGTCGTTATTTCGGGCGAGATGGACATGGAGCTCGATACCGGTTCCGTCACGCTCCGCGCAGGCGACGTGCTCGTCCAGCAGGGGACGAAACATAACTGGATCAATCGCGGTACCGAGCCCTGCCGGTTCGCGGTCGTACTGATCGACGGCGACCGGAGCCTTACGGACGATGCCCCCGGCCAGCCCTGACGAGCAGCAGCCGCTGCCGATACAATACCCTCGCCGGCAACCTCGGGACAGGCAGCGTCTCTGCCGGCGGACAGCGCCGCTGTATATGCAGTCTCGGGAAAACGGACATCCGGACATTGCCGATCGGGCCCGCTATTGCGGACGCACGGGCAAATAACCTGCACCGAAAAAACCGATTTGAGAATCATAGAAAAGAACGATTAAAAACAAAAACACAAGCACGCTTAAAAAACACAATGCTCAAATCTTACATCTGCAATAATATGCGGATCTATTTACAAATACATTCAAATTATAAACCTCTTATTATTCCATATACATTCCTGTAATTTTACTTGGAAGCGAATAAAATAAAAATATAATACGAATACATTTTAGCTGTGATATCCAACAATTTACCATCAAAGCCAATTCGTTAACAAATTGTTTACCATTCACAGCTTGAATGTCATGTGGATATCTCTGTCCGCTGGAAGACCTTAACAGGAAGGACCCATCATGAGCATTCGTCGCATCACTGCCGGTTTTGCCACGGCTATCTTCGGCACAATAGCGGTCGCGTCAATGGCGGGCCAGGCAGATGCCGCAGCAAAGAAGTGTCTGTTCGTCTCTTCCTATCACAAGGGATACGCACACTCCGACGATATCGAAGCGGGTCTCAAGACCTCACTGAAGGGTCATTGCGAAGTCCGGCAGTTCGACATGGATACCAAAAGGCGCAGCTCCACCGAGGCCAAGAAAGCCAGCGCGCTGGCGGCAAAGGCAATCATCGAATCGTGGAAGCCCGACATCGTCATCACCGCCGATGACAATGCCGTCAAATATCTCATTGAGCCGTTTTACAAGAACAAGACGCTGCCATTCGTGTTTTGCGGGCTGAACTTTACGGCGGCGGAATACAACCTTCCCTACAAAAACGCGACGGGCATGATCGAAGTGGCACCGGTCGGCGCCATGATCGACCGGGCCGCGAAGATCGTCCCCAAATTCCAACGGGCGTTTTACGTCGGCGCCGACATTCTGAGCGAAACCAAGAACCTCAAACGCTTCCAGATTGCCGCGAAGAAAAAAGGGTTCAAGCTCGACTTTGCGCTCGCCGCCACGACGGAAGAATGGGTAAAAGCCTATGCCCGCGCGCAGGAGTACGATCTCGTCATCGTCGGCTCGCGGAACGGAATAAAGAACTGGAACCACGACATGGCGGCCGCCGCCGTCATGAAAGGGACCCGCAAGCTCAGCGTGACCAATCACGGGTGGATGATGCCCTATACGATCCTCGGCATGACCAAGGTTTCCCGCGAACAGGGCGAATGGGCGGGAAAAACCGCCGTCCGCATTCTTGGCGGGCTGGAAATTGCAAACATTCCGGTTGTTCCGAACCGTCAGCGCGACATCTGGATCAATAACGAAATCCGCGCTGCCGCCGGGGTTCCCCTGCCCCAGAGCATCATGCGCAAAGGGAAGAAGATTGCCGCACTCACGCAGTAGTCATACTGCCCGAATGCTTTTCGGAACGCTCTTCAAGCCCTGGGAATTTCTTCTCTTCGGTCTCGTGAGCGTATGCGCCTGCACGACCCTTGGCGGCGTTACCGCATGGATGGATATCGACGACGCCAAGAAAGCCTTCAACCGCGAAGTCGATACGATCCAGCACGAACTGGCGCAACGGTTCGGCAGCGCCGAAGCGGTGCTCACGTCGCTTACCGGCCTGCAACAGGCGAGCGACGACTTTAACAAGCACCAGTTCGGCGCATTATCCCGCGAACTGCTGACGGCCTATCCCTATATTCGCACGATTTCGGAAATCGGCACCGTCTCCCGGGACGAGCGCCCGGCATTCGAAGAAACCATGCAGAATGACGGGTTCCTGAACTTTCGGATTACCGAAGGCAGCATGGGCGGCACCCGGGTTCCGGCTGCAGACCGTGCTGTTACGATGCCGATCCGGCTGTTCGAGCCCCTCGATCCGGAATTCGCCGGCCTTATCGGTTTCGATATCCAGTCCGACCCCGCGCTCTCGGCGGCCGTGAAAGAGGCAATTACGACGGGCAAAGTTATCGCCTCGGATCCCGTCACGCTGCCGAATGTGCCGACCGGTTTTTTCGCGTTCAAGGCCTATTATCTCGGACACGTCGCTCCCACGACACCGGCCGAAAGAAAAGTTCAACTGAGCGGTATTGTTGCGCTGTATCTGCGCCCGGACCTTCTCTTCGACGCGCTGGTCAAGCCCGGGCAAAGAATGGGAATGCGCCTGCTGAGCCAGCCGGGGCCCCGGAATAACGCACAGTTCCGGCCGCTCGCGGAGAAAACCAGAATTCTCCTCGACCGGCCAACCCCCAACCCGGAGGGAATTGCCGGAATCCTGAAACCGTTCGTCGCCCGCGCGCCGATCGAGCAACAGGGGCAGCTCTTCACCCTGGAGGTCACACATTATCCGAAGCTGAGCGCTATCAAGGTCGGTCCCGTCATACTTCTGATCCTGATTGCCGCTGCCGCCTGCACGCTCGGGTTTCTCGTGCTGCGCAAGCATCGTATCGGGTTGCTTCAACAGCGCGAAGCAGATGCTGTGCTTCGCGAAAGCCGCGAACAGTTCCGCGACTATGCCGAGGTCGCATCGGACTGGTACTGGTCGACCGACAAGGACCTCAAATTCGATTATGTCTCACAGCAGGTCACGGCGGCGACCGGCCTCCGGCCCGAAATCATGATCGGGCGGGACCAGGCCACGATGGCCGATAAAATCATCTCGTCCCCGCAAGATCGCGCCAAGATCGAAGCCCATCTCGACGACCTCGCCCATGCCCGGTCATTCCGGGATTTTATTCGCCACTACGTCGGCAAGGACGGCAAAAAACAGTGGTGGTCGATCAGCGGAAAGCCGGTTTTCGATCACACGGGCACGTTCAAGGGATATCGGGGTACCGGCAGGAACATCACTGCCGCCATCGAAGCGCGCGAGGACCTGTTGCGTTCGAAAGAAGAAGCCGAACTCGCCAACCGGGCGAAGTCCGAATTCATCGCAAATATGAGCCACGAATTACGGACCCCGCTGAATGCGATTATCGGTTTTTCCGGTCTGTTGCAGCAGGAACCGTTCGGCCAGCTGGGGCACGAGAAATATCGCGAATATTCAACGGACATCCGGGAATCGGGCGAACACCTCCTGTCGCTTATCAACGACATCCTCGATCTCGCAAAAGTGGAGTCCGGCAACGCCGATCTCTACGAAGAAGACGTCGATTTCGCCAAGCTCGTCCGGTCCATCGAAGTGATCATGCAGCACCATATCGCCGAACGCGATATCGATTGCGCGATAATTATCCCCGAAGACCTGCCCCTGATCCGTCTGGACGAGCGCAAGGTTAAACAGGTTCTGATGAACGTGATGAGCAACGCCATCAAATTCTCGGCTGCGGGCGGCAAGGTAACTGTCGAGGCATCGATCGCCCCGGATAAACAGTTCGTCTTCCAGGTCCGGGACACAGGTATCGGCATGTCCGAAGAAAACATCCCGATGGCCTTTGCCAAATTTCGGCAGATCGACAGCGCCCTGAACCGGGAATACGAAGGTACCGGACTTGGCCTGCCCCTGGCGCGCGGCCTGACCGAACTGCATGGCGGAACGATAGAGATCGAAAGCAAGCTCGGACACGGTACCGCCGTCACCATCCGCTTGCCGGCCTCCCGCGTCATCAGCGCGACGGTCGATGAGGCGCCCGAAGAAGAAGCCTCCGGAACCGTTTCTCAACCGGTCAGCCCGGCCCTCGGAAATATCATGATTGCCGTTTGACCGGCGACAGTCGCGGATACCTCCCCTCGGTGCACGCTTTCAGTACTTGAATAATAGTGCCGCGCCGCTCACCAGCAGCAGCCCGCTTATCAGGCGGGTAAACACACTGGGCGACAGCGTCGAATGCACCCTGCCGCCGAGAAACAGCGCAATCGCGACGATCGGCAACGCGCATGCGATATAGATCAGGGCGGTGCGGTCGAAAAAGCCGAACATCGCGTATCCGCCCAGCCGGATTCCGCCATCGATGAGAAAATTGGCGGCAAACGTTGCTCGCAGCGCGCTTTTGTCGAGCCCCCGCAAACCGAGATAGATAATATAAAAAGGCCCGCCGGCACCGAACACCGTGCCGATCAGCCCGCCGAGCGCGCCCCCCGGCACGGCAAACAGCCGCGATCCCCGCAATTCGGGAAGCGGCAGGAGCTGGTAGATTGCGTAGACCATGATGAATACGCCGAGCGCCTGCGCCAAGGTCGCCGAATTCAGCGATTGCAGCAGCGACAGGCCGACCCCCACCCCGACCAGCGTAAACGGGATCAACGGCAGCTGTTCCCGCCACGCGATCAGCTTGCGGTTACGCAGACCCTGGCTCGCCGAGCCGACATAATCGAGCAGGACAATAATCGGCACGACCACCTGAACCGGAAAGAACAGCGCCAGCAGCGGCACCGATATCAGGCCCGAACCGAACCCCGCGATCCCGCGGACGACATAGGCGACAAAAAGGACAACAGCGGCGAATGCCGCGACGGAGAGGTCGATCTGCAAGATGTTTTCCGCTTCGGTCAGGCAGGGAACGTCATGCCGCCACCCTGAAGGTCAGACCGCGCCGCGGCAAGAGCCTGTTGTCCCGGGCGTGTCAGCGAATATTCGTCAGTCGGCCATCGCCGGCAGCTTTTCAGGAACCCCGTCAAGTGCGATGCCGCCTTCCTTGCGAAGCCAGTAGCGCAGCAGCAGGCGGCCGCCCTCGGTCTTGACGGACGGGTCGCGGAACCCGGTCCGGCCATGGGCGATCTGCATGTTCTGCGCGCAAATCATCTGGCCGGGCTGCAGCCGGAATTCGATCTGGTTTTGCGGCGATTCGACCGCCTCGCGCATGGCCTCCAGCGCCGCGAGCCCGGCGGCATCGATCTCGTCGTTCATCAGCCCATAGCCCTTGCGGATATAATCGTCGTAATACCGCGCCGACAGGGTGTTTCCGTCCCGTGTAAAAACAGGCAGCCAGTTGGCGCGCTGCTCCGCCGGGTCGTGTTCCGCCTGCCGGTCCCACCAGAACGGCTCGTAAAGGCGCGCCAGATGCTCCGGGTGATTTTCCAGAAGATCGTTATGCGCAGACACAAGGCTTGAAATCAGGCTTGTCCCGCCTGCCTCCGCCTGGCGGATACAGGTCAGCGAAAAGAAATCGGGGGTCATCGCCAGGAAGGATCCGTCTGTGTGGACTTCCTGGCTCAGGTTGGTCACCGAACGGCGGACGCCGTATTCGAGCTTGGCGCCGGTATCCTTTACGTCATAGACCCGGTGGCCGTTCCATTTCTGCATGATCGGGGGCGCGATCATGGTATTGAGCAGCCACGTGACGGCGCGGTTCGCGGGATCGGTCCAGGTTTCAACGGGCATCCGGTCGAGCAGAACGAACCCAAGCCCGTCATTCAGGCGGGACCGCACGTCGGCCATCAGGTCCGTGGTTGCCGGCCAGTCGAAGCCGTCGGGATTCAGTTCGTCCAGCGGCTCGTCGTATTCCGCCAGCGCGCCTGCGATAATTTCGAATTCGCGCAACGCTTCGGCCGGGATTTCAACCCGCCAGTCGGCCTCGGAAATGTGGGACGCGCGCCAGCCGCTTCCCATCTGCAGCGGTTTCTCGGGAACGCCCCGCTCCTGCCGGGCGTCGTCCTGTGCAAATTTCCCGCTGAAACCGGGAGCGAGCCGTTCCCGGGTATTTGAATCCGCCATTGAACTTCTACCTACTACCTGTCCTGACAATCGAAACGACCGCCTCCGAGCGATCGCCTGAACGTCAGGCTGATCAATCCTTCGCATTGTGACAACGATTTAAGACAATTTTTATATATTATTTTGTATCGAGTTAACATTAACAGGCCGGAGTTAACCGTTTTTTTACATGCGGCACGTGGCATGGCCGTATCATCGCGCCTGTTCGATGCTCCAGAGGGTCTCTCGCGGCGGCGCAAACCCGGACGAAATCTGGACCTCTATTCGAACCTGCCGGTCTCGCCGGCGCGGTATTCCGAGCCGAATGGTCGACGAACCGGCACGCCACTGGGCCGTGCGGATGAAGGACCCGTTATTCACGTCGGCCGCCAGCGTAGATTTTATCTGTCCGAGGGAAAAAGTCGTGTCGGGGTTGCCGTAGCGGCTTATCAATATCTCGCGGATACGCGAGAACAACCGTGAATTCGCCGCGACATCGGTTGTGTCGTCAAAATCGACAATAAGGGCGGTCCGCTTCACCCGGCCGCTTTCGGATTCGACCGCGATCCGCTGACGTTGGCTGATCGACGGCAGATTGCGGGTTTCGAAAACGATCAGGCCCGGTCTCTCTATCCCGCCGACGATCCGGTACCTGCCGAACGCGGCGGTCGCGTCGGAAAGCAGCAATCCGGGGGGCGCGTCCGTTAACCGGAAATCGGACGGCTCGCCGGTACCCAGCGGGGCCTGCCGGTCCTGTCCGCGATCGGCGACCTGCGCCGGACGGGCAAAGTTCACCCGCCAGAACACGCCGAATTTGTAGGAAACCGTCCCGAAAGTACGGTCCGGCAATCGTTCCTGGTAGGCCATTTCCGCACCGAAAACATGTGCGCCGACGGTATACTGGTATGTCGCGCTGAGATCGTGACTGTCGACTCCTTCGCCCGACGGGTTCTGGGCAAGGAAGGCGTAGTTCAGACCGACCGTATGAGGACCGCCTGCGACGTTCAGTGCGACGGACGGGCCGGCGTCGATCGACTGGATCGAGCCGCCGTTTCGCCGCAGGACGAGCCCGGGCGTAACCGAGCCGTCCAATCCGTAAAGGCTTATACGACGGTCGCCGCTGACCGTCAGTTCGCGCGTAATCGCCCGGCCGCCGCTCGTCCGGTCCAGGGACTCCTGAAAGCGCAGGCCGATATTTCCCGTCCACATTCTGTCTATCGGTGCGCTGCCGCTGGCGGATGCCGACCGGGTCAAAGTACGCGTGGTGCCGGGCGAATTCTCAACCTTCTGAACCGTCGTATCCAGCCGCACAGACGCCCCCGGAACAACGCTCTGGAACATCGGGCCGCTGACCGTCAGCCCGCCAAGCGTCGTCTCCAACGCGGTCGTTGCTTCCAGATTGCTGGTCAGTTGTTCGAGGCGTCCATTCACGAGAATTCCGTCTTCGAGACGATACCCGCCACGAAGCTCGGTCAGTTGCTGGTTGGGTGTAATCGCCGCGCCGTTCGGCTGGTAGTCGCGGCCGTAGCGCTCGTAGCGCAGGCTATAGGACAGCGGACGCTCGATTGTCCGGCCGTCGAACAGAAAGAACAGCCCCTTGTCCTGCCGGTTGTAACGCGACGCGGTCCCAAGATCGACGTCTCCCCCGAGAACGCCGAGCTCGCCTTCGAGCGAAATCCGCTGACCGACCGCCTCGAAAGCTTTCTGGCCGGCAATACTGACGACGGTCTGATTGAGGTCGCGGTGAAACGAATTCTGCTCGCGCACGTTATTGACGAGACTGATCGAGTAGTTGCCGAACTGCGGGTCTTCGAGCAACCAAGAACCGCCGGAATACAGATCTTCTTTCAGGTCCACATCGCGATAGGTGGGACTGCTGAATCCGGACATGAACTGGACCGAATGGCGCGTCCCGCCCTTTGTTACATGCGGTTGCAGGTCGACCTGCGCGCCTTTCAGCGATCGCTGCAACGTACGCAGGGAGTAAAAACCGAAAAAATCGCCGGCTTCCGCACGGAACGGCGTTTCCGCGTCGCCTTTTTCCCAGACGAGGTTCAACCGCTCGAGCGTAAAATCCTCGTCTTCGCTGCGATAGGGAGAATAGTTCAGAACGCCGGCAACGCCGCCGCGAAACTCCTCATACGGCGACTCCCGGCGCGAAAAGCTCATTTCCGTGTCGTTGAAAGGCTGAAAGCCTTCATTCGGGTAAGGCGAAAGCGATTTATTCTGCCCGCGAACATTATAGGATTCCAGATGAAGCGAATTGCTGCCGCGGATATCCCAGCCGGAAAATGCGTCGGAATCGATCAACAGCGGCGGTCCCGCCTGGCCGAAGGCGGGACCGGCAATTCCGGCCGCGACCAACGCGCCCAATATCGCCATGCTCCGGCCGGGCCTGTATCCGCCCCGACATCCGCACCGTCTGCCCGCGTATTGTCCCCCCATCTTCACCGGACCTGCCGTCTCGCCATTGGCTGACGGACCCGCAGCAGGTAATCGGCCGATCCTTCAAGCCGTTGATAGCCCAGCTTCGGGTCATTGTAGACAAGCTGTGTGCGGGCAGTGGCGTTGACCATTGAAACCAGCGTTCCCGGCGCGCCCGGTGCGCCCGGCACGACATGCTGACGCAAGGTGTTTACGGCTTCCAGCGCGAGCAGGTTGAGCTTTACGTCCCGGGGCAGATTGATATTCATTGAATCGAGCAGACGGGACTTGTCCTGGAAGCGGCTTGCAAGCATCGGGCCGAGTTTTGCGGGATTCGCGCCATAGGCGGCAAATATCTTCCGAAGCCCCTCTTCGACCATCGAGCGGTTCACAGGCCTGAACGACGAAACCGACACCGCGCCCGGCGGTGCCGCCTCCGGCGTGCGAATTTGGATCCGACTGCGAAATTCCGCGCCGGATACATCGGTCGATGCGATGAACGGGACAGCGACCACGGACAGCACACATAACGCCGCCGGCACAAACCGGCCGCACCCCGATGCGCCCCATCGGCGGAACATGCCCGGATGCCCGGTGCGTCTAGCGGAAAATCTTGCCATGCCCACATCCTCCCCCTGCCGGATCGGCAAACGGCCCCTCTTCATCGATCCGGATCGTGCCGTGCTGATGATCGACCCGCACGCCGTTCTCGGTGCAGCCCGGCTCGTTCGTGCCGATCGAGCCGCCTGTTATGCGTGACAGCGAGATAACCGAACCCGCGGGAAAGCTGCCGGTTTTATTGTCGAGTATCAGGTAGGGCGGACCGCCCGGAAACGTGCCGCCCGCGGCAAACCGGTTTCTGATCTGGGTCGTGCTGAACGGAATGAATCCGGACCGTGCGAAAAAGTCGACCAGCGCCACCGTTCCACCGTTCACGGCAACACCGGTTTCGCTGTCCTCGGGCGGCAGGCTGACGAAGCTTTCGGTCGGCGGCGCAACGTTCGGCGGACCCAGCGCAATGGTCATGAACGGCGTGACCGGTACCCCCTCGAACGGTCCGATTGAAATCGATGTACCGCTCCCCGCGCCGCCACCCTTGCCGTCCTTGTCCCTGTCGCCATCGCCGCCGGTCGTCGGGCGGGTTGTGGATGTCGGGCTTGCCGCCGGTTCTTCGGGTTTCTTCTCGTCCTTATCCTCGGCGCCCGCAGCCTTCGTCGCCCCGAGAAAAGCGATGGCGGCGGCATGTTCCTTGACGGAGCGCGACCCCGCCAATGGCGCATACTTGCCGGTCGGCACGAATTTCGGATCGAGCCCCCAACCGTCCATCGAATCCAGCTTGTACCCGGCGCCGCGCCAGGTCGCATAGAAATCGTTCAGATCGGTCACGTTCTCGATCGTGTGGATATTGCCGTCCGGCGTGAACACGGTCACCGGCCAGTCGGCCTTTTCAAGCACGTTGGCGAACCGGTTCGCCGGTCCGTGATGCACCACGTTGCCGCCTGCATAGCCGGTGTCTTTTACCCCGTCGTTCAGGGCGAGCATGGTGCCGCGTTCGTTTGCGGAGATCGTGCCGAGGTCCGGATCGAAGGCGCCGATCTCACCCGGTCCGTTTTTCGACCCCACGGCAAAAAGATCGTAATCCGCCGTGATCACGTCGCCGGTCTTCGGATCGGCGAGCACCATGATGGGCTTTCCGTCCGGGCCGTTGATGATCGACCCGTCCGGGCGTTTGGCCGGGATCGCCTGCGCGATCGCCGGCACGGCCTCGTGCCTTTCCCAGCCGGTTATTTTTCCGTCGGCATCCTTGATGGGGGTCTCGTAAGGCTTGCCGAGCGCCTTGTCGTTATACCCCTGGTATTGCCGCAGTGTATCGGGCGTCGGCGGCGTTTTTCCCGTGCCGAGCTTGCTGTATTTCGGGTCGACCGGGATCGTCCCGGCATGTTCGCCGAGATCGGCGCTCTTACCCTTGATGTTCATGCCCTTGGTAGCGAAGTTGCGCCGGATCAGGTCCGTCGAATGCGGGTTAACGGGGCGTACCATGATGATTTCGTCACGCTTGCGTGCGACGTCGGAGAACGATTCCGCATGGCCCGGCGCCATGTTCGACTTGTTCTTCGCGGCGGTCCGCGCGCGGGTGAACAGGTCCGTTACCGCATCCTTCGCGCGGGTCAGCAGTCCGGGCGTGTCGCCCGCCGCCTTCGCCGCGTCGGCGGTCTTGCCGGCATCCGCCGTCTTGCCGGCATCCGCGGCGCCGGTGGCGACGCGGGTCGAGGGTGCGACGTCTTCGACCGCCTCCACGCCTTTGAGCAGTTTGGCGCCCTTGCCCATAAGCTGCAGCGCCGCTTCTTCGCCGCCGAGCACCGTAACCGTGCCGTAACCGAACTTCTCGAGCGCCTTTTTGTTATCGCCGGATGCCGCTGTCTTTTCGATTTCGCGGGTGGCCGTGGTTGCCAGCCGATCCGCCATATTGACAAGATCCTGGGCGATCTTGTCGCCTTCCGGATCGTTCGGATCGAAAAGCTTGCCGCCCTCGCGGACGGCCTTTCGCAGCAGGTCGAGATTCTCTGTGCCGAAACGGTTGCTGTCGATACCGTAGGCGCGAAGGGCTTCCTCCGTCAGTTCGCCGCCGGTATCGCCGATCTCCTTGACGAGCTTGACCAGGTCCTTCAGCGCATCCCAGGTCGCCCGTCCGCCCCCCTTGGCATAGGCGCCGAACCGCAGTGAAAATTCGTACCAGGTAAGCTTGTCCTCCTTCATGTCGAGCAGGAAATCGTGGACCGATTCCCCGGTGACCCCGTTGAAGATACTTACGTGCTGGGTGTTCTTGGGCGCGCCGGTTGCGATCCTGCCGGCGCTGTCCACCGCCGACGCCACGGCCGTCTGATCGACCAGGCTGTCCCGGGCAGTGGACGATGTAACCGTTTCTCCGCGGGCACGGGCATCCTTGCGGATCGCCGTGCGCACCTCGCCGGAGTTGGTATAGCCCATACCGTCGTCGCGGTTTTCCTGGAAAAAACCTTCGCGTGTCCGGGTCAGGCTGCGCAGGGTCTTGTTCTGGCTTTCTACGTAGCGCTCATGCGCTTCGATGATCTGCTGCTTGTCCTTCTCGAACTGGTCGGCAACCGTACCGAGACCCTGACGGCGGCGCTCGGCAATGTCCCTGTCGAGCTGGGCGACGCGCTGTTCGAAAATGCCCTGGGTCGCATCGATCTGCGCTCTCTGGGTTTCTATATCGCGAGTCAGATCGGTAACGATCGTGTTGCGCTTTTCGGTTTCCGCAGCGCGCAGCTTCGGATCGGCCTGCTTGATCTTGAGGATCAGCGTGTTGTTGTAGCTGGTGACATCCGCCCGCGTTTTCGCGAGCCCGGCTTCATAGGCAGCGAGCTCGCCGTTAAGGGTTTTGAGCGTCTTGTCGGCGGCTTCGATTTTTGCTTCGAGAAAATTCTCCCGCCGGTCGTTGGGGGCGAAGAAATTCAGGATGGATTCGCCGACGCCGGACGATTCCCGTGTCGTTTTCAGATTCGCATCGGCGATTTTCCTGTCGCGCTCGGCGGCGGCAATCCGGCGTTTGACCGCCAGAATATCCGCTTCGATTCCCCGAATCCGCGCCGTGTGCTGGCCGAGGGATTCCTGCAGCTGACGCCGCAATTCGTCGGCCGTCTGGCCGGCCGCGGGCGAGAACGGCGCGCCGGATATCGCCACCAGCAACAGCAGGGCGGATGCGCCGGCGCGCAGCGGTCCCCCCGAAAGGCAGGGGTCCAATCGTAGCCGCATCCTATCGACCCTCCGGCGGTTTCGCTTCGGACCCGGGCGGCCAGCCCCGCGGCTGAGGCCTGTTTTTTTCGGGATTATGTCCGAGCACCGCTTCCGCAACCGTCTTCATCGTCAGGAGTTCGGGGCCGGTCATCACCGACACTTCGGGCACGGTCGGCAGCCAGTCCCATTTTTCAGGCGCATTCAGGACATAGGGCGGCAATACTTTTTCAGTGAACCGGCGCGCGAGTCCGCGAAATTTCTCGGTGCAGTCCTCGCCCTTGTACTGTGCCGGCGGCTCGCCGAGGTTCCACCAGACTTCGCAGACGTCGGGTGTCGCCAGTTTCGACGGCCCGCCGCCATCGTCGGGCGGCGGCGGCGGCTTGAAATGCATGTGACCGGTTACGTTGTATGTGATCCGGGTCCCGATACAATCGGGGCCCCACGGGTGCCACAGCACCACCGTCCCCTTGACCGTGCCGAAATTCGGCTGGTGCATTTTCGGCGGCGGGAACATGCCGGCGGGGAATACAATCGGCCCGAAATCGACATGTCCCCAACCGGGTTCGCCCGGCAGACCGGTGCGAAGCGGCGGCGGCGGCGCGGCCGGGTATTTGACATCCCCCTGCACGATCGAGTCGCCGGGCGGCGCCAGATGAACGGCAGGAAACGTAACCGGCAGACCGTTGACGAAAATGCCGACCGGCTGCGCTGTCTTGCAGCGGTTCGTGACCTTTATGGGGGCGACGAACTGGGCTTCGTAATATTTCTCGCCCCAGTCGATGTCGCCGGTGCCGCTGGCAACCTGGGTCTGGTTAAGATTGCGGCCATGAGCGCCTTCCCATTTCGCGCCCGGGTCTTTCAGCGGATTTTTAAGCGGATGGTTCGGATCCAGCCGGGGGTCGTAATCGTCGCCCTTGCCGGCGGGGGATTTGACCTTGTCGCCGAAATCCGGAACGTCGCCCGGCTTGTAGGCATCGTCGGCGACGCCCTTCGGCGGCGGCCCGGCGGACCAGCCGACGAACTTGGTCTGGGCGACGGCACTCCCGGATATCGCGGCGGCGGCAAATACACCGCCAATAAACATACCGACGGTCTTCAGCCCCAGTAGTCCCGCTCGTTTCTGCACGAGTGCCCCCCCCTCACAACTCGTCCGGCGCGACATCTGCCGCAGGCCCCCTACCGTTTCCCGCGGACCGCACCGGACGATCGGGAAAATTATATGCAGAATTCTTCTCGTGTGTCGATTCGGTATCCTGCGGCCGGCATTGTTACAATATCCCGGAAAGACGGTGCCCGTGAATCGGTTCGCGAAATCCGCCTTTCCGTGCATCTTCCTGACACCGTTTCAGCGGGACCCCCATCGTGGAAAAACCGGACGATACAATCTTCGACGATGCCGCTTTTCATATCGGCGGCGACTGGCCGGCGAACCTGCCGCATTCGCAGGCCTATGTTCACACCGGGCTGTACCTCGCCTGGCTGATCGGCGCCGGATTGTGCAGCGCGCGCTTCGCCGAAGAGCATGCAGGCGACATCGCCGCGTTCGATGCCGGCGTCATCACCGGACCGGTATTGTTCGAACGGGCCGGCGGCATCCTGTCTTCACACATGCTCTCGGCGGAAGGCGAAGCGTTTACGGCCGATTATTTCAACCTGGAGCATGGCGAATACCTGCGCGATTACGGCGACGTCCTCGCCGATATCCAGGTCTCCGCCTACCATGTACCCGACACACCGGAATCGGCCCGCCGGATCGGCGAGCGTATCGGGCAGCGATATCGGTTATGGCGGGAAAAACAGACGGACTGACATCGTCACGCATCTACCCCGACCCTGTTCGCCGCCTTCCACGACCGACACGATCGCGCTAGAAACGGGATCATCAGGAATCCAGAACACACGGGGAGATATAGAAAATGACCCAGGTCAGAGTGCCTTACGAATATGACGGCAGGGAATTCGAAGGAATGCTCGTCTATGACGACAGCATCACCAAAAAGCGCCCGGCGATCCTGATGCAGCCCGACTGGCTCGGCGTCTGCGACCATTCGGCGGATATGGCGGCCCAGGCCGGCGGTTCCGATTTCGTGATGATGATCGCCGACATGTTCGGCAAGGGATATGGCGACGTAGAGCGCACCCAGGAAGAACTCGGCAAGATCGCCCGCGCGACGCGCAACAACCTGCCCTTCGTCAAGGGCTGCGGCGCGGCGGCCTATGCGGCCCTGACCGCCGAGGCCGACCGGCTCGGCCTGATCGACACGAACCGCAAGGGCGCCATCGGCTATTGCATGGGCGGCGGGTTCGTTCTCGAACAGGCGCGCGCCGGCGCCGACTTCAAGGGCGTCGTGGTTTTCCACGTCACCCTGCCGAACCCGGTCGACCCCGATGCGACGCCGGACTTCCGGGGACGCATCCTGGCGCTTCACGGCTCGGCGGATTCGATCACCCCGAAACCGCAGATGGATGCGCTCGAAGCGGAACTCACCGCGGCCGGGGCCGACTGGCAGCATTATAATTTCGGTCACGCGCTGCATTCGTTCTGCGTGCTCGGGGCGAATTCCGACACCCAGCGCTACGATGACGCGCTGTGCAAGAAATCATACGGCTATATGAAGCAGTTCTTCGACGAAACGTTTTAACGCGGCGACCGGAAGCTTCCGGCCCGGCTAAAATACGCGCCGCTTGATCTGTATCAAATGCCGGACGATCAGGCGGCGTTACCCTCTTTTCATGAACATGGCGCGGTGTCGCCATTTACCCTGAAAGGAGGTCCATCATGGTAGAAAAGTCCCACACGGCAACCGGCAGCGATTCCGGCTGGTGGCCCAGCATGTACGAACCGCTGCGGAATGTCGGGCGCAAGATCGCAGACTTTTTCGCACCCGAAGCCGATGCGTCCGCGACCGAGAACGCCTATGTCATCAATATCGAACTGCCCGGCGTCGAAGCGGCCAATGTCGATGTTTCGATCCACGATCACATGCTGACCCTGAAAGGCGAAAAGAAATCGCAGCACGAGGAAAAGGGCAAAACCTATTTCTTCTCCGAGCGCCGCTACGGCTCGTTTCAGCGGTCGTTCCGTCTGCCGCCGGATGTCGACGAGGATAAAATATCCGCGGACTTCAAGGACGGGGTGCTGAGCATCAGCGTGCCCAGGCGCGGCACGGCCGAACAGAAAAAACAGAAGAAGATCGAGGTGAATTACATCTGACCGCCGGCGGCCCTGTCGAAGGTGACAGGGCCGGCGGTATCGCTCACCGCCCGGTCACACGCCAGGCGGCGGGGCCGAGTCCCTTACCGACGGCACAAGCTGCATCCGGTCGAACCAGGCCGCAAGGTCGGGATACGTGTCGGCCCAGTCGAAATCGGGCAGCCGCGTTCTCACGTTCAGGGCGCAGAACAGCAGGAGCTGGACCAGGTTCAGCGGGCCGCCCAGCACGTCGTGCTCCGGCGCGCCCCGTACGATTTCGTCGAACACACCGGCGAGGCGGTACGCGCGGCGCCGTTCATGGGCGATGATGCCGGGCGACTGTTCGCCCGCCGGGCGCACCAGTTCGCGGCCCCATACCGACACGCCGTCGAGCATGCTGCGCGCCGTCATCTCCAGCCGCCGGAAATCCCAGTAGCCCGCCTCGCCCGCCGCATCGAATGCCGGCCGGACGAAACGCCGCCGCCCGTCGCCGTCGGCGGCAAGGCGGTCGAGAAATTCGACGATCAGGTCGGTATCCTCGAACCCCGTGCCGTCGTCCGGCTGCAGGAAAGGCACCCGGCCGGACGGGTTGAAGGCAAGCATCGGGTCCTCCGCCTGCCGCGTCCGCGTCCAGACCAGATCGACCCGGTCGGCAAGGCCGAGTTCCAGCCGCACGATCAGGGCGAGCCGCGCATAGGGCGACGTGGGCGTGACATAAAGCTTCATGGCGGAATCATGCCCGCCGCGCCCGGCCGGCGCAATGCCGGGCAATGACGGGGCTACAACGCCCCGGCGCCGTTCAGGCGCGGGTCAGGATCACCAGCGGGATTTCGCGGTCGGCGGCGGCTTTTTCCTGGTAGTCGTCATAGGGCGGATAGATCGCCGCCATCACCGGCCACAGCCGCGCCCGTTCCGCCGCGTCCGCCGTGCGCGCCGTCGCCGCGAACACCTCGTCCCCGACCTGCAGCTCGACCGAGGCGTTTTCCAGAATGTTGAAATACCAGCCCGGATGCGACGGCCGCCCGCCCTGCGACGCGATCACCATGTAGCTGTCGCCGTCGGTGCCGTAGATCAGCGGCGTCGTCCGCGCCGCGCCCGATTTGCGCCCCGTCGTGGTCAGCAGCAGGCAGGGAAAATGCCCCTTGCCGTCGAACCCGGTCCAGATATGCCCGTCCGCACCGTTCGACGCGCGGTAGCGATCGACATGTTCTTTCGCGAAGGACGGTTGGGTCATTGAAATTCCCCTGCCTCGGTTTTTGCGGGGACGATGCTACCCCGCCTGCCCCACCCGCACCAGCACGTGGCGCTTCTTGCCCGCGGACAGCTTGATCACGCCGTCGGCATCCGCCCGGTCGGCGGCGATCTGCGCGTTTTCGTCGCCCAGCTTTTCGTCGTTCACGCGCGCACCGCCGCCGCGGATCAGGCGACGGGCTTCGCCGTTGCTGGTCGCGAGGCCGGCGCGGGCGAACAGGGCGAAGGCGGCGATGCCGCCGGCGAAATCGGCGGCGGGAATATCGACCGTCGGCAGGCCCGCGGCGGACTGGCCCTGCTCGAACGTCTCGGCGGCCGTGCGCTCGGCGTCGGCGGCGGCATCGGCGCCGTGGCACATCGCGGTCGCTTCGTTGGCGAGGATTTTCTTGGCCTCGTTGATATCGGCGTCCTGCAGCGCTTCGAGCCGCGCGGTCTCGTCCAGCGGCAGTTCGGTGAACAGGCGCAGGAAACGCCCGACATCGGCATCCGCCGTGTTCCGCCAGAACTGCCAGTAATCGTACGGGCTGACCCGGTCGGCGTTGAGCCAGACCGCGCCGTCGGCGGACTTGCCCATCTTGGCGCCGGACGCCGTGGTGATCAGCGGCGAGGTCAGGCCGAACAGCTGCGCGCCGTCGGTGCGGCGGCCGAGCTCGACCCCGTTGACGATATTGCCCCACTGGTCGGAGCCGCCCATCTGCAGGATACAGCCGTGGCGGCGGTGCAGTTCCATGAAGTCGTAGGCCTGCAGGATCATGTAGTTGAATTCGAGAAAGCTGAGCGGCTGTTCGCGGTCCAGCCGCAGCTTCACGGATTCGAAGCCGAGCATGCGGTTGACCGAAAAATGCCGCCCGTAATCGCGCAGGAACGGAATGTATTCCAGCTTATCGAGCCAGTCGGCATTGTCGACCATGACGGCATCGGTCGGCCCGTCGCCGAAGACCAGGAACTTTTCGAAGATGCCCTGGATGCCCGCCTTGTTGGCGGCGATGGTCTCGTCGGTGATCAGCTGGCGCGCTTCGTCCTTGCCCGACGGATCGCCGACCTTGGTGGTGCCGCCGCCCATCAGGACGATCGGCTTGTGGCCGCATTTCTGGAACCAGCGCAGCAGCATGATCGGCAGCAGCGAGCCGACATGCAGCGAATCCGCCGTGCAGTCGAACCCGATATAGGCGATGCGGGGCGTGCCTTCGGACAGGGCGGCGTCGAGCGCGTCGGCATCCGTGTTCTGATGGACGAAGCCGCGCTCGGTGACGGTTTTCAGAAAGGCCGATTTCGGCTCGGTCATGGTCTTGGTTCCGGTTCGGGGTGGCGGTGACGTTTCGCGCTGCGTGGTATCACAGGCGGGCGGGGAAATCCATCGACCCGCCCATTGACGCGACCCCCGTCGGACGCCCAAACTTCTCCCCGATCGATCGCCCCGAACATCAACCGCGACACGGGAGAGCCAAGGAATGAAACCACAGCGCTACGGACCCTTCGCCTATACGCCCATCAACCGCCGCCCGAAGATCGTCTGGCCCGACGGCAACCATGTGGCGCTCTGGATTATTCCCAATATCGAGACCTTCCCGCTCAACGAACCGGTGCCCGGCGGCACCGGGGTCGCCCCCGACGTCATCAACTGGGCGCCGCGCGATTACGGCGCACGGGTCGGCGTGTTCCGCATCATGGACACGCTGACCAAGCACGGCATGCGCGGCACGGTCGCGCTCAACAGCGAGGTCTGCGCCGACTACCCGGAGATCATCGAGGACGCGAAGGCGCTGAACTGGGAATTCATGGGCCACAACCAGTCGAACAGCCGCTACCTGCACACGATGGACGACGCGGCGGGGCGCGAGGTGGTGGCGGCCACCCTCAAGCAGATCGAAGACGCCACCGGCGTCCGGCCCAGAGGCTGGCTGTCGAGCGGGCTGCAGCAGAACTGGACGACGCTGGACGCGCTGATCGACGGCGGCGTCGAATATGTCGCCGACTTCGTCAATGACGACCAGCCCTACGTGATGGATGTGGACGGCCGGCAAATCTGCTCGATCCCCTATTCGTCGGAAATAAACGACCTGCCGCAATTCATGCGCCTCGGCCGGACGGCCGCCGAATTCACCGACATGATCAAACGCCAGTTCGACACCCTGTACCGCGAAAGCGTCGAATCCGGGTCCGGCCGGGTCATGGCGATCTGCCTGCACCCGTTCATTATCGGCGTGCCGCACCGCATCAGCGCCCTCGACGAGGCGCTCGGCTATATCTTCGGCCATGACGGCGTGTGGAAGGCCACCGGCAGCGAGATCATAGAGCACTACCTCACCGGGGAGACATTCTGAGGATGGCGGATTTCGCCCCGGTCTGGGCGTTGGGTCTGATGAGCGGCACGTCGATGGACGGCATCGATGCCGCCATTATCGAAACCGACGGCGAGCGGGTGACCGCCTTCGGCCCGGCCGCCACGACACCCTATGACGACGGCCTGCGGGACGCGATCCGCGCCAGCCTCGGCAACGCCCGTCCCGATCCCGCCGTGGCCAAAGGTCTTACCGATGCCCATGCCGCCTGCATCGAAGCCCTACTTTCCGAACACCCTGATTACAAAGGGAAAATTTCAATAGTAGGACTTCATGGTCATACGGTATTACACACACCCGCCAACGGCGTTACCGTACAGATCGGCGACGGTCCGCGGCTGGCGGCGCGGACCGGAATCGACGTCGTTTCGGACTTCCGCAGCGCCGACGTGGCGGCCGGCGGCCAGGGCGCGCCCTTCGCGCCGCTCTATCACCGGGCCCTGTGCGGCGGTATCGACGGGCCCGTGGTCGTGCTCAATATCGGCGGGATTTCCAACATCACCTGGATCGGCGATAACGCTGCCGATCCCGTCGCGTTCGATACGGGACCGGGCAACGCCCTGCTCGACGACTGGGTCGCGGGCACTACCGACCTTTCCTGCGACCTCGACGGCCGGATCAGCGCAACCGGCGCGGTCGATCCCGCGGCGCTCGCCAAACTGCTCGACAATCCCTATTTCGATGCGCCGCCGCCCAAATCGCTCGACCGCCTGGATTTCACCATCGAGGCGGTTCGCGGCCTGTCGCCCGAAGACGGCGCCGCAACCCTCGCCCGTTTCACCTGCGAAACCGTCGTGTCGCACCTGAAACACCTGCCGGCGCGCCCGGCGCGGATACTGGTCACCGGCGGCGGGCGGAAAAACCCCAGCCTGATGGCCGGGCTGGCCGATCTGTCGGGACTGCCGGTGTCGCCGGTGGAAGCGGTCGGATGGGACGGCGACGCGATCGAGGCCCAGGCCTTCGCCTTTCTCGCCGTGCGGTCGATGCGGGGTCTGCCGCTCAGCGTGCCGACGACCACCGGCGTTCCGGCGCCGACGACCGGCGGACGGCTGCACCGCGCCGCCTAGAGCGTTTCATGTTTTGACGGCACCGGGGCGATTCCGCGCAAGCGGAAGATGCTCCGGCGCGGCAGCTCGATCATGCAGGGTTTCAGTGCCGCTGCGGCAGGTCGAGAAACGCGTAGCGGTCGCCGCTGGTGACGCGGATCGTCAGGACATCGTCATCGCGCAGCACGGTGTAGCGGATATCCACCCCCGCCTCGCCCGCCGCCCACAGCGTCCGGTACATGTCGGCGAGGGTATCGGCGGGCACGCCCTCGATGGACAGCACCGCATCGCCCGCCCGGAACCCGGCCCGCTGTCCCGGGCCGTCCTCGGTCACGCCGGTCACGTAGAGCCGGTGTTCGACCTCCGTCACGTGGATGCCGACCCACGGACGCGGCGCGCGCAGCGCCCGCCCGGTGCTGACCAGGTCGTCGTAAATCGGAAGCAGTTCGTCGATGGGCACGAACATATTGCCGGGCCGGCTGTCGCCGCTGTCCCCGACGGGCTCTTCGAGATAGAGCGAACCGACGCCGGCAAGCGCGCCGTCCTTGTCGATCAGCGCCGCGCCGCCCCAATAGGGATGCAGCGGCGTCGTATAGATGGCGTTGTCGAGCATGTATTCCCACGAGCCCGCGAATTCCTGGCGGACGACGACTTCGGCGGCAATCGCCTGCTCGAACCCGCCATAGCCCGATACGGTCACGGCATCGCCCGCGGACAGCGACCGCGCCGAACCGAGCGGCAGCGGCGCGATGTCGAGCGCATCGACCGCACGCACCATGCCCAGTCCCGTTTCATGGTCGTAGGCAATCGCCTCGCCGACGACGGGCTCGCCCCACCCGAGGACGGAAATGGTCACGTCGCGCGCCTCGACGATCAGGTACCCGACGGTCAGGATCAGGCCGTTATCGTCAATCACGATGCCGGCCCCTTCCCGTTCGGCGCCCAGGGTGGACGCCGTGACGCAGCGTTCGTCGACATCCGCATGCAGCCGGACCACGGAAGCCAGCGCCCTGTCGAGGTCGTAGTTCAGCGCCGCCCGGTCAGGCCGCGGCGCGGTCGCCAGCGCCGGGTGCAGCAGCTGCATCAGCCCGGCCGGGCGATGGCCGTTCGCCATGGGGATGCCGGCCATCAATCGCCCTCCGCGCCGGCAACCCCGCCGCCGACGCGCTGCGCCAGCGATGCCGCCATGAAATCGTCGAGATCGCCGTCGAGCACCGCCTGCGTGTTGGAGGTTTCGACCTCGGTGCGCAGATCCTTGACCATCTGGTAGGGATGCAGGACGTAGGACCGGATCTGGTGGCCCCAGCCGATATCCGTCTTCGCATCCTGTTCCGCCTGGGCGGCTTCCTCGCGGCGGCGCAGTTCGGCCTCGTACAGGCGCGCACGCAGCATTCGCATCGCCTCGGCGCGGTTGCGGTGCTGCGACCGGTCGCTCTGGCAGGCAACGACGATTCCCGACGGGATATGCGTGATCCGGATGGCGCTGTCGGTGGTGTTGACGTGCTGGCCGCCGGCGCCCTGCGACCGGTAGGTATCGACCCGCAGGTCGCTGGGATCGACGTCGATATCTATATCGTCGTCGATCTCGGGATAGACCCAGACCGACGCGAAGCTCGTATGCCGGCGCGCGCTGGAATCGTAGGGCGATATCCGCACCAGACGGTGGACGCCGCTTTCGGTCTTCAGCCAGCCATAGGCATTATGTCCCTGGATACGGACCGAGGCGGATTTGATCCCGGCCTCCTCGCCGGCGCTTTCGTCCATCAGCTCGACCTTGTAGCCGTGGGCCTCGGCCCAGCGCGTGTACATGCGGTACAGCATCTGCGCCCAGTCCTGGCTTTCGGTGCCGCCCGCCCCGGCATTCACTTCGAGGAAACAGTCGTTCGAATCGGCTTCGCCGGACAGCAGCGTCTGGAGCTCCTGCGTCGCCGCCAGTTTCTGGAGCCGCTGCAAGGTGGCCTCGGCCTCCTCGACGATTTCGGTATCGCCCTCGGCCTCTCCCAGTTCGATCAGTTCGACCGCGTCGCGCAGGTCCTGTTCGATCGCGTTAAAATCGCCGATGGATTTTTCGAGATGACCGCGCTCGCGCATCACTTTCTGCGCCCGGCCCTGATCGTTCCAGAGTTCCGGGTCTTCCGCCTCCGCGTTCAGCTCGTCGAGGCGTTTCGCTGCCTGGTCGGGGTCAAAGATGCCTCCTCAGCAGCACCAGCGACTGCTCGATTTTATCTGCCAAAGCCTGCGATTCGGCGCGCATTGTCTCTCCTTTCCGGGCGGCGACGAATTGCGTCCCCGACCCTGCATCCCTGACAATCGCCGAACCCCGGGGTTCGGCGATGCCTTTTCAAAAACGAATTACCTGTCGGTTAAGTGCCGGACATCGGTGCAGCCGTCAATACAGATCCCGCAGCTTGCCCGTCGGCGCGGCGACCCCGTTCTCCGGCTGCGTTCCGCCGCCGCTGCCGTCGAGCACCGGGCCCCGCCGGTTCGGCACGGTCCCCGGCAGAAACGCTTCGAGTATCGCATTGCGGGCACCCGCCCGCGGCGGACGGCCCGTGCCCGGATCGACCCGGACAAGCTGCAGCCCCGGCGGCACCCGGAACGGGATCGCGGGCTGGTCCTTCAGCGCTTCTTCCATGAATTTCTTGAATACCGGGGCGGCGACCGACGATCCCGTCTCGCCTTTGCCCAGCGGCGCCGGATTGTCGAACCCGATATACACCCCGACGGCAAGGTCGGGCGAAAAACCGACGAACCAGGTATCGCGGCTGTCATTGGTGGTACCGGTTTTCCCCGCCAGCGGTTTGCGGATCGTGCTGATGCGACGGCCGGTGCCCCGTTTCACGACGCCTTCCAGCATCGACACGATCTGGTAGGTCGTCTTCGGGTCGGCGATCTGTTCGCGGTTGTCGGGCAGCGACGGCTCCTGTTCCGCATCCCATTCGGTTTCGCCGCATTCGGCGCAGTTGCGCCGGTCATGGCGGAAAATCGTCTTGCCGTTGCGGTTCTGGATCTTGTCGATCAACGTCGGGCGGATCCGCTTGCCGCCGTTGACGAGCATGGCGTAGGCGGTGGTCATGCGCATCAGCGTGGTCTCGCCCGACCCCAGCGACATCGACAGCATCGGCTCCAGGTCGTCGACGACACCGAACCGCTTGGCGTAGTCGACCACCGTCTCCATGCCGATATTCTGCGCCAGCCTGACGGTCATCAGGTTGCGCGATTTTTCGATTCCCAGCCGAAGCGGGCTCGGGCCGTAGAACCGGTTCGAATAGTTCGCCGGCCGCCATCGGCCGAGACCCGGCCCCTGGTCGATCACGAACGGCGCATCGAGAATCTGGCTCGACGGGGTAAACCCCTTGTCGAGCGCCGCGAGGTAAACGAAGGGCTTGAACGCGGAACCCGGCTGGCGCTTCGCCTGCGTCGCCCGGTTGAATTCGCTGAGCCCTGCCGAGAACCCGCCCGACATGGCAAGCACCCGCCCGGTATGCGGATCGAGCGCGACGACGCCGCCGCTGATCTTCGGTATCTGGCGCAGCGCATAGGTCCCGGGCGGCCAGGTTTCGTCCTTGTCCTTTTTCGTCACCGCTTCGACCGCCACGACATCGCCCGCCGCCAGCACGTCCGACGGCGACTTGACCGACGGGCCGCGGTTGCCGTTCTTGTCGACCGGCCGGGCCCAGTGCATTTCGGCCAGCGGGATCGTCCCCGCGGTGCCGTCGGCGAAGCCGAGACCGACCTCTTCCTTCGTCACCGTGAGGACGGCGGCGCTGCGCCACCGGGTCACGTCGCTCGGCAGCGGAAATTTTGCGAGCTGCTTTTTCCAGTCCCCGGCCGCATCGACCCGGCCCAGCGGACCGCGCCAGCCATGCCGGCGGTCATAGGCCGACAGGCCATAGCGCAACGCCGAATCCGCAATCCGCTGAAGCCGCGAATCCAGAGTCGTCCGGACCGACAGGCCGCCGCCGTACAGGCCGCGGTCGCCGTACCGGTCGATCAGTTCGCGCCGGACTTCCTCGACGAAATAATCGGCGCGGGCAACATCGACCGCCGACGGCGGATGGACCACCACCGGCTTCGCCATTTCGACCGCTGCCGCGGTCAGGGCGATAAACCCGTCCTGCGACATCCGGGTCAGCACGTAGTCGCGCCGGTCCCGCGCCGCTTCCGGCCGGCGGACGGGGTTGTAGTTATTGGGCGCCTTGGGCAGGCCGGCGAGGAACGCCGCCTCGCCGAGGGTCAGCTCGTCGAGCGACTTGTCGAAATAATTCAGCGCGGCGGCAGCCACGCCGTAGGACCCGAAGCCGAGATAGATCTCGTTCAGATACAGTTCGAGTATCCGGTCCTTGGAGAACGCGCGCTCGATCCGCAGGGCGAGAATAACCTCCTTCGCCTTGCGGGCGATGGAAACTTCGTTGGTCAGCAGGAAATTCTTGGCGACCTGCTGCGTGATGGTCGACGCGCCGATCGGGCGACGGTTGCTGCCCATCCGCATTATATTGGTCGCCATCGCGCGCATGATGCCCGGAATGTCGATGCCGACATGGGTGTAGAAGGTTTTGTCTTCCGCCGACAGAAACGCCTTGATGATCTGCTTCGGCATCGCCTCGATCGGGACGAAGACCCGTTTTTCGCGGGCGAATTCCGCCATCAGCCGACCGTCGCCGGCGTGAATCCGGGTGACGACGGGCGGATTGTAGTCGGCGAGCTGCTGGTGCTCCGGCAGGCCCTTCCCGAAATGGTAAAAAGCGTACAGAACGCCGCCCGCGCCGGCCACGGCCAGCACGACGACGATCAGGAAAATTGCTGCCAGTATTCTCATCACACGCTTTCGGGGCCTCTACGCCAACCCGGCCCGGACATACTACACCTTACAATGTGGCGTCTTTATGGCCTATTTAAAGCTTGCTGGCGTTCGAAATATTCATCGACCGCGGTCGCCATCGCCGCCGCCATCCGCTTTCGCTGCCGCGGATCGCGCAGCAGCTTTTCGTCCGAACGGTTGGAAAGATAGCCCAGTTCGACCAGGACGGACGGAATATCGGGCGCTTTCAGCACCGCAAAACCGGCAAACCGGTGGGTGTTTCGCAGCATTTTACGCGTTTTCGCCAGTTCATCGACCATTTTTCTCGCAAATACGGCCGATTCATTCATGGTTTCGCGCTGCGCGAGGTCGATAAGGATGTTTACGACCTCATCCGACTGCTCGTTCAGGTCGACACCGGCGATAAGATCGGATTTGTTCTCTTTCCGGGCCAGCGTATCGGCTTCCTTGTCCGAAGCGCGCTCGGACAGGGTATAGACGGACGTTCCCCGCACCTTGCTGTTGCCGATGGAATCCGCGTGGACGGAAATGAACAGGTCCGCCCCGGCACGGCGCGCGATGCCGATACGGTCGCGGAGACGGATAAAGACGTCCCGGTCCCGGGTCAGCCTGACATTGAACTTCCCGCTTGCCAGCAGACTGCGCCGGAGATCGCGGGCGAAGGCGAGCACGATGTGCTTTTCCCAGACGCCCGACCGGCTCATCGCGCCGGGATCGACCCCGCCATGGCCGGGATCGATGACGATAAGTTTCTTCTGGTTCGGCCGCGGCGGCTTTCGTCTGAACGGTATCGGAATACTGGCCGCGACAGGCGGCGGCGCGGCCTTCGCGACGGGGCCGCGTTCCGGCCGCTTGTAGGCCATCAGAAAGGCCTGCTGGCTGGTTTTCGCGATGTCGATCACAAGCCGGTAGGTTTTGTATTTGCCGGACGGCGGTATCATGAAGGTCTTCGCGACCCGAACCGGGCCGGCCGAATCCAGGACCACCCGCGACGAGCCGGGCTTGAACAGGCCGAACCGCATGCCGGTCACCAGACCGCCCGTGGGCGGGTTCCGCAGTTTCGGCGACCACGTAACCTCGGACATGTCGACGACAACGCGATAGGGCTTGGGAAGAATGAACGACGAATACTTTACCGCACCGCTGACGTCGAGCACGATGCGGGTTTTCGCCGGATAGACACCGACGCGCACACCGGTGACCTGCGGTGCAGCGGCGGCAGTCGGCGTATACCCGCCGACAAGCCAGATGGCCGCAACCGCCATGGATACCACTGCCGTGTACCCGAATCTCCCGAGGGCGTTCCGCAAGTTACACATTTAGCGATGCAAAAATCATACAATACCATATATACCCGAATATCGGGCGTTATTTCAACGACATCGGTGACCCGGAGACCGTTAATATAAGTTGTACCGATCCACTCCGGGGTCTATTCTAGCCGTTGCGAACGTCCGCAGGTGAATCGGAGATATTCTCCGGCCACCGCGTGACCCTCCCGAATTCGGCGCAAATATCCAGGTTTTGAATATCTGCGCGAAATGACGGAACGGCTGCGCTTATCACCTGCGGTATATGGAACCCATGACCGGACCCGCGCAATTGCGGGAATCCGCGAACCATGTAAGTCCCTGCCCTGGCGGTATCCTTTAGGAAGAGCCCCATTCGGCAGGTCGATGATGGCGCGTCCGGGCTTGATGGTGCGGTACATTTTCGATCGGTCGTTCGCACGACGGAGATGGCCCCGCGCCGGAGAAACAAAATGTCTAAGCGCATGCTTATTGACGGCGCGCACTCGGAAGAGATTCGCGTTGTCGTAACTTCCGGTACCCGTCTCGACGAATACGATATCGAGACGACTTTCAAAAAACAGGTCAAAGGCAACATCTACCTCGCGAAAGTGACGCGGGTAGAACCGTCGCTGCAGGCCGCGTTCGTCGATTTCGGCGGCAACCGGCACGGATTTCTGGCTTTCAGCGAAATCCACCCCGACTACTACCAGATCCCGGTCGACGACCGGCAGGCCCTGATCGACGAACAGGAAGCCCTGGAAATGGAAGCCCGCGCCGCGCGCGAGCACCTTGAAGATATCGACGGCGGCGTCAGCGAAGACGACAGCGACGCGCATGATGACGCCGGCGTAGATGACCACGCCGACGACCCCGTCGACGAAGACGTCGAGGCGGAGTTCGACGACGAAACCGGGGACGCAGCCGAATCCGACGATGCAGAATCCGACGATGCAGAATCCGACGATGACGATGCCGACGAAGACATCCCGGCGGTGGCGGAAGACAGCGCAGACGGCGACGAATCCGACCCCGATCCGGTTGCCGCCGATCCCGATGTCGAAGAGGCCCTCGAAGCGGCCGAAACGTCTTCGCCGCGCCGCACCCGGTCGATGCGCCGCTACAAGATCCAGGAAGTCATCAAGCGCCGCCAGATCCTGCTGGTGCAGGTGGTCAAGGAAGAGCGCGGCAACAAGGGCGCTGCACTGACGACCTATATCTCCCTCGCCGGACGCTATTGCGTGCTGATGCCCAATTCGTCGCGCGGCGGCGGCATTTCGCGGAAGATCACCCTCGCCAAGGAACGCCGCAAACTGCGCGATACGCTGAATTCCCTCGACATGCCGCAGGGCATGGGCGTGATCATCCGAACGGCGGGACTGGAGCGGAACAAGGCCGAAATCAAGCGCGACTTCGAATACCTCATCCGGGCCTGGGACGAAGTGCGGGAAAAAACCCTCGAATCCACGGCGCCCGACATGGTCTACGAGGAAGGCGACATCATCAAACGCGCCATCCGCGACGTCTACAGCAAGGACATCGAGGAAATCCTCGTCGAAGGTGCCGATACATACCAGACCGCGAAGCGCTTCATGCGGCTGATGATGCCGAGCCACGCAAAGCGGGTTCAGCAGTACCGCGACGACACCATTCCGCTGTATCAGCGTTTCCAGATCGAACAGCAGCTCGACGCGATGCATAACCCCGAGGTCCAGCTGAAATCGGGCGGCTATATCGTCATCAACCCGACCGAAGCGCTGGTCGCGATCGACGTGAACTCGGGCAAGTCGACCAAGGAACGGAATATCGAGGAAACCGCCCTCAAGACGAATATCGAAGCCGCCGACGAGGTCGGGCGCCAGCTGCGCCTGCGCGACCTGGCCGGGCTGATCGTCATCGATTTCATCGATATGGAAGACAACCGCAACATCCGCAAGGTCGAACGCCGGCTGCGCGATGCGATGCAGACCGACCGCGCACGCCTGCAGATCGGCCGGATCAGCAATTTCGGGCTTCTCGAACTGTCGCGCCAGCGCCTCCGTCCGAGCCTGCTGGAAACCAGCTCGCAGATTTGCCCCCATTGCCGCGGGACGGGAACGATCCTGTCGACGGAATCGATGGCCATGCGCGTGTTGCGGGCGATCGAGGAAGAAGGCATCCGGATGCGGACCAGCGAGATCACGGTCAAGGTCCCGACCGAGGTTGCGCTGTATATCCTGAACCAGAAACGATCGACCCTGGTCGACCTTGAGGCGCGCTACGGTTTCCAGGTCATCCTGGAAGGCGACAATTCGGTGATCCCGCCGGATATCGATATCGAACGCGTCAAGGGCCGTCCCGAACCCACCGTCGGCCAGCCCGCACGGGGCGGCGTTTCCGCCGACGCAGGCGCCGCTGCGATCGACGAGGACGATGACGACGACGTCGAGGACGAAGCCGAGACCGCCGATGTCGAAGCCGAATCCGCGTCCACCGACGAACCGGCCGAAAAACCCAAACGCCGCCGCCGCCGCGGACGCCGCCGCCCGTCCGGCGACGACGCCCGGACGGACGAGGCCCGGACCGACAACGCCCAGCCGGACGACAGCCGGGCGGAAACTCCGGATGCCGACGGCGACGACGAGGGCGATTCCGAAAAGACGGCGGCAACGGCCGACGGCGACGGAGACGAGAAAACCGCCCCGCGCCGCAGACGGCGGGGACGCCGGGGCGGCCGCCGCCGCAACCGGCCCGCAGACGGCGAAGACGCGGCGACTGAAAATGCCGGCGGGGAGACGAACCGGGACGCCCCGGCGGCAGATGCCGGATCGAACCCGTCTGCCGACAGCGAAACGGCCGCAGAACCTGCTGCCGCAGAAGCGGACGCGGAGACGCCGGCGGACACCGTCCGGAACAACGGCGCCGATCACGACGCGTCACCGGAAACCGCCGAGCCGCAAGCCGAATCCCGGCCCGAACCGGCGCCTGAGCGGGAACCGGCACCCGAGCCCGAGCCCGAAGCGGACACGGTCGTCGCAGAGGCGCCGCCGCCCGTGGAGCGTCCCGAGCCGCCGCCCGTTCCCGAAGAGGCCGTGAAATCGCCGGAACCGGCCGCCACGGCGACCGTCGACCGCCCCCGCCGCAAGGGCTGGTGGCAGAAGATCGTCGAATAGGCGCAGGCCGGTTAAATCCGGTTCGGCGCACGGAT
This sequence comes from uncultured Rhodospirillaceae bacterium, assembly GCA_963974055.1. GTDB lineage: Bacteria > Pseudomonadota > Alphaproteobacteria > MPNO01 > UBA830 > CAXBCP01. The sequence continues at coordinate 72,751 of CAXBCP010000009.1, forward strand.
ACATGAAACGTTCAGGGCGGCCTTCGGGCCGCCCTTTTCGGTCAGCCCTTCAGCCAGCCCTGCAGGCGGCGCGCGGCTTCCGCCATGGTCGGCGTATCCCCCGCGAATGAAATCCTGAGAGACGCATGGCCGCGCGCCGGATCGAAATCGGTTCCCGGCGCGACGGCAATACCGGTCTCCGCGAGAAGCCGGCGGCAGAACGCTTCGCTGTCATTGGTCAGGTCGCTGACATCCGCATAGATGTAGAATGCGCCGTCGGCGGGGGCCAGCCGGTCGATCCCGGCTTTCGGCAGTTCCCGCAGCAGCAGGTCGCGGTTCGCCGCATAGCGGGCGACGTTTTCATCGAGTTCGTCGGTACAGTCGAACGCGGCGCAGGCCGCGCGCTGCGACAGGGTCGGCACCGAGATGAAAATATTCTGGGCCAGGCATTCGACCGACCGCTGCAGGTCTTCGGGGATGATCATCCATCCGATCCGCCAGCCGGTCATCGAATAGTATTTGGAAAAACTGTTCACCACGAAGGCATTCGCGGTATGGCTGAGCGCCGTGGCGCCCGGCATCGAATAGGTTATGCCGTGATAGATTTCATCGGAGATCAGCCGGATTCCGCGGTCCTCGCAATAGGCGACCAGCGCCGCCATGTCCGCCGCCGGCAGCATCGTGCCCGTCGGGTTGGCCGGGCTCGCGACGATCAGCCCGTCGATTTCGCCGGTTTCGCGCGCGATGCGCTCGAGCGCGGCGGGCGTCGGCTGATAGCGGTCCGCCACGGAGGCCGGCACGCCGACCGCTTCGATGCCGAGCGCCGACAGGATATTGCGGTAGGCCGGGTATCCGGGATCCGCCAGCGCCACGCGGTCGCCGGCATCGAACGCCGAGAGAAAGGCGAGCATGAACCCGCCCGACGATCCCGTCGTGACCACGACGCGGCCGTCCGCCAGGTCGATATCGTGGGTATCGCGGTAATACTGTGCGATACGCGCCCGCAGGGGATCAATGCCGAGCGCCTCGGTATATCCCAGGCGGTCCCCCCTGAGGGCGGCCTCCGCCGCCGCGATCACCCCGGCCGGTGCGCCGGTCGACGGCTGGCCGACTTCGAGATGCAGGATGTCTTCGCCGGCGGCTTCGCGACGGTTCGCTTCGCGCAGGACGTCCATGACGATGAAGGGCGGAACCTGGCCGCGCCGAGAGCGTTTCAGCGCCATGTTCAGAACGCGGCGCTGACGGCGAGTCCGTAGCCGGCCGGATCGGCGGCGAAGCGGCACAGCTCGGGTCCGTCGCGCGCGCCCTTGGGGCATGAAATCACGTTGGCCCGCCCCGCCGCGATCCGCGGACCCGGTTTCGCGGCCGGCCCGAACGCCTGTGCGGGCGGCACCTCCTCGACAAACGCATTTACCGCCGTCCGAATACCGCGCAGGGCGCCAAGCGCGCCGCCGGAACCCGCAGCCGCGCCGCGGGCGTCTTGGAGGGGAAGGTTGACCAGAACCATCGGCAGGCCGGGAAACGTGTCGTCCCGCGGCGGCGCTGCCGCGATAATGCCGGTCTCCCCGATCATCCGTGCGGCCCCCAGCGTACCGTTTGCCGTGACGACACAGGACACGGCCCCGCCCGCGAGATCCATTGCAACGAAGCCCGCACTGTCGAACGACGCCCCGGACTCGACCGCCGGCGGCGGCTGCTCGTCGGCCATCGCCCGCCATGCCGCCCGGGCTGCCGTCGCACCCGGGCCCGGCGGCATGTGCATTTCGTCATTACCGACATTCACGACTTCGGTCGCGAGCCATTTCGGGCGGTAATCCCGGAAGGCGCTGACCGGCACGTCGATCCCGGCCGTCTGCCCGAGCTCCGCCGCGAGCGATTTCGCAAGATCGCCGGCATAGAATTCGCCGGGGCCGCGGACGCGGATCCCCGCGATCATCGTCGAAAGCGCGGTCTGGCGAAGCATGTCGCCCTCGGCCAGCGGCTTGCCGTCGGGTGCGAAAAGACGGCGCAGGCCGGGATCTGAAAACGCTTCGTCCGGCAGCCCTGCGATCTGGCGGGCAAAGGCGCGCGGCACCGCATTCCCGAACCGCGCCAGGCGTTCCGCCGGCAGGAGCAACGCTTCCCATTTGAGCCGGCCGTACCGGGCATGCATGGCGAACATCCCGCGCACCGATCCGGGAATCATGACGGCCCGGCTGCCGGCGCTGAACAGCGCCGGGCGGAAATCGATGGCCTCGACCTTGTCTCCGCCGCCGGCGTAAACCACGCAATACCCGCCGCCGCCCAGCGTCGCCGCCCCGGGATAGGTCACCGCGAGGGCAAAATACGTCGCCACGGCCGCGTCGACAGCGGTGCCGCCGGACGACAGGATATCGCGCCCGACCAGTGCCGAACGCGGCTCGTCCGAGACCACCCCGCCGAAATTCTCCACCAGGTGCCCGACCTGGCCTTCGGGCGGCGCGTCGCTGCCGCAGGCGGCGCAGATCAATCCTGCGCCGATCGCCGTCATCAATTGACGGAACAGGGGGCGGCACCTACTTATAGGGCCAGGAACGAGAGTAAAGCCGTTGCGCACTGCAGTTTCCTCCATGGCAGCCACTGTTGCTGTCATCGCGATTGTATCGCTGTATATGTCGCTGGCACCCGCCCCGGCGCGGGCGGCCGGAATCCGCGATGCGGAGATCGAACATACCATCCGCACCTACGCTTCGCCACTTCTCCGCGCTGCCGGCATCGAACAGCGCGATTTCGGCCTGCACATCGTCAACGATTCGGCCCTGAACGCGTTCGTCGCCCGCGGCCAGCGTATTTTTCTGACCACGGGCCTGCTGATGTCGTCCGACCGCCCGGCCCAGGTTATCGGCGTGCTCGCCCATGAAATGGGTCACATCACCGGCGGCCATCTCGCCCGGCTCGACGGCGCGCTGGACGACGCCCGCAACCAGGCCCTGATCGGCCAGCTTGTCGGGATCGCCATCGGGCTGCTCGCCAGGGACGCGGGTGTCGCGGCGGCCGGCACCGCCGCGGGTACCGGCGTCGCGGTCAAGAACCTGCTCAAATACAGCCGGGCGCAGGAACAGTCCGCCGACCAGGTCGCCGTCAACCTGCTCGACCAGACCGAGATTTCGGCCCGCGGCCTGCTGGAATTTTTCGAGCTGATGCAGGACCAGGAACTCCTGGTCCGGGCGCGGCAGGACGATTACGTGGTCACCCATCCTCTGACCCGGGACCGGATGTCGTTCATCCGGAATCATGTGGCGAAGTCGCGCCATTCCGACAACCAGCTGCCGACGGTGTTGCAGGCCATGCATGACCGCATGGTCGCCAAGCTCAAGGGATTTATCAACCCGCCGGCACGGACGCTGAACGAATTCAAGGCGGACGATCCCTCGGTAATGGCCCGCTACGCCCGGGCCGTCGCCTATTACCGCGACGCCCGGCTGACCGAAGCGCTGCCGATCATCAGCGGCCTGATCGCCGAAGCGCCCGACGACCCGTATTTTCACGAACTAAAAGGCCAGGTCCTGTTCGAGAACGGCAAGCTCGAAGAGGCCCTGCCCGAATATCAGAAGGCCGTGGACCTGCGCCCGAAACAGCCGCTGCTGCGGGTCGGGCTCGCCCATGTCCAGCTGGAACTCAACCGCGACGACCTGCTGCCCGTCGCGCTGGGACATATCAAGCAGGCGCTCCGCTACGACAACACGATGCCGCTGTCCTGGCGGCTGGCGGCAACCGCCTACGGCCGCAACGGCGAACTCGGGCTGTCGGCGCTTGCGCTGGCCGAACATAACCTGCTGATCGGCCGCCATCTCGATGCCGAAGGCCAGGCGAAAAAGGCCGTGCGGCTTCTATCGGCGAATTCCCCCGGCTGGCTCCGGGCGCAGGATATCGCGGCAACCGCCGAACGGGCCCGCAGGAAGAGAAAAGACCAGTAGATGCAGGCGATATGAAAATACCAAACACCCGATACGGCACCGGCGGAACGGGCCGGCGCGCGGCCCGGGCGTTGACCGCGCTCGTTTTTATGACCGGCGTGACCGGCGCCGCATCCGCCCAGGCGCCTTCGCCCGCCTCTGCGGGAACCGCCGATAAAGCGGCAATCGAGAAGATCGTCCGCGACTACATCCTCGACAACCCCGAGATCGTCGCCGACGCGATCCAGCGCTTGCGGGAAAAAAAGAAACGGGCCGACAGCGCTGCCGATCTGCAGCGGCTCGCCGCGAACCGCGACGCGCTTCTCAACGACCCGGCCTCCCCGGTCGGCGGCAACCCGCAGGGCGATGTAACGATCGTCGAATTCTTCGACTACCGCTGCGGCGTCTGCAAACGCCTCCACCCGATCGTGGACGAACTGGTCAAGTCGGATCCGGATATCCGCCGGGTCTACAAGGACTGGCCCATCCTCGGGCCGAACTCGGTACTGGCCGCCCGCGCCGCGATCGCGTCGCGCAAACAGGGCAAGTACCTGTCCTTACACAAGGTAATGATGGAATCCGGTTCCGCGTTCGGGGAAAGCGCCATCATGGCGATGGCCGAATCCGTCGGCATCGACGCCGCCCGGCTGCGCCGGGACATGCGCGCCGCCGAGACCGACGAAATCATCCGCAGAAATTATGCTCTCGCCGAGAAGCTGAAGCTGACCGGAACGCCGTCGATCGTGATCGGGGATACCCTGCTACGCGGCGCCCGCGACCTCGCATCGCTGCGGGCACTGGTCGCCGGGGCGCGCGCAGAAAAGAAACGGTAAACGGGCGGCGCCAATGGCCGTCGCAGGCGTCGCGCCCGCAATGCCTCGGCTTCCGGTTGCTTCGATTCAGGGGAGCTTGGACGCCGCGCCGCGCAGCAGGTCCTCGATCACCTGCCCCATTTCCGACTGCGACAGTTTGCGGTCGGCATCCGTCCCGCCCCTGATCCGGGCGGATTTAAGACGCATACGCTCCAGCAGGCCGCCCATTCCGTGGGCGGATATCACCGATGCATATTCCTGGCGCTTCATCACCATCAGACTGACGCCGTCGACGATCATATCCGTCGCCGTCGCGGTGCATTCGTCGACACTGATACGCCAGCCGACCTTCACAGCGCCGCCCCGGGCGCCTTTGACAATCGCCGTCACCAGACGGTCGTTCGATTGCAGAAGCCGGTTGTCGACTATCGTATAGGCCGCCGCGCGATAGCGCAGTATCTGTTCCGTCAGGCCGGGAAATACGGTCTCGCCGAACAGCTTTTCGTATTCGGCGCGCTGTGCTTCCGTGGCGCGTCGCCAGTGAACGCCAAGGGCATAACGGGAAACGATACCGACGGGCACCTTCGCGCGGATGAAGGCGTCCAGGTTTTCTTCCGCCGCGCCGTCGGCCACCTTCACCGTCGCGCGGTCGTACAGATCGCGGACGAACGTCTCCGCCATCGCCTGATCGCTCGCCGGGCAGGTACTCGCCAGCGCGCCGACAGGCAGGGCAGCCAGAACCGCCCCGAGGACCGGGATGAACCGTCCCCTGAGGGCGGCGATCGATTTTCTCATCGGTGCCATCTTAATCTGTATAACCATTCAGAATACTTTTCGTTCCCGACACGCGGTCGCGGAACGGATTATCATCGGGAAACACCGCGCCATCGCCGCGACGGGTCCCCCGTTACGTCAAATTCTCCGGAAACGCATAAATCTCCCAAATCCTGCGGATGCCGGACGATAGACGCCGCTCGCCCCCGCCCGCAAAACCTGGAAAAACACGCAACAATCGCCCGACCGAAACGCTTCGGCCCTTGGAACGTTACATGGGTCGCTGTGCCAATACAGTCAAGTCTGCAAGTATCCGGAGTATTCGTTAATGCGCCGCAGACGACGCAAAACCGAATATTTAATCCGGCTGTTTCGACGGTTGCGCGGAATCGAAGGCATCCAGCTTCATGCATTCGCCGAAAACACGCATCAGCGTCGGATAGGGCGTCAGGTCGCATTCGTAGCGCTGGGCGTTGAATACCTGGGGCACGATGCAGATATCGACCAGGCCGGGCGCGTCGCCATGACTGAACGTACCGGTTTCGCTATCGCCCGCCAGGCGCGCTTCGAGCGCGTTGAACCCTTCGTAAATCCAGTGCTGGTACCAGGTGACGTTAACCGCGTCCTTGTCGGCGCCCATTTCCTTCGCAAGGAATTTGAGAATCGCCAGGTTGTTCAGCGGATGAATATCGCAGGCGATGATATCCGCCAGCCCCCGCACCCGGGCGCGCCCGACCGCGTCCGCCGGCAGAAACGCCGGGTCCGGATGGGTTTCGTCGAGATATTCGAGAATTGCCATGGACTGGATCAGCGTATTGTCGCCATCGATCAGCGTCGGCACGCGGCCCTGCGGATTGATCTTCGCGTAATCGTCCCCGAACTGGTCGCCGTCCGGGAGGCTGATATTGATATGCTCCCACGCAATCCCTTTGAGATTGAGCGCGATCCGCACCCGGAAAGCCGCCGACGAGCGTGAAAAACCGTAAAGCTTCATATCGTTTCCCCTGGATATCCGTGGGCGAGTTTAGGGACTTCGCCGCCCCCGATCCAGCCGGTGACCGCCGGATTCAGATATAATATTCGTTGAGCGGCGGAAAGCCGTTGAAACCGATCGACGCATAGGTCGACGTATAGGCGCCCGTGCTGAGCAGTTCGATCTTGTCGCCGCTGTCGAGCGCGAGCGGCAGCTGGTATTCGGTCTTCTTGTACAGAACGTCCACTTCGTCGCAGGTCGGGCCGGCCAGAACGACGGGCCCGACCGGGCCGCCGTCATGGGCGGTGGTAATACGGTACTGGATCGCTTCCTCGTATGTTTCGGGGAGACCGCCGAATTTTCCGACATCCAGGAACACCCAGCGCCGGTCCGGCTCCCGGGATTTTTCGGCGACCAGTACGACTTCCGACTGGATGATGCCGGCATCCCCGGCAATGCTCCGTCCGGGCTCGGCAATAATGCGCGGCGGGCGGTTGCCGAAATGCTTGACGATCGAGGCGCGGATGATTTCGCCGTAATTCTCGACCGGCTCGATATCCTGCAGATACCGGGCGGGGAAGCCGCCGCCCATATTCATCAGTTCCAGCTCGACGCCGCGGGCGCCGAGCGCGGAAAACACGAAGGCGGCGCGCTCGATGGCGACGTCCCACTGACCGAGGTTGCGCTGCTGCGAGCCGACATGAAACGACACACCGGCGGGGACCAGCCCGTCCTCGGCGGCCTGGCACAGCAATTCGATAGCCAGATCGGGCTCGCACCCGAATTTCCGCGATAACGGCCAGTCCGACCCGGCGCCGTCCATGAATATCCGGCAGAACACCCTGGCGCCGGGAGCATTCGCCGCCAGTTTTGCAAGTTCGGCGCGGCTGTCGAAAGCGAACAGGTCGATCCCGTATTCATGGGCCTTCGCGATATCCCGGGCCTTCTTGATCGTATTGCCATAGGCGATGCGGTCCGGCGACGCGCCGATATCCAGGCAGGTTTCGATTTCATAGATGCTCGCGGTATCGAAAAACGATCCCATCGGCAGCAGAGTCGTCAGGACTTCTTTTGCCGGATTCGCCTTCACGGCGTAGAAAATATCCGCTTGGGGCAAAACCCGCTGAAGGTCCCGGTAATTGTCGGCAATAACGTCGAGATCGACCACGAGACAGGGCGTCTCGGGCCGGCGTTCTTCCAGGAATTTGCGAATTTTCTCTGTCATGGCGCGGGGGTTGTAATCCCCTCTTACCGGCAACGCAAAGGGTATTTACGCTACTTGAATCCGCCTTCCATAAACTGGAGCCCGAACATGGCGCCGCCGGCCAGCGCACCCAGCATCACCATGATCAGAACAAGGCGCACCGGGCTGGATTTTTTCTTGATTTTGCGCTTTTGGGCGACCTTTCTGCGCTGCACGGTATCGGCTTGGCGCTTCTTGCGCGCCTGTCCGGCATTCTGGCGCACGTTCTTCGACTTGCGCAATTGCTCGGCATTTTCCGCGGCAACCTTGCTGCCCCGGTAGATCGTGCGGGTCTTGGTTTCCTGCGTCGCCTCGACATAGACCTCCTCGACGACCCGAATACCGGAATAGCGCCCGCTTTCGTCCATGCGCTGGGCTTCGAACATCGCCAGGTCCCTGTCATCGAAGACAGAATCGATCTTCCATTTTCCACTTTGGTAAGTGTGGATTTCGAATGCTTTCATATCTGACATGGCGATACCGGCTCCCTTTCGGCCGACTTATCCGTTCGGAACTTCGCGGCAGTTCGCTGCGCCGAGAAGTCCTGAAACGTTTATGCCATCGTCGCTCATGGGCATGATGATGCTGCGATACAGCACCTTCATGCCGTCATACTTGATAAATTCGCCGCCGCGCGAAATCGGCACGCCGCGATGGAGAATTTCCTGATAATACGAAGCGGCATGTTCGATCAGCGACCCGGCGGGCACGTCCGACAGCGTCAGATTGCGAACGGGTTCCGGCAGATATGCCTGCAGTTGGCCGCCGACCGTCCGGACAACCGGATTGTCTTCATGGCCGACGATGTCGAGAACGAAGCAGTAGTCCCAGATTTCCGCAATCTGACTGGGATCGACATCGGCAAATGACGGGTACTGGTCGGTCCCGCACCATTCGCGCCACTGGGACAGGAGACGAAGCACCATGCGGCGCTCCATTCCCTGAGGCGCCTCGGGGGGCGCGGAAGATGTACTTTGCGTATCCATGCCTTGGATAATCGGACAAAGTGGTTAAATTCCCGTAAAATTGTGGATAACTCGGTAAAGGCTCCCCAGCCCGCCGCTTCGGGGGTCCGGTGGGTGCCGTATGCACCCCCCGATCCGGTGCGCCGTCTTCCCGGAATGCCGGGGTATAGCCGCCATTCGCCAAGTGATTCGTGATAAGATCGGGCGTTATTGTCGCCAGTCAGAAACCAGAGCGTGAAATTGTCTGCTCCCGTGCGCATACTGATCCTCAACGGTCCCAACCTGAACATGCTCGGTGTTCGGGAGCCGCATATCTACGGCCATGAAAGCCTGGACGACATTCGGGCGTCATGCGACGAACGCGCGGCAAAGGTCGGCGCCACCGTCGATTTCCGCCAGAGCAACAGCGAAGCGGACCTGATCGACTGGATACAGCAGGCCCGCGGCACCGCCGACGGCATTATCATCAACCCGGCCGCCTTCACCCATACATCGGTCGCCATTCTCGATGCCCTGGTGCTGAGCGAACTGCCGGTCGTGGAAATTCACATCTCAAACATTTTTCGCCGCGAAAGTTTTCGCCAGCATTCCTACGTTTCAGCGGGTGCGACCGGTATCATTTCCGGTTTCGGCGCGCGCGGATACCTGCTGGCGATCGATGCGCTGGTGGGACTGACAGAAGCCAAGAAGGACGCCTGATGGCCAACAAGTTCGACGTCGACCCCGATCTGGTCCGAAAGCTCGCAGAATTGCTGGGCGAAAACGGGCTGAGCGAGATCGAATATGAAAGCACCGGCCGCCGGATAAGAGTCGCCCGGCAGGTCACCGGCGGCGTATCGCACGTTTCCTATGAAACCGGCCCCTCGGCGGCGCCGGCGGCACCGCCGGCAGCGGAGGCGGCACCGGCCCGCACCGGCACCCCGATCGTATCGCCGATGGTCGGCACGGTGTTCATGTCGCCGGAACCGGGCGCCGAGCCGTTCATCAGGGTCGGCGACGTCATCACCGAGGGCCAGACCGTCATGCTGATCGAGGCGATGAAGACCTACAATCCGGTCCGCGCCACGGCAGGCGGCAAAGTGCTTCAGATCCTCGTCGGAGATTCGACCCCGGTCGAATTCGGCGAGGAACTGTTGCTGGTCGAATAGCAGCCGGTCCCGGCACGGACCGGTATAGAAAATGTTCGAAAAAGTCCTGATCGCCAATCGCGGTGAAATCGCCCTGCGGATTCACCGCGCCTGCAAGGAAATGGGTATATCGACGGTCGCGGTGCATTCCACCGCGGACGCGGACGCCATGCATGTGCGGCTGGCCGACGAGAGCGTGTGTATCGGCCCGCCATCGGCCAAGGAAAGCTATCTGAATATTCCGGCGATCGTGTCCGCCGCGACCATTACCGGCGCCGATGCCGTCCACCCGGGATACGGCTTCCTGTCGGAAGAGGCGAGCTTCGCGTCGATCCTGGAGGAACACGGGTTCACCTTTATCGGGCCGAGCGCCGAACATATCGCGCTGATGGGCGACAAGGTCGCCGCCAAGCAGGCGGTCGAGGCGAACGGCGTGCCGGTGGTGCCGGGATCGGCGGGCGCCGTCGAATCGGTCTCCGACGCGCGGGCCATCGCCGACGAAATAGGCTACCCGGTCCTGATCAAGGCGGCCGGCGGCGGCGGCGGACGCGGAATGCAGATCGTCCGCAGCGCCGACCAGGTCGAGAACGCCTATACGATGGCACGGACGGAGGCCAAGGCGAGCTTCCGCAACGACACCGTCTACATGGAAAAGTTCCTCGAAAAGCCGCGCCATATCGAGGTCCAGGTCTTCGCCGACGGCCAGGGCGGCGCGGTCCATCTGGGCGAGCGCGACTGCTCGCTCCAGCGCCGCCATCAGAAGGTTCTCGAAGAAGCCCGCTCGCCCGCACTGGACGACCGCCAGCGCGAGAAAATCGGCAAGATCGCCGCCGACGCGGTACGCCGGATCGGCTACGCCAACGCGGGGACGATCGAATTCCTGTTCGAGAACGGCGAATTCTACTTCATCGAAATGAACACGCGCCTGCAGGTCGAGCATCCGGTGACCGAAATGATTACCGGCATCGACATGGTGCGCGAACAGATCCGCGTCGCCGCCGGGTCGCCCCTGTCGTTCACGCAGTCCGACATAACCTTCCAGGGCCATGCGATCGAATGCCGGATCACCGCGGAGCATCCCGAGACCTTTATTCCGTCGCCCGGCAGGGTCACCGACTATCACCCGCCCGGCGGGCTGTCCGTGCGGGTCGATTCCGGCCTCTATGCGGGCTACGAAATACCGCCCTATTACGACAGCCTTGTCGCCAAGCTAATCGTGTACGGGCGCGACCGGAGCGAATGCCTGATGCGTCTGCGGCGGTCGCTGGAAGAATATGTGATCGGCGGCATCGAAACGACCATCCCGCTTCATGCGAGAATTATCGAAAATTCCGATTTCATAAACGGCGATTATGATATCCATTGGCTGGAACGTTTCGTTGCCGGGGAAATCGACGGGTAAGCGGCCTGCGTCGTAACGGCCGTCAGCGGGGCGATCCGCAACCGAACGATCTGTATACGAACGATCTGTATAATCGCGGCCAATGACCAAGCTGACGCCAGAAATCCTGTTACGCGCCTATGCGGTCGGCCTGTTTCCGATGGCCGAGCGGCGGGACGATCCGACGCTGTTCTGGATCGATCCGGAAAAGCGCGGGATATTGCCGCTCGACGGTTTTCACGTCTCGCGGCGGCTGCGCCGGACGGTCCGCAACGGACCTTACGAAGTCCGCTCCGACACCGCCTTCAGTGCCGTCGTCCGCGCCTGCGCCGCGCCGGGACCGAAACGCGGCGACACCTGGATCAACGACGAAATCGAATCCCTGTATGCCGACCTGCACGAACTCGGACGGGCGCACAGCGTCGAAACCTGGCTCGACGGGGAACTGGTGGGCGGGCTCTACGGGGTTTCCCTCGGCGCCGCGTTTTTCGGCGAAAGCATGTTCAGCCTGGCCCGGGACGCCAGCAAGGTGGCGCTTGTCCATCTGGTCGCCCGGCTCGTCAAGGCGGGTTTCGAACTGCTCGACACCCAGTTCGTCACCGATCACCTGACCCAGTTCGGCGTCGTCGAACTGCCGCGCGCCGGGTACCGTCAATTGCTGTCCTCGGCGCTGGACAGGACCGCGACGTTCGACCCCGAACTGTCTCAGTCCGAACTGGAAGCCTTTTTGCAGTCGATCACCCAGACGTCGTAGACCGGGTGTTCCAGCGACGATACCGCCGGGCTGGAGGCAAACATCCAGCCGGCGAACAGGTCCGCCGGGTGTTCGCCGGCCCGTCTTTCGCGAATTTCGATATAGGCCGTGGTTTCGGGCGTTTCCTCGGGCGGGCGCTTGTGACAGCGCCTGACCGTGATATCGAGCGTGCCGAACCGGACCGAATGACCGACGGGCGCTTCGATGGTCGATACCCGGGCGGTGATCTTGTCGAGTCCCTGAAGGACCGCGACCTGCTGGGCGACCGCCGCGCCCGAAACGCCGACCGCCGACAGAACCGCCACGCCGCATAATACGGTCGCTCTGGCGGCGCGGGATATCCGCCGGGAAACCCTTGGCATCAGATCGCCCGCTCCTACTTTTTGTCGCCGTCCTTGCCGGTCTGGCTGAAAATCATCTGTCCGACCAGGCCCATCAGGTCGACCGAGCCCTGGGTGGTCGTGATCTCGCCCCCGGGCGGCAGCATCTCGTCGGCCCCGCCGGGCGACAGCGCAAGAAACTTGTCCCCCAGCAACCCGTCGGACGATACCGCGATCGACGTGTCTTCGGGCACCTTCACGTCGGTACGGATATTCATGGTCACGAGGGCGAAATAGGTCTTCGGGTCGAGCGCCGACGAGGTCACGGTGCCGATCTTGATGCCGCTCATCCGCACGTCGGAGCCGGCGCGCACGCCGTCGATGCGGTCGAACTTCGCCTTGATCTCGTAGCCGTCGACGGTGCCGATCTCGGCCTTGCTGTAGGCGAAGAAGATAAAGAACCCCGCCACGACGAGCACCACGGCCCCCATGACGGTTTCGATCAGGTTTTTGCGCATTCGCTATCCATCCCTTAATCCGCAACGACGGCCGTCTTCAGGACGGCTGCCACGGCTCGTAATCTCCCGTCGCGCTGTCGCGCGCCCCGCCCTTGAGCACATGCCCCGGCGGACGGTACGCGCCCGGCGTGCCGGTCATGTTGGGAACGTGATCGGTCTGCCAGTCCCAGCGCTTTGCCGAATCGTCGTCGGGCACGGCCTCGGTCGTGTGATGCAGCCACGAATGCCAGGCCGGCGGCACCCGCGATGCCTCGGCCTTGCCGTCATAGACGACCCAGCGCCGTTCGCGCGCGCCTGCGGGCGTGCGCCTGGCGCAGTAATAGCGGTTGCCCTGCGTATCGGTACCCACCTGCCTGCCGTTCAGCAGCGTGAAGAGTCTGGTGCCTATGGTCATGTCTGCCTCGTTTCCAGCGCGGGCCCGGTGCCCGGGCGCCGGAAGAAAGTGTTGGGCGAAAACTGGTTAATCAAGTCTGTCGGAATATCGCAAACCCCGGCCGCCGCGTCCAGTATGGCGCAGAATCGACAGACAAATGGTTAACAGTTTTATGGGCCGCAAGCTATTGAAAGATCACCGGAAAATTCGACACTGGATCGGACGCTGACACGGCGCTAGGGTCGCTGGAAACAAAGGAGACTACGAATGGCCGGACGTATCGATGCGCGTCTTAGCGAACTTGGAATCACGCTGCCGGAGGCGCCCGTCCCGTCGGCGAACTACGTGCCCTGCCGGCGCAGCGGCAACCAGGTCTTCATCGCCGGACAGGTGTCGATCACCGCGGAGACCAGCGCGACCGGCAAGGTCGGCGGCGATCTGTCGGTCGAGGACGGCTATGCCGCCGCCCGCCTGTGCGGGCTGAACATCCTGGCCCAGCTGCGCGCCGCGCTCGGCGACGACATCGACCGCGCCCGGGCGATCAAGCTCGGCGGCTTCGTCAATGCCGGGCCCGACTTCACCGGCCCGCCCGCGGTCGTCAACGGCGCGTCCGACCTGATGGTCGAGGTGTTCGGCGACGAGGCCGGCAAACACGCCCGGTTCGCGGTCGCCGTGGCCTCGCTGCCCGGCGGCGCCGCGGTCGAGGTCGACGCCATTTTCGAGATAGAGTAGCCATGCCCGACGGCGGCGACGCGGTCACCGTAAAGGTCATATCCTCGCTCGACGAAGTCGCGGAGGCGCACTGGGATGCCTGCGCCGGGGACGAGAACCCCTTCGTCTCGCACCGCTTTCTCAAGACGCTCGAGGATTCCGACGCCGCCACCGGCGAGGCCGGCTGGCTGCCCCAGCATATCGTCATCGAGGACGAGAACGGCATTGCCGGCTGCGCGCCGTGCTACCTGAAGAACCACTCCCACGGCGAATACGTCTTCGACTGGGGCTGGGCCGACGCCTATGAGCGCGCCGGCGGCCAGTACTATCCGAAGCTCCAGGTCTCGGTGCCGTTCTCGCCGGTCACCGGGCCGCGCCTGCTGGTCCGCGGTGGCGACGACAAGCCGCATACCCGGCGCCTGCTGGCGGCCGGGCTGCTGGAACTGGCCAAGCAGCACAAGGTCTCGTCGCTCCACATCACCTTCCCGCTGGAAGAGGAATGGACCGAGCTCGGCGAGATGGGGCTGATCCAGCGCCAGGGCCAGCAGTTCCACTGGCAGAATAACGGCTATGGGACCTTCGACGATTTCCTCGACACCCTGAATTCGCGCAAGCGCAAGATGATCCGCAAGGAACGCGCCGCCGCCAATGCCGAGGTCGATATCCAGGTGCTGACGGGCGATGCCATAAAGCCCAAGCACATGCAGGCCTTCTATCATTTCTATATCAACACCGTGGACCGCAAATGGGCCCACGCCTATCTCAACTACGAGTTCTTCCAGCTGCTGCGCGAGCGCATGGCCGACAACGTGGTGCTGGTGATCGCCAGCCATGACGGCGACTACGTCGCCGGCGCCCTGAACCTGCGCGGCCCGAACACGCTGTGGGGCCGCAACTGGGGCTGCACGGAACGCTTCCGCATGCTCTATTTCGAGACCTGCTTCTACCGCGGCATCGAGTTCGCGATTGAGAACGGCCTGTCCAGGGTCGAGGCCGGCGCCCAGGGGCCGCACAAGATCAGCCGCGGCTACCTGCCGTCGCCGACCTACAGCGCCCACTGGATCCGCGACGAGGGCTTCCGCACCGCGGTCGCCGATTTCTGCGACCGCGAGCGCCGCGGCATCGAACACGAAATGGACTCCCTCAGCGACCTGTCTCCCTTCAAACGCGCGAATGAATCGCCTTAGCCCCCCTCCCTGGCCCTCCCCCCGCAAGCGGGGAGAGGGGATTACACATTCGTCCGTCTCGCACACCCTGTCCCCTCTCCCTTTAGGGGGAGGGTCAGGGAGGGGGTTCTCAGCGAGCGATTATTCTGCGACGAATAAGGTTCGTTTTTCCGCTCCAAACCGGGTTTTCCCATGACTGACTTCGAAGACATCCCCTATCGCACGATCGACGGCCACACGCTGGAGGCGCGGCTCTACCGGCCCGCCGGCAGCGGCCCCGACATTAGCCCCGACAGCGGCCCGGCGCGCTGGGTCGTGGACGTTCACGGCGGCGCCTGGGGCTCCGGCGACAGGCTCAACAACCAGGTCATCCACGAAGACCTCGCAGCCCACGGTATCGGCGTCTTCGCGCTCGATTTCCGCCTGTCGGACACGGCGCAGTATCCGGCTATGGTCGACGACGTCAGCTACGGCATCCGCTGGTTCAAGGCCAATGCCGCTGCCCTCGGCGTGAATGCCGCGACCATCGGCGGGCTCGGCTCGTCGAGCGGCGCGCAGCAACTGGGGCTGGTCGCGCTGTGTCCCGCCAACCCGCGCTGGACGACGCCGGATGCCGCCCTCGGCGACGCCGATGCGAGCATCGATTTCTTCGTCGCCGGCTGGCCGATCCTCGATCCGCTGGCGCGCTACCGCATGGTGCGCGACGCCGGCAACGAGCGCCTGGTCGCCGCCCACGATGCCTGTTTCGCGACCGAGGCCGACATGGCGGAGGGCAACCCCTGCGCGCTGCTCGACCGCGGCGAGGCCACCCACCTGCCGCCAATGATCGTCATCCAGGGCACGGCGGACGCCAATGTCGAACACACCTGGCAGGACCGCTTCGCCGATCTCTACCGCGCCAAGGGCGGCACGGTGGAGATGCACAAATACGACGGCCAGCCCCACACCTTCGTGACCGCCGACCCGACCTCGGCGGCATCCCTGGATGCGATTGTGAAGATCCGGGAATTCGTCCTCGCGGTCTGATCTTCTGTCGGCGCCGGGGGAATCGCTTCCCCGGCCCGCCACCAAACCAAAACCCGTAAAACAACCCCATGCACCCGAAGGGAAGGGATGGCATTGACGGGAGATCCCCGCCGCCGCGGGGATGACCACCGCCCCGGCCCGCCGGTCCGGTGCCGCGAAACGCAAACCCGCAATTCAACCCCATGCACCCGAAGGGAAGGGACGGCAGTGGCGGGCCGCGTCCCTGCCCGGGCGGGACCGCCGCCCCGGCCCGCCGCAAATCGCAAACCCGCAATTCAACCCCATACACCCGAAGCTCCGGAATACCCTTCACGGAAAACGGAACCCCGCCGCACGGAACCCTTTCGCCAACCGGCCGCGCCGACTGACGCCGGGATATCGCCCGGAAGCCGCCGGGATGCCGGCGCGATGCCGCCCGAATTGCGATTAATTATCTGTCGTAGCGCCTCTCCCCTGTCGTGATCGTCCGGCCTGCCGATACCGGAACGCAACCCGACAGGGAGTGTAACACAAAAAGAACAAATAACGAACATATATGACTGAGCTGATTCAGCTTGAAATTTATCAGGATTGAAAGATCAGCGCCCAACCGGCCACCGCCTCTCTAACTAGGTTGTCGACCTTCCAATCAGATTCCACTCATAAACGGGGGAATGACGGGGACAAGGTCAAAAACAATGCCACCACCGAGTTTCTCATCAACGGAGTTCAACTAGAAAAATCGATCAAACGGGTTAGAGCCAAGTTAAAATTTTTGATCAGCTGACAATTTTAATAGCCCTTCCTAAACTAGGTCACTCGCGACCAACTTAAAGTTGGCTGTTCCGTATCTTGCAATCACAAGAACAATCATTCAACTTTGTGGAGAAAATTCACTTTAGGCGAAGAACATGCCCCTCGTTGAAACATTGGTTTTATCTCTTGGAGCATCTTTATCAAAGGCTGCCATAAAACTCTGGATGTCAGATTCCGGATTAGCAATCGACGCATCTTCTGCTTTAGTCGACACGTTCAAAAAGCATCTGCCTGATGAACTTTCTAGGCGAAGGGCCAATCGACTTTACGAACAGATTGCTGAACAAACGGCGGAAAAAATTGAGCCACTATTTCGACAAGAATTCGGTCGGCTCGAAGATGATCGCAAAGAACGCGTCGCCCTAGCTGTTGCAAAGACAATCGATGACGCTGGTGCTTCGGCTGAAATTCTCGCTCAGTTGGATTTCGACCCGGTAAAACTCGAGACATACTTTAACAAGTTCAATTCGACTGCAGAATTTTCGCTTACGGCAACGCAATCCGTTTTCTACGAACGAATTCTCAGAGAATCTTGTTTCTACATTATCGAGATTGCTAACAATTTGCCGACGTTAAAAACGGCAATAGCGTCAGAAATTCTTAAACGCCAAACCGAAATACTAGAGAAAATCGAAAAGATTCTAAAAAATATACCGGAGAGTATATTTGACTCATCAAAAGACAGTGACGTCGAAGGCTTCGAGAACTTATATCGACGGACGATTTCATCGAAGTTAGATGAAATCGAGCTACACGGATTGAGCTTACGGTCAGTGAACCCACGATACAGTTTATCTGTCGCATACATCAGCCTCATGATGTCCCTCGGGGGGAAACTTGCTCAAAATGAAGAGACCATCAACCGCGTACCCGTCGGAAAAGCATTCGCGGGAGGGAAACGATTCCTAATTTTTGGAGAGCCCGGTTCCGGGAAGACAACTCTGTTAAAATGGATTGCAGTTCAGACAGCAAAATTGAATTTTGAAAACGAACTCGCTGAATGGAATAACTGTTTTCCATTTTTCGTCCGATTACGCCGTTATTCTGTAGGTGAATTTCCAGTTGGCGCAAAATTAGTAACGCATTTGGCGCCGACATTGGAAGGTCATCTACCCCATCAGTGGGTAGAAAAAAAATTAAATTCCGGACAAGCAATTCTGTTAGTCGACGGCCTTGATGAACTACCAGAAAACAAAAGGAATTCGGCAAGGAAATGGCTTAAGGAACTGGCCGAAGTTTACGCAAACGCGACAATAATTGTCACATCTCGCCCGCCCGCTGTACCGCGCACCTGGCTAGACTCTGTAAATTTCGATGTGCGGGAAATTCAACCAATGAACTCGCACGAGATCACAACGTTCATTAATTATTGGCACACTGCCGAAAAGGAAGCAATTAATGATCCAGTCATTGTAGAAAGGATCGATCGAGCCGGAAAGACGTTGAAGAACGAAATTTCCAATAATGACGAACTGCGAAATTTGTGCACTACGCCATTATTAGGCGCAATGATATGCGCGCTCTATTTGGAAAGAAAGGAGCACCTACCGGCAGATAGGTTGGACCTTTACTCTATGACACTCGATTCAATCTTAGAGGGGCGAGATAACGAAAGAGACATCCCTCAAATTTACGAATTTGATCTGACTAAGCGGGAAAAAGAGTACCTGCTTATGAGCATCGCACAATGGTTTCTTCTGAATGGAAAAGTCGATGCCTCTATCAACGACGTCAAACTCCACCTTGAATCTGTAGCTTCTCGTTTTGGAGATGGTGATCTAACGGCAGACCAACTCCTAAACTTCCTATTAGAACGAAGTGGCGTTCTTCGCACGCCAGCCGTTGGAAGCTTAGATTTCATTCACAAGACATTTCAAGAGTATCTTGGAGCAAAAGCTATTGTCACCGACAACAATATTGGATTGTTAGTCCTATCTGCGCACGTCCCCGAATGGCGTGAAGTCGTGGTTCTCGCGGCAGGCCTCTCCAACAACCCACAATTAACCGAACTAATTGATGGGATATTAGATCGATCTGAAAAATCATCAGATATCGAAAGTAATATTTTAAAAATTGTGGCTGTAGCCTGCAAAGGTACCGTAGCAATATGGCCTCCCGGGGTAGCAGATCGACTAGACACCGTTTTTGCCGAGCTCTTCCCGCCTCGTGATATATGGGCTGCAAGAAGCATTGCAAAAGCCGGCCCACAGGCACTCGACTACCTATCAGGCTACCAAGACGAAGAAGACGCTATTGCCGCAGCTTGTATCCATGCAATCATCTCAATTGGCGGGAAAAAAGCACTCGAAACCCTAGAAGCATACGGGTCCAATTCTGGAGCGCTTGCCGCTACAGAACTATTGCAAGGTTGGGACTATTTTGACCAGCTCCAGTACGCAAAGTTAATATTGAAAAAAAACAACGCCCGTTTTGGAATAAACTGGAATGACAGAAATAATTTGGAAGGAATTCAATATTTAAAGAATCTGCATTCTTTTGAACTATCCGATTCATGGAAGATTCGAAGTATCAATAATCTAAAGAACGCCAAAAAACTAAAACACTTAGTACTAAAGAATTGCAACTCGCTCGATTCAATATCAGCCCTTAAAAATCTTTCCGAATTAAGACACCTGACCATCGAGAATTCACCTGACATCAAATCCATCAAAGCAATAGAATCTCTGATCCACCTAAAAGAATTATACTTAGATGGCTGCTCTAGAATATCAAATTTATTACCAATATCAAATTTAACTCAATTACAAATCCTGCACCTAAACGGTCTATATAATCTCACCGATCTTGATTTTATCAGTAAACTCAAAAGCCTCGAACAACTAGATTTAACAGGTTGCTATGGAATAACAGATTTAATACCGTTAGCCCGACTCCCCAATCTCACAACCGTCTATCTCCCAGAATTAAATTACGACCAAAATTTGCCGAGTGAATTTATTGAACGGGTAGAAATTTTATAGTTTGCGGATATTAATTCATCACATAATGCTTCCAGAGCGCGAAAAAAGGGCTTAGCGAAAACCGACTAAGCCCTTGCAATTGTTGGTTGCGGGGGCACGATTTAAACCTGCGGCCTTCAGGTTATGAGCGTGATTGTCAATAATCCTGCGCAATCCCATAAACTTCCAAAAAAAAACGACCATGAAAATCCGGGTATCCGCGCCGGGATACCCCCCACAAAAAAACCCGGCACAGGGCCGGGTTTCTTTTCGTCGGGAACGAGCGGAGGGTTATTCCACGAATTCCTCGACCTTGACGGGACATCGATCTGGCGCGCCGGCTCTGTAAGTTCGTCTTTCAGAACCTCGCCGGGATGAGCTAGCTGTTTCAACAGCTGCGCCGTGCCTCAAACCGGGTCCGGAACGAACGGCTTCACATCGACCTGATCGGCCTTATCGCGCATGGTTGATGCGTCATACCAGGCCTGCATACGCAGCAGCGTATCCATGGACAGACCGAAGGCCTTTTCGAGCCGCAGGGCCATTTCCGGCGTCAGGCCCGCTTTCTCGTTCAGCAGGTCCGACACCGTTGCGCGGCGCACCCCGAGAATCCCGGCCGCGCGGCTGATGCTCAACCCCAGTTCTTCAATCACTTCTTCGCGGATGAATTCACCCGGATGGCCGGGCTTCATCCCGACTTTGATTCCCTCGTTTTCCATCAGTGGTAATCCTCCAAATTCAGATGCTCCACGCTCACGCCATCGATCTCGAAGGTGATGCGCCAATTGCCCGATGCACTGATGCTCCACGTCCCTGCCCGGTCGCCCGTCAGCTGATGAATGCGCCAGCCGGGGGGACCTTCTACGCCCGCCATATTCTCGGCGGCGATCAGGGCTGTCAGAATTCGCCGCACCCGCCCGACCAGATCGCGACTGATTTCGCGGTCGTCATCATCTTCGATGAGGCGCCTTAGCCCCCTGTGGTCAATCGAACCAATCTGCACATTTCAATGTGTACGGTTATACCGTACATACGTCAAGTCATCTCCTGATTTTTTCGATGGAGGTTCCATCGCCATGGCCACTGCAACCCGGCGAATGCGGGGCAGTCACGGTAGAGGAGAACCGACAGCAGACACACAAAGGCGGCCTGGCGTCCGGGCACAGCCGAACGCCCCCACAAAAAAACCCGGCACAGGGCCGGGTTTCTTTTCGTCGGGTACGGGCGGCGGGTTATTCCACGAATTCCTCGACCCTGTCGCCGTCGCCGTCGGGGCCGTCGTCGTCGTCATCCGTGTCCGGATCCTTCGACTTGCCTTTCGGCGGCGCCGCGAGGGTGACGAGGGTGAGGGTGTCGTCGGCCTTTTTGACGTCGACCTGGACCACGCCGCCCTTGGCGAGCTTGCCGAACAGGATCTCGTCGGCCAGCGGCTTCTTGAGATGTTCCTGGATGACCCGCGACAGCGGCCGCGCGCCGTAGGCGATGTCGTAGCCCTTGCGGCACAGCCAGTCGCGGGCCGCGTCGGTCAGCTCGAAGGTCACGTTGCGGTCTTCGAGCTGGGCTTCGAGCTGCATGATGAACTTGTCGACGACCAGCAGCACCACTTCCTGCGGCAGGCTGGCGAACGGGATGATCGAATCCAGCCGGTTGCGGAATTCCGGGGTGAACATGCGCTTGATCGCCTCCTCGTCCTCGCCCGTGCGTTCGGCGCGTTCGAACCCGATGGCCGGCTTGGCCATCTCGGCGGCGCCCGCATTGGTGGTCATGATCAGGATCACGTTGCGGAAATCGACGCTCTTGCCGTTATGGTCGGTCAGCCTGCCGTGATCCATGATCTGCAGCAGGATGTTGAACACGTCCGGATGGGCCTTTTCGATCTCGTCGAGCAGCAGCACCGAATGGGGATGCTGGTCGACCGCGTCGGTCAGCAGGCCGCCCTGGTCGAAGCCGACATAGCCCGGCGGCGCGCCGATCAGGCGGGACACCGAATGGCGTTCCATGTATTCCGACATGTCGAACCGCGTCAGCTCGACGCCGAGCGTGTGGGCGAGCTGGCGCGCGACCTCGGTCTTGCCGACGCCGGTCGGGCCGGAGAACAGGTAGCTGCCGATCGGCTTGTCGGGTTCGCGCAGGCCGGCACGCGCCAGCTTGATCGCCGATGCCAGGGCGTCGATGGCGCTGTCCTGGCCGAACACCACGCGTTTCAGGTCGGCATCCAGCGTCTGCATCGATTCCTTGTCGGAACGCGACACGCTTTTCGGGGGGATGCGCGCGATCTTGGCGACCACGGCCTCGACGTCCTTGACCGTGATCAGCTTCTTGCGCCGGCTTTCCGGCACCAGCATCTGGGCGGCGCCGACTTCGTCGATCACGTCGATCGCCTTGTCGGGCAGCTTGCGGTCGTTGATGTACTTGGCGGCCAGTTCCACGGCCGTGCGCAGCGCGGCGGCGGTGTAGCGCACCCGGTGATGCTTTTCGTAATAGGGTTTCAGCCCGCGCAGGATTTTCACCGTGTCCTCGACGCTCGGCTCCGGCACGTCGATCTTCTGGAACCGGCGTACCAGCGCGCGGTCCTTTTCGAAATACGACCGGTATTCCTTGTAGGTGGTCGAGCCGATGCATTTCAGCGTGCCGCCCTGGAGGGCCGGTTTCAGCAGGTTGGACGCATCCATCGAGCCGCCGCTGGTCGCGCCGGCGCCGATGACGGTGTGGATTTCGTCGATGAACAGGACCGCGTCGTCATGCTGTTCGAGCTCGGACACGACCGCTTTCAGGCGTTCCTCGAAATCGCCGCGATAGCGGGTCCCGGCGAGCAGCGCGCCCATGTCGAGCGAGAAGATGGTCGCGCCCTTGAGCACCTCCGGCACGTCGCCGTCGTGAATGCGCTTGGCCAGCCCTTCGGCGATGGCGGTCTTGCCGACGCCGGAATCGCCGACATAGAGCGGGTTGTTCTTGGTGCGGCGGCACAGCACCTGGATGGTGCGCTCGATCTCGGCGTCGCGGCCGATCAGCGGATCGATTTTGCCGTCGGCGGCTTTCTGGTTGAGATTGACGCAATAGGTGTCGAGCGCCTCGCCGGCGCTCTTGCCGTCCTCCTCGTCGCCCCCTTCTTCGTCGGTGCCGCGGACCGAGCGGTTTTCCGACCGGCCGGGGACCTTGGCGATGCCGTGGCTGATATAGTTCACGGCGTCGAAACGGGACATGTCCTGTTCCTGGAGATAGTACACCGCGTGGCTTTCGCGCTCGGAGAACATGGCCACCAGCACGTTCGCGCCGGTGACTTCCTGGCGCCCGGAGGACTGGACGTGAATGGCCGCCCGCTGCACGACGCGCTGGAAGCTCGCGGTCGGTTTCGGGTCTTCCTCGTCCTCGACCACCAGGTTGGACAGGTCCTCGTCGAGATAGCCTTTCAGGTCGTCCGAAAGCTTCTCGATATCGACGCCGCAGGCCTTGAGCACGGCGATCGCGTCCTGGTCCTCGGTCAATGCCATCAGCAGATGTTCGAGCGTGGCATATTCGTGGTGACGGTCGTTCGCCTGCGACAAGGCGCGGTGCAGGCTTTTTTCAAGATTGCGTGAAAGCATTCGGTCAGGCCTTTTCCAGTGTACATTGCAGCGGGTGCTGGTGCTGCTTGGCAAGGTCCATCACTTGCTGGACCTTGGTTTCCGCAACTTCGTAGGTAAAGACGCCGCAGACGCCGACGCCTTTCTGATGGACGTGCAGCATGATCTGCGTCGCCTCGTCCTGGGTTTTGCTGAAATAGCGTTCCAGCACCAGGATGACAAATTCCATCGGGGTATAGTCATCGTTGAGCATGATGACCTTGTACATCGCGGGTTTCTTGCTTTTGGGCTTGGTGCGGGTAACGACGCCGGTTTCCGAACCGCCGTTGCCGCCGCCGCCGTCTTCGTCGCCGCCCTTGCCGGGGATATCGTCGCCGTCACCGGCCATGCCGGGGGCCGTGTTGCGGGCCATACGATTCCCGTATGCCGCCAATCCGGGGGCTTGCGGGTCTTCAATATGTGCAAATCTGCTCATCATTGCGCTGCCCGTATGGGACCACGCGGCGTTCCACAACGCAACCGTTCTGCGCAAAATTTTCACGATCGATATCATGGTTAAAACAGTCCCCTCGCCCCCACGAAGCCGTTTGCGCCGAGTTGAATTTCGAATGTGCCGTCCGCCGGGTTGCGGTCGCCCTCGTGGCGGGTCGGATCGTCTTCGCGCTGATTGACCGGCCGGGCCGCGCGAAACTCGATGCCGGTACGGTCGCTGGCCTGCAGAACCGCGGGAAAGGCCAGTGTCCTGAAGCGCTCGGACGGGTACATCCAGGCATTGGCGTGGAACCGGCCGTCGATGCAGCCGGTCACCGCCCAGTAGAATTCGTTCGACGGCAGGCGCATGCCGACCGGCTTGAAGGATGCGAAACGGTCGCGCACGAGGGCGGCGCGCAGATCGGCCATCGCCTGGACGCTCATCACCGATTCGGCGCGTTCGCCCTGCCACGGCGACAGGAGATTGGGAAACCTGACGCCGCGGGTCAGGTCGCCCTTGCCGCGCGCCCAGGCCGACATCGCCGCGCCGCGCCCGTTGGGCAGCTCGCGCACGTCGTAGGAGCGGATCTGCTGGTCGTAGATGCCGTTATAGACGAAGCGCAACCGGGTCGATGCGCCCGGCCCGCAGGCATCCTTCAGGCTCTCGCCGCCGACATAGTCGAACCAGCCGACATTGCGCGATACCGGGTCGCCGGCCGGGCCGGCATATTCGCACCCGGCGACCGCCAGGACGGTCAGCAAAGTCATCAAAATCGATATCGGCGTCCGCTTCATTTCGTGCTCCCGGGTATGGCCGGATGGCCGTCTCTGACCCGCTACTGTGGATGATTGCATATATATGGTGTTCAACATTTGTTAACCAAACCTTTAAACCGATAGTTCATATTGGACAGGAGTCGGCTGTTTGGTTAGGTTGATAGTGATATGGAATAACCGGGTCCGGCAGTCAATCGGGCCCTGAAAAGCGGAACGTTAAGGCTACCGGCACCGCCATCCGATATCCACAGAGGTATCCCGCGGCGCCGGTCGGGGCAGCCAGACAGGTCGCGTTTAACGAACTGGAAACGGGGGACTACTTGTTTCGGCTGCTTGTTGTACTGGTTTTGGGATTCACGGTATTCGCGTCGGGGATAACGCCCGCCTCGGCCCGCTATGCCTCCATCGTCGTCGAAGCGAAAACGGGACGTATTCTGCATTCGGTGAATGCCGACACGAAAAACTACCCGGCATCCCTGACCAAGATCATGACCCTGTTCATGACCTTCGAAGCCCTCAAAAAAGGCACGCTGCGGCTGAAGCAGAAACTGCCGGTATCGCGCGTCGCCGAGGGCCGCTCGCCGTCCAAGCTGGGCCTCCGGCGCGGCGAAACCATCACCGTCGAGGATGCGATCAAGGCGCTGGTCACAAAATCGGCCAACGACGTCGCCACGGTCCTCGCCGAAGCCATGGGCGGCACCGAGCGGAAATTCGCGGTCCTGATGACGAAACGCGCCCGCGCCCTCGGCATGAAGGACACCACGTTCAAGAACGCGTCGGGCCTGCCGAACCGGCGCCAGCTCAGCACCGCCAAGGACATGGCGATCCTCGCCCGCGCCGTGCTCTACGGCCACCCGAAGATGTACCATCACTTTTCCCGCGAGAGCTTCACCTACAAGGGCCGGACCTACCGGTCCCACAACCGGCTGATGAAGCGCTACAAGGGCATGGACGGCATCAAGACCGGCTATATCCGGGCCTCCGGCTTCAACCTCGTCGCCTCGGCCCGGCGCGGCGGAACGCGCGTGATCGCGGTCGTGTTCGGCGGCAAGACCTCCAAGGCCCGCGACCGGCGCGTCGCGACGCTTCTCGATGACGGGTTTGCCGCGCTCAAGACCGTCGTTGCCGCGTCGGGCAAGCAGCGCAACCTGCCGGCCTCGCCGGTGCGGTCCAAATACAAGGCGGTCGGCAAGGCTAAGAACCCGAAGGTCGCCTCGCGGCGGCCGGTCGCCCCCCCGGCGGTCAACCCGGCATCCGGCCAGATCCGCAGCTGGGCGATCCAGGTCGGGGCGTATAACCGCTATGCGCCGGCGCATCTGGCGGTCACCCGCGCCGCCCGGGCGGTGCCGAGCCTGCTCGGCAACCGGTTCCAGATCGTGCGCCAGAGAAGCAAGGTGCGCCGCGGCCTGCAGATATACAAGGCGCGGCTGCTGGTGCCGACGGAATCCAAGGCGCGCAATTCCTGCCGCGCGCTCAAACGGCGCAAGATCGACTGCATGGTCATCTGGATGGGCCCCCGCTCCTGACGGCCCGGGCGCGGTCGCGCCCTCGACCCGAACCTAGACCGGACGCCCCGGGCGCATTCCCGCGAGAAAGCCTCTTTTGTGCCGCCGCCGCCAGTCGGCGAAGGACCACGGCCTGCCGTCCGGCCGGCACACCGCCGATCCGGTAAAGACGAACGCGTCCTCTCCCGAGACCAGGCGGACGGTCCGAAGACTGTATTCGGCGCCTTCGAAGGCAACCAGCCGCTCCATCGCCCGGCGGGCGGCGGCGGCCGCGAACGTCACCCGGATGCCGGTCACGGATTCAGACGACGCCGGCACGATGACCGGATAAACCCGGCCCCGGACGCCGACCGCCTGCCAGCCGGCGAGCGTATCGGGGATTGCCGGCGCCCGGTCGCCGAGACGGCCGAGAACGGCCGCCCGCACGTCCGGGTCGATCAGCGTGCCGTAGAAAAAACAGGACCGATGCGCCGCGGCCATCGGGACCGCCGGTCAGAAGCTCGGGGGTTCGATACCGCTGAGCCGGACCTGCTCGACAAGGGCGTCTTTCAGACGCTGCAGGCCGTCCGCGGTTTCCGCTTCGCAGCGGGCCACCAGCACGTCCTGGGTGTTCGACGAGCGCAACAGCCACCAGCCGTCATCGGTCAGCACCCGCACCCCGTCGATATCCGACACATTGGCGCCGGCGGCGGCAAGCCGGTCGCGGACTTCGTCGACGACGGCGAATTTCCGTTCCTCGGAACAGGGAAAACGCAGTTCCGGCGTATTCAGCGGCTGCGGCAGACGCCGGCGGATATCCGCGAGGCTGTCGTCGCGCTGCGACAGGCAGGCGAGCAGGCGGATCGCGGCATAAAGCGCGTCGTCATAGCCGAAATACCGGTCGGCAAAGAAAATGTGGCCGCTCATCTCGCCCGACAGCAGCGCGCCGGTTTCCGCCATCTTGGCCTTGATCAGGGAATGGCCCGTGCGCCACATCAGCGGCTTGCCGCCCATTTCCGCGATCTGGTCGAACAGGACCTGGCTTGCCTTTACGTCGGCGATAATGGTGGCGCCGGGATTCGCCGCCAGCACGTCGGCCGCCCAGACGACCATCAGCTGGTCGCCCCAGAGAATTTCGCCGTCGCCGTCGACAACGCCGATGCGGTCGCCGTCGCCGTCGAACGCGATCCCGAGATCGCATTTTTCCGCCAGCACGACATCGCGAAGCTGCTGCAGGTTTTCGACCACCGTCGGGTCCGGGTGATGGGCCGGAAACAGGCCGTCGATGCGTTCGTTCAGCAGAATATGCCGGCCCGGCAGGGCCGCCGCGACCTTGACCATCGCGTCGCCGGCGGAGCCGTTGCCCGCATCCCAGGCGACCGTGAGCTCGCGGCCGCTCTGGTAGTCCTGGAGAATCCGCGCGACGTAGCGTTCCAGCATCGGATCCTGGCGATGGCTGCCGGTCCCGGTTTCGTAATCGGCGGCGGCGGCGATCGCGCCGAGCCCCTGGATATCGTCCCCGTAGAACGGCTTGGGACCCGCCATCATCTTGAAGCCGTTATATTCCGGCGGGTTGTGCGATCCGGAAACCATGACACCGCCCGCGGCATCGAGCACGTTCACGGCGAAATACAGCATCGGCGTCGGACCGAGCCCGACGCGGACGGCCTCCAGCCCGCAATCGGTCAGGCCGTCGACCACCGCCTGTTCCATTTCCGGCGAACTCAGCCGGCCGTCATAGCCGACGCAGACCGTCTTGCCGCCGCCCCGGACGATACCGGTGCCGAACGCCCGGCCGATGGCATAGGCGTCGTCGGCCGTCAGAGTCTCGTCGATAATCCCCCGGATATCGTATTCGCGGAGGATCGTCTTGTTGAAGACATGGGCCCCGCCCCGGCTCATCGTCCGTTCGCCGCCAGAACGGGGTCGCGCCCGACGCTGTAATAGTCGAAACCGGCTTTCACGATTTCGTCGGCCTTGTAGATATTGCGCAGGTCGATAATCAGCGGCGCCGACAGCAGTCCCTTCACCCGCCCGAGATCGAGCAGCCGGAATTCGTTCCACTCGGTCACGATCGCCAGCGCGTCGGCGCCTTCCATGGTCTCGTAGGCATTGGAGCAGAACACCACGCCGGGCATCATTTCCGCCGCTTCCTTCATGCCCTGCGGATCGAAGGCGCGGATCGTCGCGCCGTGTTTCTGCAGTTCGGGCACGATGGCGAGGCTCGGGCTGTCGCGCATGTCGTCGGTATTCGGCTTGAAGGTCAGGCCGAGAACGGCGACGGTTTTCCCATCGACCGACCCGCCGCAGGCGGCCACGATCTTGTCGGCCATCTGGCGCTTGCGGTCCTCGTTCACTTTCACGACCGCTTCGATGATGTGCAGCGGCGCCCCGTGATCCCGGGCGGTCTGAACGAGGGCCAGCGTGTCCTTGGGGAAGCACGATCCGCCATAGCCCGGCCCGGCATGAAGAAACTTGCCGCCGATGCGCCCGTCGAGCCCGATGCCGCGCGCGACTTCCTGGACATTGGCGCCGACCTTTTCGCACAGATTGGCGACTTCGTTGATGAACGTGATCTTCGCCGCCAGGAACGTGTTGGCGGCATACTTGATCAGTTCGGAGGTTTCGATCTTGGTATACAGGATCGGCGTTTCCATCAGGAACAGCGGCCGGTAAAGCTGGCGCAGCACCTCCGACGCCTTCTCGGCATCGGTGCCGATGACCACCCTGTCGGGACGCATGAAATCCTCGATCGCCGAGCCTTCGCGGAGAAATTCGGGGTTCGACGCCACATCGAACTTGTCCCCGGCGATGATGCCGCTGACGATCCGGTGGACCTCGCGCCCGGTGCCGACCGGCACGGTCGACTTGGTCACGATTACGGTATAGTCGTCGATCGCTTCGGCGATTTCGGCGGCGGCGGCGTAGACGTAGGACAGATCGGCATGGCCGTCGCCTTCGGTCGTCGGCGTGCCGACCGCGATAAACACCGCATCGGCGCCTTTGACCGCGGCGGCAAGATCGGTCGTGAAGGACAGCCGTCCGGCAGCGACGTTCTTGGCCACGAGCGCGTCGAGCCCGGGTTCGTAGATGGGCATGATGCCCTCAAGAAGGCGCTCGATCTTGCCGGCATCCTTGTCGACGCAGACAACGTCGGTTCCGAATTCCGAAAAACAGGCGCCGGAGACCAGGCCAACATAGCCGGTTCCGATCATTGCAACTCGCATGATTTACTCCGATTTAGCGGCGCTCGTCGGCCGCGTATTTTTGGATTACTGAATTGATCTGGTCGTGAAGCTCGGGGCGCGCAAGCGCGAAGGCGACGTTTGCCTCGAAAAAGCCGGCCTTGTCGCCGCAGTCGAAGCGCGTCCCCTCGAAACGGAGCCCGTGAAACGGCGCTTCGCCGATCATCCGGGCCATTGAATCGGTGAGCTGGATCTCGCCGCCGGCGCCTTTTTTCCGGTCGCCGAGATACCCGAAAACCTCGGGCAGCAGAATGTAGCGCCCGATAATGCTCAGGGTCGACGGCGCATCCGCGGGGTCGGGTTTTTCGACAAGGCCCCTGATCTCGGCCAGGCGCCCGTCGTCGGAAGCGACATCCAGGATACCATAACGGTTGGTATGTTCCCGCGGCACGTCCTGCACCGCGACGACATTGCCGCCGGTTTCGCCGAACACATCGACCATCTGCTTGAGGCACGGCGTGTCCGCCATGACCAGATCGTCCGCCAGCAAAACCGCGAACGGCTCGTCGCCGACCAGCCCGCGGGCGCACCAGACCGCATGTCCGAGACCCAGCGGGTCCTGCTGGCGCGTATAGGCGACGCGGCCGGGCTCCAATACCGGAATATCGATCGTGTGCAGTTCGGCGTCCTTGCCGCGTTCGCCCAGCACCTGGCGCAGTTCGAAACTGTGATC
The DNA here is from genome assembly GCA_963974055.1 of uncultured Rhodospirillaceae bacterium. GTDB lineage: Bacteria > Pseudomonadota > Alphaproteobacteria > MPNO01 > UBA830 > CAXBCP01. The sequence goes on from CAXBCP010000009.1 coordinate 102,755, forward strand.
GAAAAAATCCTCGATGGCGGCCTTGCCGCGCCCGGTCACGAAGATGATTTCCTCAATCCCCGCTTCCAGCGCCTCCTCGACCGCGTACTGGATCAGCGGCTTGTCGACGACGGGCAGCATTTCCTTGGGCATCGCCTTGGTCACGGGCAGAAACCGCGTTCCCAGCCCCCCGACGGGGAAAACCGCTTTCCTTACTCTTTTGGCCAAAAAGAACTCCATGTCTGGCACGTCCGTGCCGGTTACTGATACAATTGTCGGACGAGCCGAAAGCCGCGCCGATTTGTGACATGCGGTCCCCGCCAATGCAAGTAGACGCAGGCCCCTGACGGCACGCAGTTTGCGGCGGAAATATGACGAATCCACTTAGAATCCGGCGTTTTCTGCCTTACCGGCAGCGGCAATTCGGCGCAGCCCTGCGATGACGGTTGGAAATGGATTCGCGGAACCCGGCGGACAATCAGGCGCCGGACAGCAAAACGTCCTTCGCCTGGTTGATCTTGGCCGCCAGATAGGTGGAGCCGCCCTTGTCCGGGTGGTTCGCCATCAGCAGTTTCCGGTGCGCTTCGCGAATTTCCGCGTCGGACGCGCCGGGCTTCAGTCCAAGCACTTCATAGGCCTCGTCGCGGGTCATCGTGCCGCCGCCGGCCGCCGCATTGCCGCCGCTCCTGCCGCCGTCGCCGGCGCCGGCGCCGGCGCCCGTGTCGCGCCATTCGCCGCCATGGACGCGGTCGAGATAGGATTCGAGCACCGTCGCCGATTGCGGGTCGTTGACACGGCATTCATGAAGCAGATCGACAAGTTCGGCGAGCGACAGTTCTTCGAGGTTTCGCCCCTCGAAGGTCCCGCGCAGGACCGTACCCCGCAGCACGCCGCTGTCATGTTCCAGCGTCATCCGCAGGTACAGCGTCTCGATATCCGAATTCCGGCCCGGGCTCGGCCCCTTCAGATTGCGCATCGCCTGGGATATCGCGCGCCACCGGAGCAGGAGCGGCAGCAGGAGAACGACCCAGCCGAACGCCCCCATCCGGCCGCTGACCGCAAAGAAAATCAGTAGAATCGCCGCCACGACGCCGATGACGACGGCGACGATTCGCTGCACGTTCGCGGAATTCGTGCCGCGCAGCCCCCGCACCAGGAAATACAGACCGATAACAAAGGCGAGACCGAGGATAAAATAAGGCATTTTCGGGCGCTACTTCATCTGGTTGCTGATCAGGCGGGCGGCGCCGCCTTTCCTGCCGGAATAATCCTCCAGCGCGGCGCGGCCGCCGGCGGCGAAGACGGCGACCGCGCTGAGCAGGTCGCGCAACTGCCGTGCCGATGCCAGGTCGAAGCTGCAATGCGCCCCGCCGGTCAGCTTGGCAATCTGGCGGAACGCGCCGGTGGCGATCGGGTCGTTGCCTTCCTGAAACACGAATGCCGGCACCCCGCGAACGCCGAGCTCGCCCGCGATATCGCAGACGTCGTCGATATCCTCCTCGAAGCTGTCGCCGACGAACACCAGCGCATTGACGCGCCGGGCATCGGTTTCGCGTATGGCATGGCGGAGAATTTTGCGGATCTGGGTGCGGCCGCCAAGACAGCGGACCTTTGTCATCCGCCGGACGAGCTCGTCGGACGACGAGACCCACGGGCTCGACTTGCATTCGCCGTAGCCGCGGAAGAAAACCAGCTGAACTTCAAGCCCGCCGAGCCCGTCGGTGGCATGGAACATCTCGGCCTGCAGGTGGCAGGCCTGGTCCCAGGACGGCTCGCGGCTCGCCGTCGCATCCATCGCGAACAGAAGCCGGCCGCGCCCGCTCGCGGAGTGTACCCGGGGCGTCGCCGCAACCTTCGCAAGGAAGTCCGATACCTGATCGGGATTCGTCTGCGTCGGGAGTGATTTCTTGTCTGTGTCGCCGGACATCCGTTCTGCCGCTCCGGTTGATTATGTTGAGATAATACGATTCCCGGGGTATTTCCAGTTACACGTTCCGAACATCTGGATTCGCCTATGCCCAAAACACCGGACTATTTCCACGACAGGACGATCCTGATCACCGGCGGCGCCAGCGGAATCGGCAGGGCCACGGCCCTGATATTCGCCCGCGAAGGCGCCAACGTGATCGTCGCCGATATCGACGGGGACGGCGCCGCGGCCGTCGCGGCGGAGGTGCGGAAATCCAATGCCGGCGCCGAATCCTACGCGGTGGACGTGACCGACCGGCCGGCGGTCGATGCCACGGTCGCGGCGGGCATCGATGTTTTCGGGCGTATCGATTTTCTGTTCAACAGCGCCGGCGCCGCAGGGCGGCGGTCGTCGTTTCTCGATATCGACGCCGATCTGTGGCGCCGGACATATGCGCTGAATGTCGACGGCGTGTTCAACACAATGCAATCGGTACTGCCGCACATGATCGGGAACAATCACGGTGTCATCGTCAATATCGCCAGCATGGCCCACCGCCGCGGCGGCCCGGGACATTCGACCCACTACGCGTCGGCCAAGGGTGCGGTGGTGACGCTGACCATGGGCGTCGCCCGGGAATTCGTCGAACAGGGCATCCGGGCATTGTCGATTTCGCCGGGTCCCATCGAGACGCCGTTCCAGGCCATCTCGTCGCCGGAACTGAAACAGCGCATGACCGACGACGTGCCGATGAAGCGCATGGGCACGCCCGAAGAGATCGGCGAAATGGTGCTGTTCATGTGCTCCGATGCCTGCGAATTCATGACCGCCGACACGGTCTATATCAACGGCGGAGGGGGATTCCGTTGACCGACACGGACAATCGCCTGCACGCGCTGGAGGCCCGCATCGCCCACCAGGACAACGTCATCGAAGACCTCAGCGACGTCCTGGCGAAGCAGTGGAAGGAAATTTCCCAGCTGAACGGCCGGATCGACTATCTCAAACGCAAGCTTCAGGAGCTCGAAGACGGGATGGAGGCGTCCCCGCCGGGCGACAAACCGCCGCCGCATTACTGAATTCGGGACGGCAAAACGACCGGCAGGGGAAACGGCCGGGAATTTCTGCGGCACAGGGCCTGAATCTGGCCCCGAAACGCCGAATCCGCGTGAGATTCGTCGGCGTCTGGGGTAAGCATCGGGTCATGAAAGTACGTGTACACATCACGCTGAAAAACGGGGTCCTCGACCCGCAGGGCAAGGCCATCGAACATGCGTTGGCCGGACTTGGCTTCGGCGGCATAGACGATGTCCGGCAGGGCAAATACATAGAGCTCGAACTGGCCGAAACCGATAGCGCCCGCGCCCGCGCCTCCGTCGAGGCGATGTGCGAAAAGCTGCTGGCCAACACGGTGATCGAAAACTACGAGATCGATCTCGACGGATGAAGGCTGCCGTCATCGTCTCCCCCGGCTCCAACTGCGACCGCGATGTGCAGGTGGCGCTGCGGCAGAGTGCCGGCAGCGATCCCATCATGCACTGGCACGGCGATGCCGACCTGCCCGATGTCGATCTGATCGTCGTCCCCGGCGGTTTTTCCTATGGCGACTACCTGCGCGCCGGGGCGGTTGCCGCCCATTCGCCGGTGATGCGCGAAGTCGTCGCCCGTGCCGATAAGGGCGTGCCGGTGCTGGGCATCTGCAATGGCTTCCAGATCCTGACCGAATGCGGCCTGCTGCCCGGCGTCCTGATGCGCAATGCCGGGCTGAAATTCATCTGCCGCGATGTCGATCTGCGGGTCGAGGCGGCGGATACGGTTTTCACCGCCGACTATGTCGACGGCCAGATCATCCGCATTCCCGTCGCCCATAACGAGGGCAATTATTTCGCCGACGACGAGACGCTCAACCGGCTCGACGGCGAAAACCGCGTCGCGTTCCGCTACTGCACGCCGTCGGGCGAAGTGATCGCGGCGGCGAACCCCAACGGGGCCGCCCGCAATATCGCCGGTATCCTGAACGAAAAACGCAACGTGCTCGGCATGATGCCGCACCCGGAACGCCTTGCGGACGCGCTGCTCGGCGGTACCGACGGTCGGCCCATGTTCGACGGGCTGGTCGAAGCGCTGGCGGCCGCGGCATGAGCGGATCCGCGGACGACATCACGGCAGAAGTCGTCGCCGAACACGGGCTGACGCCGGAAGAATACGAACGCGTCCTGCGGATCATGGGGCGCGCGCCCAAAATCACGGAGCTCGGCATTTTCTCGGTCATGTGGTCCGAGCACTGCTCCTACAAATCGTCGAAATTCTGGCTCAAGAAGCTGCCGACCGAGGCCCCCTGGGTTATCTGCGGCCCGGGCGAGAATGCCGGCGTGATCGATATCGGCGGCGGCAAGGCCTGTATCTTCAAGATGGAAAGCCACAACCACCCGTCCTTCATCGAGCCCTATCAGGGAGCGGCGACCGGTGTCGGCGGCATCCTGCGCGACGTCTTCACGATGGGCGCACGCCCCGTCGCCAACATGAACGCGCTGCGCTTCGGCCAGCCGGAACACCCTAAAACCCGCCACCTGGTGGGCGGTGTCGTGGCCGGGATCGGCGGGTACGGCAACTGCATGGGCATTCCGACGGTCGGCGGCGAGGTCAATTTCGACCCCAGCTATAACGGCAATATCCTGGTCAATGCGATGACCGTCGGCATCGCCGATACCGACAGGATCTTCTATTCGGCAGCCGCGGGGATCGGCAATTCGGTGGTCTATGTCGGCTCCAAGACGGGCCGCGACGGCATTCACGGCGCCACCATGGCATCGGCGGAATTCGACGACGATTCGGACGAGAAACGCCCCACGGTCCAGGTCGGCGATCCGTTCACCGAAAAACTGCTGCTGGAAGCCTGTCTCGAACTGATGGCGACCGACGCGATTATCGCCATCCAGGACATGGGCGCCGCCGGGCTGACGTCGTCTTCGGTGGAAATGTCGGACAAGGGCGGCGTCGGCATCGAATTCGATCTCGACCTCGTGCCGGTGCGCGAAGAAGCCATGACGCCCTACGAGATCATGCTGTCCGAAAGCCAGGAACGCATGCTCATGGTGGTCAAGCCCGGCCGCGAGGACATGGCGCGGGCGATCTTCGAGAAGTGGGAGCTGGACTTCGCGATCATCGGCAAGGTGACCGACACCAACCGGCTGGTGCTGAAATCCGGCGGCGAGGTGGTCTGCGACATCCCGGTGCCGCCGCTGGTGGCCGAGGCGCCGGAATACGAACGCCCCTGGGTGCCGACCCCGCCATCGCCGATGCTGGCGGCGGAAGACGCCCTTGCCGGCGTGGATATTTCGCCGGCCGACGCGCTGAAGGCGCTGGTCGGTTCGCCCGACCTGTGTTCGCGCCGCTGGGTATGGGAACAGTACGACCATATGGTCATGGGCGACACCATCCGCCGGCCCGGCGGCGATGCCGCGATCGTGCGCATCCACGGCACCGACCGGGCGCTCGCCATCACCACCGACTGCACGCCGCGATACTGCTTTGCCGACCCGGTGCAGGGCGGCCGCCAGGCCGTCGCCGAAGCCTGGCGCAACCTGACCGCGACCGGCGCCCGCCCGCTTGCCATCACCGACAACATGAATTTCGGCAATCCCGAACGGCCGGAAATCATGGGTCAGTTCGCCGGCTGCATCGAGGGGATGGCCGAAGCCTGTCTCGCGCTCGACTTCCCCGTCGTATCCGGCAACGTGTCGCTCTACAACGAGACCAACGGCACCGGCATCCTGCCGACCCCGGCCATCGGCGGCGTCGGCCTGATCGACGATATCCGCGGCCCGATGCCGGGCGCTGCGTTTACGGCCAAGGACGAAGACATCGTGCTTATCGGCGACACGCAGGGCCATCTCGGCCGGTCGATCTTCCTGCGCCTGATGGCGGGCGATGACACCACCAGAAATGCCGGCGCACCGCCGCCGGTCGATCTCGCCGCGGAACGCCGGAACGGCGATTTCGTCCGAGGCCTGGTTACCGACGGGGACGCCACGGCCTGTCACGACGTATCGGATGGCGGCGTTCTGGTCGCCGTCGCCGAAATGGCGCTCGCCGGCGGGATCGGCGCCAATATCACCCTTCCCGACAACGCCCTTCCGGCCCTCGCCTGGCTGTTCGGCGAAGACCAGGCACGGTATGTCGTCACCACAACGAATGCCGACGGCCTGCTCGCCGCCGCACAGGCGGCCGGCGTGCCGGCGATCGCGATCGGGCGAACCGGCGGCACGGTGTTGACCGTGGGTGCCGGCAACTCTATATCCCTTTCAGACCTGCGGAACGCGCATGAAGGCTGGTTGCCCGGTTACATGGCGACGAGCTGACGGGCGCCCGGTTCCGGGTCGCAGAACAAAAGACGTAGAAGAACAAGACCTAAAAGAACAAGACGTAACTGACGTATTTGGGGAAAGCACTGCCATGCCAATGGACGCCGGCGCGATTGAAAGCCTGATCAAGGAAAGCATACCCGACGCACAGGTCACGATTCAGGACCTGGCCGGCGACGGCGACCATTACGCGGCCCTTGTCGTGTCGACCGCCTTTGCCGGCAAGACCCGCGTCCAGCAGCACCAGATGGTCTATCAGGCCCTGGAAGGCCGGATGGGCGGCGAGCTTCATGCATTGGCGCTCCAGACCAGCGCCCCCAAGGACAACTGACCCCGTTCACAACTCAAAGGAATTTCGCCATGAGCGAGCATCCCGTTTTCGACCGTATCAAGCAGGAAGTCGCCGAAACCCCGGTCGTCCTGTTCATGAAGGGCACGCCCGTGTTTCCGCAATGCGGCTTTTCGGCGACCTGCGTGCAGGTGCTGAGCAATCTCGGCATTCCGTTCAAGGGCATCAACGTCCTGGAAGACCCGGAAGTCCGCGAGGGCATCAAGGCGTTTTCCAACTGGCCGACCATTCCGCAGCTTTACGTCAAAGGCGAATTCGTCGGCGGTTGCGACATCCTGCGCGAAATGTACGAGACCGGCGAGCTGAGCGAATACTTCAATACCAATGGCATCGAAGTCCAGCTCGCCAATCCCCAGTAGTTTCCGCGCGATCCGGAGCATACGGACGTGAAAGCGTCCCGGAATGCCGCGGCCGTCCTGGCCGCGGCATTTTTGCTGGCCGCCCTGTCGGCCTGCGGGCAGGCGAACGACACCAATTTTTCCCAGCACCCAGGTTTCGACGCCTATTTCGCCGCCAACCCGCCCTCTCCGTCCCTGCCGGGCGCGGTCGACAGGGCGCTGTTGCAGCGATACCGGCCGCATCTGTATATCGCCCGCGGGGCCGAACCGCCGATCCGGTTTTACGAAGACTATATCGCGGCGGGCACGCTGACCGACCGGAACGGCGCCCGGCTGGCGAACGAGGTGACCCCCGAAATCCTCAACCGGCACCGGGACGATCCCTATGTCGTGTTCGAGCACGTCCCCGCCGGGGGGAAGACCGCGCCGGTCATGTACGGCCGGGTGGACCGGGAAACCTTCGACCTCGCGGGCCGGACACGCGCCTTTACCTTTCTCACCTGGACGGCGGTGTTCCGCACATCGGGGATCGCCGCCGGCATTTCCTGGTGGAAGGGCGCCGTTCTCGGCGCCGCGGGCGGGCTGACCGACTGGCACCAGCTCGATCACTACACCGCCGTCACGCTGGCGCTGGACGAAAACGCGCGCCCGGTCGCCGTCCTGTTCCAGCACCACAACTATCGCCGGACCCATGTTTTCGGCGCCGATATGCCGTGGCCGGCGGACGGGCGTATCGGGGTGGACGTCGCCATCCGGTCGAACGAGCTTTACCCCCATACCGCCGGGCGCACGGTGCGGCGGGCCGCAAGCTTCCTGTCGCCCGGGACCGTCGAATACCTGGTTACCGGCGGCTCTGCGCCCTTCCGGGTCGCCGACGACATTACCGACCCGGCGACCGAAGTGCCCTATACGCTGAAATTTCTGCCGCCGGCCGACGCGTTCTATACCTTCAAGGGGTTCCTCGGCGAAAAGCGCCTCCTGCCCGGCAGGTCGGGCCCGCCCGGCGCCGACTACAACACCCTGCCCGCGAACAAGCCCCTGCACCGCCAACTGACCGGCTCGCACTGGCGCGACGGCGATACCGATTACGTAAACTGGTACGCGGAGCCCGACCGCGGACGGCGCAAGCTGGCGGCGAGATTCGCCCGGCTGATCGCACGAACGGACTGACCGGCGGCTGCCGCCCGCCGGCGCGCGCCGGCAATGCCCGCGACTTGCCGTAGCGGACATCGCGGATTTCAGGCATATTGCGGCGACCGATTACACTTCAGCGATGGCACAGAACTCCACGATGCATCTCCCGATACAGCAATACCTCGCCCGGCCGCTCGTCATTCTGGTTGCCGGGACGGTGCTCGCCGCCTGCGGCTCCAGCCGCCCGGATGCCGTCCCCCAGCTTCACCTGGCCTGCCAGACCGTGGAATGCGAATGCCGCGACGAAAAAATTCCCCTGTTCGAAGACCGCAAGACCACCGAAATCGTCTGGCGCCAGAACGGCGACGCCACCTGCCCGATCGGATTCGTCCTTGAGCGGGTCCGGGTCGATTTCCTCGGGCGGCGCAAATAGCGGCCGGGCAACGACCGGCAGCCGGCGCATGAAAAAAGGCCCGCGGAAAATCCGCGGGCCTTTTGTATTCGGGAATGTCCCTTCGCGTCAGCGCGAATAAAATTCGATGACGAGGTTCGGTTCCATCTGGACCGGATAGGGTACTTCGGCGAACTGCGGGACGCGGATGAACTTGCCCTGCATCTTGCCGTAATCGACTTCCATGTATTCCGGGACGTCGCGCTCGGTCAGCTGACCGGCTTCGAGAACGATCGGAATATTGCGCGACTTTTCGCGGACTTCGATGACATCGCCTTCCTGGACGCGATAGGACGGGATGGTCACGCGCACGCCGTTGACCTTGATATGGCCGTGATTGATGAACTGGCGCGACGAAAACACCGTCGGCACGAATTTCATGCGGTACACGACGGCATCGAGGCGCTGCTCCAGCAGGCCGATCAGCGCTTCGACCGTATCGCCGCGGCGCTTGACCGCTTCCTGATAGGTGCGGCGGAACTGTTTTTCGGTGATGTTGCCGTAATAGCCCTTGAGCTTCTGCTTCGCCATCAGCTGGATGCCGAAATCGGTCGGCTTGCGGCGGCGCTGGCCGTGCTGTCCGGGACCGTATTCGCGGGTGTTCCAGGGGCTCTTCGGGCGACCCCAGAGATTGCAGCCCAGGCGTCGGTTAATCTTGTACTTCGAGCGCACACGTTTCGACATGCGGCTTTCTCCTTCATAATTGTCCCGGTAGTCCAGTTCCGGACCTTGCCGGTGGCGGGATGGCGCGCATATTCTGCGACATCCACATTCCCGGGAATGGCGGCGGAGTATATGGATCGGCGGCGGCTTGTCAAACTTTTGCTGCACCGCATCGAAATCGCGGTTTTCCGGCGTTTTCAGCCGGTTTTCAGCGGCGGTTACGGTCCCGCCGCATGGACAGGCCGGCGACGATCCCCCGCAGGGTCTTCACTTCCTGGTCGCTGAGCCCGGTGCGGGTGAACATATTGCGGATGTTCCGCACCATGCGCGGGCGCTTTTCGGGCGGGTAGAGAAACCCGCACTCGTCGAGCTCGGATTCGAGATGTTCGAAGAACGCGAGAAGTTCCTCGCGGGACGCCGGCTGACCGCTTTTGCGGGTGACCACGCTCAGCGTTTCGGGATCGCCCGCCTGGAACCATTCGTAGCCGATCAGCAGCACGGCCTGGCCGAGATTGATCGACGTGTGTTCCGGGCTGACGGGGACCATCACGATCGCATCCGACAGCGCGACGTCCTCGTTGTCGAGCCCCTTGGCCTCGCGCCCGAACAGGATGCCGGATTTTTCCCCCGCCACCGCATTGCCCCGCACGGTGGCCGCCAGCGACCGCGGCGCCAGGACCGGCTTTTCCATGTCGCGCACGCGGGCTGTCGTCGCGTAGAGCCGCTGCAGGTCCGCGACCGCTTCCGCGGTGCTATCGAATATCTGCGCCTGTTCGAGAATACGTTCGGCGCCGGACGCGGTGTTGATGGCCTGCTGGTTCGGCCAGGCGCCCTTCGGGGCGACGAGGCGCATGTCGCTCAGCCCGAAATTCATCATGGCGCGCGCGGCGGCGCCGATGTTCTGGCCGAGCGTCGGCCCGACAAGGATGATGGCAGGAGGAGCTGACATGGGATGCGCCGTCAGGCTGCCGTCGCACCGTCGCGGAACAGCTTGTAGGAAATCGAATCCTGCAACGCGTTATACGACGCATCGATAATGTTGGTGGACAGCCCGATACAGGACCAGCGCCGGTCGCGGCCGTCGGCGCTTTCGATCATCACGCGCGTGATCGCGCCGGTGCCGTCGCTCGGCGTGAGAATACGCACCTTGTAGTCGACCAGCCGCATATCGCTCAGTTCCGGATAACTGGCCAGCAGGACCTTGCCGAGCGCGTTGTCGAGCGCGTTCACCGGCCCGTTGCCCTCTGCCACGGCCATGTGGTGCTCCTTGCCGACATCGACCTTCACGGTCGCTTCGGACAGGGTCACCAGCTCGCCGCGGGCGCTCCAGCGGCGCTCGTCGAGGACCCGGAACGAGTGCAGCGTATAATATTCGGGCACGTCGCCCAGCGTCCGCCGCGCCAGCAGTTCGAAGCTGGCCTCGGCGCCGTCATAGGCATAGCCCTCGAATTCGCGTTCCTTCACGATTTCCAGCAGGCGGGGCAGTTTCGGGTTCTTCGGATCGATGTCGAGACCGATTTCCCGGAACCGGGCGAGGATATTAGACCGCCCGGACTGGTCGGACACCACGATATGGCGCTGATTGCCGACCCGCTCGGGATCGATATGCTCGTAAGTCGCGGGGTCTTTTTCGACCGCCGAGACATGCAGCCCGCCCTTGTGGGCAAACGCCGATTCCCCGACATAGGCGGCATTGCGCGACGGCGGCCGGTTGAGCCGTTCGTCCAGCAGGCGCGATACATGCGTCAGATTGCGCAGGTCGTCATCGGTTACGCCGGTCTCGAACCCCATCTTGATCATCAGGTTGGGGATGATCGCCGTCAGATTGGCATTGCCGCAGCGTTCGCCCAGACCGTTCAGGGTGCCCTGGATCTGGCGCGCACCGGCATGGACGGCCGCCAGCGAATTGGCGACCGCGTTCTCGGTGTCGTTGTGGCAGTGGATACCGAGATGCGAGCCCGGCACGTGCTCGCCGATTTCGCGGATGATGCGGTCGACCTCGTGGGGCAAGGTGCCGCCATTGGTGTCGCACAGCACGATCCAGCGCGCCCCCGCTTCATAGGCGGCCTTGACGCAGGACAGCGCATATTCCGGGTTCGCCTTGTACCCATCGAAAAAATGTTCCGCGTCGAACAGCGCTTCGCCGGCATGGGTCTTCGCATGGGCGATGGAATCCGAAATCATCTCGATGTTTTCTTCGCGCGGAATTTCCAGCGCGACATCGACATGATAGTCCCACGTCTTGCCGACCATGCAGACCGCATCGGTTTTCACGTCGAGCAGCGCCGCGACACCGGGATCGTTTTCGACCGACCGTCCCGGGCGACGGGTCATGCCGAACGCGGTGAATTTCGCGCGCTTCAGCGCCGGCGGATCGCGGAAAAACGCGTCGTCCGTCGGGTTCGCTCCCGGCCAGCCGCCTTCGACATAGTCGATGCCGATACCGTCAAGCGCCCGGGCGACGGCCGATTTATCGGCCACCGAGAAATCGACGCCCTGCGTCTGTGCCCCGTCGCGCAACGTTGAATCGAACAGGTAAACCCGGTTGGTATTTTCCGACATCGCCTTAATTTTCCGAATGAAAGCCGGGAACACCTATCAGAGTGGTTCCCGGAGGTAAACGTTTATGCCCGCCGCTGCGACAGGCGCTAGGACCGGCCCCGGAATGCGTTGACGATGGGGTATCGGCGGTCCCGACCGAACGACCGGCCGGTAATCTTCACCCCCGGCGGCGCCTGGCGGCGCTTGTATTCGGCCCCCAGCAGCATGCGCCATATCCGCAGGACCAGCGCCCGGTCGTGCCCTTCGGCAACGACGTCGTCAATGCTGAGATCGCGCTCGTTCAGCCCGGTCAGGATCGCGTCCAGCCGGTCGTAGGGCGGCAGCGTGTCTTCGTCCTTCTGATCGGGTTTCAGCTCGGCAGTCGGCGGCTTGGTAATAATGTTTTCCGGCACGACCATGCCCGCCGGTCCCAATGCGCCGTCGGGCAGGTTCCGGTTGCGCCAGTGCGACAACTCGAACACCTTGGTCTTGTAGACGTCCTTCAGGACCGAATAGCCGCCGCACATATCGCCGTAGAGGGTCGCATAACCGACCGACATCTCCGACTTGTTGCCGGTCGAAACCACCATGGCGCCTGTCTTGTTCGACAGCGCCATCAGGGTCAGGCCGCGCGACCGGGCCTGGATGTTTTCCTCGGTGGTGTCGGCGTCGCTGCCGGCAAAGGCCTCGGCCAGCATGTCGTCGAATGCCGCCATCGCCGGCCCGATGGAAATGGAATCGAGCCGCACCCCCAGCAGCGCCGAGGCTTCCGCCGCGTCGTCCAGGCTTTCCTGCGACGTATATGGCGACGGCATCATCACGCAATGCACACGATCCGGCCCCAGGGCATCGGCGGCAACCGCCGCCGTCAGCGCGGAATCGATACCGCCCGACATGCCGATAATCACGCCGGGAAAACCGCTTTTCCGCACGTAATCCCGCAACCCCAGCACCATCGCCGAATAAATAGCCGGGTCGCCGTCGGGCGGCGGATGACGGTCGGTTTCGGCGCAAACCCAGCCGTCGCCGTCACGGGTCCACGCCGTCACCGTGACGTTCTCGACCCAGGCCGGGGCCTGGGCGCGCAGCGAGGCGTCGGCGCCGAGCACGAAGGACGCGCCGTCAAAGACAAGCTCGTCCTGTCCGCCGACCTGGTTGACGTAGATCAGCGGCATCCGGCATTCGGTTGCGCGCGCAACCGCGAGGTTCAGCCGGGTATCCCATTTATCCTGTTCATAGGGCGAGCCGTTGAGCACGGTCAGGATTTCGGCGCCGGATTCCTCGAGGCATTCGGCGACTTCCTCGGTCCACATGTCTTCGCAGATCATCACGCCGAGCCGGACGCCGCGGAAATTCACCGGCCCCGGCAGCGGTCCCGCCGCGAAAACCCGCTTTTCGTCGAAAACGCCGTAATTGGGCAGGTCGTACTTGAACCGCATCGCCGAGATTTCGCCGCCGTCCAGCAGCAACGCCGCGTTATACAGCCTGCCGTCCTGTACCCACGGGGTGCCGACCAGCATTGCCGGGCCGCCATCGGCGGTCTCCGCGGCGAGGGCCGAAACCTCGCGTTCGATCGTGTCCTGCACGATCGGGCGGATCACCAGGTCTTCCGGCGGGTAGCCGCAGACCACGAGTTCGCTGGTAACCACCAGATCGGCGCCGGCCGCCGCCGCATCCGCCCGCGCCGAGCGCAACAGGGCGGCATTGCCGACGATGTCGCCGACCGTCGGGTTAAGCTGCGCCAGGGCAATTTTAAGAGTGTCGGTCATCGGCAATGCGGCAGCGGCTATTCAGCCGCCTCCCGCGACGATCCGTTCTGACGGTCGGTTTCGCGTTTCGCTTTCAGGTGTTCGCCGACAAGGAATGCCAGTTCGAGCGACTGCGACGCGTTCAGACGCGGATCGCAATGCGTGTGGTATCGGTCAGACAGGCCCTCGTCGGTGATCGCCTGGGCGCCGCCGGTGCATTCTGTGACGTTCTGGCCGGTCAGTTCGATATGCACGCCGCCCGCATGGGTTCCCTCGGACGCATGCACCGCGAAAAACCCGCGCACCTCCTCGAGAATCCGGTCGAACGGCCGGGTTTTGTACCCGCTTTGCGCCTTGATGGTGTTGCCGTGCATCGGATCGCAGGTCCACACCACCTTCTTGCCTTCGCGTTCGACGGCACGGACGAGTTCCGGCAGTTTTTCCTCGACCTGTTCGTGGCCCATCCTGCTGATCAGCACCAGGCGGCCGGGATCGTTCCGCGGGTTCAGGGCATCGATCAGTTCCAGCAAGCCGTCGGCGGTCTGGCTCGGGCCGGTTTTCAGGCCGATCGGATTGGAAATCCCGCGCATGAAATCGACATGGGCGCTGTCGAGCTGGCGGGTCCGGTCGCCGATCCACAACAGGTGCGCCGACGTGTCGTACCAGTCGCCGGAGGTCGAATCGACACGCGTCATGGCCTCTTCGTACCCGAGCAGGAGAGCTTCGTGGCTGGTATAGAAGTCGGTTTCCCGAAGCTGCGGGGCGACGTCCGACGTCAGCCCGCAGGCCGCCATGAACGTCATCGCCTCGTCGATACGGTCGGCGAGTTCGCTGTATTTTCGGGCCTGATCGCCCGACGACACGAATTCGAGATTCCAGCGGTGTACTTCGTGCAGATCGGCATAGCCGCCCTGCGCAAAGGCGCGCAGCAGGTTCAGGGTCGCAGCGGACTGGTTGTACACCTGCACCATGCGTTCCGGATCGGCGGCGCGGCCTTCGGCGGTAAACGCCATGTCGTTGATCATATCGCCGCGATAACTGGGCAGCGTCACGCCGCCGACTTCCTCGATATCGGAGGAACGCGGTTTCGCGAACTGCCCGGCCAGACGGCCCACTTTCACGACGGGTTTCCCCGAAGCGAAGGTCAGCACAACCGCCATCTGCAGCAGCACACGGAACGTATCGCGGATATTGTTCGGATGAAATTCGGCAAAGCTTTCTGCGCAATCGCCGCCCTGCAGCAGAAATGCCCTGCCTTCCGCCACTTCGGCGAGCTGCGTACGGAGCTTGCGCGCCTCGCCCGCGAACACCAGCGGCGGATACCCGCGCAGTTTGTCTTCCGCGGCTTTCAGCGCGGCGGTGTCCGGATATTCCGGCACCTGTACGATCGGCTTGTTCCGCCAGCTATCCGGCGACCAGTTGCCCGACATGGTCAATCTCTCTTCATCCGAATTTCCCGAAGGCCCGCGTATACGCCGTTTGAGCGTCCATTTCCAGCAAAACCGGCGTTTTTCCAATGCCTTGAGAATAGAACATTAGGCGAAGATTAACGCAATTCCGGGATTATCGCGGATATTGATCAATATTTCGGAAAATGCCCCCAATGGGCCCTTCAGATACCGACGGCGACCGCTTAGCGCCGAACCTCGCCCTGACAAACCGCTCCCTGATCGCGACGGCATCGCTGCTCGCGCTCGTCGCGCTGTTTGCCTGCTGGTTCGGCGCGCGGGAGGTCATCAACGGGATCGTCAATTACGAAGGGCGCGCAGCCGCGGAGAACTGGGCCGAAGCCTTCGCGCACACACTGGAAGACCGGAACACAGTTGACGACACAAAGCCGATATCGCCGTATTCCGGCGCAGCGAATCCGGCCAGGTTCATCGCGCTGGACAACGCCATCTTCGATGGAAAGATCGTCGGATACCGCATCTACAATCGCCAGGGCCTGATCGTCGCCACTTCCAATTTCATGGAAATCGGCAACGAAGCGGAAACCCCGGAGATGCGGCAGGCGATCGAACACGGCCATACCTTTTCGCGACTTGTCGCCGACGACAACGCGGAAACCATAAGCAAGGCCCTCGCGCCGTTGATCGACGCCGGAAACCTCAAAGGCGCCATCCAGATCGAATTCGACGCCACCCAGCGCGCTGCGCAACTCAACCGTCTCCGTTATCTGGCCTTTGGCGCCCTGGCAATCCTGCTCGCGGCGGTCATGACAATCCTGGGCTTCGTCGTCCGGCGAACGCTACGCCGGCACAAAAGCGTAAGTCGGGAGCTGAACCGAAACGTCCACCAGCATCGCCGTTTGCTTGAGGAAGCGCCCGACTCGATGGTGATCCACAATACGAAGCAGATACTTTACGCGAATGCCGCGGCAGCGGCACTTCACGGCGCGGACTCGCCGGAAGATCTGGTCGGTCTCAATCCCGACGTGCTGATTCCCGAACACCAGGACGCCCTGATCCGCAAAAACCGGCTGAAAGCACTTCGTGACGGCGAGGTCCCCAGCACCGAAACGATCGGTCGCCGGCGGCTCGATGGAACTGTCGTCCAAGCCGATACATTGGGGATTCCGATCGAATGGAACGGCGAGAGCTGCCTCCTCATACAATCCAGGGATATGACCGTAACCCGCGCCCATCAACGCCGGATCGCGGAACGCGAAGCGCAACTCAGCGCGTTCATGGAGAACACCCAATCGGTAATGTTCGTAAAGAGCCTGGATGGCCGCCTGGAAATGGTGAACCGGAAGTTCGAAGAATTTTACGGTGTCTCGAAAAGAGACGTCATCGGAAAAAAAACCGAGGCCTGGGCGGAACAAAGCCTCGTAGATCAGTTCGTGGCCGAAGACCGGACGATTATCGCGACCGGAACCCCCGAATCCCTCGAAGCACTTCTAACGCGTGCAGACGGAGAAAAGCGGACGATCCGGTACGAGAAATTCCCCATCAGAGACTGTGACGGCGCATTTGCCGGGATAGGCTGCGTCAGCACCGACATAACAGATATCAAAAACCGGGAAATTTTCAGCCGCAACGCCCAGGCCCGGGCAGAACAGACCCAGGCACAGCTCAGCGCCTTCATGAATCACTCGCCGACCAGCATGTATCTGAAAGACCGCGATCTCAAGATAACAATGGTCAATCGCCCCTATGAGCGGTTCTTCGGGTTAACCGCAAGCGAGATGATCGGTTCGCGGGTCGATAAATGGCTGCCGAAACAGGTTGCCGATGAAGTCGACACACTGGACCTGGAGATACTGCGGACGGGCGAAAAGATCGACATGGAGGCCCAACTCACAAATGCAGACGGAGAGTCCCGGACTCTGCTTTACACCAAGTTCCCGGTTTACGCGCCGAACGGAGATATTGTCGGTGTCGGCGGCATTAACAGGGATGTCACGGACCAGCGCCGGCAGGAAGCGGAAGTCAAAGAAACCCAGGCGCAGTTATCCGCGTATATCGATCATATTCCGATGATGGTCATGCTGCTGGACCGGGATTCCCGTATCCTGATGGTGAACAGGCAGTACGAGAAATTCTTCGACGTCACCGCCGATGAAATGATCGGGACATATAGCGGCGCCAGGTTCAACGACCGCCAACGCCGGATCGCTACCGAGGAAACAGCGCAAGTCCACCACAACCTGGAAACCTCGGAGCGGATCATACCGCTGGTCAACGCCGCCGGCGAAGAACGACAGATGCACACGATAAAATTTCCGATCGTCGCAGGCGAAAATATTCCCGTCGCAGTCGGCGTAGTGCTGTCGGACATCACGGAACAAAGGCAACACGAACGCGAACTCCAATCCGCCCGCGACGCCGCGGAGGCCGCCAACCGGGCGAAGACGGCGTTTCTCGCGAATATGAGCCATGAAATACGTACTCCCATGAACGGCGTCTTCGGCATGGCCGACCTGCTCGCCCAGTCCGCCCTGTCCCAGGATCAGCAACGCTATCTGAATACCATCCGGCGGTCGGGGGAGTCCCTGTTGGGGGTTATCAACAACGTTCTCGACGTCTCCCGGATCGAAGCGGGAGAATTCCGGCTCGATACCGCCACATTCAATATCCACGACGTCATCGCCGACGCAGTCGAACTGTTTTCGGAAAACGCCGCCGCGAAGAACATTTTCATCGCACACAAAGTTCACGACAATGTGCCGCGCTGGGTTCGGGGCGATTCCGTCAGGCTCCGGCAGGTCCTCATCAACCTCATCGGCAATGCGATCAAATTCACCAAGGACGGCGCTGTGGTCGTCAGCGCGGTGCGTGTGGGCGGTACGGACGGCGACGCGCTCATCCGGTTCGAAGTCATGGATACCGGGATCGGCATCGAACGCGAAAAAATTGTCAGCCTGTTCAATCCATTCCAGCAGGCAGACAGCTCGATCACCCGAAAATATGGCGGCACAGGTCTCGGCCTGTCGATCGCCAATCACATCGTCAAACTGATGGGCGGCCGCATCGATATCGACAGTCAGCCGAACGAAGGGTCGAGCTTCCAGTTCTCCATCGACCTTAAAATTGACGCCCCCCGGGCCTCAATACATGACGAACCCGGCACAGGCCTGACCGGAAAACGGGTCCTGATTGTCGACGACAACGCGGTCAACCGCGAAATACTGTCGGAATTCGTCCGCGGCTGGGACATGGACTTTGCCGTTGCCGGAAATGCAGCCGACGCCAAGGCAGCGATCGACGACGCAATACGGACCAAACAGCCTTTCGACGTCGCGCTTATAGATATCGTCATGCCGGGGTTGGACGGCATCGCGCTGGCGGAATGGATCGGCAGACGGGACCGTCACGGCCGGACAAAACTGATCGCGTTGACATCGTTCAACTGGAATCGCGACAGCGCCGTATCCAGAGCGGCAGGCTTCGCTGAATTTGCCACAAAACCGGTGCGCCGCGTGGATCTCGGCAGACTGATCGAATCTGCGGTGGCGGACCCGCCGGAGGCGGATTCCGGTAGCGACGAATGTCGCGAACCGATCGATGACGACACATTCCGCGAGCCCGCCGACGAACGGGTTCACGCGCAAACCTATTCGGCGAATGTCCTTGTTGCGGAAGACAACCCGGTGAACATGGAACTTGTCCAGGAATACCTGACGCGACTGGGGTGCACCGTGGTGACAGCAGAGGACGGACGACAGGCGGTGGACCGCTATGCGGGCGACGATTTCCACCTCATCTTCATGGACGTGCAGATGCCCGGTATGGACGGTATCGAAGCGACGCGCCGGATTCGCGATCTGGAAGCGCGGAACGGTTGCCGGCGCATTCCGATCATCGCGGCGACGGCCCACGCGTTTCAGGAGGACCGCCAGAAATGCATCTCCGCCGGCATGGACGATTTTCTGTCCAAGCCTTTCACCGCGCAGGATGTTGCGCCGATTCTCGAAAGGTGGCTCGAATCCGCCCGCACTGTCCCGCGAAAACATAAGGTGCCGGTTCCCCGCGACGATCAAACGATATACCCCCAGCGACCGTCCCCGGATCTGCTCGACGAAACAACGATCGCGCAACTCAGGGCGCTCGACGGCTCCGGCGAAAACAGGATATTCGCCAAAGTCGTCGGCACATTCCTCGACGTGACCCCCGGTCAGTTGCATAAGCTGGAAAAACACGTCGCGGCGGAGGACTTTGCCGGCATCGCCCTGGTCGCCCACAGTCTCAAGTCGAGTGCGGCAAATGTCTCCGCCCTGTCATTGAGCAGTTTGTTCCAGAAAATGGAAATCGCCGGGCGAAACGAGGACATTGAGACCTGTGCGACGGCCCTGGACGCCGTCATGGCGCTTTACGACGATGTATCGGAAGCCCTCAGGTCAGCAACGGGCGACATGCCGCCGAACCGGAGGACCGCTTGAGATGGACGGCAGCCGGATTATAAGCCGCGGCGCGCTCATACTCGTCATCGACGACGAGCCGACACAGCGAATGCTGACGCAAGAGGCATTGAACCAGCGCGGCTATCGCGTCGAAGAGGCCGATTCAGGCGAAGCCGGGCTGGAGATCGCGCGCCGCCTGAAACCGGACCTGATCCTGCTCGATGTCATGATGCCGGGCATGGACGGGTTCGAGGTCTGCCGTGCAATCCGGGCCGACGAAAACCTGTGCAGAACCCCGGTGGTGATCGTCACCGCGCTCGAAGATCTCAACATGATCGAGGTCGGTTTCCAGGCCGGCGCAACGGATTTCATCGCCAAGCCGATCGTCTGGCAGCTCCTTGGCTACAGGCTGCAATTCGCGCTTCGCTCTGCCGTGATGGAAACGGATCTTGTCGCTGCCCGCGACGAGGCCGAACAGGCCAGCACGGCAAAATCGGCGCTGCTTGCCAATATGGGGCACGAGCTGCGCACGCCGCTGAATGCCATCATCGGCTTCTCGGAGTTCCTCAAACTACAGGCAGGCAAACAGGGCTGGGATAAACAATCCGCCGAATTTCTGGACGACATTCTGACCAGCGGCCAGAGACTGCTGGCCACCATCAACGACGTTCTCGAAATGGCGAACCTGGAGGCCGGCCGCATCGTGCTGGACGAAACCGAGATCGACCTGACAAGGCTGCTGAACGGCATTGCGGAGAAATTCCTGCCCCTGGCGACCGGGAAAGGGCTCACGCTGGACTCACGCGCCGCGGAAGCAGACCTCATGATGAAAGGCGACTACGACGTCATCAGACGGGCTATCGGGAACATTGTCTCCAACGCCATAAAATTCACGTCCGCCGGCAGTATAACTGTATCGACATTGCGGCGGCCTGCGGGTGAACTGGAAATTGCCGTCAGGGACACCGGCGTCGGCATGACCCGGGAAGAGATCCAGGAGATTTTCGAGCCATTCTACCAGGCCGATACCAGCCTGTCGCGCAGCCAGGAGGGAAGCGGACTTGGCGTCCCGCTGGCAAAAGCGCTGTTGCAGCTTCACGATGGCGAACTGGAAATCCGGTCGGAACCGTCGGCGGGAACGACCATATCCGTCCTCTTCCCCGCCGACCGCGTAATCGCCGGAAAGGCCGACACGCCCGCCGGCTGAACGCGACCTATTCGGCCGCCTTTGCGGTTTCCGGCTGCGGCACGGGTTCGCGCATGGTGACGAATTCCTCGGCCGCCGTCGGGTGAATGCCGACCGTCGCGTCAAACTGCGCCTTGGTCGCCCCGCATTTCAGCGCGATGCCCAACCCCTGGGTGATCTCGCCCGCGTCGGGGCCCACCATGTGGCAGCCGACCACCCGGTCCGTTGCCCTGTCGACGATCAGTTTCATCAGCGTCTGCTCGGACGAACCGGTCAGCGTGTCTTTCAGCGCCCGGAACATCGACCGGAAAATATCGACATCGCCGTATTTCGCCCGCGCATCTTCCTCGGTCAGACCGACGGTTCCGATCGGCGGATCCGAAAACACGGCCGTGGGGATATCGGCATAGTCCATCTTGTCGTTCGTCCCGCGGAACAGATTGGACGCCAGCCGCATCGCCTCGCCGATCGCCACCGGCGTCAGCTGGAAGCGGTCAATGATATCGCCGAGCGCATAAATATTGCCGACGCTGGTACGGAAATAGTCGTCGACCACGATCGCGCCGTGGTCGTTCAGTTCGACCCCCGCCGCCTCCAGCCCCATATTCCCCGTATTCGGGACCCGGCCGATGGCATACAGGACCTGATCGACCTGTTGTACGGTGCCGTTGCTCAGGGTCACGTCCAGCCCGCCATCGACCTTGTCGATGCGGTCGATAACCGTATTCACGACAATGTTGACGCCCTTCTTGTCCATCTCGCCCATGAGATGTTTCCGGACGTCCATGTCGAAGCCGCGCAGGATGGTGTCGCTCCGGTATACAAGCGTCGTTTCCGCCCCGTAGCCGTTGAAAATCCCGGCGAATTCCACCGCGATGTAACCGCCGCCGGCGACCATCACCCGGTTCGGGCGGTCCTCGAGGTAAAAGGCGTCATCGGACACGATGGCGTGCTCGAAACCGGGCGTGTCCCAGACCTGCGGCTTGCCGCCGGTCGCGATCAGGATGTTCTCGGCGGTTACTTTCTCGCCGCCGACATCGAGCGTGTGGGCATCGATCAGCGTGGCCCGCGCTTCGTACAGCGTGACCCCGTTGCTATCGAGAATGTTCCGGTAAATGCCGTTCAGGCGTTCGATTTCGCGGTTCTTGTTTTCGATCAGCCGCGGCCAGCTGAGTGTCGGCGCCTCGAAATCCCAGCCATAGGCCGCCGCCTCTTTCGCCGCATGGGGATAGTGCGAGCCGTAGGAAAAGAGCTTCTTCGGGATACAGCCGACATTGACGCAGGTCCCGCCGAGAAAGCGTTCTTCGGCGATCGCGACGCGCGCACCATAGGACGACGACATCCGCGACGCGCGAACGCCGCCGGACCCGGCGCCGATGACAAACAGGTCGTAATCGTATTCAGCCATATCAGTTCCCTTTCAGCGACAGGCATGTTCGGACACAGGCAGGGCAAGCCCGGCACCGGGGTGCCGGGTCGCCGCCTGGCGTGCAGTAACGGACGGCGGGGATTAAGCCCCGATGCCGCCGATCAGCGCGTATTTGATCTCAAGATAATCCTCAATGCCGTATTTGGACCCTTCGCGGCCGGTGCCGGATTCCTTCATGCCGCCGAACGGTGCGACCTCGGTCGAGATAATCCCCTCGTTAATGCCGACGATGCCGTATTCCAGGCCTTCCATTACCCGCCAGATACGGCCGATATCGCGGCTGTAGAAATAGGCGGCGAGACCGAATTCGGTATCGTTCGCCATCTGCAGCGCCTGTTCCTCGGTGTCGAAACGATAGAGCGGCGCGACCGGCCCGAAAGTTTCTTCCTTCGTGACCTTCATGTCGGTATTGACCTCCGCTAGCACGGTCGGCTGGAAGAACGTGCCGCCGAGATCGTGCCGCGATCCGCCGGAAATGACCTTCGCGCCCTTCGATACGGCGTCCTGGATGTGCTCCTCGACCTTCTCGACCGCCGCCATATCGATCAGCGGCCCCTGCTCGGTCTCGCCCAGCAGGCCGTCGCCGATCCGCATTTCCTCGACCGCGGCAGCCAGCTTCTTCGAGAATTCATCGTAGACGCCGTCCTGCACCAGCAGACGGTTGGCGCACACGCAGGTCTGGCCGGTGTTGCGGAACTTGGACGCCATCGCGCCGTCGACCGCGGCGTCGATATCGGCGTCGTTGAACACGATGAAGGGCGCATTGCCGCCAAGCTCCATCGATGTCTTCTTGACGGTGCCGGCGCATTGTTCCATCAGCAGCTTGCCGATTTCGGTCGACCCGGTGAAGGTCAGCTTGCGCACGGTCGGGTTCGACGTCATTTCGCCGCCGATCGCCCCGGACGATCCCGTCACGACGCTGAACACGCCGGCCGGAATACCGGCGCGTTCGCCAAGCTCGGCCAGGGCCAGCGCCGAATAGGGCGTCGCCGTCGCGGGTTTGACGACCATCGTACAGCCTGCCGCCAGGGCCGGGCCCGCCTTGCGGGTGATCATCGCCGACGGGAAGTTCCACGGGGTGATCGCAGCGCAGACCCCGATGGGTTCCTTGGTAACGACGATGCGCTTGCCCGGAGCATGCTGCGGAATTGTGTCGCCGTAGATGCGCTTGCCTTCCTCGGCGAACCATTCGATGAACGAGGCCGCATAGACGATCTCGCCCATGGATTCCTTCAGCGGCTTGCCCTGTTCCGCGGTCATCATCCTGGCGAGGTCTTCCTGGTTTTCCATCATCAGGTCGAACCACTTGCGCAGGATCGCCGCGCGTTCCTTGCCGGTCTTTGCCCGCCACGCCGGATAGGCGGCATTTGCCGCCTCGATCGCCTGGCGGGTTTCGTCGGCGCCCATCTTCGGAATCGTCCCGAGCAGTTCGCCGGAAGCCGGGTTCGACACATCGATGGTCTGATTCGAATCCGCGCCGACCCATTTCCCGTTGATGTAACAGGCTTCCCGGAAAAGCGTCGGGTCTTTCAGTTCAAGCAATGCAGCCATGTGTCATTCTCCCTATTGCCGGCCACGGACCGGATGCCGTCGTGTAAATTAGGTCGTTGTTGGCGCGAGTATACCCGCGCCGCGGGAACGAGTCAGCCGCCCGGCCTATTCCACCGTTACCGATTTCGCCAGGTTCCGCGGCTGATCGACGTCGGTGCCCTTCAGCACGGCGACATGATAGGCCAGCAGCTGGATCGGGATCGTATAGAGGATCGGCGCCACGAACGGATCCACGGTCGGCAGTTCAATCGTCGCCGCCGCCATATTGCCGAGCTTTTCGATCCCGGCGGCGTCCGACAGGAATATGACCCGCCCGCCGCGGGCGACGACTTCCTGCATGTTCGACGCCGTCTTGTCGAACAGCTCGTCCGACGGCGCAATCACGATGACCGGCACGTGCTCGTCGATCAGGGCGATGGGGCCGTGTTTCATTTCGCCCGCCGCGTAGCCTTCGGCGTGGATGTAGGAAATTTCCTTCAGCTTCAGCGCGCCTTCCAGCGCGATGGGATAGCCCGTGCCGCGCCCCAGATACAGAACGTCGCGGGCAACCGCCACCTCATGCGCCAGCTTTTCGATTGCCCCGTCGTGATTGAGCACTTCGTTGATACGCGACGGCACCTCGGTCAGCGCATGGCAGAGCGCGGCTTCCTTTTCGCGACTGATCTTGCCGCGCGCCGCCGCCATACCGATGGCGAAACAGGCCAGCGTCGTCAGCTGGGTGGTAAACGCCT
The DNA here is from genome assembly GCA_963974055.1 of uncultured Rhodospirillaceae bacterium. GTDB lineage: Bacteria > Pseudomonadota > Alphaproteobacteria > MPNO01 > UBA830 > CAXBCP01. The sequence goes on from CAXBCP010000009.1 coordinate 126,970, forward strand.
TCGTCGAGGCGACGCCGATTTCGGGGCCCGCCTGGGTCCGGAGCACGGCGTCGGATTCGCGGGCCATTGAGCTTTCGGTCACGTTCACGACCGATACGATGTGCTGGCCCTGCGCCCTGGCATAGCGCAGCGCCGCCAGGGTGTCCGCGGTTTCGCCCGACTGGGAAATGAACAGCGACATGCCGCCCTGCTGCATTTCGATCGTCCGGTACCGGAATTCGGAGGCGATATCGATATCCGTCGGCACGCCGGCCACGGTTTCGAACCAGTACCGGGCAACCAGCCCGGCATGAAACGACGTGCCGCAGGCCACGATCGTTATGCGCGGGATCTTCGTCAGGTCGAACGGCATTTCCGGCAGGGTGATGACTTCGTTCCACGGATTCAGGATCGACTGAAGGGTGTCGCCGACGACGGCGGGCTGCTCATAGATTTCCTTGAGCATGAAATGCGGGAAATTGCCCTTGCCGATCATCGCGCCGGATGTCGCCGTCTGCTGGACCGCGCGCTCGACGACGGCGTCGGTCTCGTCGTGGACGACAGCGCCGTCGGCCGTGATTTCCGCCCAGTCGCCTTCTTCCAGATAGCAGATCTGCTGGGTCAGCGGCGCCAGCGCCAGCGCGTCCGAACCGATATACATCTCGCCGTCGCCATACCCGATGGCAAGCGGGCTGCCCCGGCGCGCGGCAATCATCAGGCCGCCATGGCCGGCAAACAGGATCGCCAGCGCGAACGCCCCTTCAAGACGCTTCAGCGCGGCCGATACGGCTTCTGCCGGGGATTTTCCGTCCTTCAGGTAGCTGCTGATCAGGTGAACGACGGCCTCGGTATCGGTCTCGGTCTCGAAGGTGTGGCCGTCGGCGCCCAGTTCCTGCCGCAGTTCCTGGAAATTTTCGATAATGCCGTTATGGACCAGCACCACCCGGTCGTCGGCGTGGGGATGGGCGTTGGTTTCGGTCGGCGAACCATGGGTCGCCCAGCGCGTATGCCCGATTCCGATCGTGCCCGGCAGGGGCTGCCCCGCGATCAGTTTTTCGAGATTCGCGATCTTGCCCTCGGCCCGGCGGCGTTCGATACCGCCGTCGACCAGGGTGGCGATTCCCGCGGAATCATAGCCGCGGTATTCGAGCCGCTTGAGGCCGTCCAGCAAAAGCGGCGCCGCGTCCGCCTTGCCTATGATCCCGATAATTCCGCACATATGATCCTGTCCGTTCTACGCCGATGACTGCTATTTCTTTTTCGCTGCGGACGCGTCTTTTTCCGCTTTCCGTTTTTTGCGGAACGTGGCCGCCCAGCCGCCGATACTTTTCTGCCGGCCGCGCCCGACCGCCAGGGCATCCGCGTCCACCTCGGTGGTGATTACCGATCCGGCACCGACAATCGCGCCGTCGCCGATCTTCACGGGTGCCACCAGTGCCGAATTGGAGCCGATAAACGCGTCGGCGCCGATATCGGTCAGGTCCTTGAAGAACCCGTCGTAATTGCACGTAATCGTGCCGGCCCCGATATTGGCGCGCGGACCGATCCGTGCATCGCCGATATAGCTGAGATGATTGACCTTGGCGCCCCGCTCGACCAGCGCCGCCTTGATTTCGACGAAGTTGCCGACATGGACGTCGTTTTCCAGCTTCGCCCCCGGCCGCAGGCGCGCAAACGGCCCGATGACCGCCCCCGATGCGACTTCCGCATTGTCGATATGACAGAACGCGCGAATTTCCACATGGTCGGCCACCGTCACGCCGGTCCCGAAAAAGACATTGGGGCCGATCACGACATCGCGGCCGAGCTTGGTGTCCGCCGACAGCCAGACGGTATCCGGGTCGGTCATGGTCACCCCGCCCGCCATGGCGCGGTCGCGCAGGCGCGCCTGCATGGCGGCTTCCGCCTCGGCGAGCTGGGCGCGGCTGTTCACGCCCATGACCTCGACCGGGTCGCCCGCCTCGACCACCGCGCAGCGCAAATCCCGGGCGCGCGCCAGTTCGACGATATCGGTCAGATAGTATTCGCCCTTCGAATTATCGTTTCCGACCGCGTCGAGCAACGGGAACAGGTGCGCGCCGTCGATCGCCATGATGCCGGCATTGCACAGCCCGATTTCGCGCTGATCGGCGCTGGCGTCGCGGAATTCGACAATCGATTCGAGCCCGCCATCGGCAGCCTGGACCAGGCGGCCGTATTCCGCCGGATCGTCGGGACGGAACCCCAGCACCACCACGGCCGGGTTGCCCGCCGACCGCCGCGCATCCACCATGGCCTGCATGGTTTCGGCCGTCAGCAGCGGCGTATCGCCGAACAGGACGAGCACGTCGCCGTCGAAATCGCCCATGGCGTCGCGGGCGGCAAGAACCGCATGACCGGTGCCGAGCGCTTCGGTCTGGACCGCGGTATCCGCGGGTGCGACGGCTTCGACGACCTGCGTCATGCCGGGCGCGACGACAACGACGGTCCTGGTCGCCGAAATCGCCGACAGCGCATCGAGAAGGTGGGAAATCATCGGCCGGTTGGCGACCGGATGCAGGACCTTGGGCAGGTCCGATTTCATCCGCGTTCCCATTCCAGCAGCAAGTACGATTGCAGCGCAAGCGCCCGTGGTCATTACCCGGAAAACCCGTTCAGTTTCAAACACCAACGGACGCGAATAAAAGACCCGCACCACCCTGCCCGTCGGCCGGAACTTGCCACAAACGGGCCGCCGACGCCAAGGGGAATGACACGCCAGGCGGTATCGGCGAACGCAGCCTGTCCGCCGGGCCTGCGGGCCGGGCGGCGGCGCTTATTGTCCCAGTTTGATCCGGTCGCCGCCGGACTGGTATTCCGCGGCGCTGAGATGGGCGATCAGAGCCCCGAAGGGCGTATCCAGGGTCAGGCGGACCGGGACCGGCGGCACCTCGGCGAAGGCCTTGCCCATCCACACCCGGGCGCTGCGGTCCTTGTCGTTCCAGCCGGATTCGTCGTTTTTCTTGAATCCCGCCTTTTTGCGGATCGACACGAGGCAGTTCACCGTCTCGCCGACAAAGGGGGTATATCCGTTCGGGCGCAGTTTCTCGCCGCCGTCGGGCCGGGTGACCAGGTCGTAGCGGCGGCGGCCGTCGAACACCGGGATTTCCGCCCGGCAGGGCTTGTTGCCGTCCATCCTGCGGATAATCGACACGATCGCACTGGCAAGATCGACCACGCCGGTCCGCATGGTCTCCGGCACGCGGTCGCGGTCGTCGCTTTCGGGCTTCGGCGCGATCCGGTCGATTCTCGCGATGCCGTCGCTGAACTTCAGATCGATAAACCGGTCGCGGCCGCGCCAGTTATTGCGCTGTCCGGCGGATACCGGCATCACGCCGGCGCTGACGATCGCCCCGCGGGAATAGGCTTCCATCCACCACGGAAACATCCGCCCGACGAGGCCGGTCGTGCTGACCTTTGCCGCGATATCGTAATTCCGCGCGGCGAGATCCAGGTCGATTTTCAGGGCGCCGACCTGAAACCCGCCGACATACACCTTGTAGGACAGGTCCACGTCCCCCGCTCCGGAACCCGAACCGGCCCCGGTTTTCGCCACGGCGGCGGCCTCGGCGCCGGGCGCGGTATCCGCCAGCGCGGGAGATGCAAACAGAACCGAAAGAAAAAGGGCCGGCGAGAACCGGAACGCGCGCCGCCAGCCGGGCGACCGCTTCGACAGGACAGATTTCATCACAGCACCTCTTCAGCAGGTATGGTTCCGCCAGTATACGCGATTACGCGCTACTCCTAGATGCTCTTCACGACCGGCGTTGACAAGAACCGTCGGGCGGATTTATATGCGCGGCCCCGGATGACGAGATCCTGTCGGGGTCCCGGGCGCGTAGCTCAGCGGGAGAGCACTCGCCTCACACGCGAGGGGTCGCTGGTTCAATCCCAGCCGCGCCCACCATTTTTGCCGAACCGTGGCCGAAGGCCGCGTAAGTCGCCAAAAATCCCCCGGAGGGATTTCCTCACATTTGTGTAGCCGTTGGTGACAGGGGCTTTCGCACCAGCCGACCCACCAGGCAGTCGAAGACGGCTGACCGTTAGTGCAGCGTTTCGCCGTAATTATGGCGTTGTACCGCTCTCCGGCGGCCGCGTTCCCGGCGGTTGCGGCTTGGTTGTCCCGCGAATGCCCGCGTGACTGTTCCGTCGCCGCGCTCAAGCAGATCGCCGATGGGGCTATCTACTCGGCACCGACACGCCCACGGCGGCGCATCGTGCCGAACGCCATAAGGGCCGCGCCGAAAAGCGCCAGCGACATCGGCTCGGGGACGGCAGAGATAATGGTGTTGCCGGCAATGGTCACGCCATCGATCGCCATCCCCGTATCGTAGAAGGTGTCGCTCCAGTTCGTCACGCCGAACAGCAGCGAATAGGTGCCGGAAGCAGCGATGGTGTAAGTGGACTCGATCCATCCGGTATAACCGCAACCGGCACTGTAGCACGAGCCGGAATCGCTGCCGAGTACGGACCACGTCGGGCCGCCGCCGATGATTCCGCTGGTGGCAGGCGTGAGGGTCGAATCGTTGGCCGGAAGACCGAAACCCGGCGACGTGTTGCCGCTGGGCTGGGTGCGGGCGGTGAAGAGAGTAGCGGCAACGTTGCTGCCGGCGTCAAGCAACTGCGCGAAGCCGTAATCCGCATAGCCGGATCCGTCCGAGGTGACGTAGTTGAAGTAGAACTTCAGTTGATCGCCGGCGGTCGCCGTAAAGACCGGCGTCGTCAGCTGCGAGCCGTCCGTGCCGCCGATGCCGGAAATCTGTCCGGCGCCTGCGACACCGCCTTCGGTGGAAATATACAGGTAGGACGAATTGCCGAGCGGCGAAAGCGTCACGACGCCGTCCGCCCCGTTCGTGCCGCAATCGCCGACGCAGGTTGCGCCAGCCGGTACCGGTCCCGCCTGGACCTTGGCAGCACCAAAAGCCACCGTCGCCGCGAATGCGACTGCGGCAACCATACGAACCAGTTTTTCCATTCTTGTTTCCATCTCACTCCACCTATTCTGCGACAGTGTTCAGTTAACCGACACTTTCCGGGCAGCCATTCGAAGACAACTGCCACGAGAGGTTATGCAAATTTCATGCCAACCCCGGAGGTCAAAACGAAAAACCCAAAAAATCAATAGCTTGCTATTGAAAAACACGGGAACACCCTTCGATTGTGTAAAAAATCCCGACATATTTCGGTCTTTTTCGACGGTAAGGTGTAAAATCTTCGACACCGCATCGCGTCCTGAAACCGGGAACGCGCAATTAAATGCGACATGCCCCCGACGGGCCCGGCGATGCCGGACGGGAGACGGACTTGAACGCTCTGTCCCGTCGCCCCCTCCCATGAGTCTGCCGGCGGCCTTTGCCGCGGCCGTACCCGCCATATTTCCCAACGCATTTCGCAGGCGTGCTAGACTTGCCCGAATTCAAACTCTGACGGACGTTTTATGACCACAAACAATTCCGACGGAAATGCCAGCCTGGCGCTGTTCTGCGATTTCGAGAACGTCGCCCTGGGGGTGCGGGACGCGAAATATCCTAAATTCGATATCGCGCTGGTGCTCGAGCGGCTTCTGGTCAAGGGCAGCATCGTCGCCAAGAAGGCCTATTGCGACTGGGACCGCTACAAGGACTTCAAGGCCGTGATGCACGACGCCGCCTTCGAGCTGATCGAGATCCCCCATACCCGCCAGTCGGGCAAGAATTCCGCCGATATTCACATGGTCGTCGATGCGCTCGATCTTTGCTACACGAAGGAACATATCGATACCTTCGTGATCATCAGCGGCGATTCCGACTTTTCGCCGCTGGTCAGCAAACTGCGCGAGAATGCGAAGACCGTCATCGGCGTCGGGGTCAAGAACAGCACGTCGGACCTGCTGATGAACAACTGCGACGAGTTCATCTTCTACGACGACCTGGTGCGCGCCAGCGACACGACCAAGTCGCGCAAGCGCGGCGGTACGAAAAAACCCGCCGGCGAGGCGAAAACGCCGCAAAAGGCCGAGACGTCCAGAACATCCGCAAAGGCGCCCGCCGACGACAAAAACGGCGGCAGCGAGGACGAAGCCATAGAACTGGTCATGGAAACCGCCGAAGCGCTGTCCGCCGAGCGCGGCGATCCGATCTGGGGCTCGATGGTGAAACAGACGCTCAAACGCCGCCGCCCCGGTTTCAGCGAGAGCTATTACGGCTTCCGCGCCTTCGCCGACCTTCTCGAGGAAGCCGAAGACCGGGGCCTGCTCAACCTCGAACTGGATGAACGGTCCGGCGGCTACCTGATCCGGATCGGCAAACCCGCGGTCGACAAAGACTGATCCGTATAAAGACTGACCTTTACCCGGTGGCGCGCAGGCCCGGACCGGGACACCTCAAACCGGGAAGAGAAACGGCCGGCTGAAGGCAACCGGCCGGCACGCGCCAGACCGCCGGTTTACCGGTACCGGGGGCGACGCCCCTTCGCCCCCGGACATGTTTTCAGGACGGTACCCTGTCGAGCGATTCGGCAAGCGCGCGCCAGACCGGGTTTTCGGACTTGTTCTCGCCGCGTTCGCCGAACATCAGCGCGATCTGCTGATTGTCCTCGTTGAATATCTCCATCGAGGTGACGATCCCGTTTTTGGTCGGTTTGCGCACCACCCAGGCCGACGCGATATCGGCGTCCCTGAGATGAAGGTTGAAGCGCGGGTCAAGGACGTTGAACCACTCGCTCACCCGCCGCACGGTTTCGATCGGCCCCGTATGAACCTGAATGACACCGGGACTGGCGACGAAGACCATGATCGACAGCGACGTGGCCGCGGCTTCTTCGAGCGCACGGACGAACGACCCCGTATCGACGCGCCAGGCCAGGTCTTCGCCCACCAGCCGCATTGCCTGGACCCGGCCGACCTTGTATTTGCGCAACAGGATCATGAAATCGTGCACGTCTTCCAGGGCAAGCCAGGCATCGCGCATTTCGGCAACCCGGATATCGGAATCGGGTTTTTCGGCCCGCGCCGCCGGGCGCGGCGTTATCGCCAGCGGCGCCGCCTGTTCGTCGTGAAGATAGCGCTGCACCAGCGCCTCGTAGGCGCCGGTATCGGCGTCTTTCGGCAGATAGATTTTATGAATCGCCGCGCCGTCCGTTCCGAAGAACTGAAGGCTGTGCCGGAGGCCGCTGGCGACTTCCTCGACAACCGCGAAACCGCTGCCCCAGTTGCTCAGCAGCACGCGCAGATCGATTTCGCGGTTCAGCACCAGCCCCATCGACCGGGCGACGGATATATTGCCGTAGGTTCCGTGCTTTTCATGGACGACGTGTTCGTTCCGGGTCAGCGCCATAACCTCGCCAAGCGACGGCAGGTCCTGCAGCAGGTCGCCCCACGGCCCGGACAACCGCCGCACGCCCTCGCCGCAGCGGCAGGCCACCAGTTCCGCCTCGGTAACACCGAGACGCGCCGCCGCTTCCTTTGCCCGCAGACCGGGCTCGGTGCCTTTCAACGCCTGCCAGCGCGTCTGCAGGTCGGACGGGGATTCCTTTTCCAGTATCGATGTGTCGGCCATTTTCGTCTCCTTCGTGTCTGATATGTTTTTTAAAGGCGATCTTCGGGTTACGCGGGCGACTGCCCCTTCGATTGTCCGGTCCGCGTCACGGGATCCGCTGTGCAGGTCCGGGCGTGGCGCGCGAACGGGAACGGGCCGGCGGAAATCGACCTGCCGGCGTTTTCGATCTGATCTATGGGTGTTCCGGTCACCGATGCGGAAACCGGCGAAAGACCAGTCCCCGCGCGGATTCCCAGGGCGCAACCCGGCCCCGTCGGCGCAGATACGGCGGCGACGACAATGACCGCGAGGGCGCAAATTATGCCGCCGTATATCCGTCTGTATGAAACAGCCGAGTCCGCCATGTTTGGGCCTCCGTCACGTTGCACTGCCTGTGGCTGGCTGCAGTAACCGTGACGGTTTCCTGGGTGGCTGGCTGAAGGTCTTGTTAGGTTCTCACATATGGGTCCGGGAATAACGCCGGCGCAGTCATTTGGTCAGAATGAGCTTTCCCTTGCTGGTCGTGCGAAGCCGGTAGTGGTCTTGTCCGTGCCGGATCAGGATTTCCGTAGCCCCCCGAAGCAGTTCTTCGCTTTTGAGTTCGCGCAATCCACCGGCCAATGAAGCGGTCGGATGTTCGGATGCCGGAGCGCCGGCATATGGAGCCTCATTGTTTGCATTCATGTCATTTTGCCTTCATGGCGCCTGTTGGATGAAATCTCGATGCGGCCTGTCCGCAATCAACGAAACAGACAAAACCATCTCGTCGACGGGCCCATTCCTAATGAGAACCATTCGCATTTGCAAGTAGAATATATAAAACGCCTTTCGTGGTCTTCTGGCCGTCGAGATGCCGGACTGGCGTTCCGCTTAGTCGCCCGGCACCTGCGCGCCGATCTCTGCGGCGACCGTCCTGCCGGCGACCCTGCCGATGCCGAACGCCTTGATCAGCCCGCCCACATAACCGGCCTTGGGCCCGCCTTCGAGCCCGCCGACCACGGACCCGGCCGCATACAATCCGGGAATCGGCGCCCCTGCGCCGTCCAGCACGCGCGCCTCGCCGTCGACCGACAGCCCGCCGGACGTCACCGTGATTCCGGCGCATAACGGGATGGCGTAGAACGGCGCCTTTTCGAGGGTATGCGCGGGATAAGCGAGCGTCGTCCGTTCCGGCGTCAGCGCCGGTGCGCTGCCTGCCCGGACGAGGCCGTTGAAGTCTTCCGCCGTCGCCGACAATCCGGCGGCGTCGATACCGGCCTTGCCTGCCAGGTCCTCGAGCGTATCGGCGGACAGTACCGTACCGCCATTCTCGGTCAGCGCCGGATTCGGCGGCACGATGTCCGATTCCCGGGCGTCCTCCCAGACCGACGCATCGAACACCGCAGTGGCCGTCAGCGGGTCGGCAAGTCCGGCGATCGCGTTCGCCATATAGATGCCGCCGAGACCTTCATCGGCAAAACGTTTTCCGTCCGGCGTCACGACGATGCCTTTCGCACAGATGACATCGACCTGCGGGTAGGGCCAGAGCCGCTCGTCGTTGAGCGCATCGCGGCTGAGGACATGTCCGTAAAACGCGCCGAGCCCGACCGTCGCCGCGCCGATCTGTGCCGCCATGCGCAGACCGTCTCCCCGCCCGGTTTCCGTATTGCGTTGCCGGACCTTGTCCGGCGCGGCGGTGATATGTTCGCCGATCAGGCCGCGATCCGCCTGGAACCCGCCATCGGCGACCACAACCGCCTTCGCCGCAATCCGCTCCCCGCCCTCAAGCTCGACACCGCACACACGGCCGTCCTCGGTCAGGATCTGCGTCACCCGGGCGCCCCGCCGCAATTCGCCGCCGCGGGCGGCCAGTTTTTCCGCCAGGGAGTTCAGGAACCGGTTCGGCCCGCTTTCTTCCCAGTCGAGCCCGGCGCACATCGCGCGCAACGGCGCCATCATGGGCAGGCCGTAGGAGCGGCGCGGATGCTGCATGAATTCGCAGCCTTCGTCCCGCATCCAGTCGATCGTCGCCCGGGCGCCGTCTGTGACCGTGCGGGCGATATCGTCGCGCGCCGTGCCCGAAGTCTGGTCCTGGATCGCCTGGAACAGGTCGTCCGCCGGGTCTTCCGGGCTGCGGAAGGCGACGTGCAGTGCTCCCGTCGCGACCCGCGAATTGCACATATACAGCTCGTCGCTCCCGGCTTCGAGCACCACCGGCCGCGCGCCGCCAAGCGCCGCGTGATTTGCCGCCGTCAATCCGGCAAAACCGCCGCCGATAATCGCTACGTCGTATGTCATGTCGCCTTGTCCCGGGTCTGTTTGCTGTTCGTTGCCAGCTTAATACAGACGGCGGGAACAACGCGATACCCGGGAACACCGCGCCGGGACGGATTCGGACGGCGACATTCGGTCGGCGGTCGAAAAACGGCGGGCACCGGGCTATACTCCCCGCCGAACCCGCCGCCACGGCAAGATCGCAGCGCTTCGAGCAAAAGGGAAACGGCGATGATAAAAACAAAGGGACTGGCCCATTTCACCATACCGGTGACCGACACCGTCCGCAGCATGGCGTTCTATGCCGATATTCTGGGCATGACGCCGATACAGGTGAACCATGAACACGGCATGGTGTTTCTCGATACCGGCGGCGATTGCGTGATTCTCGCGAAGTCGGAAGCCAGGATCGATCCCGACGATCACAACGTCCATCACGCCTTCATCGTCGATGCCGATCACTATGAAGAAGCCAAGGCGGATCTTACCGCGAACGGTGTCGACGTGTTTTTCGAAGAAGACCGCCAGGGCGGCGCGGTGAACGGTCCCCGCGCCTATTTCCACGACCCTGACGGCAACGTGCTCGAGATCATCAGTCTGACCAGCTACAAGGGCGATACCGCCGCCTGAAACCGTCCGCTGAATCCACCCGGCAAAACCGGCGCCGGAATTCCGGCCGTTTTCAGGGCGTTTCAGGGCATTTTCCGGCAAAACTGCACACAGGGCTGGGGGTATCTCATCCATCCACAGGCTGAGGCTTGGCGATTCGGCTTCATTGCGGTGCAATAACAGTACGTTACGGGTGCTTATCCCCAGACGCGCCTGTCCACAGGAATTTTGCCAAAAACCGCAGATTCCGGTTGCTCTCAGCGCTTACCCATATATAGTAGTCACCGATTTGTAACATACTGCATGTAGTTCATGTAGTACGGGTTGGCACAAGAGTAAAGGCACGAGGAGGTATAGCAATGCAGTGGAGTCCCGAACGGGTCGAAACACTCACGCGGCTATGGGCAGAAGGTTTGTCGGCGCGTCAGATCGCCGAGAAGCTGGGTGGCGGCGTGACGCGCAATGCCGTGATCGGCAAGGCGCACAGACTGAACCTGCAGCGCGGCACGGAAATTCCGAAGAAGGAGCCGGAGCCGGAGCCCGTCATATTCGAAGAACCTGTATTCCATCATCCGTCAGCGGATGTGGAGGCATGGATGTGCCGCTGGCCGAGCGACGAAGCAGGGAAATTCGGCCTGCACATCTGCGGCAAGACCAACCAGCCCGGCCGGCATTACTGCGCCGAGCATTGCACGGCGCATTACCTGCTGCGCCGGCGGGCAACGGTCGCGGCGTAACGCCGTCCCAAGACTGTTTCATCAGTGTTGAAGGGGTGCCGCAGGGCACCCCTTTTCAATTTCGTTGGGCACCCGGATTTTCGGGGTCGGCGAAACCTAGCTGTTCGGAAATATCCCGGGCCGTCCGATCGAGATTCTGGACGACGCTTCCCGTCCACGACGTATCCAGAGACGCCTGATGCCCCAACAATCCCACGGCCGCCACCAGGCGCCCTTGCGCATCGAAGACAGGCGCAGCCAGGGCCGATACACCAGGAATATAGGTTCCTACGTTTCGGTTCAGCCGGCGTTGGCGAACGCGGGTCAGAATATGGTCAAATTCTCCGGCATCATGGCTGCCGCCATAGTGTTTCTCCTCCAGCTCAATCTGCGGATCTATTAAACTGGCGGGCAGGTAAGCCGCAAATACCTGACCGATTGCCGACAAGGCTGTCGGCAGGGTTGAACCGACCCGAACGTTCATCCTGACCGGCTGCGCGTTTTCTTCGAACCGGATCACCGTCGGGCCATGCTCACCCCACACTGCGAGGACCGCGGTTGCACCGGTACGATCGCTTAAACCACGAAGAGCGCGCGTCGCCACGGCCACCACGTCTATTCGCCCAAGTGCCGCAAGCCCGACCGCAAGAGCCGCACGACCGAAATCGTACAAACCAGTCTCTGGATCCTGTTCCATCATCCCGGTACGGCACATACTGACCAGATAGCGATGCGCCTTGCTGGCAGCCATTCCTGCGGCATCCGCAAGCGCCTTGAGAGGCATCGGCCCATCAGCCGCCGCCATCGCGTCCAGCAAGCGGGCGGCCACTTCGACCGATTGTATACCGGCACGGGCATCAGTTTTCTTTGACGGCTTGATATTCATCCGTTCAATTCTGCCGTGATTATCGAGAATCGTCGTTGCCGACGTAATTCATTATTGTATAATTGATTACACGATGGTGAATTATATCATAAAAACACGTCACGAGCGCATCGCATACGAGGATCAAAATATTTCCGACAGACATGCGCCTGAACGAATACGCCGCCTGTGAAGACGGCATATGAACGACGGCCGAATAAATATCCTGATACGGAGAACGGAAATGAAATCACGATATCACCACGAAATCCCGGATGAAGACTTTACGCTTACCCATGTCGAACGCGGCTCGCCCATGGGAGAGATGCTGCGCCGCTACTGGCAGCCCGTCTGTACCTCGGACGAAGTAACGGACCTGCCCAAACGCGTGCGCATCATGTGCGAGGACCTCGTCGTCTTCCGGGACGCCACCGGCGCCACCGGCTGCCTGGAACTTCACTGTCCCCATCGCGGCACGTCGCTCGAATGGGGCCGGATCGAAGAAGACGGCCTGCGCTGCTGTTACCACGGCTGGAAATTCGCCACCGACGGCAAGTGCATCGACATGGCGTGCGAAACCCCTGAATTCCGTGAAAAGATGGATATCTGGCAACCCGGCTATCCAACCCATGAATATGGCGGACTGATCTTTATCTATATGGGGCCGCCGGCGGAAATGCCGCTCTTCCCGATGTATGACATCATCGACACCCGCTACCGCGACGACGTGGTGCTGCGCGGCATGCGCCTGTGGGAAGACCACGCCATCGGCTATGTCCGGGACTGCAACTGGCTTCAGCATTTCGAGAACGTCGTCGACGCCTATCATTTGCTGATACTCCACGCCGCCAATTCAGGCGACCAGTTCGGCAGCGTCGTCACAACCACCGGCTGGCCGGATCTCGGTTTCGAGGAAACGCCCCTTGGCGTCCGCTACAACATGCACCGGAACCTGCCCAACGGAAACAGGCTGGAACGCCATGCCGAAGTAGTGCTGCCGAATATCAGCCTGATCCCCAGCATTCACGAACAGGGAACCGACGCCAAGTACCGGTCGCGGGCGACAGAGGTTACCTGGTGCGTGCCGGTCGATAACGAGCATCTCTACGGCATCTCGATCGTTGCCTGGCCCCGGGACGAAGACGGCGCGCCGTTGGCGGGATGGAAAGCCGGCACAGACACGGTTACCGACATCCGGCCGGGTAATCTGCGCGACCGCCCGTATGAGGACAAACAGCGCAATCCGGACGACATGGAAGCGCAGGAAAGCCAGCGGCCCATCGCGATCCATGCGCTGGAAAACCTCGGCACCTCGGACCGGGGGGTCGTATTGCTGCGCCGTCAGCTCCGCCGGTCTCTGGACCGCATGGCGGCGGGACAGGATCCCGCCAACATCGTCCGCGCCGAAGCCGAAAACCACGCAATCGAAACCCATGCGTGGAATACCGTCATTGCGCCCGAGACACCGCGCGAAGCGGCCGAATAGCGGCGTGAGCGTCGATATCGAAAAATTCGGGTCGTTGCTGGCGGACCGAAAAGCCGACCTGATCGCCTCGGTCGCGAACGCCTCGGACTCCGCCGCGCCGGTCGAACTCGACCAGCAGGTGCAGGGGCGGCTGTCGCGGATGGACGCGCTCCAGGGGCAGGCCATGGCCCAGGCGACGATCCAGCGCCGCCGGGTCGAAATAGCACAGATCGACGCCGCGCTACGGCGCATGGAAGCCGGAGAATTCGGCTATTGCGTCGAGTGCGGCGACGATATCGCGCCGAAGCGGCTGGAACTCAACCCCGCTATCGCGCGTTGCGTGGATTGTGCGGGATAGAACAGCGGCGGGATCCGGCAGTTTAGCGGACGGCGAGGGTCAATCGCTTCCGGCGCATGACGGCCAGGCCGAGAATCGCGAACCCCATCAGGACCGGCCCTGTCGGCGCCGGCACCGTCACACTGCTCTCCGCGAATGTCTGAAAGGCCAGATCGAACTGCGGAAACGACAGGTTTCCATCAAGCGAATAAAACTGCCCCCGGCTGTAAACATCGCCGGTTCCCGCGACATTTCTGCTGGCCTGCCCTGCCCCGGGCCGAAGACGGAAAAACAGATCGGTCTCGGGGGTGACGGCAATCGTCGAAAAATCGAAGAAGACGAAGGAAGGAACACCGGTCGGCGCCGGGGAACCGGCGGATCCGCTCGCGAGCACGTTGCCGCCCGCGCCCGGAAGATTGTCGAGAATTTCGAGCACATGCAAAGACACGCTTCCCGATCCACTGAACATAACCGACACGCCGGTCAGGGTATTCGACGCCTGGCGGAAAGACTGAATCAGGATATTCGATGTGCCGGCCAGACTGCCGTTCGTCGATACCGACTGGTCCTGATCCAACACCGGCGCAGCGACCGCACCGGAGACGGCAACCGCCACGAAACCCGCGACACCCGCCGCCATTAAAAAACCACGCATCGATATCCCCCTGTTCAACATCCCGGCAATATAGAGAAACGATCTCTGCGCCGCCCGCTCCGTTTCACGCCGCCGGATATTTACCGGCCGCCCAATGACGCATCCGCGACCTGCTTCGGCGCGCGCTTCGGATCCGTGTAGAAGATATGCTGGCCGATCCGGGCATAACGGTCGAGCTTTTTGGCCCAACTCGGGCTGACGCTGATCGCATGATACCACAGCGAACCGTTGGTCGGATCGTTGGCGACGCCTTTTTTGATCAACTTCGCGACATGCAGGCTTTCCTTCCACGCGGCGCGGTTCACCGGCTCGTCGCTGCGGCCGTCGCACCACCACGAAAACTGGCAGCGGTGGCGTTTCTTGTAGCCGCCCTGCTTGATCACCGAACACACCCGACCGGGCCAGCGGCGGTCCGCCGCCCGGTTCAGCACGACGTGACCGACTGCGACCTTGCCGATCATCGGCTCGCCGCGCGCTTCGAAATAGATGTTCTGGGCAAGGCAATGGAGATCGGGGCTGTTGCCCGCCTTCTTCGCATCTTTAAGGCCCGCCGCGGAAACTTCGGCCGTTGCCGCAATCACCGCCAGGGAAAGAACAAGTCCAGTCAAATACCGCATAACACCACCTGTTTTGTTAACCGTGTCCGCCGGTTAATCACCGTCTCTACAGGCAGTAATGTGGAAGCTATACTTAGTTAATTTCAATATATATTGTGTTTCATTTTAACATTAATTTATGAAAATTAACTATATTCACAATATTTCGCTTTATTTATCAAAGGGTTGCAGAATGCCCAATTATTGATCAAATTTTATTTTAATTTTTTGTCGAATTTGCCGCGAAACCGGCCCGAAAAAACAGGGTTAATTCCGGCCCGGAATACGGTGC